>JAFGNA010000014.1 GCA_016927245.1 Candidatus Woesearchaeota archaeon
AAATGGAAATTCTGCTAAAGTTGTAATTACTGAAGAAATTCAATCTTTATCTTTGATTGAAAAGAGCAAAGTTAAGGTTGAGCCAATCAACAATCAATTCAAAGTTTCTATGAAAGTCATTGATCTAAAAGGAATGAAAAAAGAACAACCCCTGACCAGATCAATTGTTGGCTCAATCTCTGAAACTTGTCCTCAAATAATCATCAATCTTAACAAGATTGAATCTAAAGAAGCAATCTGCACCGTCAATTCTGCTGAAGAAGCAAAACAATTAGCAATTGATGGCTTAACAGAAGATTCAATAAAAAAATATAATTGTTCTGGAGAACTAATTGATGCAATCACGGATATTTGTGTTACCCCAGACTTTCCAAACTTTCCATCAGGAGTTAAAAAACCAGCAATTTATTTATATCCAACAGAAACCTCTGAAATAGAAGTCAAGGTTGACGTAAATGGATTTATAACAAAAGCAGAACCAAATTACTTAACTGGCTGGAAAGTTACAGCAGAAAAAAATGGTTTGATTAATAACGAATACGATTATTTGTTCTATGAAGCACAATTGAGAAGTCTTCAGCTTCCAAAAGAAGGCTGGATTGTTGATTATTCAAATATTGATAACTGGTTTGATGAAACCTTACCTCTCTTAGGATTGAAGGATAAAGAAATAACTCAATTCAAGGAATATTGGATTGAGGAATTGGCAGAAGCAAATTATTATGAAATTAGACTTCTTCAAGATCAATTTTTAAAAGAAAATATGAACCTAATAATCAATCCTAAACCAGATACTATGATTAGATTGAATTTCTACTTTAAACCTCATTCGAATAAAATTGAAATAGAAGAACCGACAATTGAAACCCCTGAAAGAACCGGATTTACTGTTGTTGAATGGGGTGGATTGCTGGATAATTGAACCTTGCCCTAATTCTTTTTCTTTATGTATCGCATTCGCTCTTTAGATGGAACGCCCAAAAAATTACTCAAGGGGACGCTGCGCTTTCGTCGTTTTACTCCTCACTCTCGCTTAACAATGATTAGGCGAAATATTATGAAGAGGTTTTGTAAGATGGTAAAAACTTGATGATAGCACGATAATTTATATGCTTGTAGGCACCATACATTTACAGTAAACTCGAGAATCCTTAATGATCACCTCTACTCCCGCATTATTGATGCAGTATCTATTGCAATTGATTTTTCCATCAATTAAATCTTGATAACCAGGAGTGTCTGCTTTTATCTCATAAAAAGCATATTTACCATTCTCGGTGTCAAATTCCTTTTCTATATCATTGTTTACAATCTCTTTTTGAGCAACACATCCTGCTAAAAATAATGCCAAAACAATAAGTATGAATCCGAATTTACTTTTTATTTGAGTCACCAATATCACATACTATATCTATCTTAAAAAACTATCGAAAATCTCTTCATAATACTCAAAACATCTTCGATGTTTTGCCTCGACTACGTTTCGGTCGCCTAACAGGGCTTATGCTCAATTGCCCTTGACGGATTTTTGGTTTGATTCAGATTGAGCTCATCAACAACTTTATATACTTGTTATAATTAATGCAAAGCATGAAAAGAATGATCATGTTCACGTTGTTGCTGGGAATGATATTGATGGCTGGTTGTGTTAATCAGGGTCTTGATTTACCAAATGAGGATGGAAAGACGTGGGTCCAAATCGATCCGGTTCAGTGCCTTGGCAATCCTTGGGAGGTCGATTGGATAGGGTCTCACGACGATGATCATTCTGCTTATCCTGGGGATGTTCACACTTCTGAGCTTGAACAAGAAGAAGTTCAGATCATCAAGGGCTATTACCAGGAGCAAGGCGTCACGATATTCGATGTTAGATCGGAATGGACACATGAAGTTGTTTGTGAAGCCTGCAGCTGTCCCCAAGGATATACGTTGTATCTTTTGGTATCTGATTCTGATGTGGATAAGATGCGAGAACTCGGTTATGAAGTCAGTTCGGGATAGCAAAAATCGGCCTTGCGACTCCAAATTCTTCCCTTCAAGAACATCGCACTAAAAGTTTGTCTTCCTTTCAGACGGAGAGCGTAACAAGGCTTATAATCAATCCTCGCGGCCAGAAAGTATTTATACATGCTTGCCTTATGAGGGTGTATGCGTGAGACGTTGGAGAGGCTGTCTTGGGAGGATGATTTCTCGAGGCTCCGCGAGGGGCTTAAGCATTTCCACGAGCGGAACAAGGGCTTGTTGCATCTCCTCAGAGATGACGCTACCAAGCTTACCATGGACGTCATGAACGCGGTCAAGGCGTTGGAGACTGTTGGTCCTGGTAACGCCGAGGAGAAGAAGAGGGAGATTCAGCGGTACCTCAAGAACGCGGTGAAACTCCTCAAGGACGCTGAAAATACCGCTGACCACCTCCTCGGCGAGAGGCTCAAGGTCTCTTGAAACGGGCGAAAACCGCTCGTTTTAAGAACCAAGGTTCATTCTTCAAGCGCGACATGGCCCGCAAGAAGTCTAAGGAGCAGTGGAAGGTGTACAAGAACGTGTTCGACGAGTTCACCCTCCGCACCCTGTTCAGATTAGAATCCCAGGGCCATTTCACCGGCCTCGCCAGCGCTTATCGCTTGGGCAAGGAGGCGAACGTCTTCATCGCGGAGCGGAAGGACGGCACGGACGTCATCGTCAAGATCTATCGCGTGGAGAACTGCAATTTCAACAAGATGTACTCCTATCTGGTCCAGGACGAGCGGTACGAGAGCCTGAAAGGGCAGCGCCGGAAGATCATCTTTTCCTGGGTGCAGCGCGAGTACCGCAACCTCTTGAAGGCGAGGGAGGTCATCCGCGTACCAGCGCCGATAGCCATCAAGGATAACGTGCTCGTACTGGAGATGATAGGAAGGGATGAGCCGGCGCAGGAGCTCAAGGACCAGCCGCCGAAGGATCCCGAGGAGTTCCTCAACCTCGTGATAGCCATGGCCAAGCGGCTCAAGAAGCACGGCCTCGTCCACGGCGACCTCTCCGCGTTCAACATCCTCAACCACGACGAGGAGCCTGTTTTCATCGATTTCTCCCAGGCCACGACGACGAAGAGCCAGGGGTGGGAGGAACTGCTGAGGAGGGACGTGGAGAATGTCGTCAAGCATTTCCGGAAGCTGGGCGTGGAGCGGGACGTTGATGAAATCATGGCCGCCATCGGTTAAGTATTTAAACGCCCTTCCTTTCCTTCCTTGCATGACCCCATCGCCTCCCCCCGTCGACGAGACGGCCACTCCCCCACCGCGGGAGCCCGCAATCCCCGAATTCTCCTACGAATTAAAGATCCCCAAGGACCGCATCGCCGTCCTCATAGGCCCGAAAGGACTGATGAAGAAGGAGTTGGAGGAGCAGACCAAGACGAGCATCAAGGTGGACTCCAAGGAGGGAGACGTCCGGCTCTTCGGCAAGGACTCGCTCGCGTTGTTCTCCCTGCGAGAGGTGGTCAAGGCGATCGGGAGAGGGTTCAACCCGGAAGTGGCGATACTCCTCCTCAAGCAGGACTACGTCATCGAGATCATCGACGTCAGCGAGTACAGCCGCCAGAAAAGCCACTTGCAGCGGCTCAGGGGCAGGGTCATCGGCGCGGACGGCAAGGCGCGCGTCACGATAGAGAACCTTACCGAGACGTCCATCGTCGTCTACGGCAAGACTATCAGCGTCATCGGCACCACGGAGCGGTCGATGCTCGCGAGGCGCGCCGTCGAGGCGTTGCTGGACGGCAGCACGCACGCATCGGTGTATAAGTGGTTGGAGAAGGCGGCGAAGCGGTTGCGCAAGAAGGAAGGGTTCCAGCTCTAGCCCTCATACCGCTCGAGCAGCACCGCTTCGGTCGCGCGCAGGCAGAAACCCCTTTCTTTCGGGTCGTCGATGGCGTAGCAGTCGTACAATTCTTCCTCATCGTTCAGGTCGTAGTAGCACGCGTGCTTGGCCACGCTGTCCTCCTCGTGCGCGCACACCGCCCAGCCGGTGAGCCGGTCATCAGGGGGATTAGGCACGATGAGAGGCACCTCAGGGTCGGGCTTCTGCTCGCGGAACGCGACGAGGAACAAGGCCACGGCGAGGATGACCACCACGACGCCCGCGACGGCGACCGCGACGAAGTTGGTGTGATGCTCGCGGTGCGTCCGTTGGCGAGAGGAGCGGTACGCCTCCTCGACTGCTGCCTCGACGTCCTCCTGCGACCAGCCTTGCTGGAGGAGCAAGGTCCTGATGGCATTGACGTCCATCTTGTGGGCGAGTTGCTCCTTGACGTACGCGACGAGCTGGCGGTTGGCCATGAAGCATTTTTTAAGGAAGGGGGTTTTTATGCTTTGCGGTCCTGAGGAACCAGTCCGAGAGCGAAGCGGGCGAGCACGCCAAGGATAAAGGCAAGGAAAAGTTTATTAAACGAGCCCTGCCGCACGCTCCTCCATGGGCGAGGACGGCAAGCTGGCCGATTACGCTGCTGAGCAGCGACAGGAGAACGACGCGCGCAAGCAGAAAGCGGTGGAAATGAGCGCGAAGCAACGGGACATCAGCGTTGCCGAGTTCTTCGAGAAGAACCGCCACCTCCTCGGCTTCGACAACAAGCGCAAAGCATTGCTGACCACGGTGAAAGAGGCGGTTGACAACTCGCTCGACGCGTGCGAAGAAGCAGGCATCCTCCCAGAAATCCTCGTCGAGATAGTAGACATGGAGAACGACCGCTTCCGCATCATCGTGGAAGACAACGGCCCGGGAATCGTGAAGAAGCAGATACCGAACATCTTCGCCAAGCTGCTGTACGGGAGCAAGTTCCACTCATTGAGGCAGTCGCTCACCGCAGACCAACCAGTGCTCGTGGAAAAAGAGGGAAGCGTGGCTCTTGAGCCTATCGGGACGCTCGTCGATCGGTTCTGCCCAGGGGAAGGCGACGAAGACATCTCCGGAAAGGGATGGCGCGTGCCTTGCTTTGATCGGGAGAACTACGCCTACGCATTCAAGCCAGTCTCTAAGGTCATAAAACACAGACGAGCTCATGAAATCATCGAAGTAAAGACCAGGTACGGGAAATCCATCAAAGTGACCGGTTGCCATAGCTTGTTCTCACTAGACCCGCAAACACTGGAAGTGAAAGAAGTGGCGGCCAGGAAGCTGAAAGAGGGCGATTACGTCATCGCACCGAAGAAGCTCCCTGAACCAGAGCAAAAAAGCGACATCAACATCCTGGAAGCGCTACCGCCACAAGCCCTGAAGAAGCAATGGTGGTACGTATACGGAGAAAGAGAAGCCATCAAGTCGCTCTTCGCCCGCGCAACAACGGTCCACAAGAAGAAAAGCGGGGACAAGTCCAGAAAGTACTACCGCTTCACCAAAGGAAAGGAACGCATTGACATCCTTGACGACACCTACAAGCAATATGTCACCAAAGGATTCATCCCAGCACGGCTAGCAAGGACATTCTCCAGCGCGCTTGACCAGGCATTCTTCGAGCAAGCAAGAATCAGGAGCCATCATCACGGCAAAACATACGAAGTGCCGATAATCTGGCCCCTCACGTCGGAACTCATGGCGTTCCTCGGGCTGTTCGTCGCGGAAGGGCACACGGACAGCAGGCAGGTCGGACTGACGTTCGGCAGGCACGAAAAAGAGCTCGTCGCCAAGGTGCAATCCTTCGCGCTCAGTCACGGCTTGAGCATGACGCTCGAGGACCGACCGGAAAAGAATTCGCTACGCGTGAAGCTATTCGGCGGCATCATCAGCACGCTGCTGCGCGAATGGTGCGGCCAACGAGCAGAGAACAAAAGAATACCCTCATTCGTGTTCTCGGCCAGCAATGAGTTACGACAAACATTCATCGACCACCTCTATCTGGGTGATGGCCATAGCGCCAAGGGCAGCAACAGCCTAATGCACTCGACGGTGAGCAAGCGACTCGCGGACGAGCTCAACTACTTGTGGCTACTGCAGGGCGTGCACGCCGCGCAGTACCAGAAGCCGGGCGGTACATTGGGAAAAACGAGCAAACCCTCGTTCGTCACCTCAGTCTATGGAGAAGACATCAACCAGAGCAACCTCTTCTCGACAAGCAAGAGAACACAACAACCCATCAATGACCAATTCATAAGCAAATGGCTCGCGCGGAACGGTCTGGGATCGTCGCGGGAGCACGCGGAAGCATACCTGCGGCTGTTTCTCATGCTCGAAAGGAGCGCGAGCTATCCGCTCATAAGCGAGATGATGCGGCAAGAGAAACCAGGATACAAGCTCCGGCACTTGCAGGAGCAAGACATCATCACGAGATCAGGCACCATGTTCATGCTGACAAAAAAAGGCCTCTTGCTGCAGCAACAAGTACGCAACCTATCCACGTTCGCGCAATCAGACTTGACACTGCTTGAAGTCACCGACACAGTCGTTTGCGACGAAGGTGATGAATGGGTGTACGACCTATCAGTCCCTGGAGCAGAGAACTTCGTCGGCGGCACCGGCGGCATCGCCTGCCATAACAGCCGCGGCCAGCAGGGCATCGGCATCTCCGCTTCGGTGATGTACGGCCAGCTCACCACGGGCAGGCCCGCGAGGATCACGAGCAGGATCGCCGGCGACCCGGCCCATTACTACGAGCTGAAACTGAACACGCAGAAGAACCAGCCGGAAGTCCTCGCCGATCAGGTGAAGGAGTGGACGGGGAAGGAGCACGGAACCCGGATAGAGATCGACCTCGAGGCCTCCTATCAGAAAGGGTGGCAGTCAGTCGACGAGTACCTCAAGCAGACAGCCATCGTCAACCCGCACGTCACGCTCATCTACACCAACCCGAAGGCGGAGCAGTTCATCTTCCCCCGAGCGATAGAGTCCTTGCCGGAGCTGCCGAAGGAGATCAAGCCGCACCCGTACGGCGTGGAGCTCGGCATGCTGATGAAGATGCTGCAATGGACGGAGACCCGGACGCTCAAGTCATTCCTCAAGGAGGATTTCTCCCGCGTCGGCTCCAAGGCGGCGGATGAGATACTCGGGAACGCCCGCCTCAGCCCTGACGCCAAGCCGAGGAAGCTCGGCCGAGAGGAGGCTGAGAAGCTCATCGCCGGCATCAGGGAGACCAAGCTGATGATGCCACCGACGGACTGCATCTCGCCCATCGGCGAGGAAGCATTGGTGAAAGGGTTGAAGAAAGAGGTGAACGCCGAGTTCTACGCCGCCTGCGCGCGGCCCCCAGCCGTCTACCGCGGCAACCCGTTCGTCATCGAGGCCGCGATCGCGTACGGTGGCAACCAGCACGCCGAAGGGCCTGTCACGATCATGCGCTTCGCGAATAAGGTGCCATTGCTCTATCAGCAAGGGGCATGCGCCGTCACGGAGTCCATAGCGAAGACGACGTGGAAGTCCTACGGGTTGCAGCAATCAGGGTCCAACATCCCCCAAGGACCGGCCACCCTGCTCGTGCACATGGCCTCTGGATGGGTGCCGTTCACTTCGGAAGCGAAGGAGGCCCTGGCGCACTACCCCGAGATCATCAAGGAGACTAAGCTGGCCTTGCAGGAGGTCGGCCGCAAACTGTCTAGGTACACGTCAAAGAAAAGGAAGGTGAGCGACGAGCTGAAGAAGCGGTCGTACATCGAGAAGTACATCCCTCACCTCGCCGCCGCGCTGAAGGAGCTCCTCTCATTGTCAGACGCGGAGGAAAGCATGTTGGAGGAAGAGCTCAAGTCATTGCTCGAGAAGCACCGAGGAGAGGTGGAAGACGTCGAGTTCGACCCCTCCAAGAATGTCGAGTACGACGAGGAGTTCGCGAGCATCGGTCGGGAAGAAGAGGAGGTGGAGGAATGAGCGCCGCGATGGACCAGGTGGACAAGGAGGTCGTGCAGAAGATGACCGCGTACGCCAAGGCCATCCACGACGCCATCAAGAAAGGTGAGAAGCCGGTGATATCATCGCCGATCCGCTCGTTGTCGAACGTCTCCTACAACTTAAAGAACGGCTACTTCGAGCTCGGCGGATCAATGAAGTCTCGCTCCCTCGGGGCGAGCACGGTGAAGGGGTTCGCGCAGACACTGCTCATGATGAACGAGGCGAAGAAGGTCGTCGAGACAGAGGATATCATGACGAAGCGAGAGGCGTATTACGTCAGCAAGAACTGGGGCGACGCGAAGTTCAACGAGCAGCCAGAGTCAGACGGGGTGATGGACGACATCGAGGCGATGATGCGCGTCCTTCGAGAGGAGCTCGGATTCATCCCTGAAGAGGACGGCGGCGCCGTGGCGGGCAACCTTGTCATCATCGACCGCGACCCGGACACCGACGCGGATGTCAGGATTGATTGCGCCAAGTTCGCCTCAGGCGCTTATTCTATCCCGAGCAACGTCGAGCACTTCAAGTTCGAGACGAACGCGCAGTTCATCCTAGCCGTAGAGACCGCAGGCATGTTCCAGCGATTGGTCAAGCACAAGTACTACCAGAAGGCGAACTGCGTCCTCGTCAGCCTTAAAGGCGTGCCTTCCCGCGCCACACGCCGCTTCATCAAGCGGCTCTCAGCTGAAAAAGACCTTCCCGTCTATGTCTTCACGGACGGCGACCCGTACGGGTACGGCAGCATCTACCGTACGCTCAAGGTCGGCTCGGGCAACGCGGCGCATGTGAACGAGTACTTCTGCGTCCCGCACGCCAAGTTCATCGGCATCACGCCGCAGGACATCATCGACTACAAGCTGCCCTCGCACCCCTTGAAAGAGGTGGACGTGAAGAAGATAAAGGACCTCGTGAAGAACGACCCGTTCATCCAGGCGCACAAGCAGTGGCAGAAAGCGTTGACCGATATGGCGAAGATGAAAGTGAGGGCTGAGCAGCAGGCGCTCGCGAAGTGGGGCCTGAACTACGTCATCGACACGTACCTGCCGGAGAAGATGAAGAAGCAGGAGACCTGGCTGCCATAGGAACCATTATATACTCTCCTCCCTCGCAAGACCCATGCGACAACGACTCAAGGACTTCTCCATCCTCAACGCCACGGTCATCGCGTTCTGGCTCTTCATCACCGCATTGCACATCATCAAGAACGACGCCGCCTGCACGTTCATGTGCAAGGACTTCAGCGACTGCTCCTTCAGCGCGCTGAACTGCTTCTGGAAGGCGGCCGTGCCATCGCTGTACGCGCTCGTCATCGCGAACCTCGGGTGGATAGCGATGATGCTCTTCAAGCAGCTGAGAAAAAGGGTTTGAGGACTATCACAACCACCGCTTTCGCTTGAAGTAATACAGCATGCCGCCGCCTACCAAGAGGAAGATTCCCCACAGGGCAAAGTAACCGTACCTCCAATGCAGTCCGGGGAGGTAGTCGAAGTTCATCCCGTAGATGCCCGCTAAGAATGTGAGGGGTATGAAGATGGCGGCGAATATCGTCAAGACCTTCATGACCTCATTCATGCGGTTGCTCACCGAGGAGAGGTAGATGTCAAACGTGCTGCCAATCGCTTCCCGGTAGCTGTCAACGGCATCCGTGATGCGCACCAAGTGGTCGTTGATGTCGCGGAAGTACGGCACCGCCTTCTTGGAGATGAACAGCGTGTCGCCCTTGGCCAGCACGGCCGCCTTGTCCCGCTGCGAGATGCACGCACGCTTGACGCGCACAATCTGCTTCTTGAGGCTGAGGATTTCGCGGAGCGTCTCCCGCTCGGGATGCTGGGTGACTTGCTCGTCAATCCTCTCAATATGCTTGTCGATGGACTCCAGGACGGGGAAGTAGTTGTCCACCTCGTTATCGAGGAGCTTGTGCATGAGGAAGTCAGAGCCACGCCTGAGCAACTGGGCGAGGCGTTCACCGTCCTTCTTGAGGGAGACGTAGGAGGACAGCTCCTTCTTGCGGTTGGTGATGAGGAATCTGCTGCCGAGGACAAAGTCCATCTCGTGCAGCTCATAGGACTTCCCGTTCCTGATGCCGTAGAACACACAGAACAGGTAGCCCGGGAAGTCCTCCACTTTTATCCTGGTGCGCTGATGAACGAGATCTTCCTCGGTGAGTGGGTGGAGACCATAAGTCGTCTTGAGGAGCTCCGCCTCGACGAGGGTGATGCTCGTGCAGTCCACCCAGTGCGGGCGCTTCCCGAGCGCCGGGATGTCATTCGCCGACCCTTTCCTAAGCGTGCCCGCGTCCAGGTAATAGAGCTCTATCATATGCGTTTCCGCCGAGAGGACTTCTTGCGGTCCTTCTTCATCACGACGGTGCGGTACGGGAAGGGTATCTCGATGCCTTCCTCGTCGAAGCGTTCCTTAATGCTCTTGAGCGTGTCCGTGCGCAAGCGATAAGCGGCGGCGTTGTCCTTAGTCCACACCGCGGCGCGCAGCTGGATGGAGAAGTCGCCCCAGGCGACGACCCTGACCGTTACCGCTGGCTCCTTCTTCCTCTTCTGCTCCGCGGTTCTCTTGTCGAGGAAATCAGGGTGCTTGGTGAGTTCCTCGCGGATGACACGCGCGGCCTTGTCGATGTCGCTGTCGTAGCTGATGCCGTACTCGATGAACTTGTGGATCTCCGGATCGCCGAGATCCATGTTCTCGATGGTCTCCTCCGATATCTTGCTGTTCGGCATGACATGCCTGATGTTCTCGAACGTCTTGATGACTGTGTGACGCAGGGTGATGTCCTCGACGACGCCGTACAGGCCTGACTGCAGCTTTATCCTGTCCCCGACGCGGAACGGCTTGAAGATGCTGATGAAAACGCCGCTGACGATGTTGCTGAACGCTGCTTGGCTGGCGAAGCCTATGATGACCGCGAGGATGCCCGCACCGGCGAACAACGACACTGACAACGTCCTGAAACCAGGGATGGTGTAGAGCGCGACGCCGATGCCGACGACGTAGATGACACCGGTGATGAAATGCTTGAGGAATGCGTACGTGGTCTCGTCCACCCTGACCAGTTTCGCCTTCTTCGCCTTGTGGAAGTAGCGGTGGAGCAGGCGCTTGGTGATGCGTGCCACGACGACCGTTGCGGCGAGGATGATGACGATGAGGATGATGCGCCCCAGGCTACCCATAACGGTCGCCCAGATGCCCTGCCAATCGACGATCTCGACCATGATAACAGGGGTGACGAGCAGAGATATTAAAACCTTATGCTTCCATAACTTATATAAGCAAGGGTTCCTCCTTTGTTAGGAGTATGGGATACGACGTGGAGAAGGTCAGGCAGGACTTCCCGCTCCTGGCAGGGAGCAAGCCGCCCATCTATTTTGACAACGCGTGCATAACCCTGCGGCCGAGGCAGGTCATCGACAAGGTCAACGAGTACTATGAGGAGTACCCTGCCTGCGCCGGCCGGTCAGTGCACCGACTCTCGCGACGCGTGGACGAAGAGGTCTACAAGGCGAGGAGGCTCGTGCAGCGTTTCATCCACGCGAAGAAGGAGGAAGAGGTCATCTTCCAGCGCAACGCGACCGAGGCGATCAACCTCGTCGCTCGCTCCTTCCCCTTCCGCAAGGGTGACGTCATCCTCGTCTCCGACAAGGAGCACAACAGCAACCTTCTCCCTTGGCAGGTCGTCGCGGAGAAGAAGGGGCTCGCACTGGACGTCATCCACAGCAACGACGACAACACGTTCTCGCTCGACACGCTCAAGGACCAGCTCGCGAGGTACGGTAGCCGCGTCGCCATGGTAGCTGTCGGGCACACTGCCAACCTGGACGGGGTCACCGTCCCCGCGCGTGACATCATCAAGCACGCGCATCGCGTGGGCGCTAAGGTCTTGCTCGACGCGGCGCAGTCCATCCCGCACCAAGCGGTCAACGCGCGCACCCTCGACGCCGATTACCTCGCGTTCTCAGGCCACAAGATGCTCGGCCCCTCAGGCATCGGCGTGCTGTACGGGCAGGAGAAGTCATTGCAAGCCCTTGACGTGAACAACGTAGGCGGGGAGACCGTGCAGGACGCCACGTATGAGCGAGCGACGTGGGAGGGGTTACCGCACCGGTTCGAGGCGGGGTTGCAGCACTACGCCGGCATCCTCGGCCTGGGCACCGCCGTGGAGTACTTGCAGCGGGCGGGGTTGAAGCACGTATACCATCATGAACAACTCCTCAACCAGTCCTTGCATGATGGTCTGCGGGAGTTGCCGGGCGTCTCGTTTATCGGCCCTGAGGACGCGCGTCTGCGCGGCGGCATCACCTCGTTCAACATCGGCGGGCTGAGCGGGCACGACGTCGCCTCGATGCTCTCCGCCAGTAAGGACATCATGATACGCTCAGGCGCGCACTGCGTGCACGCCTGGTTCAACAAGCATGGCATTAACGGCTCGGCCAGGGCGTCGTTGTACCTCTATAATACTGAGGAAGAGGTCTCTTCTTTCGTCGAGGAGGTCAAGGGCGTGGCGAGGCTCGGGAAGCGTCGGAGGAAGCGGTAAGATGCGTTTCGTCGGCATCGACCTGTCATGGACGCCGAGGAGGAACTCAGGAGTGGCGGTCATGGAGGGCGACGAGTTCGGCGTGCGTTTGGAGCGGCTCTTCCTCGTCAAGAGCGATGAGGACGTCATCGCCGCTGTCAAGGAGGCTTCTGAGGACAAGCAGGTGTTCGTCGCCGTCGACGCCCCGGTCGTCAATCCTGGGGGCGAGCGGCGGTGCGACGGCCTCGTCGAGCTCTTGTTCGGGCAGTTCGCCGGCGGGGTGAGCGTCAAGCGCCGCGGGGCGTGGTCGGGGAACAGGCGTGGCGAGGCTGTCGTGCGGGGATTGGAAGGTTTGGGAATCGCTCATGACCCGTTCATCAGGCCTTTTGAGCGCTCTCGCAAGTGCTTCGAGGTCTATCCTTACCCTGCCATGGTGGTCATCTTCGGGTTGGGGGAGACGCTCAGGTACAAGGGGGGCGGGCAGGATGACGCCCGCAAGGAAGGGTTCCAGAAATTCCAGGATCACCTGAAGGACCTCGAGGACTTGCACGTCGATGAGGAGTTCCTCGAGCAGGACGTCTCTTCATTGCGTGGCGGGTCGCTCGATGAGTACGAGGACAAGCTCGATGCCATCTTCTGCGCGTACGTCGCTTATTATGCGTGGCGGTCGCCGGGGCGGTGCGAGGTGCTCGGCAACCTGCGTGAGGGGTATGTCCTCACCCCTGTGTTGCAGCGGGAGGAGTGACGCGGCTGGCGCTTCCTCAGAAAAAAGCATAATCTTTATATAGGTCGACCCCTCATTTCCCGCGTATGCCCTCGAGGAAAGGCGATGCCGCGCTGAACGCGAACGGCTCTGCAATCCTGATCATCATCATCACCGCGCTCATCGTGCTGTACATCCTCTTCTTGCCCCCGCAGGAGCGCGCAGAGCTCCTCGGCGAGAAGGTGAACGGGGACGGGAGCGGCGGCAATGGGGGAAGCACGGCGTATCTCCCTACGCAGACGTTACTCGAGGAGAACGTCGGCCGTATCGATTATCTGAGCGTTGATGAGCGTGAGCACACCGTCCCTTCTTTCAGGATCAGCACGACGACCGGGGGGTCGGTCATCAAGAGCGTCGACTCGTTGTACGTCAAGTCCTCAGTCTTTGATAGCGTTGTCGAGAACGTGACGTTCAGGATTGATGAGGACCTCGCGTCCAATCTCAAGCTCTCCTTTAACACTGGTGGCATCGCTGACGGGCGGCTCATCGTCCTCCTTAACGGCCAGCGGCTCATTCAGGAAGAGGTGGCTGAGCGGAGCAGCCAGGTCATCGACTTGCCAGCCGACGGCTTGCAGCGGTACAACACGCTCACGTTCGGCGCGTCCAGTCCTGGATGGGCGTTCTGGAAGGCGAACGAGTACCAGTTGCTCCACGTCCAGGTCATCGGCGACGTCAAGGACGTGTCAGGGGCGACGAGCAGGCAGGTGTTCACGCTCGATGACGAGGAGGTCGACAACCTCGACCGCGCTTTGCTCAAGTTCTATCCTGATTGCGCGTCCTCCTCTGCTGGCAGGCTGACCGTGGAGCTGAACGGCAGGGAGGTGTACTCGAGCTACGCTGATTGCGGCGTGATGAACACCGTGGAGCTGAACCCTCGCCTGTTGGACTGGGGCGAGAACGATCTGGTGTTCACGACGAGCCGCGGCTCGTACCTGGTCACGAACGTCGCGGTCAAGGTCTTGTTCAAAGAGCCAGTCTTCCCCGTGTATTATTTCGAGTTCGACGAGGAATACTTCGTCTCGCGGGAGGGTGAGGAGCGGTGCGGCGAGATAGACGGGGAGTGCCCTGACGGCTGCGGCGCAGACCTGGACAAGGACTGCTGCTTCGAGGACGGTAGCGACAATTATTGGTGCGACGTCGAGACTGACCAGCTCGGCGACCGGTGCGTTTCTTTCGTCACGGCGTCGACGTGCGGCCGGTGCGACTCGGGATACGAGGACAGGCATGGCGACCCTGCAGAGGCGTGCGAGGGGTTGTGCGGCGATGATGAGGATGGGGAGTGCCTTGCTGGTTGCTCCAAGTACCTGGACAAGGATTGCTGCTTCGCCGCTGGCGACAATTATTGGTGCGATGACGTCCCGTTGGCCAGGCCGTTGTCCTCGGTGTGCAAGGCGGGCGTCGAGCCTGACGAGCGGTCCGCTTGCCCTGGCCGGTATTACAACGATGACGGCCGCCGGTTGTCCTACACCGCTGATGGGGATGACGGCGATGAAGATCTCAAGAGCGCGTACAAGGCAGTGTTACTCCTTGACTTCCCTGACCAGGAGCGCAAATCCGCCACGTTGTTCGTCAACGGCCGCGCCATAGGCGTGGACACGTACGATATCAGGTGGGAGCGCGACGTCTCCTCGTACGTGCGACCAGGCACGAACAGCATCCGAATCGAGCCGAGCAGGACCATCGATATCGCTTCTCTCGAGGTCGTGGTCAAGCGCAAGTGACCAGCCGATACCTTTTTATATTGCGTTCTCCCTGTTGCCTCTGTGGAAAAGAGGTCGTGAGTTGATGCCTTATAGCTGATGCGTATGGAAGCGGATACACGAGTAGCGGTGGTGGTTCCGGAAAAGCGAATGCTAAGATCATCATCTTCTTCATCATCGTCATCATCTCGCACATCCTCGACCTCCGGTTGCGGTACCGCCAGGATGGCAGCCTCCTGCTCGGCACGTTCGGCTCGTGGTACCTCGTCGTAGCGCTCGTCCTCGCGCCGTTGCTCCTCGATGAGGAAGGGTTCCTCGGCGCGTACCAGTCCAAGCGCTTCGTGCACTACCTCATCGTGAGCATCATCGCCACGTTCCTCCCGTTGGTGTTCTCCCTGCTCGGCGCTCGCATCACCGGCCTCCTCAGCGATAACTTGTGGTTCAGCCTTGCCATCCTTATCGCGCCGCCGTGGGGAGTCTACCTCTTGTTCTCGCAGGGGGATGACCCGTTTCTCAGCCGGGTGCGCTCGGTCTGGCTCATCGTCATCATCGTGTTGCTCATCGCCACCGTGCTGAAGCTGTTCACGGGGCTACGATTGCCGGATGCCGGCGCTACCGGCCTGGACATCAGGCCTGGCAAGACCTTACTCGAGGCGTGGGATCACTTGAGGGAAGGGGCGCAGAGCTTCTTCAACACTATTATTGGCATGCCTGCGAGGCTGGGCGTGTTCGTGGACAAGAACCTGAACGACTCGCTCGGACGGGCGTACACCGGGCAGGTGGACCCGTACAGCGAACGCTCCCTCGGCGTGGAGTTCACCGACATGCGGTCGTTCTCCTCGTACATCTATGAAGGCAAGGAGTTCTTCATCTGGACTGACATCTACGGCGAGAACTTCAAGGACCAGATTAACATGGTGGTGCGGTGCTACGCCGTGCCGTCCTCCGTCAATGATCGGACCGTGTATAACGGCACCGTGACTGTGCAGGGGAGGAGCGACGGGCGCGTCCTCATCGAGGGCAGGCAGAAGCTGACCGCTGATTGCCGGTTCGACGGCCTGCCCGCAGGGGAGTATAACGTGTGGTTCGAGGGGTCGTTCCCGTTCGACACGTGGGCGTACGTGCAGTACTACTTCGCGCCCGAGGAGAAGGTGCTCGAGGCGCAGCGCAACGGCAGGGACCCCGCGTATGAGGCGGGCATTGACGAGTACCCCGTGGCCACGTACACGGGCGGGCCGGTCGAGGTGGGATTGGGGAGCAACCTGCCGCAACCCATAGGCCTGGACACGATGAACCCTTTGGAGGACTTGCCTTCGTTCGGCGCGAGCGTCATGAACGCGTGGTCTGATCAGGGGGAGGTGACGAGCGTCCGGCACATCAGCCTGCTCGTCCCGCAGCCCTTCCTCCTCAAGGGGTGCGATCGCTACGACGGCTCGAGACACCGCGGCCGAGGGGCTGACGATGCTATGACGCCGTTGGAGGACCACAGCCTCCCAGGGTATCGTGAGTACACGTTCGGTGACGTCGGTGACGTGAACACGCGGTTCGAGTCCGTGACGTGCTACCTTACCCTTGACGGCGAGGATTACTCGGGGTCGTCGACGGCGCGCCAGCAGGAGGTGGCGCGAGAGTTGCTCGGCGGGTACGACCTCGTGCTGAAGACGTTCGCGGCGAAGACGAACTACCTCTACACTATCAAGGAGAACTTGCGGGTGACGGTGTATGATGACTAGGCGCACGCTCCTCCTCTTCCTCCTTCTCGTGCTCTCCCTCAGCTTGGGCTGCGACCGCCAGGTACGGTACGAGGACGTGAACTATTATGAGGGGCGTGATGGCTTGGTGTTCGAGTTCGTGGAGAACAGCCCCGCGGAGCGCGTCTACCCTGAGGAGCTCGTTCCGGTCTCCATCCGGGTGCACAACCAAGGATCGTTCGACCTCTCGTCGGTGTACCCTGCGTATTACAACGGCCACGAGTCCATGGTGCCGATGTACGCGACGGCCACGCTCATCTATGACGACTTCTTCTTCTTCGAGGATGAGTCATTCCTGGATGCAGGGGCTCGGTCGCGCGAGGAGTTATTCCTCGCGGGCAAGTCGCCGTACTGGCCTGAGGGCGAGTCGCGGGTCGTCACGCTGGGCATGCTCCAGGCGCGCTCACCGGGTCCTCAGCGGCTGGGCGCGGACACGGACGTCTCGGTGAGCTTGTGCTACCCGTACGAGACCATATTGACTACTCCTGTGTGCGTGGCGAGCGATCTGAACGAGGCGCGGCCGGGCGACTGCTTGCCTGAGGACTTGTCGTTCAGAGACCAGGGCGCCCCTGTGGCGGTCACGCACGTCGAGGTGAAGAGCGTCCCGGTGCGCTTGGAGCGCGTCCTCGTCGATTACGGCCGCGGCCCAGAGGAGGTCTTGCAGACCGTGGTGCGGCCGGTCTTC
>JAFGNA010000015.1 GCA_016927245.1 Candidatus Woesearchaeota archaeon
GTCGAACGTGCCCGAAGACCAGTCCCAACCGTCATCGCCGGCGCCGAGGCCGTACGTGTTCGCCGTGCTGTTCAGCCCGCTCGTGAAGTCAGCCTCCGGCGTCTCCTTGTCCGCGGAGAGTTCCCAGAGGTCCATGGCGAGGTCGTTCGGGCCGACGAGCACCCTTGAGCGGTGGCTGCGGAGGTTGCTGCCTAGCTCGGTCGCTATGACTACGCCGCCGGTGCCCCCATCGTGGCCGAGCACTGCCTGGCCTGAGGGCCAAGAGGACGCTAGCGCGTAGTCCGGGTGGAACCAGTCCCTGCCCGCGCCGTCACGGGGGATGCCGCCTGCGAGGCTCTCGTTCCAATAATACCAGTTCTCCTCTCGGTCGATGTACAGCGTCCTGGCCACGCCTGACTTGAGGACGTCGACCGCGCCGTTGATGCCACAGCACACGCACGTGGAGCCGTCGGCGCCGTAGCCGGGCGGCCAGCCGGAGCCCATGCCTATCTCCTCCTCTATCAGGGTGATGTTATCGGTGAGGTTGAGGAGTTCGATGTCATCATTGTAGCCTATCAGGGCGACCATGTTGCCGGAGACGTTGAGTATCTGCGTGGCGAAGTCCTTGTCCAGGCACTTCGCGATGGAGATTCGCTGCGAGGAGTCATGGTAGATGAGGGGGTCTGAGCAGTTCCTCGGCACGCCTTCCCCCCAGTTGGTGGTGAGGTTCCACTTCATGCTGCCGCTCGTGTCGGTGACGACGACGACGTCGCCGTTGCCCTCGTACTCGGTGGAGTAGGTGAGGTTCTCGAACCCGAGCCTGAACGGGATGGTGGCGTTGCTCATCAACGAGTAGTCCAGGAGTGATGAGAGGTAGAGGTCGGTGAGGGTGACGGCGACGGGCTCGGTGCTGTTCGTGTCGAGGTGGACGACGGTGTTGCCGACGGTGAGGTAGAGCGGGTTGCTCGTGTTGGAGTGGTTGGCGTAGTAGTGCAGGCGTATCTCGAGCTCGATGAGGGTTCCGGGGACGTAGAATGAGTCGTACAGGTTGATGACGCCTTCTACTCCTGGGAACTGGTAGCGGGTGGTGGTGTAGCTCTTGTTGGTGAAGAAGTAGTCCGTCTCGTACTCGACGCGTATGAACCCGCCGCCGACGTACGCGTTGTTGAGGCTGTCGAAGGATATCGTGAAGGTGTTGTTGCCCGGTGCTAACGAGTCGTCGCACGAGGAGAGGTCCCACTCATCAGCCACCATCCCGCCAGTGGAGGGTTCGAGGTCAGCGCAGTGGATTCCGTTGATGCTGACCGTGAAGTTCCTCGCCATGTCGGCCTCGAGGGCGATTCCCTCGATGCGCGTGGCGTTCACGTCGTCAGGGAGTGGTTCGAGCTGCACGGTGATGTTGCCCTGGCCGATGAAGCCGCCGAAGTACGCGTACGCGGATGACCGCTTGTCCTGGATGTTGCGCAGGTAGCCGTACGACGATGATCCTTGTAGTGGTTTGCCCTTCTCGATGCCTGATATCATGCGCCGCGAGGCGATGACGCCTGCGTTGGTGCTGTGCGGCTGCTCGTAGATGAGGTCTGGCTTCATGCGGACGCGGAGGCCCATCGAAGGAGGGACGACGCCTGCGAGGGCGATGCTGGCGAGCTGTTCCGCCTTGGCGTTCTCGTCCCTCGCCCAGTACTCCGCTATCTGCTCCAGGATGGTGTTCTCGGGGGAGGTGATGTTCCCGTTGGCGAGCTCTTGCTGGATGAAGGAGTGGTCAATGCTGGCTACGGGTATGGCGTCGAGGGCCACGAGGAGGTCTTTCGAGAGGTAGTCGAGGTGCTCGGTCGGGCTCTCCGTCACGGATAATTGGTAGATGAAGTAGAAGCCGCCGAGGATGAGCATGGCTGCGAGCAGGGCGTCCATGGAGAAGTACATCGCCTGTCTGCTCAATCCCATGCTATCACCGCCATGATGATGATGGTGTCGTTGTGCGTGACGAACCGCTCCACGCGTACGAGGTTCTCGTCAGGGGAGAATGACGGCTCGCAACGCTCATCAGTGGTCACGTCAGGGCTGCCGTAGCCGCATGATGAGAGGTTGAGGACGTGCGTGCTGTTGAGGAAGTACCAGTAGATGTCGTCTTGGAGGTTGAGGGCGGTCTTGAGGTCGGCGTAGCCCAACCCTTCTGCGCGTCGCAGCTTGGTGAGGTTGAGTTGGTGGTCGGTGAGGATGCCTGCCTGCACGATGGTGGTGTCGTTCCAGTCATGGGGGTAGCCTTCTGACATGAGGTGTTCTGAGGCTGAGAGCGCCTGGCGCTTCACGGATTCGAACCTGCTCGGCTCCTGGAGGTTGAGGATGATGGTGGTGGCGAGCACCAGGGCTGCTGTGATGATGACGAAGCCGGTGATGAAGTCGATCGTTGAGACCTGCGCTTTTCTCATAGTGCGTTCTTCCTCAGTTGATGACGACGGTGCCGTTCCTGTTCTTGATGATGTTCCTCCCTTTGATAAGGGTGCCGTTGAGCGGCGGGGTGGAGAGGGAGAGGGTGATGCCGTCCTTGGCGATGGTGAAGCTGTGGTTGTCGTTCGTGAGCGTGTAGCCGCCCCTCCTGAGCGTCAGGGGGATGTCGATGGCGCGGTGGTAGCCGGGCAGCATCTCGGAGGCGAGGATGAGTTCTTCTTGCAGGGTGATGGCGAGGTCGCTCGCTTCTTGTTGGGATTGGTCTTCGAGGGCGTTGCTGGAGAGCTTGATGGCGACGCCGATGAGCACGATGACGAAGAAGACGCCGAGTATGGAGAACAGGATGAATTCCATGGCTACTTGCGCTTTTGCGGTGGTCATGAGCTATCACTGATGGCGACACCGTCGTCCTGGGCCTGGACGGTGACGTGGTGCTGCCCTGGGTGGACGCTCATGGTGCCTGAGAGGTTGAGGGGTAGTCCCGTCCCTAGGGGGTAGTCGAGCAGGGCGCTGCCGAGCTGGTAGGAGAAGGTTATCTCCTGTGAGGAGATGGTGATGGCCTCCACGCCTGCTGGGAGGTAGACGGTGAGGTACTTGGTGCTCGGCGGGCCGAGGTAGTAGACCTCTTCCGCCGCGTCCATGATCTCGAGGCCTATCTTCTCTATCTGGATGGCAGTGATGTCGTCCTTGAGCGCGTTCGACTGGTCGAAGAAGATGATGATCATGGGGATGATGAGGAAGAAGGAGATACCCACCACTGCGAGGTATTCCATGCTTATCTGCGCTTTGCGGGCTGCCGCCCGCCCACCTCTTCCTCTCGTCCAGGCCACCAAGCTCCCTCAGGCGTCCAAGACCAACAAGAGTATTTAAAGGTAGTGTTATTATCGCGGCGTGGGGAACGTCACCCGATGTAGTTCATGTCCTTGTAGCGCTTGAGCCGGTTGATGGAGTCCAGCTTAGGGTTGCTTTTCTGGTCGGGTGATTCGTCGTCGAGCTGCGCTATCTCCTCGTCGAGGCCGTCGAACGAGATGCCGAAGCCGAATCGCTCGTCGAGGAGTCCGAGGATGCTCTTGGCGCCTTTGAGGCCGAGGTACATGGGGTGGCCGAGGGTCTCGGCGAGCAACGCCGCCGCGGGCATGGTTCGCGGGTCTGCGAGTCCGAGGAGGAGCCCGGAGACGCCGATGATCGGTCCGACCGTGCCGTACACGTCCTTGTTCGCGCCGAGACTGGCGAACGTGGCGACGAACCCCTCATCGTTGCCAGTGCAGTACACGTCTGGCTGCGACGGCTCCTCCTGGAGGCCGATGCCGCCGAGCGTGATGACGCGCCTCACCCCCCATGACCCTGCGCGGGAGAGCACCTCCTGGCAGAACGTGTAGGAGGCGACCTCGTCCGCTGGTTGCACGTCGCCGGTCATGAACAGGAAGTCCTTGCCTTTGATGCGGGCGTGGTACACCTCTATCTTCGGGAGCTCGACGAGGCTGTCCTCGTTCACGAACACCGAGTTAGGGAGGGTGTTGGAGAAGAAGCGGGCGATGCGCTCCGCACCGACCTGCTCGATGAGGTAGTCAACGACGACCTTGCCGACGTTGCCGATGCCGGGTAACCCTTCGATGAACGTGGTGTCCTTCAATGATGGGCGCCGCTCAACGGTGACCTTCCAGCTCCTGTCAGCGGTCATGGCCTTGCCTCCTTCTTGGCGGCCCGTCGATAAGATCCGTAGCGGTCCTCAGGGCTGTACTTCGCGGGCTTCGGGCTGACGCGCGTGCCGCCGCACGTGCATGAGGGCGTGATGCCGTAGCCGCCGCAATCGGGGCAGATGAGGATGTGCGCGGTCATGTTCTTGTTCACCCCTCGCGTGCGAATGAGCGTTTATTCCTTTCGCCGGAAGTCGGTCTTGATGCCGCGCTTGCCGGCGACGATCTCGGTCTGCGCGAGCGCTTGCTTGAGGATGCCTTCCGCTTCCTTGAACTCCGGCGCGACGACGGCGACGCGCCAAGACCCGCCGCCGAGATAGCGGAGGTCTAGCTGGTCGCTGGTCTTGCTGAGCTTGACGAGGAGATCCTTGACGGCGTCGACGCCGTCTATCGCGTAGGTGGAGAGGGATAGGTCCCCTTCTATCAAGACCTCTTTCGGCTTGATTCGGTCGATGACGAGCGCTTGGAGGGGCTTCGCGTACTTCTTGTCAAGGCCTGCTTTCTCGAGGGAAGCGTCGTTCTCGACCACGTCGGTGAACGCGTAGTTGAGCATGCCGTACTGCGGGAAGAGCGCTCCGGCGACGGCGTCATAGACTGCTTGCGGGTCTTCGCCGAGCTGCGCTGCGAGCGTCTCGGCGATCTTCTCCGCTTTCTGCTCGGCTTTCCGCTCCTCGACCTTCATGCGCCGTTGCGCCTCGTTGACGCGGCGGAGGGAGACGTCGATGTGCCCTCGTTGCTCGTTGACGCGGAGCACCTTGCACACGACGACCTTGCCTTCCTTGACGTAGTCGCGGAGGTTGCGGATGCGGCCGGGGCTGACTTCCGAGATGTGGATGAGTCCTGACTTGCCGTAGTCGTCGAGCTTGACGAATACTGAGTTGTACTGGACGCTCGTGACCGTGCAGGTGACGAGCTCGTCCTCTTCCGGGAATCCTTCCTTGTGATAGCGCATTTTTTATTCGAGCACCTCGAGGATGCGTGCCTTGAACCGGGTCTTGCCGCCTGTGGGCTCGCCGAGGAGCTTGCCGCACACCAGGCACTTGACGTTGCTTGAGACCTTGCCGAAGATGATCTGCTCGTTCTTGCACTTCGGGCAGCGCACCTTGATGAATTTCGATGATGGATCCTTGGTTTCTGCCATGCTATCTCCCCTCGTATCGCGGTGTATAGGCGTCGGAGTGACGGCGCATTTAAAAAGTTTTGCGGAGAAACGGCTTATACGAGCTCGACCTTCTTCGCCCGTGTACCGGACGCTTGAGAGGTGGTCTTCTTGCACACCGCGCACTCGTACCGGAAGTCGGTCTTCTTGCTGAGTTTCTTGCCGCTCATCTTGGGCTTGGTCGGCTTGGAGTAGCGGCCGAGGTTACCCGCTCCTCGCCTGAGCCCTCTCGCCCTGACGCGCGGGGTGCCGCCCTTGCTGAGCGGGTGGGACGCGCTCCTGCCCTTGCGCTTGGCGATCGTGACCTTGTGCTCCGTGTGCTTGCCGCAGTGCTTGCAGTGCCTGTTGGTCACCTTCGGGACTTTCATGGCGGTGTGAGAACACCAGGCCCTTTAAAAACGTTGTGCTTCAGAGCTGCTCTGCGCGTCCCTTGCGCACGAGCACCTCGGCTATCTTCTCAGGGAGCGAGGCTTCGTCTCCCGGGCTGAACGGGCCGAACACGTCCCCTTCTCCGCCCGCGAAGCGCGGCACGGCCTTGACGAAGCGCACCTTTCCGCCACCAGCGAGGGCTGCCTCTTCCGGCGAGTCATCATGAGCCGCGCTCCTTGCTCGGGGGACGGGCGACTCCTCAGATGAGGGGTGGCGGAGGGGTGTTTCCTGCCCGGAGGCCTGCTCCTCGGTCGCGAGGGGCAGTTCCTCGGCGGGCGCTGCTCGTCGCAGGACGTGCTCGAGCACCTCTACGCGGTGCTTGGAGAACAGCACGGTGAGCTCGTCCAGCAACGACCGCTCCTCCGGGAGCAATGACTGGGCGTCCGTGACGTGCGCGCCGGTGCGCACCTTGCTCAACGCCAGTAAGACGAGCTTCTTCTCGCGGCGGTCGTACAGCTCCCTGAGGATGCGCTTGATGTTGTGGAACTGTATCCTGGCCTTCTCCGCATCTGCGGAGACGTCGTAGACCCGTTGCGGGCCGTGACGCTCGAGGAGGGCTTGCTTCTCCGCCAGGTAGGCGAGGACGTCGGCGTAGAACGACGGGTCGAGCTTTTGCAGCTCCTCGCGGTTGCGCTCGCGCCGCAACAGGTCGAACAACGTCTCGTACGTTATCTTGATGTCAGCCATGGCCTCCTCCTCTCGTGGTGAAACACCTGCCTATTTAAAATTTGTTGGGCCGCAAAGGACAACCCTTTTAAGAACCGGGGCGCTTCTCGGCGCATGGACCATACCACCATCGGGTTCGAGGACCTCTTGTTCGAGGAGCGGGAGGAGGGCGTGCGCGTAGTGTTCCTCAGGAACTATCACTTCTTCCTCTCCAAGGAGTCGCTCGAGGCCATCGCCCCTTACGAGGTGAGGGATGGATCCTTGGTGTTCGAGGAGCGGGAGCGGCGCGTCTGGAACAAGTTCAACCTGTTGTTGGATGAAGGGTTGGGGCGGCTCGTGCACCGGGTGCGGAACAAGCCGTGCCTGTACCTCCACGAAGGGTCGGGCATCCCCTTGCTGGGGAGCAATGAGTTCGGCATCATCGACAGGGGGAGCAACATCCTCGAGGTCAAGCCGCTCACCGGGTGCAACTTGTCCTGCACGTTCTGCTCGGTGGGAGAGGGCGAGAACGACAAGCGGGATATCCTCGTCGAGGAAGGCTACCTTGTCAGTTGGTTCTCTCGTTTGGCCAAGCTGAAGGAGCACCCGGTCGAGGCGAACATCGGCCCCCAGGGGGAGCCGTTGCTGTACCCGAAGCTGGTCGAGCTCGTCAGGGACCTCAAGGCTGGCGGCGCGGCCGTGGTGTCCATGAACACGAACGGCACCCTCCTGCACGCCCGTCTCATTGACGACCTCGCAGCTGCGGGGCTCGACCGCATCAACCTCTCCCTGCACGCCTTGGACCAGGGACTCGTGAACAAGCTCATGGGCGGCGCCCAGCACCTGCCGCGGCTGCGCGAGATGATAGCGCGCTGCGAGGGGAGGATTGACGTCCTGCTCACCCCGGTGCTCATCCCCGGCGTGAACGATGACCAGCTCGACGCGTTGCTCGGGCTGGCTAAGACCATCAAGAACAAGCGCTGGCCGGCCGTCGGCGTACAGAACTTCCTGCACTACCCTGGTGGGAGGAACCCTGGCGTGCAGGAGCGCCCGTGGGAGGAGTTCTACGCGTTGCTGCGGCGGAAGGAGGAGGAGCACGGCCTCTCGCTCGTGCTGAAGGGCGGCGAGAACGTGTTCGGCATCTACCCTGAGAAGACGCTGCCCAAGCCGTTCAGGAAGGGCCAGGTCATCACGGTCGTGCTGCAAGCCCCGGGGAGGAGCAATGATGAGTGGCTGGGCGTCTCGTCGGAGCGAGTCGTGACGGTGCGTTCGTGCGGCGATGGCGCCGAGGGGGAGCGGCGACGGGTGCGGTTGCTCCGTGACAAGCACAACATATTCACGGCCGTGCCGGTCTAGGAGAAGAACCTTGCGAAGAAGTCGGCGATGCCGTTGATGAGGTGGGAGAAGAACCCTTCTTTCTCTCTTGCCGGGGACGCGTCTGCGCCATCGTCGTTGTCGTCCGTTGATGCGTCTTCCTGGTCGTCATCGGCAAGAGTGCCGTCATCATCTTCTGCTAGCGTGTCATCTGCGTCGCTGGCAGAGGTGTCTGCATCATCCACTGGCTCTTCCTCCACGGGCAGGGTGCCCGGGTCGAGCGGATCGAGGACCTTGACCTCTTCAGAGAATGAGAGGAGCGGCTGCCCTTGCGCGGCGAGCGTCGAGGTGACGGTGAAATTGCCCTTGTAGTAGCCGAACGGCACGCGGAGCTTGTACACGTACACCTGGACTTCTTCGCCGCCGTACAGGTAGACGTCTCCTTTGTCCTTGCCGAAGGTGAGCTCGAGGTCTGGGTCGTAGGAGTCCTCGACGCGCACTTGGTTGTAGCCGCTGTCCGCGAGGTTCTTCGCCTTGATGGTGACCGTCAATTCCTCTCCCCTGAGCAGTTCCTTCTTGTCAGTCTGCTGGGTGAGCACGACGCTCATGTTCTCCGGGAGGATGAGGACCTCGCTCTTCTCGTGAAAGGGATAAGTGAACCCTTCGGGCGTGTCGTACGTGCCTTTCACCTCTACGAGGTAGGTCGTGGGGAGGTGTACTTCTGGTGGGTAGTAGGTCTTGAACAGGACGTTCACGTTCTCCGACGCCGAGAGCGAGGGGATGGAGAACGACTCGTTGAAGAACGCCGAGCCTACCCAGCCGTCGACGCGGTAGAGGCGGTACTTGTCATCGGTGTTCTTGAGATAGACGCCGATGGTGAGGGTCTCGCCTGACCGCATGGTCTCCTTGTTCAAGAGGAGGTTGGGCTCGACATCGTTGTAGCTCGTCTTGCCGTCGGCGTTGACGCGCAGCTCCTCGGTAAACGTCTCCGCGAACTCGACTCCCTTGACGGTCACCTTGAGGAGCCCTATGAGGTCGTAGACGTAGGCGTTCGCGCTCGAGAGCCGCGCGGTCAGCGTGACCTTGCCGCCTGGGCGGATGCTCTCCTCGTAGGCGAGCCGGTTCTTGGTCACTTCCTGCAAGCCGCTGGGATCGGTGGCGATGACGTTCAGGGGGTGTATGAGGGAGAAGGCCACGTCGATGTCCGCTTCCTCCTCGTTCTCGATGGTGAAGGTGAAGTCTGACCGCACCCCGAGGCCGACCTCGTCGTCGCTGATCGTGAAGGACGCTTTGTAGGGCCAGGGGATGGTCACTTTCTGGTCGTCCTCTAAGGTCTCTGGTTCCGGGCTGTCGTACGTGGCCGTGGCGTTCAGCCAGCTCTCGTTGCAGTACGCGTCCGGCCGCACCCAGTAGCTCAGTGTTTCCTGGCGATCAGCGTAGAGGATGGGGATGTCTGCTGAGAGGCGTCTTCCGATGCGGGTGAGCCCGTCGACGCGGGTGATGGCCAGGCATTCGCCGACGACCTCTTCGAACCGTACGTCCTCCGCGCTCTTGGTGCCCGTGTTCTTGAGGGTGACGGTCACTTTCTGCTCGTCAGCGTAGTGCAGGGTGGTGCCGCCGACGATGGTTCTCGTGAGCTCGAGCACCGCGGCGTCCGCTTCTTCCTCGTAAATCTTGATGCGGGTGCCGTACCAGTAGTGGCCGCTCTCATCGGCTCGGGCGCCCTTCTCAGGGTCGAGGGAAACATTGACCACGCAGAACCGGAGCAGGCCGCTGGTCTCGCACAATTCCTCTGAGAGGTAGTACTGCTTGCCCACCCGTTCGATCTCGCCGGTGACGATGTGGCTTGCCTGGTTGCGCTTGAGCAGGGTGCGGACCATCATGACGCTCCCTTCAATGACGTGCGCGTTGGCCACTTCGTAGTAGTCGTTGTCGACGGTGAAGAAGTCGCTGTACGAGTGCCACTCGTCGTGGATCACTGATTCCTCTGCCAGCGCGACGGGCAGGAGCAGGAGCGCGAGGAGGGGGAGGAAGGCTTGGAGTCTCACCATGGAAGAGGCCATGGCACCGCACCTATATAAATATTCTGTTTGGGGTAGGAGAAGGGGAAAAAAAGAAAAAAAAGAAAAAAAGGTTTCGCCTTACGCGATGGTGTTCACGCTCATCGAGGCCGCGATGACCTCGACTTCCTCACCGACGAGTCCCGCCTCGTTCTTGTAGTTCGCAAGCACTTGCGAGGCGGCTATCGTGTCTTCACCGCTCCAGCCAGCGACGAGGATCGCGTTCTCGTCAGAGAAGAACTTGATCTTCGCTCTGCCTTGCGTGAAGCCTTCGGCCGGGTCCACGGGGTTGCCCATGAGCTCCGACGCCACGGTGTTCACTGCGGGTCCGCCAACGACGATGAGCGGCGTGTCGCCGAGCATGCTCATGGCCTCGTCGTCAAAGATGGCGATTTGGCCGATGGTCAGGTCGTTGATCACGTAGCTCGTGCCGGTGCTGCCGCCAGAGGTGACGATCTTCGCGTCGGGTCCGGTGATGAAGACGTGGAAGTCAGTCTCCGCCTCCTTGTAGTACGCCTTCAGGTAGTCGCCATCATTGTCGACTTCCTCGACGTACCACGTGCCGTACTCGCTGAACCCGTACTCGTAGTCGCTGTCGTCATCCGCGATGCCCGCATATGACGAGTGCGTCCACGCAGTGCCGTTGAGCACGAGGTAGTCGTCCGCGTCAGCCGCGATGTCCACGGTCAGCGTATCCGCGTTGCTGATGTCATCCAGGTCGTCTTCGTCCTCGAGGAACGTCACGTTAGCGGCGCCGGAGTCAGCGTCGCCCAACGTGATGGTCAGGCCGCCTTTCGCCACGACGTAGTCATGCGAGTCGTAGGAACCGGTCGCGACCGAGTCGTTCACCAGGTTGAATACGTCTCCTGATGCGACCTCGACCCATGCGTCGGTGTCCTCTATCTGCTTGCCGCTCTTGTACGTCTTGGTCGTGCTGCTGCCGAGCTCCTTAAGGGTTACCTCAAGGTCGTCGAATTCGATGTCGCGCACCTCGAAGATGTACGTGTTCTGGACATCAGCGTCGCCGCCGTCATCGCTGTTCAGGATGAAGTACTCTCCCTCGGCGAAGGTGTCAGCAACGAAGCCGTCAACGAAGTTGTCGCCCTCATTGAGTACCGGTCCGGTCTTGACGCCTTCGTAGACCTCGACGTTGTAGCTGTCGCCCTTGTTGTTCTTGAATTGCAACGCGTACGCGTCGCCGCTCCTGCTCAACTCAGCGACCTCTCCTGCGTCAGCCGCGGGTGCCATGCCTTCAAACAGCACGCCGAACCCGAACAGCGGGTCCGTGAACTTCTCGCCCATGCGGATGTACTCCCAATCATCGTTGTCCAGGTCCGGATGCTCGAACTCCGTCATCTTGACCTCGAAGTACAGGGCCGTTATGTCGCTGAAGTCAGCGCCAGCAGTGGATTCGACACAGGCGTAGACTTGCGTGTCCGAGTCGGTACCGATGGTAATCTCCTCGGTGATGCTGCCGACCGTGCACGACGTGGCAATCGCATCGTCCGGGATGATTATCTTCTCGCTGCCGACGAATATCTTGGCCGAGATGCTCTCATCGCCGATGGTGCTGACGAAGACGTCCTCGACAAAGACCTCGAGGCCAGCGATGTCCTCGCTCTCGCCTTCGGTCATGGACATGGTCTCGGTGCCGTCGCCGCTGACGCGGATGTTCACGATGCCCGCGTCCGTACCGCCGAGCACTTCGATGTCGTACTCCTCACCGTCCACTTCGACGGTGACCTTTTCGCCCTGCGACACGGTGACCGAGAGGTCTGATCCGTACAGGATCAGCTCGTCGTCACCAACCGCCATGTTCGGGTCGAAGGTGTACTTCATGCCGAACATCTCGATGCTCTGCGACTTCGTGAGCTTCGCGACGGTGACCTCGTCGTCGAACTCGACGATGAAAGTCATCGTGGAGCTGCCGCCCAGGTCAAGGTAGAACTCGGGGCTGTCCTTGCCGTACGTGTCGTAGTCGAGCTGGCCGTACTCCACGGTCATGCTGCCGAGCCTGACGCTCTGGTCATACTCGATCTCCTTGCGGTCGTCGTCCTTGAAGTTGCCGGTCGCGAGCAGGTCGGGAAGGTCATCCTCGTCGTAGTCTATGTTAATCGCGCCGACATCGTCGCCGATGTGCACGTCGTCGCTGTTCGTGTTGATCAGCACGCCGCCGCTGGCGCTGATTGACGTGACGCCATCAGCACTCCCTGCTTCTTCCACCGCTGCCGCTTGCAGGCTGGCCGCGAGGTCAATCGCGCCCATGACGTCCTGCACTTGGGCTTCCTGGCCTATGACGAGCTTGCCTACGAACAGACCGTCCTCGATGAACGGTGTTGGGTAATCGCTCAGGTCATAAGCCATAGCTCCCATGATCGTCGCGGTGACCATGGTGGTTCCCGCGGCGAGCGCAGCTATTCGCTTAATCGCTTTCTTTACATTCATTCAAAACACCTCCGTGTTTTCTCTCTCTGCGACCAGTGCAATGCTATGCGCCCGGCGTCCATGCAGTTTGCGCTAATGGTTATCCTTTGGTGGACAACCATTAATTTAAGCCTGCACACACACCACGCATACCATGACTCGTGTAGGGCGAGTAGTGTCCTTACTTGTTTATAAACTTTTCGCAGGGGCGGTTCGGGGCTTTTCTGAGAGAAGAGAGAGGGGTTTTCTCGTCCGGGAATTAGAGGGGTTGGAGCAGTTATCATTGTGGAGATACGACAACGAGTGTTTTTAAAGTGGCGCTTGTTTTCCGCAGTCTTCATTTTAAAGGTTCCGGTGCGCTCGCGACGGGGGCGGCCCAGGACCGGAAGGCACTTAAAGCAGTGCCGCGCCTGGCTGGGCAGCGTTGCCTCGCGGGGATGCCGGAGCGGTCAAACGGGGCGGCCTTAGGAGCCGTTGGCTGAGTGCCTACGTGGGTTCGAATCCTACTCCCCGCACCATTTCTTTTGGTCTTCTCGAGAAGGAGAGGGCGTGGCGAAAAAAAGCGCTTTATTTCTTCTGCCAGGCGTAGCTGCGCTGCCTGGCCGAGTTGCCGTAGCCACAGCTGCTGCACCGCTTCTTGTTGACGTGGTAGGTGCGATCGCCGCACCTGCGGCAGACGATGTGCGTCTTCTTGCCTGATTTCTTGCCCATGCTGGGCGTCCCTTTGCTCATGCCGGATCACAACCTATTATACTATTAATATAGCCTGATTATTGCGGGCTGGCGATGGTGATGGTGTCGCCCCTGATGAAGACCGTGCCGAGCTTCCTGGTGACTTCGCCGTCGACCCGTTCCTCTGCCTGTTCGAGGACGATGTTGATGTGGATGTCGAACGCGATGAGGGTGCCGATGTATTGCCGGCCGTTCTTGAGTTCGACGATGACGCGCTTGTTCCTGGCCCTGTTGAGGGCGTCCAATGGTCGTGCTGGTTCCATGTGCTTCACCTGATGGGAAGAGGGGTTCGCCCGCCCTTCATAGTCGTGGATTGCCCTTGCTTTTATAAAGTTTATGCCTCTTCCGCGACCACAACGTTTTTAAACGGCCTGTTATTCTCAGGGCGTCATGGTCATCGTCCAGAAGCGGTCGAACCGCAAGCCGTCCGGTGCGCGCTACAAGGGCGCGCCGACCAAGCGGCTGCGCCACAAGGGCAATTCTCCCGCTAACCCGACCATCGGTGAGAAGCGCATCGTCGCTTCCCGGGCGAAGGGCGGCAGGGAGAAGAACCGCTTGCTCTCTATCGGGGTGGTGAACGTCGTGGACGCCAAGGGCAAGCACGTCCAGGCGAAGATTGAGCGCGTGGCCGAGAACGCCGCGAACAGGCATTTCGTGCGCCGTAACATCTTGACCAGGGGCGCGGTCGTCGTGACGGATAAGGGCAAGGTGCGCGTCACGAACAGGCCTGGCCAGGAAGGCTCCCTCCAGGGCGTGTTCGTGGAGTGAATCCTTCTTTTCTCTCTTGGCAGGTGATGCCTATCTGATAGCAACCGTTCAAAACACCTTTTCTTCACCAAATAGTAGTAAAAATAGGAAGATTTATATAGTTGCGGCGCCCATAACACCCCCATGCGAGACCACGAGACGAACTACGCCCTACAAGCATACCTAAGGAGCAAAGACAAGGAACGACGACAAGCGCTCTCAGCAGGCGACCACGCCACCTACGCAGGCCTCTGCGACGAGCTCGGCATCGAGCCAGAACTGCACGAAGAATACAAGCAAGGAAAAGCAGACCTCGAAAGCCAACTCCAAGAAGCCCTGAAAGGGCTTGAACGCATCATCACCCGCCAAGAAAAGCCCGCGAGCAAGGAAGACACCATCGAGCGCTTCCTCAAAGCCACCGAAGGATACACCGACTCACTCTTCGAAGGCAGCGAACTCAAGACGCAAGCGCTCATCAAGTACTTCCCCAGACGGTTCGGCCCGAAAGGCAGCCAACCCCTCAAAGGCTACAACGACACGCAACGATGCGCCATCTTCAACTACGTCAAGGACACGTACAAAAACAAGAACAACACCTAAAAGAAAAGAAAGGAAAAAAATAATCACTTATGATGATGGCGCTCAGGAGGCGGCGGCAACGACTCCTTCTTCGACCCCAACAAGAACGCCACGACGAGCGCGACGAGCACCATGCCACCAATGACCCACACCAAGAGCGCGCCGCCACGCCGACCCGCATCAGCAGGCACATCAGCGTCAGGCACGCTCGGAGCAGGAGGAGGCATCGGGGGCTGCGGCGCAGGAACGTCCTCATCAGCAGGAGCGACAGGCTCAGCCACGGGCTCAGCAGCCACAGGCTCCTCAGCAGGAGCAGCAGTCACCGAAGACTTCTCGCCAATAGCGAAATAGCTGAAGCCAGGCACCTCCGCCTCGAACAACAAGTTATCAGGGTCACTGCCCGTCATCCTCGTCACGAGCTCCTCCCACCGATCAGTGTAACGCAGCAACGCCACGTCACCCGGCGAGAACCCGTGCTCGTTCATCCACTCCTTGGAGACCTTGAACGCGATCCTCGCGTTGCCATCCATGTCAGCATCGGCCAAGTTACGCTTCTTCAACTCGAGGTAGCGGTACACCTTGCCCTGCACCTCATGCGTCACCGAAGCAGGCTTGCCATCGAGCTTCTCAACAGTGATCTCGACGTTCTTCACCGGGTTCTGCACGGTAATAGTGATAGTCGTCAGGCCGAACTCCTCATCAGTCACCTTCATGACAGCAGGGTGCGTCTTGTTAAGCTCGGCGAAGACCTTGGCCGCCCTCGGGTTCGGAGGAGACCACGTGCCGCTCGAACCGCCGCTCGAGCTCGAGCACGACTGCGTCTGCGTATCCGTAGTGTCGCCGCCGCCATAGCACGTGCGCGTACCCGTCCGTGACTGAGAACCACCGATACACGAGCTCCAGCTGCCGTACGAATAAGACGTGGTGCACGCAGACGGCTCGATGGCGACACTGTTCTGCGACGACACATTGCCATTGTGGTTCGCGCCGTCATCCAAGGACGTGACGACATACGTGTAGTTCGTCCCAGTCGTCATAGCCGTGTCCGTGTACGTCAAGCCACCAGTAGTGGTGAGCAGCACGTCAGTAGACGCGTTCAGGCTATCAGGGTCGAACGACGAGGCGTTCGTCGTCCTGAACACGCGGTACGTGTTGCCCACGGTCTCCGAGCCGCCATCGACATCAAGGACGACCGCGTCCCACGTCACCGTGACCGAGCCGTCAGCACCGGTGGAAGCAGCGACGTTATCAGGGGACTCAGGCAAGACCGCGTCCTCAGGGGTCACGTTCAAGCTGTTGTTGATGACCGACTGGTTCTCGATGCCGCCCGTGAACACGGTCGTGACCGCGTACCAATACGTGGTGCCATTCGTCGTCGTGTTATCGATATACGACAATGTCGTGTTGTCAGCGGTCTCGAAGAGGTGGGCGAGGCCAGAAGCATCGGTGATCTCGGACGAGTCACGATACACGCGGTAATAATCGGCTTCCGGGTCAGCAGCCCAGGCAAGATAGACGTTGCCATCAGTATCGCTGTCAACAGCGCTGGTCAGCTCAGGCGCAGAGGTCGGATAGATGATGGCGACGCTGAACGTCCGCTCCGAGGAGTTCACCTTGTTCCCCGCCTCGTCCTCGACCTGGACGAGCCAAGAATAAGTAGTACTGCTCTCGAAACCGCTCACGGAGAAGTTCGTCCAAGACTTGTTACCGGTAGTGACCCCTGTATTGTTGGCCGTACCGTTGATGAACAACGTGTAATTGAGGACGCCGTCGCCATCAAGGACGTCGGACGAGTTGAAGCTGAAGCCCACCGTGGTCGAGGATTCAGTAGCGCTGTTGGCCGGCGACCCCAAGATGACAGAAGGGACGGTGGCATCGAGCAACGCATAAACAGTCTTATTGGCCTCGACATTACCCACATTATCCACGCTGAAGAACACAATGGTATGGTTGCCGTCCGTCACGATAGGGATGACCTCTCCCTCGGCCAAGGCGCTGCCGTCGAGCGAGTACCGCGTCGCGTTCATGCCCGAACCAGCATCGACAGGCGTCAGGGTGACATTGAACGGGTCGTTCACCCAGCCAGCAGGCGCGTCATTAGACGTCGAAGGAGCAACAGTATCAACGCCGAACGTCCACGATGACGAATAATTAGCGGCGTTACCCGCCTCATCAACCACTTGGACGAGCCAGGAATACCATCCATCGCCGCCACCGATAACGGCCCAGAACTCTGTAGGAGTACCGTTGCCAGCAGTCACGCCGGTCGCCGCATTGGTATCATTGATGAATAACGTGTAATTCAATTCGCCATCAAGATTATCTGATGAGTTGAACGAGAACGTCACGTTCGTCTCATTCAACCACAACCCATCAACAGGGGAGAGCAACAAGGTGACTACCGGCATCACCGTGTCGATGTTGATCACCCAGAGGGAGCTGTTCGTCGACTGCCCAACATCATCAGTCGCCTGGATGACAACCTCGTTCGGCCCCTCAGGCAAGGAGACAGCCGCCGAGACCACGGTCGGGGTGCCGTTGAGCGCCCAGAGCTGCGGCGAGGAAACCCCGTTGATGAACACGTGGTACGTGAGGTTGTCATCGACATCGTCAGTCAAGGTGAAGTTGATCTCGGGCGTGTCATCATCAGTCCAGGACTCGTTGGCCGGCGAGTTGATGACCGGCACGTCAGGAGCAGCGGTGTCCACGGCGAGGTAGCGGGTGGTGCTGTTCACCGCGTTGCCCGCGTCATCAGCCACCTGGACGGTCCAGTTGTACATGCCGTGCACCGAGAAGTCATGGCTGAAGTTCGTCCAGGAGACGTTGCTGGTCGCGCCGGTCGTCGCCGTCGCGGCACCGTCCACGAACAACGTGTACGTGAGGCTCGCATCAAGCAAGTCGGACGACATGAAACCGAACGAGACAAGGGTGATGTTCGTGACGAGCTGGTCAACAGGGTCTCCTAACGAGTCGAACTGCGGGTCGGTCGTGTCGAGCAGGGCGTACACCGTCGTGTTCGCCTCCACGTTGCCCACGTTGTCCACGCTGAAATACACGAGGGAATGGTTGCCATCAGACGAA
>JAFGNA010000002.1 GCA_016927245.1 Candidatus Woesearchaeota archaeon
CTGGTGAGGTAGACGAAAGTGGTTGTGAGGTTTACCGTTGTCCTACGCATGAGGTTGTTTGTGTCATGCCTGTTTGTGATGATGGTGAAAGGCCATACTTTACGGGTGAGTATGATGGAGCTGGATGCAAGATATTCAGATGTCACGAGTTCGTCTGCCCTGAAAATTGCGTTTGTACGGGAAATGTTATCACTTGTCCGACGACAGAAGAGAAACCTGTCACGGTTGGAATCGTCACGTCTGAAGGCCCGAGAAATATTTCTGTAGAGAAGATTGCCGAGGACGCCGTTTCGATAAGGGAAGGATCAACTTCTGTCAGGACTTCAAACAGGTTAGTGATTGAAGAAGAACGGTTATTGATGGAAACTTCACAGGGTGACAAAGAAGTAAAGGTGATGCCATCAATTGCTTCAGAAACCGCGACGAGCCAATTGGGATTACAGGATTATGAGATAGAATTAAAGGATGTCGGAAAACCGGTTTATGAAATCACTGGAAAAAAAGATGTGAGGATTATCGGTTTCATCAAAGCCAAGATGGTGGTAAAGAGCCAGATCAATGCGGAGACCGGAATCATAGAAGAAACTGAAAAACCTTGGTGGAGCTTCTTAGCTAAAGAATAATTTTTCTTCTTATCTCGGGTCGGCGACCTTCCCCATGAACAGGATGTTCCCCGTCTCCCGCTCCTGGATGAGGAAGAGGAACGGGTGGTCCGCCCTGAACACGACGTAGCGAGGACGCATAGCCCCCGCTGCCATCGTGATCGTCGTCACCGCGGCAGCCTCGGTGCCCTCCTCGTAGACGTCGATGTACGCATCATGCAAGACCTCCTCGATGTACAACAAGTCCGTCCCGTCCATCCCGGAGAAATCCGCGCCTGGCCACGTAAACGGCAGGCTCATACCCATGCGCCGCAAGTGGTCTGACAACGCGTAGGAGGTCTCGAACGTGAACTTGGGCAAGTAGACATAGACGGTCTCCGGCACGAGCCCTTCACGCCACTCCTTGAGCTGCTCCTCAGTCAACAGCGACTCGAGCTGGGCCATATCGCAGAGCTGCGGCTCTGCCCTTTCAGGCCCGAACCACAGCTGCGTCTCTTGGTCCGGTGGCTCCGTCCTCGGGAGGAGGACGAGCATGGACACCTTGTCCCCTTGGTAGGGCAGCTCGAGCACCTGCACGCCATCAGCTTCGGTGTAGTTGAGCCTCACTTCGTCGTCCGTGAGCCGCATCATCGGGACCGCGACGCTCGAGCCCGAGGCGAGCGTGAAATCTTCCGGCGCCGTGTCCTTCTTGTCGAACTGGTGCTCCCACTTCCCCTTGAAGTAGATCGCGTTCGTCAGGACGGCGCGGCTGAGGTCATGGAACATGTCCGGGGAGACCACCTCCCTTATCTTGTGGTTCGTGTGCTTGGAGGCCCATCTATTGATATCAGCGCTCGCGCCGCCCGGATTGTTGACGAAGTCGAGATTCCTCACCTCGCCCAGGTAATACCGCTCGATAGTGTCCTTGTACGATGCCAGGAACGGATATCCATCCTGCAACCAGAGAGCATTGGCCATGCCGAGCTCGTACTTCCCTCTGGCCTTGTTCAGAGTGTTCAACACCCTGGCATACGCGGACCGCCGCGTCGCGTCGTCCTCCGGGAACCCGAAGACGCCCCGTATCTCGCCAGCGGTGTCCCCACGAGCGCCCTCGTACACCATCGCCACGGCAGTGGAGATGCTCCAAGGAGAGAAGAAAACGTTCTCGCCGGGCTCCTCGTTCAGCTGGGCGTAAAGGTCCATGGCGAACTCGTTGTTCGCCCGCACTACCTCGTTGATGCCCGCTGCCGTGGCCCTGCTGTCATCCGCCGCCGGGACGAAGACGTCACCCCACCCGAACGCGAAGAAGGCATAGGACAGGAGCCCGACCACGACGACGGCACCCAGTATGACGCTCCTCCTCGCGTCCCACCGCACCAAGGACGCCTTGTTCTTGACGAACCTAGCAAGCTTTACCAACGCGCAGGCGAGGAGGTAGAGCCAAGCGACCTCCAAGAAGAAGCCGATGATACCCCCAATGATGCCTCCTGCGCTCATGAAGAGGGAGAGAGGGAATCCTAACACCAACGCGACGGGCACGAGCGAGTTCCGCAGGCCCACGGAGAGCAGCTTGAAGCCCAGGAGACCTGTCACCACGAGGAGCAGGACCGCTACCACGACCTTCTTTCCGTCAGGCTTGAAAAACGCTCTTACCATGCCAACCACTTATCACTCCCCCAATCATATATAAATATATGGGGTGGCCAATGACTGCCCCTAGGGAGGTGATAACTGCAACCGCCTTCGCATCGAAAACAGCATTTATATATTTCCTTATCTTTAGCAGCAAAAACACAAGGGTGAATCGACATGAGAACCTTCATCATCGGATTATTGGTGGCGGCCGCCCTCCTGTTATTGGCGTGCGCCCAGGAAGAGAGCATCAACAGTTTCGAGGAATGCGTCGCCGCGGGCTACCCCATCATGGAATCCTATCCGCGACAGTGCAGCACCGGCCAGCAAACCTTCGCTGAGACCATAACAGGCAACGATACTGATCAGGAGCCCATCGGCGGCGAGCGCGACGAGCACAACTGCTTAGTGGCCGCCGGTTACTCCTATGACGAGGAGGTCGGCGCGTGCACCCGCTCCTGGGAGCTCGATGAGGAGCAACGGGCAGCGGCGAGGATCGCTGTCCAGAGCCTCAGCTCCGAAGGGTGGACTGTCACAGAAGTCCTCCTCGCAGACAACTGCGACGCGTGCTACACCGTCGAGCTCGACCGCAACGGTGCGAGGAACACCCTCTCCCTAGCGGACGGCAAGGTCATCGACGCCAGCGGCGGCGACTGGGCGTGCACCATGGAATACCAGCCGGTATGCGGATTCGCCCAGGTGCAGTGCGTCACGGAGCCATGCCTGCCCGTACAGCAGACGTTCAGCAACCGGTGCGTGGCCGAAGCAGCGGGCGCGTTCAACATCACGGACGGCGCGTGCGAGGACGCCGTGAACCCCGAGGGTGCTTGCTGGTCCTTCGACGGCACCTGGCTTCCTGAGTACCAGGAGTGCGAGGGCATGTCCGAGGAGCAGTGCGAGAACCTCGGCGGCACGTATGACGGCTGCGCCTCGGCGTGCAGGCACGACCCCGACGCGGAGATCTGCATCGAGGTGTGCGTCCCGGTGTGCGCGTTCTCCTGATACTATCTTTGTTTTTTCTTTTTCTTGATAGCGTCGCAGAACTCCTTGACGGCTCGATTGTCATCGAGGTTCTTCTGCCGGAGGCCGAGCGTCGCCAAGGGCTTCTCGCTCAATGATTCCATGTCCTTGAACGTCCTGCCAGGCTTGCCGCCGTACGTGCAGAAGAACGCGACCTTTCTCAGCCGGTGCTCGGCCAGGTACGTCCTCGCCGCGGGCGCCAGGGTGGCCGCCCAGACAGGGGTGCCGATGATGACGAGGTCGTAGTCTTCCGGCCGCTTCTTCGTCGTGATGATGGTGAGCCGCTTGCGGAGCGCGTCCCTGCCGCCACGGAGCCACCCGATGAGCCCTTTCCTCGGCGTCCGGTCAATGATGTCATCGGCGTCCGCTCCCAACCGCTTCGCGATGGCCCGGCCGACCTTTTGCGTGTTGCCCGTCCGAGAATAGTAAGCGACGAGGGCCTTCATAGGGGTTGCTCGGGCGGGGAGACTATTTAATGGTTCCTCTTCCTGGGGAGTGGCTCTTCAGTCGGCGCCATGCGCGTCCTGGGCGTCACCGCTTCCTCGCGAGAACCCACAAGTGCCTCTCCTCACGGTAATCCTCCGCCACTAACAAAGGGTCGAAGCCAGCCTCCTCGACCAGCGCCTTGTTCTTCTCCGCGTCGTACGAGCTCCAGGCCATGGGCGCGCCGGCGAAATCCTCGCTCACCTCGCACGCCATGTCGTCAGCGCCGAGGGTGAGGAGGATGTGCCCTCCCTCTCTTAGCAAGGAAGCGACGTGTTCCAGCAATCGCTCGTGCTCTTCTCTCGGGATGTGGAAGATGGCGTAGAACGAGACGACCGCGTCGAACCGTCCCTTGACGTCCTCGCTGAAGAAGTCGCCTACCAGGAACGTCCCGGACGGCACGTTCCTCCGTGCGCGCTCGACGTGCTTCGCCGAGATGTCGACGCCGGTGACGGAGAATCCCTTCTCGCTGAAGTACCGGTCATAAGGAAGGCCGACGCCGCAACCGAGGTCGAGCAGCTTTCCTTGCCCCCCGACACGGGCGGCCAGCTCGTCGCACAGGCACCGCTCGAAAGGGTCGAGGGAGGCGTTCCCCCTCGCGTACGCCTCCTCGTATCTCCCCTCATCATACCCTTTTCTGACCAACCCTCGCATGCGTTCCTGCACGCACTGACAGCCTTCTCACTGACTATAATAATGTTTTGGAATCTCCTGTTGGAGAATCATTATTCCTTATCAGCCGATCGTGATGATCCTGCCTAGCGGTCCGAGGTTGTAACAAGCGGTGTTCCCTATCTCGTCCTCTGCGCCTTCCGCCTCGTGGATGTGGCCTGACACGGCGTACAGGGGTTTGAGTAGCTTGATGGCTTGGTTCACGCTCCTGTTCCCGACGTGCTTGCCGTGGATGCGGTCCAGCTTCGTCCCGTCTGGCGGTGCGTGCGTGACGAGCACGGTGGGTAGGGCTGCGTGCGCGCTCTTCGCCCATTCCTTCACCTGCTCCTCCAACCCCTTGTCGTGGCTGCCGAACCCGCCGCCGCCCCAGAGCAGGAGCCGCACGCCTTTTTGCACGACCTCCTCGCCGTGCACGAACGAGAGCCGGCGATACCGCTTGCACGCCTCCCTGAGCGTCCTTGCCTCCTCGTGGTTGCCATGGATGAGGAGCACGGGCTTCCGCCACTTGCTGAATTCGTTGAGCGTCTTGTCCAGGTCGAACTCGAACACAGTGGGGTCTCCTGCGCACACGATGAGATCAGCGTTTCTCGCCCGCTCACCCATCTGAGGCAGGAGCTCGTAGCGGTTGTGGAAGTCCGAGAAGCAGTAGATGTTCATTTTCCGAGCGGGGTTATTGGCTTGATATCGATGGGGATGTCGCTCATGCCGTCGAGGACCTCCTTGACGTGCCCTGGCATGATGTTATACTTCTTGAGCAGCGCCTCAGCACCGGCCCGGTCGCCCTCGTCCTCGATGAGGAGTAGTCGCTTGACGAGCAGGAGCAATGATTCCTTGGCTTGATCGCGGTCGATCACTAATCTTCTTCCTTCCAGCCTGGCCGCTCCTTGCTCTTCGAGCCAATTGTACGCGAGCATGTTCGCGCCGGCGTGCGCCTCGCCTAGCCCGAAGCGGATGCTGCGGAAGATTCCCGCGACGTACGTGACCAGGACTTCCTCGGCCATCCTTTTCTCCAGGACGCCGCTCTCGGCGAGGACGGATGCGTTGTGGACGCCCAAGAGGTCGGCCTTTGCCTCTTCGATGAACGGATAGCTTTCTTTGAGCTCCTTGTTCACCGTGGTCTCCCGGCCGTCCTTCTTGATGATGCCTGGGCCGATGCCGTGGCTGATCTCGTGCAGGAGGATGTGGAGGAAGTACGCGCCGAACGAGCAATGCTTCCTGGTCTCGTCGTCGAGGAGCCGTTGGGTGATGGGTTGCCAGCACGTGGCGAACTTCGCCTCGGCTACGTTCTTGAGCAGGACCTTCTTGCTCCCTTTCTCTTGGCGCACGCGCTCGTCGTTGGGCAGGTTGAACGCGGTGAAGTGGATGCCTGCACGGCCGTCCCCTGCGCTGTGCAGGAGGTTGACGATCCTGATAGGCGCTCGCCGCCCGCTACGGTTCGCTCGGTGCTCGTCAGGCAGCGGCAGTCGTTCTTCCAGGAGCTGCACGTGCTCTTCGAGGTGGCGTAGCTCGGCCGTTGCCTCTTCGTCCACGAGGCCGATGAAGGATTCGTATGCTGCCTTGATGCCGTTGAGCCGGTCCTCGTACACCTCGTACGGACCGATGGTGACCTCTAATGAGGAGTCGAGGTCCAGCCAGGCCACGTCGCTCTCGTAGTAGTCGTCCGTGAGGAGCGCTTGTGCGCGCAGTTCGAGGAAGCGCCGCAGCGACTCGTTGTCCGCGTGTTTTGCCGCTTGCTGGAGGTGCTCTGCCGCCTTCGCGAGGAGGTCTGCGTAGTGGTCGTGGTAGGGAATCGCGATGAGCCTGTCTTCTTTTCGCCTGATGATGGTGTAGTGGTTGGTGAAGGATTCGCGGTCTTCGGGGTGTCGTCGGAGCCAGCAGTCCCATTCTTGCTTGGTGAGGTCGTCGGGGTAGAACGCGGCTCCTTTCGGCTTCTCATGCCCGGTGATGAACGGCTTGTCGTGCTCGGTGCGGTCGAACGGGCCGTAGTGCGTGCGGAATCGCTCTAGTGATGCGTGGTCGCCCTTCTCTTTGAGGCTTGCGAGCACCGCTTCGTTCTTGCTGTACGCCTGTCGGAGGAAGAGCTGTCCCATGATGTCAGATGCGGCGGTGAGGTGGCGGAGGAGCTCGCGGTCCAGTCGCTCCGTGCCTGCCGGGGCGGTGAGTCTTGTGGGTTGCAGTCGTTCCATGGTCGCTCGTCCTCTCGTTCGTTCTTTTAAGCTTTCCCGTTCTCGTTGCGCGGGACGAAGTCGTACTTGGTGATGGCGTCCGATATGAGTGTGCGGTAGTTCTTGACCGTGAATGCTTTCCTGAGGTCGTTGATGACGTGCCGTTCCTTGCCCATTCTTTCTGTGGTGATGAAGAGGTCGTACGGGCCTATGATCTTGGTCACTGTGATGATGTTCTTGTGTTGCTTGCAGAACTCTAGGAATCTGTACTCTTCCACCTCGTCCTCGAAGGAGAGGGTGATGAAGATGTGCTCTCGGGTGATTTCTAGCTTCTCGTGGTCGAGGTATGCGGTGTAGCCTCTGATGATCTTCTTCCGCTCGAGCCATTTCTTGGTGGCGGTCACGGTCTTCGCGTCGATCTTGGTCTTCTTCGCGATGCTGGTCATGGCTGCTCGGGGGTCGTTGATGAGTGCTTGGAGCACTGCTCGCTGCTTGTCGTTCATGGCGATGATGTCCCGGTCCCCGCACGTGATGGTTTCCTTGATGTCGAAGTGCCGCTTGTGCAGGTAGTTCTTGGTGTAGTGGTGCTTTACGATGACGACGTGCGCTTCCGCTACGCCCATGGCGTCCTTGAACGAGTACAGGAATGACTTGTACTGCTTGTTGAAGTAGGAGAGGTTCGGGACGCAGTACTCTACCATGAGGTCTGCTCCTTGGCTGACTTCCTCTACGCGGACGACGTCAGGGTCTTGTTTCAGCGCTCGCTTGACCGCCGCGGTTTTCTGGTGGTCGAAGTCGTGGTAGTGGAGGAGGAGCAGCGCGTTGACTAGCCCGTGCTTCGCTGGGTCCGCGATGGTTTGGTAGTTCAGGATGGTCTTGTCCTTCTCTAGCTTCTGGAGGGTGTAGCTCGCTGTCTGCTGGCTTATATCGAGGAGTCGGGCGAGTTGCTTGGTCGTGATGCGGCTGTCGTTCAGGAGGTGGAACAAGAATCTACGCAATTTATTGGGGTCCATGTTGGTACATATACATTGATTATTTAAATAGTTTTCTTTTGTTACTCTTTTCTTCTGGACCGGTGTTTATAACTGAACGGCTCGCTATAATCAGGGTTCGGTGAAGCGCATGAAAGACATCACGGTGGGCATGGAACTGGAGCTGCTCGTGCTCGATGAGCACTACAGGCCGGCCAACGAGGCTGACCGCCTGCTCGCGCACGGCCTCCCCGGCGTCATCCCTGAGTGCAGCAAGGCCATGATAGAAGTGAACACTATCCCTGGGGACATCTTCGCGGTCCGTGACGATCTCTACGCCAAGCTGCGCGCCCTTGCCAGCGTGGCAGAGCAGGAGAACCTCCGCGTGCTCCCCCTAGACATGGCCTACGGCGACTTCACGCCGGTGCTGCGCAGCGGCCCTCGCTATGAGGCCAAGGCAAGACTGCTCGGCGACAAGTTCTCTCGATGCGGCGGCATCGTTGGCCAGCACACGCACTTCGCGCTGCTGCCTGACGATGACGATTGCGTCCGCCAGGTGAACTTCCTCATAGCAGCAGACCCTGTCGGCATCGCGACGATGGGTGCGAGCCCCCGCAAGGGCGTGTGGAACGCCCGCTTGCTGACCTATCGCAACGAGGTGTACGGCGAGTTCGCCTACCAGAGCGGCCTGCAGCCATTGAAGAGGAGCTTTGCTTCCTACCTGCACGAGCTCGAGGAGGAATTCGTCCGTTTCCAGTCTTTGGCCGCCGAGCGGGCGGTGAGCATCGACGGCATTATGGACAGCTACAACTCGATAGCGGGTCCTGTCCGCCTGACGAGGCACGGCACGGTCGAGACGAGGACTGCCGGCGCGAACCCTGACATAGCCAGGTCTATCGGCTATTCTGCCTTGCTGCTAGGCGGTATGCGCCGCATCGTGGCCGAAGGCGTTGCTGGGGAGGAGCGGCTACTATACGCGCTGACCGGCACGGAGAGTCATGAGGAGCAGTACGCGTATCTTTCCCGGTTGAGCGAGCAGGCGTTGCGGCTCGGCACGCACGACCCTGAGGTGTCCCTTTATGTTGATTCGTTCACGGCGTACTGCGCTGGTGGCTTGTCGGCCGATGAGCGCTTGTTGGCGGAGGCGTACCTGTGCCCTGAGGACGAGTCCCCTGGTGCTGTGCTGCGGCGTTGCGTCGATGCCGCTGGTGGCGTCGTGGATGATGCGTTGGCAAGGACGCTGCACCGCGTGATGGATGCTCATTATTTCCGGCCCTCGCTGCGAGCGCATCCTGTTATGTGCGAGGTGGTCCGCTGATGCGTTTCGGGCTCGTGGCCCGCAAGAGCCTGGAGGGCCTCATGGCCGAGCAGGACAAGGACTACGATGTCTACCAGTACCTTCATGACTGCGGCGATGCCGTGACGAGCGTGGTGCCTGGCGGGCCTCTGCTCTCCCCGCAGGACTATGATGCCTTGTTCTTCATCTATTACCCGTTCACGCCGGCGGTCGCCGAGTCGCAGCGGTATCTTGAGGGGGTTGTTCCTGTGGTCAACGCCCCTTCAGGGGTGCTGCGTACCTCTGAGAAGACTTATGAGCTCGAGGTCTTCCCGCACTACCTCCCTGATTCCTTGCTGCTTACCCCTGAGGCTGATGTTGAGGGCTTCCTCTTCTCTTATGATTCGACGATTCTCAAACCGGTGAATGGCACTGGGGGGAAGGGTATTGAGCTGCTGGACCGCTCTGCCTTGGCCGAGCAGGGCGAACGCCTCTTTGGCTTGGCCCAGGAGCGTCCTGGCAAGTACCTCTTGCAGGAGTTCATCCCGAATAGGGGGGACAAGCGCGTCATCTGCTATGATGGTTGCGTGCTCGGCCATCTGGGAAGGTATAATCCTCATAAGTACGTGAACAATATCAGTGCTGGTGGTGGCTATGTCGATCTCCCTCTCCTGCCTGCCGAGGTGCGGATGTGTGAGGACATCGCCGGCACGTTGCGCGCGGAGGGCGTGCCTTTCATCGGCGTCGATGTCATTGATGGGCGGCTCATAGAGGTCAACACGGCCTCTCCTGGGGGTCTCCGCGTGATTGCGCCGTACGGCACGTCTGCGCACCCGTTCGAGACCTTCCGTGCCCTCACGCATGATCTTGCTCGGCGTGGCTTGTGACTTTCTCGCGTTGTTTATAAATGAACTTGACCTCTACGCGCTTCTAGTATACTAATCCCTATACAAATCGAAACATTTATATATTGGTAGTGGTATAGTAGCATACATGGTTATCCTGTTCGACCAATTCAACATGCCGGAGAGCATCTTCGAGATCATCTTCGCCACCAAGCAACAGGTCATCGTCGCGAAGCTGCTCCTCGAGCAGATGAAGATGAAAGACGGCGAGATAGGGAAGACAGAGATGAGCATGTTCGCCACCGCCCTGCACGAAGGCACCCTCGTCGAGACCAGCGACGCCAAAAGCCCCGTGGCCAGGAAGCAACAACTCAAGATTAGTTACAACAAGCGGCAGTTCTACGACCGCATCCTCACCCCCATGAAGACCATGGGCCTCATCGACTACGACCTGTACAAAAAAACGTACAAGATATCAGAGAAGTTCAACAAGAACATGATGAAGATAGGCCTGATGTGGCTCCAAGAACTCAGAAGGCCCCCCAAGCAGTTCATCCTGAAATCATGACGTTCAACGGCTCCCGGCGGCTTTTGACTTCTTGTCAAAACCACCTAACTCCCCCACCCCTAACAACCACAAGCCACGGGGGCCTTTTTTTTCTTTCTCCAAGGCGACAACAACAACATCAGAATTGCACGAAGTTCCCGAACACCCCGGTCAACAAACGGCTCGCCAGGATGAACACGATGAGCGCGACGGTGACGAACAACGGCACGTAACGCAAGCCGCCCTTGATGTTCCCCTTCTCGATGATGCTGATGATGAACGCCGAGGAGACGCTGATAGTCGTGATGGCCATCATCGAGAAATTCCTGAACAGCTGGGGATCGAGCGAGATCTCATTAATGGTGATGGGCAGCGCCACCTGGCTAGAGTTCCCCAAACTGCCACCGATCTTGGCAGCGAAGCCGATGATGACCTGCAAGAGCTGGCCCGACAAGGCGAACAGCACCGGCGAGATGAACAAGACGATGGCCCCGATGAAAATCATGAACGTGACCGTCGACGCGGCCATCTCCGCCTTCAACAGCCTCGTCTTGCGCAGGTTCTCGATGACCTTGTCGATGACCTCAACGATGGCGCCGCCGCTCTCAATCTCGCCGATGATGAGGTTAATGCTCCTGCGCAGATTAGGAGAGTCATACTTCATACTGAACTCGATCAACGCCTCTGACAAGTCGTTGCCCGTCATCACCTTCTTCGACACCAAACCAACCTCCTTCGCCAAGATGCCGAAGTCAGGCTTGATGCTCATCCACAACGATTTCTCGAACGACAAGCCCCCCTTAAGATTAGTGGAGACCAAGGTCAAGTAGTCGACCAGCTTGTCCTCGAGGTCCCTGGTGCGGTTGTAAATCTTAATGTTCAAGTAGAAATAGATGAACAGGATGATGATGCCGCTCAGCACGAGCGCGACGAGAAGGACGTAGAAGAAAGCGGTGAAGCCCACCACCAACAAACCCCTATCAGCGATCTCCTTATGCAAGAAGGCGAAGTAGGTCACGATGGTGAAGAACACCGCCGAGAAGAACAAGCCTCCGAAGAACTTGTACGGCACGTCATCTATGCCTGCCTTCAGCAGGTAGTTACGCAGGTTCGGCCTGAACCGCTTCGGCACGAACGCCTGCCCGATCTCCGCGAGGAACTCGAAAGCCATTCTCAAGTCTCCTATATGTTCACGTTCGGCCTGATCGACTTGAACGTGGTGAGGAAGATGAACTGGATGAACATCAAGCCAAGGATGATGAGCATGAAATCGACCCCGCTAAGGGTGATGTTGATGAGGCTGATGATGACCACGATCATGGTCATGCCCAGCGACGGCAACACGACAGCGATGAGCATGAAGAACATGGTCACGCTGCTCAGCTTCTTGCCATAGCGCTGGATCTCGATGAGCTGCTCCTCGGCGATCTCATCGAGGATGGACTCGAGAAAGTTGGTCACATCAGTGCCTATCTTCAGCGCGTTCGTAATCTGGAAGAGGATCTTCTTCAGCTTCTTCGACGGGCAGTTCGTCGTGGCCTTCTCCAAGGCGTCCTCAAGCGAGGTGCCGAGGTCGATGTCCTTGATGATCTCCTTGAAGTACTCGTTGCTGATGCCGTAGCTCTTCGTCGCGTCCTCGATGGCGTTGATCAAAGGACGGCCGCTGTTCAGCTTGACCAAGAGGAAACGGCCCGCGAACAACACGTCCTTGTCGATGATCCCAGCCCGCTTGGAGATCTTCGCGTCCACCTGGCGCATCTGCAAGCGGAACATGAGGGCGTACGTGACGACGCCGATTATCGGCACGAGGAAGAGGTTGCCGCCGTTCTTGTCAATGAGGAAGAACGACCCGACCAGGAGCAGGAAGCCCATCAACAAGGAGTTCTTGAACTTCTCCTTAACATACACCCTCGGCTCCACGTCCATGCCGGCCATGTAGAGCTTGCGCTTCAGGTCGGGGTGGCGGCTGGTGATATTGTTGATGATGGACATCCTCTCACGCTACCTTCTTCGTCTCCTTAGCCATGTCGAGCACGCCCAAATAATACTTAGACATGGTCTGGCCGATGCTGTCGATGCTCTCAATGCCCTGCTGCATCATCCACTTCAGGATGCGTATCTTCTCCTGGAGGTCGCGGTCGATGTCCTTCCGGTCCATCCCCGTGTACAGCTCCAGGCGCTTCAGCACGGTATGGGACTCCTTGACCTTGACGAGCAAGTCTTGCTTGGCGTCGAGCTGCATGATGACGCTGGCGTCGCCATTAGGGAGTATCTCCGCGACCTGCAGCGTCCGTCGCTTCCCTGTCCTCCTGTTCCTGTTCTGCACGATGACCAGCGACAAAGAGGAAATCATCGGCTTCGGGATATCGATGGGCGGGTTGGTGAGGCGCGTGATGACCTCCTCTGCGTTGTTCGCGTGGATGGTAGCGTAGACCGAGTGGCCGGTGTGCATGGCCTCGAGCAGGACCTGCGCTTCCTTCTTCCGCCTGATCTCACCCACCAGTATCCTATCGGGCCGCATACGCAACGAGTTGACGAGGAGGTCGAGCATGCTCACCCCTCCCTTACCCTCAGGGTTGGGCAGCCTCGTCTCCATAGGCACCCAGTGCAGGTTCCTCGGCAGCGTCAGCTCTCGCGTGTCCTCGATGCTGATGATGCGCTGGTTCGCAGGGAAGAAATTGCTCACCACGTTCAGCATGCTCGTCTTCCCAGAACCAGTGCCGCCGGCGATGAGGACGCTCATCTCGTTCTGGATAGCGAGCCAGATGAACGCCGCCGCCTCCACGCTGATGGTCCCTTGCTTGATGAACTTAGTGATGGTCCACGGGTCCTCCGCGAACTTGCGGATGGTGATGGTGTTGCCCTTGGTGCTGATCGGCGTGAGGGTGGCGTTGACGCGATCGCCAGTGGTGAGGTGCGCGTCCATCAAGGGGTTCAAGGCCGTGATCTCCTTGTTCACGTCCCGGCCAATCATCGTCGCGTAATGGCGGATGCGAGCCTCGGTGAAGATACGGATGTTCGTCTTCAGCCATCCGTGCTTGCGGTGGTACACCCATACGGGCTCGGTATGGTTGTTAATCACTATCTCCTCAAGCGACGGGTCCTTGAGCAGAATCTCAATCTTTCCCAGGCCGAGGTTCTCCTCGATGAGGTAGTTGACGAGCATGTCGCTCGTCTTCTCGTCAGTGTTGGGGAAGTACTTCTCGATCAGCCCGCGGATCTCCTTCTTGAACCGGTCACGCACATCCTCGACGTCGTGCTCCTGCGAGCGCTCAAGGTCGCCGAGGTCGAGGCGAGAGATGAACTCCTGCCTAATCTTCTCGAGGATGAGCTTTGTCGTGTCGCTGATGTTCGTGATGCTGACGACGTACTGGGGGACCGGCTCGTCGTCCTTCGAGGCGATGGTCACGTCCACGATGATGTTGTTGATCTCGATGCTATACTTGTCAACGAGGTTCTTGTCCTGCGAGGGTGCTGGGTCATTCGTCATGGTGCTTCTGCCTCTTCTCGGTTCTCCCCCTGCTGGAGCTGCTCCAGACGTATCAGCGCTGGGAGGTGGTGGGGGCTGATCCTCAGTATCTCCCTGAAGCACGCCTCTGCCTTCCTCGGCTCCCCTGCGTGCTGGTAGCGGAGTCCTTCCTGGTACAGTGATTCCACGCCGCCCCTAGCCCTGGTGATGGCGTCTATCCTCCTCTTCTCCTCTTCTTGCCGTCGCCTTTCCGCCGCTTCTCGCCGTCGTCGCTCTTCCTCTTCCGTCGCCGCTTCTCGCCGTCGTTCCTCCTCTTCCCAGCGTCGCTGCTCCTCCGCGTCTCGCTTCGCTCGTTCCTGCTTGAGGAACTGGATGCGATTGGTGATCGTGCTGAGGATGCTCTCCAAGCCCCGCTTCTCCTTCTCGACCTCCTTGCCGAGCTTGGCGACGAGGTGGCGCGCGTCGATGAGAAGGCTGTCAGCGGCGTGGAGGTCCTCGCCGTCCAGCGCGTGGATGAGGTCTTTCATCTTGTCCTTGGTCTGGTGGAGCTGCCGGTTGATGGACTGCTTCCGCCGCTCTTCCTTCTCCTTCGTCTCAGCATCCTTCCTGCGCTCATCATCCGCCTGCGCCCGCCGTTTCTCGGCCTCTTCCCTCTGCTTTGCCTGGAGCCGTCGCACCTGCTCGTAGGATGCCAGGAGATGGTTGTACCACTCCACCTTGCGGAACTTGTCATCCGAGGGGTAGACCGAGAATTCGTGCTTGAAGTCGTTGTAAGCCTTGGCGGCCCCTTGCACGTCCCCTTCCTCTACCGCTCGGTGCACGGCGTGCTCCGCGAACTTCATCGCCTTCTCGGCCTTTTCCCGTTGCTGCTGCGCCTGCAACGCTGCCCGTTCGAACGCCTCGGTCTCCTCCTTCCCAGGGAGGGTTGCTCCTCCTTTCGAGGGGGGAGGGGCCACGCCCTTGAGCCCGTGCTTCTCGAAGTCCTTGAGGTCATCCTCAAGGCTCATGCCGTGCTCGATGCTCTTCTTGATCTCGGCGTAGACCTCCTCGAGGATGGCGTATATCTTCTCTCGCTCATCCACCTCGTTCTCGCCGAGGCTGTTATACGCCTCTCGGAGTTCGTCGAAGAGCTTCTTGGCCTTCGACTGGTCGTTCTGCTCCAGCGCCTCCGCGGTCTCCTTAGCGTAGTCCCGGTCGACATCGAACAGGGTGAACTCCTCGCCGCGCAGCTTGCCGAGCTTCTCTCGCTGCTCGGAGCTCTTACGCTCGAGGAAGTCGATGATATCTTGCTTGAGGAACTTGCTCAATTCCATGTGGTCATTACCCGTTGATGAGTCCTTGCTTGTACGCTTCCCAGAGATGGTCGATGTCCTCGATGCTTCGCTTCCTCGCCTCTCTGAAGAAGAACGGCTTCTCAATCTCGAGCTGGTTGAGGAGGTGGTCCTTCCACAGGTAGCTTGCCTGCTGTTCCGGGATGCTGCTGCTCGTCGCGCGCTTCTCGAAGTCCTTCTTGAACATGGAGATGTCAATCTTCTCCTGCTCGATAATCCTGCCTTGCTCGCGCTTCTTCGGCTCGTTCAGGTACACGTACGGCTTGGTGAACTTGTATTCGATCCCGACGACCTTCTCCTCGACGAGGAACTCCACCCACATCTTGATGGTGCTCTCACCGATGCCTAGTTCCTTCGCAGCGTCTGACAAGGCAGTCTTGCCTTTCTCCTTCAAGAGGTCGAGCAATGCATCGACGCCCGTCTTCACGCTATTGTCGTTCGACAACGTACCACCTCTTTCCTCTCGACAAACGCAGGTCTAGCCTACCCTCTTTTTTTAAGCGTTCTCCACGCTCAACCGTATATAAACTTTGTTCATTATCGAGAAGTGGTAGTTATGCGCCCTTTATTAAGGGCAGCCTGGCGCGCCGAGCACGCCTCCAGTCTCGTTCCAGATGGCACTAGTGTTCAGGTTGTACCTCGTCGCGTCCCACTCCGTCAATACGAGATCCTCGTCCACCGCCTCGATGCTCACCCTGAAGAACGGGTCGTTGGTCACGCCGTCATCACACAGGTACCTGCGCTGCGTCGCCGCCTGCCAGTCCAGGTGCGCGATGCTCCTGTTCTCAGGGTTCTTCAATAGCGGGTGCTCGTCAGGGTTGACCACGCTCTCGATGCTGCACCTCGTGAGCGGGCCGGAGAATGAGCCCTCGAAGCGGTCCGACAAGCAGCTCCCTTCCAGCGAGCGGTGGTACTCCTTGTTCGCGTAGAAGTCCATGAACATCGACAGGTTCCATGACGTGCCGTCCTGGATGTCGTTCTGCTTGATCGTCCTGTTCTCGTCGCCGCCGTACAGGTCAGAGATGGCGATGTACGCGGGGTCCTTCGCGCCGACCGTGCTGATGTCCGTGATGACCGCCTTGTGGAGGCCCCAAGTGGCGTAGTCATCGGTGAGGCTGATGCTGATGTTGCTCCTCATCGTGATGGTCCAGGCACGCTCGTCCACCATCTCCACCTCGACCACGGAGAAGTCCATGTCGAACCCGCCTGACTCCTCGAGCAGGTCTCGGTAGCCGCTGAGAAGCGCGGTGAGGTTATCCTCGTTCATCGGGTCGGGGCAGGAGGAGCTGTCGTTCAGGCACTCAGCGAAGGTGGCGTTGAAGTTGCCGTCGCCTAGGAATGCGCGGGTGCGATAGCTGTTGCCGTACATCGCCTCGAGCGCCCCGCGCCCCGCCGTTTGCTGCGCTTTTTGCGCGTAGCGGTAGAAATCGTCGATGCTGGCGTCCAAGCGTTCGACGCGCGCACGCGCCGTGTCCTCCCGCTCGTCGACCGGCTGCTCGTAGCTGCTCGAGAAGAGGATGATGAACAATCCCGAGAGCCCGATGGCGAGGAGCGAGAAGATGATGCCTCGCTTGCTCATGACCACGTGCTCACCTCCACGATGGCCGACCGCATGGCCGGCGATGTCGTGTCCCTGCACCGCGCCACCCACCCGTTGGGGGCGCTACTGCACCCGTCCACGAGGTACTTCTCCTTGAGGGTTGTTTCCGCGGGGTCATACACGTACAAGCACGTTCCCGGCGTGCACGCATCTTCCCCGTCCGTGGTCACCGGCTCGTCGCTGAGGGTGAGGGTGCCGGGCTGCTGGAAGGTGACCACGACTCGCTTGACGAGGAGCAGCCGCGCCTTCCGCTCCTTCTCTTGATTCCTCCCGTACACGAGGAAGTCGTCGCCGCTGCTGTCGATGAGGCTCAGGTTCATCCCGTACTGCACGGCGAGGCCGCGCAGCGCAGCGTCTTTGACGAGTTCTCCCGCTTCTTGGTCATGGCCGGTGGCATTCAGCTCCACCACTGCTTCGATGATGCTTGCCCGGGGGTTGCTGACCAGGCCTTGCTGGATGAGGTCCAGGCCGAGGTCACCCGGCATGCTGAGCAAGGGGGTTTCTTGCAGGAACGTCATGAACAGCTCTAACTCCTCGCGAGCCCGGGTGGGCGGTTGCTCGTTCAGCACCGAGGAGAGGATGGCGGTCAGGGTGATGGCGATGATGCTCGCGGCGACGAACGCGTCGATGATATAGAACAGTGCTCCCCTCTTTTGCATGGTGCGCCATAAGGGTCAGCAGTATAAAACCTTTTCGCTCCTCAGTTGTACGTGATGAGATTCAGCTTCCCGAAACCGGTTATCGTGCCTTTGTTGTCGGTGAGCTCGCCGCTGAAGGACTGCGGCACCACGTTTTTCTTGTCGGTGCTGAACCAACTGGTCAGGGCGACCTCGTAGTGCGGGGCTCCTTCGCAGCACTGCCCGCGCACGACGTGCGTGGCGTTCACGCGGCCGAAGTAGATGGAATAACCTGCGGGGATGTACCGTCGCTTGCCCGTTGCCGGGTCGTACGTGCAGTTCACGGCCATGTCGTAGTTGATGTTGCTGCTGCCTATGCTGTTGCCGGCCGGGAGCGTTTCGGGGGGTTCAGGGAAGACGCCTGCGGGGAACGAGCACGCACCCCCTTCATCGCTGTACCCTTCGCAGTCAGGGTTGCACAGCGTGTACGTGGGCTTCGTCTCGCCCGTCTCGAGGTCCTTCTCGAAGAGCGGCTCGTACGTGCAATCAGCCGTGCAGCTACCGCTCGGGACCATGGTGAAGTTGAACATCCCACCGGTCGAGACCGGCGGCTCCTCGCTATTGAACGGCGCGAGCTTGGGCGCGTAGCCAGTCGCGGTGGCGATGAAGTTGTACCGGCCGCGAGGCACGGAGAACGAGTAATACCCCCAGAGGCCGTTGCCAAGGTTGATATCAGTCTCGGTGGTGTTCGGCGGCTGGATGTGGCGGAGGTCGGTCTCGATGTGGACGTAGTTGATGCCATTGCCGTCCCTGCTGTTCTTCGCGTAGCCTTCGATGTGCACCTGGCAGTTCGGGTCCGGGCACAGCAGGCAGTCGCCCTGCACGCCGTCAACGACGAAGTCGTACGGGCACACCAAGTCGTCGTAACCGCACGGGTAGCAGTCCCCGCACAGCTCGACCGCTCCTTGCCCTTGCGAGCTGTCAACGGTGGAGCCGCACGCCGTCTGGTCACGGTGCGAGAAGCTCACGCAAGGACCATCGCCTAGGTCTGCCGCCGCCGCGGTGACGAGCAACAAGGGTAAGGCGATGAGGACAGCACCGGAGAATACTTCTTTCGTGCTCACCATCTCCTTATGCCACAAGACCAGGCCTTATTTAAATGTTTCTATGGGTTGACCAGCCTGCTGCCTATCTTGACGCGGACGTCGCGCATCACTTGGTCGAGGTGGATGATGCTGTAGACGCTCCCCCCAAACCACTGGTTGCTCCCGATAGCGAGGTGAGCTGTCCCGAGCACTTTCTCATCGAGGATCATCGCCCCGATGATGCGCGCCTTGGGGTTGAGGCCGATGCCGAGCTCGCCGACGCGGCGCACACCCCAAGGGTAGCGGGACTTCCGGTGCGCCCATGCCAGCGTGGCTTCGAGCTGCCGGGCCTCGGCGGTGCGGTTCATGGACGTGATGACGCCTCGCTCGACGATGAGCCTGATGCCTGTCGGGCTCCTGATGAGCAAGGTGCCGTTCTGCACCCGGGCGCTCCCGTCGATGACCGCAACGCCCTCGACGCGGTCCTTGTACGGGGCGATGTACGTCTCCGCCCCTGGCAGGTTACCCCCGGTGCCTGGCTCGTGGTAGACGCCGTCCGCTTGGTGAGCGGTCATCCCCTCGATGCCGTAGACGAGGTCTGTGCCTGCCTTGGTGGTCACGCTGGCCTCTGACGCGTCGTCCAGGAGCTTCTTGAGGCGTGCGCTCCGCCGCTGCAACTCCTTGTAGTCCACGTCCAACGCGTCGGTGTACGCGCCGAGCTTGTCGTACGCGATCGTGCCGAGGGATGACGCTGAGATGAACCGGTGCCCTTGTTCCTTGGCGAAGCTCCTGAACGAGTACCCTAACTCCTCCATCGTGCCCAATCTGTTGCTCACGTTCACGATGATGATGCTCCGTCTCGGCAGCCGCTTGAGCTTCCTGATGAGGACGGGGTCCGCGGCTTCGCCCCTCGCCTTGGTGTTCTGGTAATAGGTCTCGCGCCGCATCCCTTCCTCGTCGCACGCCATGCTGAACGCGTGCGTCAAGAACGGGGATACCTTGTGGTCGCCGATGCCCTTGTCGCCTATCAGGAGGACTTGTTCTCCCTGGGGCGCGAGGCTCTGCTTCAGGGCTTTGCGGAAGGTGTCGACCTGGAAGGACAAGCCCTGGAGCGCCATGCTCCTCCATCGACACACACTCTTATAAACGTTTCTCTTTTTGTCACTCTGCAGGTTGCATAAACTTTTTTAAATCCTGTGCGGGATGTACCGGGCATGGCGCGATTAGTGGCGTTGAACGGTCAACAGGTCTCTCGCAGCGAACGGTTCGACCGCATGGAATTCCATAGTACCAAGTGGCTCGACCTCGAGAACCCCTCTGATGCCGAGCTTGACCAGGTTGCTGGGATCGTGCGGCTGCCCAAGCGAGACCTCAAGAACGCCATCGACCGTGACGAGGTCCCGCGGGTGGTCGAGCTCGACCACTTCACCATGGTGGTGTGCAAGAGCCCGTTGGCGCACGAGCGGCGCGACCACGTCTCCACAACGTCGGTGAGCATGCTGGTGAGCGAGCGCCTCCTCATCACCATTCATCGAGACCCGGTCAAGAGCGTCACCGACCTGCTCGTGGCGACTGACGAGGAACTGCTCAGCCTTCTGCGCAAGGGGACGAGCGAGTTGCTCCAACGGTTGATAGAGGACATCACTAATGACTTCTACATCAGGCTCGATGAGGTGGAGGTGCACATCGACAAGATAGAGGACTCGGTGTTCGAGAAGCCCGAGCAGAGGATGGTGAAGAGGATATTCGCGCTGAAGCGAACGCTCATCTACTTCCACAAGGCGTTGGCTGCGAACAGGGATGTCCTCATAACGCTGCAGAAGGACGGCACCGGAGCGCAGATCAAGAACAAGGTGCAGAAGCGCATGACGCACCTCTACTACGACATGGTCCAGCTCATCGACGTCGTCGCCACCTACAGGGATATCCTCACCGGCACCCTTGACATCTACCTCTCAGCGGTGAGCAACAACATGAACGCGGTGATGAAGAAGATGACCGCGTACGGCTCCTTGGTGTTGGTGCCCACGTTCATCACCGGCCTGTACGGCATGAACTTCCGGTTCATGCCTGAGATCGACTGGCGGCTCGGCTACGCGTTCGCGTGGGGCCTCATCCTCATCAGCATTACCTTGCTGTACATCCATTTCAAGCGCGAAGACTGGTTCTGAACAGCAAGTGTTAAAAAGGGCTTTCGGCTCTTCCTCCTTGCCATGGCCGGCGCGGAGGAGAAGATCAAGGAGTTAGAGCACCTCATCAGCAATAGCCAGTACAACAAGCGCACCCAGCACGCCATCGGCCTATACAAGGCGCAACTGGCACGGCTGAAGGAGAAGCAAGAGGCCAGGAGGGCTGCGAAATCCTCGAAGAAGGGAGAGGGTTATTCTGTCAGGAAGACGGGCGACGGCACCGTCGTGCTTCTCGGATTCCCGAGCGTTGGCAAGTCAACCTTGCTCAACGGCCTGACCGGCGCGAAGAGCGATGTCGGCGCGTACGCGTTCACGACCTTGACGGTGATTCCTGGCGTCCTCGAGTACGAGCATGCCAAGATACAAGTGCTGGACGTGCCCGGCGTAGTGCGGGGCGCGGCCACCGGTAAGGGGAGGGGTACTGAGGTGTTCGCCGTGCTGCGCAGCGCGGACCTAATTGTCTTATTGCTGGACGTGCACCACCCCGAGCACCATGAGATACTCCTGAGGGAGTTGCGGGAAGCGCACCTCCGCATCAACGAGGAGCCGCCTGACGTTAAGGTAAGGAAGACGTCCAAGGATGGCATCAGGATCGGGAAGACGTGCAGGCTCACCCGGTTGGACGATGGCACCATCACCGCTATCCTCAAGGAGTTCCGCGTCAACAACGCTGACGTCGTCATCAGGGAGAACATCACTGACGACCAGCTCATCGACGTCCTGGAGGGCAACAAGCACTATGTGCCTGCCATCACCGTGGTGAACAAGATCGACACCGCGCCCCCTGAGATGGTGCGGCGGGTCGCGAAGCGGGTCGGCGCAGACGTGCTTATCAGCGCTGAGCAGCGGTCGCACTTGGACGAGCTGAAAGAGGTCATTTTCGAACGGCTCGACCTCGTCAGGATATATCTCAAGGAGCCCGGCAAGGACGCGGACCTGGACGTCCCGCTCATCATGCGCCGCGGGTGCACGGTCAGGGCGGTGTGCGAGAAGCTGCACAAGGACTTCGTGGACAAGTTCAAGTTCTGCCGGGTGTGGGGGAAGAGCGCCAAGTTCCCGGGACAGCAGCACATGCTCCCCCACGCGCTCAAGGATGGCGACATCTTGGAGCTGCACGTGCGATGAAAGACAAAAGTTTTTTAAATGCTGGTGCTTGGTAGGCGTGCATGGCCAAGACCGTGGACCTCTCGCTCGATTCCTTCAAGGAGCTCTGGGGGGACGTGGTGGACTACTTCACCGGGCTGGAACTCCTCTCATTGGTGGCGTGGGGGGCGATCGGGCTCGGGGTCATCCTGGTAATCGTGGCGCTCATCGTGTGGTGAGCGTCGTCTTCTGGAGAATCTCGAACCCTGGCTGGTAGTTCATGAATTGCTCTCGGGCGAGGTCTTCGAGGACGAAGTATTCTTGCCGGTCCTCGACGCGGTAGGCGTCCGTCGCCTCGTAGAACTCGTTGAGCTCGCTGAGGTTCTTGAAGACTGCTTCGATGAGGTAGTCGTAGCCGTTGTTGACGCGGAACACGTTGTTGATGGCTTGGTGTGCTTTGAGGAAGCTGAGGAATGGCTCTCGCTGCTCCTTGGGCAGCTTGAAGAGGAGGTGTGCCTTGACGTCGTAGCCGAGGGTGCGGAAGTCGAGGAGGCAGGTGTGCTTCTTGATGAGGCCTTGGTCGTACTCCTTGAGCTTGTCGAATATTGTTGAGACGGGTATCTTTGTTCGCTTGCTGATCTTCGTCATCGGCGTCCTGGCGTTGGCGCGCAGGTGGCTGATGAGGAGTAGGTCCTTTGGTCGCATGGTGGGTGCCTCCGTTGGGTTTTTCCGTTGGGTTCCGGAATGGTTTGTGGTATGGTCAAAAAATTATATATATTTTTTTCAACTATAATTATTATTGGTAATTATGTAATTATCTTTTAGTGGTTGTCGTTATTTTTCCGTGTTTGCGTGAACTATTTCCGAGATATAAAACTTTACAAAAAATTTTTTATCAAAAAGAAAATTTTAAATATTTATTTCTCTTTATGATGGAGATATGGTTGTGTTATCCAAGAAAGACAAGAGGCTGCTTCACGAACTGGATTTTGGTGCCCGGCAATCAGCCGCGCAGATAGCAAAGAAGATAGGGGTCAGCAAAGCGGTCGCGAACTACCGGATCAAGCGACTGGAAGAAGAAGGCATCATAAAAGGCTACTACCCTGTCTTGGACTTAGCAAAGATTGGCTACGCGTTCTTCAGAGTATTGCTGCGATTCCAAAACCTCTCGCCGGAGAAGGAAGAGGAAATAATCGAACATATCAGGAAGCACCCCTCGCTTGCATGGCTCGCAACACTAGAAGGCGGATGGGATGTTGTCCTGGTGCTCTGGGCGAAGAACACTTATGAGTTCAAAAAGGACTGTGACCGCCTGCTCGGAGGTCTCGCACACCATATCAGAGAGAAATACGTGACTGTGGCCACCAAGATACACCATTTCAAGAGGAACTACCTTTACGATACAAAAGACTACGACAATTTGGTATTTGGCGACTATGAGCACCGAAAACAGCTGGACTCGATCGATTATGACTTACTGCTGGAGATTTTCAAGAATGCAAGGGTGCCGCTAGTGCAAGTTGCTCACAAGCTCGGCATGACCGCGAACGCTGTCAGCTACCGGCTCAAGAATTTGGAGAAAGAAGGAATCATATTAGGGTACCGCGCATCGATTGATGTGAAGAAACTTGGTTACCAAAGCTTTAAAGTGTTCCTTTATACGGAGAACCTGACCGAACAAAACAAGGCCTCACTTATAGAATACCTGCAACTATATCCGAACGCTGTCTACGTGACAGAGGCGATAGGCAAATCTGATTTCGAATTCGAAGTGCATCTAGAGAACAATACTGAGTTGTACCAGTTCATGAAGAATATGCGTTCAGAGTTCCAAGGCATCATCGCTGATTACGAAATCATTCTGACATACGAGGAACATCAAATAAACTATCTTCCCGCTCTTTGAAACCTTTACCCTTAACTTGCGGCGAGACGTTCGAGCCGAAATAGGTCACTAACAGCTTTTCATCATGTTTCGTCACGATCAACGGTTCCAAGTGGTTCCGCAGTTGGTATGCGTAGAGCCCCGCAAAAGCGGTCTTGAATTCTGAATCGATTTCCTTCCTTGTATCATCGCTCGCGCCGATGCCCGTATAATGCAGATTTTCAATCTTTTTGTAGAGGACTCTCTTGATCTTCTCAACCATGCGGGGAGAGATGTCTGCTGTCAGGTCTGCCTCAGAGAACTTCCTGGACTTCGCCGTGATGATGCGGTCACCTTTTAATAATGTAAATGATTCGCCTCGGTACTCTATAGTGGTATCTTTTGTGATGGTGTATTGGGCTATGATGTCTCCTCCTGTTTGCGCCAATGGCAGTATCTCATAGGTGGTTTTTCCTTTGGGGTCTTGGAAGCTTTCTCTAGGTATGACCTTGGCGAGGTAGTCCGTCATCATGCCTTCTGAGGCAACATATTTGTGCATGTTGCTTTGCTTGCTTACGTCGGCCTCGACAATGGCCATCCCTGTCATTTGCGTCCTGAGCTTGAGGTGGTCAGCGATATCGTCGTTTGCGAAGTTCCCTATGGTTTGTCCCAGGAACAAGAGGATGTAAGGGCCCAGAGCTGCTGGTCCGTAACGTTCGATGTCTCTCATGACGGTGAAGTACTCCGTCATGCCCTGCCTGAAGAGTATGCCGTTCATAGCATCCTCGGTCATTGAGTGGATGAGTTTCGGAGAGAAGAATTCTTTGAGGTTGAACTTGTCAGTTACTGCCGGTATGCCTGCGAGGTAGGCGTTTCTTCTGGCGACGTGCAAGAGGTCTTCGCTGATATCAGCAAAGTCTATCACCACATCCTTCTTAAAAGTTCCTTTGAGCGTCTTTGCGATAGCAACTGCTTTGGTGCCGTCTCCGCATCCGACGTCGATGATCTTGATAGGATAGGGACTACTCCCTGCAGACTTGTTCACCCCATTGAACCAGGTCTCAGCCGATTTGACGGCGTGTTCCCGAAGTTCAGGATATGATCCTCCAGCATGCTCTTTCTCGCTCAGTTCAGTGAATCTCCGGGCATTTTCCAGGCCTGTATACATTTCTTCCATGAGGTCAGAGATATCAAAGATCCTTTCCTTGCTGCTCATTCCTATTTGGAATAACAGGCGATTGATGTTCTCGATCGATTCCCTCCTGTTATCTTGTTGCTCGATTATCTTCTTGATATACATATCATAGAGCATCATTTCAGCGGTTGAGAAGGAATAACTAACGTTATCCATGACTGCTCCTTTGGCTACCTCGTCACGGGCGTGCTTTTCCGTGGCTATCCTCAGGAATTCGAGGTCCAGATAACGGAACGCACTGATGAAGTTCTCCGCGTCTCTTCTTATTGCGGGTACGGCTGCTGGTAAAGGATATTTGAGTTCAAATTTTTGTGAGGGTTTATTCGATTGGTCATTGTTGTTATGTTTGCCTATGAGTTCGAACAGCTCTATGAGGTTTTCGAAGTCCTCTTCGCTCTCCTTGCTTCCTTTTTCTTGGATGAGGTACGCTGTACCCATCTCTATCGCTCTCTCCACGATGCTGGCCTGGAACTCGTGTACTCCATCAAAGTGTCTTGGAGGGTTTCTCACTTCCCTTTGGATAGCATCTCTTACTCGTATTGTTCCTCGGTAGAGATTGTCCAGTTTCTCCTCGAATTCGCTTTTTTGTTCTGGCCTTTTTTGGAGGTTCGTGCCGGGTGCGTATTCATCTCTGTCCAGCTCTACCTCATTCTCCGCCTTTGGCGTGAGGAGTTCGGCGTACTTCGCGAAGGTCTCGGCAAGATGTCTCGGATAGTAGCTGAAGCCGGTACTGCCTACTGTTCTGATGCAATGGGTGATGATGATTTCTTTTTCTAATGATTTAGTCTTTTCCAAGAAGTCATCGATTGACTGTTTCTCCAATTGGATGTTATAGAAATGAATGAGTGTGTCGATGAGTGATTCGCTAGGATAAGGGCTGCTTTTTTCTGTTTGGCTTTCTCTGACCCATCGCAAGAGGTTGCTTCTCACCCTTTCGGCCGCCTCCTTGTCTCCTTGCGGGTCTCTTATTCTTCTTCCCACTAGCTCCTCGAGATTTTTGGCATTTCCGAGACTTGCTCTTTTTTCCTCCATTAGTGCTCTCTCCTGGGCGTGGTCGCTTCTGGTCGGTTCATATATGTGTTTTTGTCTTCTTTTTGAGCGAGTTCATGAGTGGTGTCGTGTTCTGGTTGTGAAAAAACAGCAATAATATATAAACATTGCTTTTAATCACTCTTAAACAGTAGTGAATTTTTTTATTTGTGGGTTGGCTCGTGAAGAAGTAATTATTTCTCAAAAAAGTATTTATACTAGTGTTCCTTGTGTGATAAGGATGAAACGCAAAGTCAACCGTGTCGGCACCTCCACGCTCACCGTCAGCCTGCCCAGCAAATGGGCGAAGCAGCACGACATCAAGCCAGGCGACGAGCTAGAACTCGAGGAAGAAGGGCACAACCTCCTCCTGAGGATTGATGACATACGCCATGAACGCGTCCTCGACCTCGGATTGCCCTCCGCAGACGATTTCATGACGCGTCTGGTCTGCGGACCCTACCTCAAGGGCTACAAGAGCATCACCTATCACTACAGCGACCCGCAAGTGTACGCCCGCGTGCTCGGCTCCCTCAAGCACACCCTCGGCTTCGAGATAGTGGACCAGCGGGACGGCGCGTGCACCATCGCCGAGGTCTCCAGCGGATCAGAGGATAACTTCGAGAAGATCATCATACGCCTGTTCAACGTGCTGCGCACCTTCGCCTCCGAGGCGCAACGAGCCATCAAGGAAGGCCATGAGCGCTATGACGACGTGCTCGAGATAGAGTACACGTGCGACCGTCTCTCCCTGTACTGCCGAAGGCTCATCAACCGCGATGTGGTGAGCGGCAAGACCTACGATAACACTGCCATGTACCACGTCGCCTGCCTCGCGGAGCAGGTGGGCGACGAGCTCAGACAGATAATCGAGCACTTCAAGGAGACGAAGCGGGATGATTTCCGCTACGATTCCCGCCTCGACACCCTGTTCAGCGGCGTCCAGGGCAGCATCGACTACACGATGAAAAAAATAACCAACTACCTCGAAGGCCTCGACTACCGAAAGCAGATAGGATACGCTAGCGAGCAGCGCAAGTATCGCTCAGAAGCGAACAAGATGCGCGGCGCGTTCGCCTCTTTTGCAGGCGACAACCTCATCGTCTTCCACCACCTCCTCAACGCCATCGAGATAATACAACACATGAGCGAGGAGTTGTTCTGATGTACGAGAAAGAATTATCTGTGGTCGAGAAGGTCATGAGGGAAGCTGAAGGGTTGCTCAGGAAACACTACGACTGCGTCGTGGACGTGCAGAGGAAAAAGGACGAATCCCCTGTCACTGCAGCAGACAAGGAGTTGGACGCGCACATCAGGAAGAGGCTATTTGAGTCGTTTCCTGGTGATGCCGTGAACTCCGAGGAGTCGCCTTGGAATACTTCCAGGGGGAGGCGGATGTGGCTCGTCGACCCCATCGACGGCACGGACAACTTCATCGAGAAGAACGACGAGTTCAGCGTCTGCGTAGCGTTAGTCGCGGACGGGCAGCCAGTCCTGGGGGTTGTCTACGCCCCGCTCCTCGGGAAACGATACGTCGCGCTCGCGGGCCAAGGAGCATTCCTGAACGGGAAGAAGATAACGGTCGATGCGTCCAGAGACTTCTCCGAGGCGATACAAGTGGTGAGCAGGCACCTCGGCGGCGATGCTGGCAAGAGCGAATTCCCAAAAAATTTCCGGCTCGGAAGCTCAGCCCTCAGGATGTGCGCCGTCGCGGAGGGATTGGCCGACGTGTTTTTCTACCGGAAGACTGGTGATGATTCCCGGCTGCACACCTGGGACCTTGCGGCATCGGCAATCATCTTACGAGAAGCGGGTGGTGCCGTGGTGGACCTTGAGAAGCAGGAACTATTGTTTGGGGGCGAGCCCTCGCTCAGAAGAGGCGTGATTGCCTCGCGCAAGGACTTCATCGAGCAGTTATGATTTCGCGAGGTGGATTATGAGGTGCTCTAGTTCCCCATATCCTTTCCTGTTCGCGACCTTCCCGGCCTGTGCGAGCAGGTATCCGTTCCTAGGGTCGTCGGGGCTGATGAGTTTGGTGTTGATAGCAACGCCGATGCTGGCAAGCCCTATCTTATCCTCGATATCCAAGGGCACAGGGATGCTTGCCGCTTTGTGATAGATGCGTAATCCTTCTTTCCGTTCCTCCGGGTGTTCATGGTAATGCTTGTTCGTGAACGCCTTTGCGAGCTCCCAACTCCTCGGGACCAAGTCCTGGTGGTCCCAATCAATGGCGATGACTTGATTCTCTCGCTCATCATAGAACCAATTTCTCTCTTGTGGATCTTTCTCAAAAACAAAATCTGCATATATGCTTTGCAGCAATGGATGATAGTGCTCACGGATTATGCTCGCCATCTCCTTGTCTTCGCTCCTTTCGAGGAGCAAGGCTTTGAGGTCTCTGACTTTCCTCCCTTCCATCTTTTTGTGGATTTTGGCCAACGCCAAGGGTAGCGCCGCATACGCTTTTGTTGAGTGCTGCTCCTCGACCATGTCGTAGCGTATGCCTCTTACCATTCTGCTGACGTAATACTGATTATTATCGTATTCGATAATTGTTATAGGGCTTGCGACGAGAATCTTTTCGTCATCCAGCAACGATTTTGCTCGTTGCGCCGTTTCGTATTCCTTCCACGCCTGCTGGTATTCTTCACTTTTCTTGAATATTGTGACCCCTGAGAGGAACTTGCTCGGGCCTATGATGTATGTCTTCTTCCCTTCGTACTGATCTAACCTCTTGAGTGGGTCGTTGAGAGCCTCTTGCAACACTCGTTTCCACTGCTCTAGCCTCTTCCTCTCTAAGAGGTCATCGAGTGACAGGTCTTCCTCAATTTCTTTTTTCAACTGTTCCTTGAGCACGCGATATGTCTTAACCATCGATTCTCTCGGGTTTTTTTTGATGTTCTTGTTGAAGGATTCGAGGAACATCGCATATAACGCGTGCATCTCGGGCTTGTGCTCGGGAGTGTTCTTGATTATCTGCTCCCATGTGTCGAAAAGGCGGTGATAATTTTTTACCATGATATGATGCTCGAGCTTGAGCATCCCCTCGGTCAAGGGTTTCTTCTTGTTCGCTGCTATGGTGATCAGTTTGCTCAGCAGCGATATGGGGTTGTTGTGTTTTCTTTCGTTTTCGTTCTCCAAATAGTATTCCAGCGCTGTTCTTCTCTGTTCGAATCCTTCGTCGAAAGAATTGGTCTTGCGCATGATTTCGAAACTGTAGAATGTCGGATAAACCACAACCTCTTCGTTCAGCTTGTCCGAGATGTCTTTCTTCTTTTTCATGTCCTTCTCCACTAGCATATTCGCTGTCAGCGAAATCAACTTTCCGAAATTCTTCCATCTCGGATGCTGCAAATCAAGATGTGTTTCGACAAAAGCCGTTGCTGCTGTCTGGAATCCTATGACTGTGCCGCTTGCGAGTATCAGGTACTCTGTGATTAGTTGCGGGTGCAAGGGAGCGGGTATGCTGAAAAGTTTCCATACGACGTATCCTGTCGCGCCCGTCAGGCAGAGGAGGTTGCTCGTGATGATTTTCTCCTTCTGCCTGAGAAGCATATCCTTCGTACCCTTGCTCTTCGCATGTTTCCTTCTGTCATAGAGCGCTATTCCTCCCATGGCAAGTCCCATGCTCGCTGCGTACAACCCGAAAAGGTCTCTCATCCGTGGAGGTCTGTAGTTCACTATCCTTTCTAACACTTTATCTTTCTCGATATTATCGGTTGCTATAGTGTAAATGTATTGCTCTTTCCCTTTCCTTGAACTCCTGTACTCTTTGTCTAGGACATCTGCGATGATGTTCTCTTCTTTTTCTTCGGTGAACGCCAGCCATTGGTCGCGATGCTTTTTCCGTTTTATGTGCCGTTCAATGGTGCCTCGCTCCTGTGACCAGTCCCTTATGATGGAATCAGTCATCCCTGCCGCTTCTTTGTCGTAGAGATAGATATCAGTGAGCAGATATTTGAGGGTGTCTTGTATGTATTCGTTCTCTCTTGCGGCCTCTTTGAGGCTGTCTGGGTAGTGGTAGAAGCTCTCTTTTCCTTGGAGGCCATCAGGTGCGTAGATGATGATTCTTTTCCTGCTGAAGGTCTCCTCTACTTTCGTATAGGGATAGACTGCCTTTGCCCGTTCCATGAACGCAGCGAAGGCATCCGCAGATTCTTGCGTCGGGAAGTAAATGGTGTCGATGAACCTTTGCTTGTAGTATTCTTCCTCGCCTTCTCCAAAGTGCTCAGTCCACGGTGCGTGGGGTATTGGGCGGCGATTCTTCCAAGCCTCCTTATAATAATTGAACGATGCGTCGTTGATGTAAACATATGGTGTCCTTACCTCCTCATCGTGACTCCAGAGTCGTTCCAATCGTTCTGGCTTATAGAAGAGATATTTTGTGCGATTCTTGCTTTCGTCCATCGTTCCTAGCAGGATTCCTGCTGCCAGGAATGTTCCCATCACACCTCTCCTTGCATAGATGAGTGCGTTGCGCTTGAAGAATTTCCACTGCATGCGTCGGCGACCCTTCGGGTCTTCATAATATTCCTTGACGATGTCTTCGAGTCGGCGGGACACTATGAAGTAGTCACTTTTAAGTAGCATATAAATTTTTCTTTCTTCTTTATTAAGCTGCCATGCCCAAACCTTTTTAATATCCGGAAATACCCACTTCTTCCACGGGTGAACTTTTAATATGAAAATCCTCGCCATCCACGCGGACTACCTCAACTTCGAGGTGAAGAAACAGGCGATAAAGGACGCAGAACCGGTGAAGGACCCGAAGGCCTCCCTCAAGGAGTGCCTGGTCGTGTTCACCGCGGTCGAGAAGGCCGACGAGGCCAATCCTGGCGGCGCGTCGCAGCAGCTCGCCAGCCAGGTCATGGACATCGCCAGCCAGGTCAAAACAAAATCCGTCGTGCTCTACCCCTACGCCCACCTTAGCAGCGACCTCGGCAACCCGAAAGCCGCCAAGGAGATCCTGGCCAAGGCGGATGACGCGCTCAAGCAGGAGGGCTTCCAGGTCACGCGCTCCCCGTTCGGGTGGTACAAGTCGTTCGAGATCAGCTGCAAGGGCCACCCTTTGGCGGAGCTGAGCCGGGAGTTCACCGTCCAGGGCGAGGAGGGGGCGGAGTCCGCGGCGTTGGAGGCGGAGAAGAAGCTGAAGTCGTACTGGCACATCATGACCCCGGACGGCACGTTCCATGACCTTGACACGTTCGATTTCAAGGGCTATGAGAACCTGAAGCGCTTCGCCGTGTACGAGTCGGACAAGGACCGCTCAGCCCCGAAGGAGCCGCACCACGTCAAGCTCATGCGCCAGTTGGAGCTCGTCGACTACGAGCCCGCCTCGGACTCGGGCAACTTCCGCTTCTACCCGAAAGGGCGGCTTATCAAGAAATTGTTGGAGGAGTACGTGACTGATAAGGTCGTCGCGTACGGCGGCGTCGAGGTCGAGACCCCGATCATGTACGACATGGCCCATCCTTCCCTGGCGAAGTACTTGCAGAAGTTCCCGGCGAGGCAGTACAGGATAGAATCGGACAAGCGCAAGTTCTTCCTCAGGTTCGCCGCATGTTTTGGACAATTTTTAGCAGCGCACGACGCCACCATCAGCTACAAGCACCTCCCCTTGCGCCTCTACGAGATGACGCGGTATTCCTTCCGTCACGAGCAGCGAGGGGAGCTCACAGGCATCCGTCGGCTCAGGGCGTTCACCATGCCTGACGTGCACGCGTTGTGCGCTGACGTGCAGCAGGCCTTGGAGGAGTACAAGGTGCGGTTCGGCCTCTCGCTCGGCACGTTGGAGGGCATCGGCTTCTCCCGCGACGACTTCGAGATGGCGTTGCGCGTGACCAAGGATTTCTATCGTGAGCACAAGGACTTCGTCGAGTACCTAGTCAAGACTATCGGTAAGCCCATATTGGTCGAGATGTGGGATGAGCGCAAGTTCTACTTCGTGCTCAAGTACGAGTTCAACTTCGTTGATGCGAACAATAAGGCGTCCGCGTTGTCCACTGATCAGGTTGATGTGGAGAATGGCGAACGGTATGATATGCGGTTCATGAACGAGAAGGGACAGGAAGAAGTAGTGCCGTACGTGCTGCATTGTAGTCCATCAGGGGCTATCGAGCGGGTGATGTACGCGTTGCTGGAGCGCACGTACTTCCAGGAGCAACGGGGCGAGACGCCTTCCCTCCCGTTGTGGCTCGCGCCCACCCAGGTCCGGCTCGTCCCCGTGAACGCGCAGCACGAGCACCTCGACTACTGCGAGAAATTAGCGGACCGGTTGCATGCCGCGAACATCCGCGTCGACATCGCTGACGAGCAGGAGACTATTGGGAAGCGTGTCAGGCAGGCGGAGCGGGAGTGGGTGCCGTACGTCCTCGTCATCGGTGACCGGGAGGTGGGCGGCGGTGACGTCACGGTCAGGGTTCGTGGCCAGAAGGACCAGGTCAAGCTCTCCGTCGAGGACCTCATCAAGGAGGTCAATGGGAAGACGGAGGGCATGCCATGGAAGCCGTTGCCGCTGCCGCGCCTCTTGTCGCAGCGCCCCGTCTTCGTCGGCTGAAGAAAACTTTTTTTTTTTAGGGGGGGAGAATGAGTCTTTCTTATTTCCCGAAGGCTTCCTCGTAGGCCTTGTCGCCTTTTTTGTCGCTTTCCTTCTTCTCTTCTTCCTCGTCGTACCCGGCCATGAAGGCTTCCTCTTCCGGGCTGATCTCGTCGTTCTCGGTCAGGTCTTCGCGTGTCTCTTCGTCGTACACGGATTCGAACTGGTCCTCTTCCTCATAATCGTCTGGCATGGCCACTCCCGCTGGGAGGCGCTATTTATACTTTTCGTCAAGCGTTTAAAACCGAATTTTTTTTCTATAGAGCAATGAATTGGTGCTAGGGAACCTATAAAAACCACCGCTCCCTCACCCACCCCTATGCGCTTCACCAGGATCACCATCATCAAGACCCGGCAACGGCCAGCGCGCCACGACATCAACGAACTCCTCCAATGGCTCGGCGGCTCCCTCGGCCTGTTCAACCCGCGCGACAAGGACAAGAGCTGCTACCGTGTCTTCCTCGCCCTCATCAAAGACCTCAAAGCGAGCAAACAAGGACTCACCAGCGACGAGGTGGCCGCGGCGACCAAGCTCTCGCGCGGCACCGCCATCCACCACCTCAACCGCCTCATGGAAGCTGGCATCGTCCTCAACGAGCGAGGCAGGTACGCGCTCCGCGTCGACACCCTCGAAGGACTCGTCGCCGAGATCAGGACAGGCGTGGACCAGGCGTTCGACGGCATGCAAGACGTCGCGAAATACCTCGACGACCGCCTCGAGCTTTAAAAAGGCGCGAAAGGCTTAAATACTCATTCTCCCATAAAACACCTCCTGGTAAAGGGATGAAAAGGCGGTGTCCAGCGCAGCATGCCTGTCGATGACATAATAGCCAAGCTCTACCGGAACATCGACACGATCCTCGGCGATCACAAAGCCTTATCCCGAACTCTCGCGCTCGGCGAAGGGGCGTTCTCCACGCCCAGAGCAACGCTCCACGCGCTCATCAAAGAATACGAAGAGGTCGCCGCCTCCCTGAAACGCTACGCAGGCCTGCTCTCGCCAAGCATGCAAGAGACATTCAATGACTTATTGGTAACGTACTCGATCAGCGAGTTCAGGGAGTGGAACGAGGAACGAGGCGACTGGACGTGCCACTCCCCCTCAGTCTACCTGCCCCGCAAGCCGTTATTCCTCATACGGAAAGCGGCGCAAGAACTGGCCATATCAGCGGCGAACGGCGACCGCGCCATCGCCCAACGACTCAACGAGCGCATCGACGACTACATCGCCGACGAACGACTCCTCCAACCCCCAGGACACGCCAGCCGCGAAGAGGACTGGAGGCGCGCAGCAGCCGCGACCCAGAGAAGCACCAGCGAAGAGCCCTACCACGCAGCAGCCGCACGGCGAAGGCGGGAACGAGAAGCACCGGCCAAGGACTACGCGCACACCCGATAAAAGCTTATAAACGAACCCTCTTTTCTCCCCAGCAATGGGACAACTACCCTTCGAACGAGCCACCAAGGAACGACTGGTCAGGCAAGCGGCCAAGCCGAGCGAGAAATACGGCGCCAAGCCGGAAGAACGGCCCATCCAAACGCTCCTCCACTACGGCATCATCAACCTGGACAAGCCAGCAGGCCCCAGCTCGCACCAAGTCAGCTCGTACGTGCAAAAAATCCTCAAGATCAAGAAAGCAGGCCACAGCGGCACCCTGGACCCCGGCGTGACCGGCATCCTCCCCGTCGCCCTCGACAAGGGCACCAGGGTCGTGCAATCACTCCTCACCGCCGGCAAGGAATACGTCTGCCTCATGAAGCTCCACCAAGAGAAGACGCGGGAAGAGGTAGAAGCCGCGCTCAAGGAATTCACGGGCAGGATCAAGCAGCTCCCCCCGGTGAAGTCAGCGGTGAAGCGGCAGTGGCGCTACCGCAACGTGTACTACAACGAGCTCATCGAGCACGACGGCGCAGACGTCCTGTTCAGGACAGGGTGCCAGGCAGGCACGTACATCAGGAAGCTAGTGCACGACCTCGGGCAGTGGCTCGGCTGCGGCGCGCACATGGCAGAGCTACGCAGGACGAAAGCAGGGCCGTTCAAGGAGGACGACACCCTGGTGACGCTGCACGACCTCAAGGACGCCTACGTGTTCTGGAAGGAGGAAGGCGACGAGACGCACCTGCGAAAGGCGATCCAGCCGCTCGAACGAGCGGTGAGCCACCTCCCGGACGTGGTCGTCCTCGACACCACGGTCGACACCATCTGCCACGGCGCCACGCTCAAGGTGCGCGGCATCAGCGCCGTCACGGCAGGTATCCAGCGCGGCGAGCCCGTCGCCGTGATGACCTTGAAAGGGGAGCTCGTCGCGGTGGGCGAGGCCGAGATGACCTCAAAGGACATGGTCGCCAAGACGTCAGGCGTCGCCGTGAAATCGACACAGGTGTTCATGCAGCCGGGCACATACAAGAAATAACCTTCTTGCGTCGCAACCCCCTCATAAGGCGGCCGCGCCCCTCGTGCGATGCTGCCTGAGGGTTATCCATGCATCTTATGGTCACCACGCAAACCTCGATGAAACCATTATCTAGTGATAACAAAAAAGAATATTTATATACTATCTCCTATTTTGCTCCTCGCATGAAGCGATTAGCGACCACGCTCTGCGGCGTCGTGCTCTCACTCAGCCTGGCAGCGCAGAAGCCCGCTGACAAGGCCTTGCCGATCAAGCCCGTCACAGAGAACTACCGAGACTTCTCCGACTGGCGAACGATAGACCCGGCAGTGTCCGACCGCTTCAACCAGATGCACAAATACCCGCTCCCGCAAGACCAAGAATTCAGGGATGAAGTGGCCAGCGCCCTGTTTTACCTGGATGCGGTGAAGGTGCCTGATTGGGAAGCCATCCTTCCCAGGCGCGACACGAACAGCTCTTTCAAAAATCCCTTATTGTTCTCGGGAGACAGCAGCGTCCACCTGCCCAACCGCTTCGTCGACGATGCGGCGTACTTCTATTTCCTCAACGATTCACACGCCCTGTTTGCCAATGACACCGCCGACATCAAGACAGTGATGGATTATCATCTCCAGTTACGAGAGCGCGGCCATTGGAGCGGCTTGTCACCGTATGACACGACGTTACGGTTCACGGTAGAGGCTCGCGCCGACAAAAACCCTTTCAAAGGTTATGATGACGCGACAAGCGACCGAATGAACTACGTGCTGAGCGGGTTGCGAGGTTTGAGCGTCGCTGGCGTGATGAACATGTTTTACCCAGGAGCAGACATCGAAATACGGGCTTTTGGCAACGCAAAACCCTTGAACGAAGACGATGAAGGAGACACCCCTCTCGGACTCGCGGAGGAACGAGTCGTGCGCGTCATCCCAGGCAAGACCGCTATCGAGTGCGGCCTCGAGCAGGTCACGGCCGATTTCACGGTCGGTGACTGCTCGTACAGCATGGCAAAGGAGAACGGCGCGCACTACTCCCCGTTGGAAGTGGTGATGCTCTACCCCTATGAGAACGGTAACGTGTTCCTCTTCTCCAACAGGGGATCAGTACGGCGACAAGGAAGGAAAGCCTATAACCACGTCAATGAAGACGACAGTCCTGTGTTGCTCACCAACTACGTTCCCGCGGCCAACGCGCAAACACCGCTCAACGAGGTGTTATTGTACCTGGCCCTCGTTGCTGATCCCGGAACATCATTCCGGTTCATCACCGACGGCCACCCCTCTCCGAGCAGGGTACGGTACGAGCACGTCGTCTCCGTCGCCCAGCGACGAGACATATCATTCTCGTTCATCGGCACAGGCCCTTTCACCGCTCATTTCAACACGCTGAAGAAGATCGCAGACGAAACGGGCGGTCAGACATACTTCGCATGCGACCCGAAGCAAGCGCAACAACTCCCCCGGAAAGCAGAAGAGCCCACCGAGCGATTCGGCGACCCATGATAGCCTAGCCGAACACGCCGTATCACGCGACGTCACAACTCCTTGAGGCTCTTCACCACTTTCAGCCCCCAGCGCGTCAAATAATTCTCCAGTAAGGCGGTGAACAAGTGATGCTTGTCCTTGGTCACGACGACGCTGCGCGTCCGGATAGCAGCCGCCACTAGGACGGCATCAGAGGGGTCCGGCACGTCCTGCGCGAGATAGGGGTCTATCTCCCTGACATACTTCATTTCCGCTTCCTGATCCCCTGGGTGCACTGGTATTTCCAGGATCTTGATATCCTCCTGCTCCTTGAAGAACTTCCTCACACGATCCTTGACGGATGTGTCCTTGACCTTGTGATGGAGGACATGCACGAGTTCTTCCGCGTTGAAGCTGGTGATAGCCACCTGCCTGATCTTCGCCGCCTCCGCCAACTCCTTCTCGCGGTGGTGGTGGAACTCATCGATGAGGAAGCACGTGTCCAGCAACACCAAGCCGTTCTTCCCAGTCCGTTTGAGGCTGTCGAAGATTTCTTTCATTCGTCGTCCACCGTGAACAGTCTCGAGTCGTGCACCTTGAACAGCCCGATCCGGGCGCCGGCGTCCAGCCATCCGTGCGCGTAGTTGAGGGCCGCGAACGCCAAGACGTACTCGCCCTTCCCTCTGAAGTGCTGCGCGTCGCTGTAATACCGGGAGGCCATGTCCAGGAAGTCCGCTGCCTGCTCCTCATCCCCTTTCTCAGCGTTCATCGCCGCTTCCAGCGCCTCCTTGGTGATGGAGCAGTAGCTCTCCAGCTTCTCCTCGGTGACCTCTCGCCCCTTCATCCTCCCCGTCCCTCCTGGAACGCCGCTAGCCCTGTCTGCCGCTCCCGCTTCTCGTCCACCGCACCACCTCTCAAGAGCCTCCCTATCGCCTCGAAGTCCTCTTCCAGGCTCGCCCGCAACCGCGGGTTGTACAGCGCCGCGGCGGGGTGGAAGAGCGGCATGACCTTGTAGACGACGCCGTCAAAGGCGACCTCTCGGGCTTTGCCGTGCAGGCGCGTCACGCCAGGCACTCCTCGCATGCCTTCAACGCTCATACCGCCGAGGACGAACTTCGTCGCGTAGTTGCCGAGCGTGCAGATGATCCGCGGCCGTATCGCCTTGACCTGCTCGAGGAGGAAGGGGGTGTGCGCCCGTATCTCCTCCTCGTTCGGGTCCCTGTTCCCGGGAGGACGGTACTTGAGGATGTTCGCGATGTACACGTCCTTGATGCCGAGGCCGATTCCTCGGAGGAGCTTGTCGAGCTCCTTGCCAGCGGCGCCGACGAACGGCACCCCTTGCTCGTCCTCCTTCGCGCCCGGCGCCTCCCCGATGAAGAGCACCGACGATTCGGGGTCTCCTTTCCCGAAGACGAGGCGCTTCGCCGTCTCTTGCAGGGGTAGCCGCGCCGCGAGGACTCGTTGCTCGATGCTCCTGAGCGCTTGGGCAGGGGTCATTGTGTGCGTCACTTCTTCCGCCACTTCGTACCTTTAGGGGTGTCGTAGAGCTCTATTCCTTCCGCTGCGAGCTCGTCGCGTATCCTGTCAGCCTCGGCCCAGTCCTTCCGTTGCCGCGCCGCTTCCCGCTCCTTGATGCGATCCTCGACCGCTTCGTCTGCTGTTTGCGGCTTGACGTCCCGCATCTTGAGTCCGAGGACGTCATCGAAGGAGTACATCGCTTCCAGGACCCTCTTCGCCGCTTCCTTGCCGAGCTTCTTCTTATTCGCTTCGCGCATGAGGTCGAAGACTGCTGCGAGCGCTCCTGAAACGTTGAGGTTGTCGTCCAATGCCTTTCCGAAAGCGTCCGTCGCTCTCCGCAACTCCTCATCAGCGTCTTCCTCGCCGTCCGCCTCGTGCATCCTGAGGAGGAAGTCGTCCAGCCGTTCCAGGGCTGCCCGCGCCGCTCCGAGCCCTTCCTTGGTGAAGTTGAGCTGTTGCTGGAAGTGCGTGCCCATCAGCACGTAGCGGATGGCCCGCGGGTCGTAGCCCTCTTTCACGAGGCTGAACACGTAGTACACGTTCCCTATTGACTTGCTCATCTTCTCTCCTTCGACGATGAGGTGTCGGGGGTGGAGCCAGTAGTTCACGTACTTCTTATCGGTCGCTCCCTCTGTCTGCGCTACCTCGCACTCGTGGTGGGGGAACTTGTTGTCCTCGCCGCCGGTGTGGATGTCGATGGTCTCGAACGCTTCCGGCTTGAACCTCCCCGTCTTGAACGCCGGCGTGAGGTACTTGGCGCTCATCACGCTACACTCAGCATGCCACCCCGGGTAGCCTTCCCCCCAAGGGCTGTCCCACTTGAGGATGTGGTTCCTGAACTTGCTGTTCCTGAACCAGAGGACGAAGTCCTGCTGGTGGCGCTTGTTCGGGTCGTGCTCGACGCGGTGGCCTGCCAGCTTGTCAAGGGTGTTGCCTGAGAGCTTGCCGTAGTCCTCGAACGTGGTGACGTCGTAGTAGATGTTCCCGCCCGCTTCGTACGCGTGCCCTCTCTCCAACAATACCTCGACGAGTTCTATGATTTCCTGTATCATCTCCGTCGCCTTCGGCCTGGCGTGCGGTTCCTGCAGGTTCAGCGACCGCCAGTCCTCGAGGAACTGGTTGGTGTAATGCTCCGCTATCTCTAACGGGTGCTTCCGCTCCTTCTTCGCCGCTAGCTCCATCTTGTCCTCTCCCTCATCGCTGTCATCGGTGAGGTGGCCGACGTCCGTGATGTTCACGACCTGCTTGACCTCGAATCCTTTTCGTTCTAGGTGTCGTCGGAGGAGGTCTGCGAACACGAAGCTGCGGAAGTTACCGACGTGCTGGTAGCTGTACACGGTCGGGCCGCAGTTGTACATCGTGACCTTCCCTTCATGGACTGGCGTGAACGGTTCGAGCCTGTTCGTCATGCTGTTGTAGAGCTTGAGCGCCATTACCCGTGTTTGCAAGGAGTCCTGTTTTATATTGGTTGCGCTCAACAAAACAAAGGGTTTATAAACGGTCGTTCTTTCCGTAGGCTTGGAAAAGTTCATTTCCCCTCTATTTGTTCTTGCGAGTAGTGCGGCAAACGGGTTTTTCTGAAAAAAGACAGAGGAGTACACCATGAAAGGAACAGTGAAGTTTTTTAACGAGATGAAAGGATTCGGCTTCATCGCCGGAGAGGACGGCAAAGAGTACTTCGTCCACCAATCAGCACTCCCGCCAGGGCTCGCCCTTCGAGAGCGGGATGATGTCGTGTTCGACTCCGAGCAAGGCGATCGCGGGCCCAAGGCCGTGAACGTCTCACTCGACAGGCCTGACCACGACGCCGTGGCGCCTGCTGAGGAGGCTTCTGAAGAGGACTCGCCTGCTGAGGAGGCTTCTGAAGAGGACTCGCCCGAGAAGGAAGCGTGAGCGCGCGCAGAATCCCTTTTTTTCTTTTTTTCCCTAGTCCTATCACGGGAAAAGATTTATAACCGCGAGCCCGCACAACCACTCCCTCATGCTCCTCGCCATCCTCGCCAGCACGGTCATCATCAGCCTGGTCAGCCTCGTCGGCCTCTTCCTCATGGGCGAGCACGTCAAGCGATGGCTGCACTACCTCATCGCCTTCGCCGCCGGCACCCTGCTGGCCGTGTCATTCTTCGACCTGATACCAGAGGCGCTGCACGAGTTAGAGGAATCATTAGGGTTCCACGCCGCTGACGGGTTACTGTTCGTCCTCATCGGCATCGTGCTCTTCTTCCTCATCGAGCGGTTCATCCACTGGCACCACTGCGGCAAAGAGGACTGCGAGGGCAAGCCCGCCGGGCTGTTGATACTAACAGGCGACTTCGTGCACAACTTCCTCGACGGACTCCTCATAGCAGGGGCGTACCTCCTCGACTTCCGCACAGGCGTGCTCGCCACCATCAGCATCATCGCTCACGAAATCCCCCAAGAGATCGGCGACTACTCAGTCCTGCTCCACGCGGGCTACCCGCGCAGGAGAGCGTTGCTCCTGAACTTCTACTCCGCGCTGTCAGCAATCGCGGGCGGCGCCATCGGCTACTTCCTCCTCCACTCGCTAGGGAGCATCATCCCGTTCGTCGTCGCCGTCACCGCCGGCGGCTTCATCTACATCGCGCTGGCCGACATAGTCCCCGCCCTGCACCGGCACGACAAGGAGGAACGAGTACTCGTGACGGAGACCCTCATCTTCCTCGCCACCATGGCCGCGTTCTACTTCCTATTAGGCATGGCCTCGCACGCGCACTAGCGCATCGGCGCAAACAACCTCGCCAAGGCCGAAGAGAGCCTTGGCGCGCTAATCCCTTCGGAGGATCCCTCTGATGATAGCGTACGTCTCAGGGTAGCGCTCCGGATTGACGAAATCCATGTGCAGGCTCGTCCGCAACAAGTCAGTGCACTCCCCCTCAACGACATGGTTCTCCTCGGCGAAGCCGAGGACGACGCTCTCCGCCAGCACGACGCCGTCGCCCTGATCATCAGTGCCCGCATCAGTCCTAGTCGGGCAGCCCTCCGCCCTGATGGTGTACACCTCGGCGTGGCCCGGGACGTTCCCAGGACTGTTCAGCCTTCTCAGGAACAGGCTCCCCGCGGCCATGTCGTCGCACTCCCGCTCCGCGCCGGTGAGCGTGCAGTACTTCCTGATGTCGCCCTGGACGCCGTGGTTGGGCGTGCCGAGCGTGATGAGCTTGCTGACGTGCTCGTCGCCGAACAAGGACAGGTACTCGCGCGCCACGAGGCCGCCCATGCTGTGCGCGACGATGATGACCTCTTCAGAGCCGGTCTTCTCCCGCACCGTGTCCACCGCCTCCTTGAGCCTGATGGCGTAGCCCTCGATGCTGTCCGTCTTGCGCGTGATGAAGCTGAGCTTGCCGAGGTCGTAGTAGTTGAGGTAGTAATACGTCACGCTGACCACGACCGGGGCGGGGACCCGTCCCCATGTTCCTGGCGGCACCTCATTGATAGCCGCCTCGGCGTTAATCGTGCCGGCGTGGACGTAGCCGTCCTCCGCGAGCGCGTCCTGCAAGGATGAGAGCCTGGTGAACGCGAGCTCGGGGCTCGCCGCCCTGTTGAACGAGTGCCCGTGCACGAGGATGACCGGGGTGGCGCCGGGCGTGTCGCACGGCTTGCAACGCCCTTGGTAGCAACACTGCGGCTCCGGCTCGGGAATACTCACAGGGATGACGGGCGAGGGCGTGGCGGGCGTGGCGTGGGGAGGCGGCTCCGCGGCGAAAAACGATACTGCTTGTTGCGGGGCGCAGTACGTCGCGAGGTATTCTTCGATGCGGACCGCGTCGGTGCCGTTGAGCAAGAGGAGGAGCTCCTCGTACGCGGCGCACCCGTCGCCCGGCCAGGTGTGGTTGCGCGCCTTGACAGCCGAGAAGTAGTCTTCCTTGATGCGCCGCTCGGCCGCTCCCCTGGCGTCGATGACCTGCTCGTACGCCACGACCGCCTCGTCGAAGGCCTCGCTGATGCTTGCCGCGGCGCGGCGCAGGGACGCAGGCCCGTGATCGGCGGGCCTCGCCGCGATGGTCGTGTACGTGCTGTTCGCGACGAGCAATGACTGGTAGGCCTCGTCATTCGCGGCGGTGAGGAGCCCGGCAATGCCATTGATGACTGAGCGGCTCTGGTGGGCTTGGGAGAGCGCGCTCACCGCCTCGTTGTACTCCTCCAGCTTCCTGGACGAGGATGAGAGCAGGGCCTTGGTCGCCGCCAAGAGTTCATCAAGGGTTCCTCGACGGGCTTCGAGGGCTCGTTCCGCCTCGTCGTAGCGCTCCTCCCCCCACGAGCCGATGATGTTTGCCTGCTCCCGCTCAGCCTCGGCGAGCTCCGCTCCGAGGAGGGCTGCTGCGATGACGTCTTCGTCAACATTGGCGTGCCGCCACAGGGCGTCGAGGATGAACGTGCTGTTCGCGTAGGATTCCTGGATGCTTGCGAGCCGCGCCGCTTCCTCGACGAGCCATGAGCGTAGCAATACTTGTTGTCCCCGCTCCTCCTCGCTCATGCCGTGGTCGACCGTGACGAACGCCGTCTTGGTGTACGTCTTCCCCTTGCTCGGGCACAAGCCCTTGTCAGCCGTGGTGCACGTCACGGTGTACGAGAATATCGCTTGTCCTGCTCCTTCGTCCGTGAGCGGCAAGGCGTAGGTGGCCGTGTCCTTTCCTGCTGGCTTCACGACCTGGCTGACGACCTCGTCGTTCGCCGCGTCGAGCAAGGCGTGCGTGCAGGAGAGGTCGCACACGCGCAGGTGCTCCACCGTCGTGGTGAACGTGACCTCCGGCGGGGTCTTGTCCGGGACGGCGATGCTCTTGATGCTGGGCGAGATGGTGATGTGCGTCTCGGTGTCGAAGAGGAGTTTGACCCTGACGCTGACGGCGTAGGAAGCGAGGCTGATGATGATGGCGGCGGCGATGACGATGACGCCGAGCTTGATGAGCCTTCGCATGGTGCACCATTCCTTGCACCGTCCGATAAGCGATGGCTTGGCTTGTTGCTTCTTCGCTGCTCGTCTTTTCGGCATGGGAGTGGCGAGAAGGAAAGGATGTATTTAAAGATGCTTTTTAGAGCTCAAACTCGTCGATGAACCCGACAATGACCTGGTACTTGTCGAGGTAGCGGAATCCCTTGTCCGTCAGGGTGACGTGCTTCCTGCCTTTCTTGTCCTCGATCTCCTTCACCAAGCCCTTCTCCAGCAAGTCCTGCAAGTACTCGTTGAAGCGCTGCGAGGAGAGGTTGGAGTACCGCAGGAGCGGCGTGGGCTTGATGGAATTATTGTGGTCCCGTACGATACGGAGGATGTCATGGATGACCTCTAGGCGTTCGCGCTTCTTCGCCACGGTTATCCCCTCACCTTCCTCAGCACCTTGCACAGGATGACGGCGAAGACGGCGAGGGAGAGCGCGTACAAGGCGTAGATGGTGACGGTCATGAATTTAGGGACGGTGACGATGGCCAGGTTCACCAGCCAGAACAGGAGGAGGAGCAGGTATGTGAGGCGCGTGAATGACTGCTTCTTCCTGCGTCGGTGGTACGCCACGGTTATGATGAAGACGCTTATGATGAGCCCTGCCTGGGTGAGGAAGAACACCAGTCGCGACCGGGTGAGGAACACGACGCCGGGGAGGAGCAACGCCAGCGCGTGGTAGAGGTATGGCTTGCTCATCACGCCCCGCCGAAGCTTCTTCCACGTCGCGCTTCTCGCGAGGCTGATGACCGCCATGCTGCTCGCGTAGCCGAAGAGGTAGAAGCCTGTGAGGAAGCCGAGTCTGAGTCCTGGCACGTGCAGGTCAGTGACCCTGAACAGGAGCGGTATGAGCCTGAACAGGAATGCGAGCGCGAAGAACAGGAAGGTATGGCGGAAGAAGCGGATGCCTTCGTAGCCTGAGAGCCGGTATACCTCTTTCGTCTTTGCGTAGATGGCCGCGCAGATGAGGATGACGACCGTTGCGTA
>JAFGNA010000016.1 GCA_016927245.1 Candidatus Woesearchaeota archaeon
AACACTAAAAACATTCAAGACAAAAAACGGATTCCAAATCGGCGTGCGGGTCGTGGTGCCGCCGTTCCCCTACACCGACCAGGAGACCTTCAACGTCAAGAGCAAAGGATCGACGATACGCTTAGCCGGCGGCACGGAAGGCGTGCACATCGAGGACGTCAAGATCATAGGTAACAAGTGGGTGGTCGCGGGCACATCAGGAGTCGTGCTCACCGTGTGCGGATCGGGCGACACCATGGAAGAGGCCCGAAGACAGGCGTACAGCCGGATACGAGGAGTCAGCATACCGCGGATGTACTACCGCAACGACGTCGGCGCGAGATGGCATGACGAAGCTCCACTCCTCGAACGGTGGGGCTACCTCGCCCAAGCGCCCTCCCTCACGTTCGAGGAGGTAACCTCAGAGACGTTCGACGAGCACACATCCCAACTGGAATCGACAGAGCAACTATACCCCCTTGCCATCAGGACGGCGACCGAGGAATACCGAGACATCATCGCCACGCCTCGCTCCATCGCGCTGTTCGCCTACCTCGAAGGGAAGTACGTAGGCAACGCTATCGGGAGCATGCCGTCAAGCAAGGACCTACAGGACATAAAGATAGCATTCCCCGCCAAGCCCGCAAACACCATCTACCTCTACAACATCTCAATACTCCCAGAGTTCCAAGGACGAGGCCACGGCCTCGCGCTCATGCGAGCGTTTCTGGAACGATGCGAGGAGAAAGGATACACGCACCTGATCGGAACCTTCCGCAAGAACGGGTCATACGCCATCATCAAGAAATTCAACCCCGTGGATGAGCGGACGTTCAAGAACTGGGAAGGCACAGGAGAAGAGTTCGTTCGCTGCACAATCAAGCTTTCCTGAGCATCAAGAACATGCCTGTGAACGAAACAGCCACGACCAACCACACATCCACAACTATTTAAAGGCCTTCAGCCCTCCTGTCAACAGTGACGAGTCGGAACGACGCGCGCAAGAACGAAAGAGCTTTAAGTACCACGCAGCCAAAGGATGACGCCAGGCGACCGCCCACGAGGAACGCCGCAAGAGGGGGAGAAACGCATGCGCATACACACCACGAAGACAGGAAAGGAGTCGCTCATCGCCGTGCCCGTCACCGAAGGATTCGACACGAAACAGTTCAGCAAGAAGACCCAGCACTACCTCGCAACGAAGCAGTTCTTCAAAGGCAAGCGAAGCACCCAACTCCTCATGCAAGGAAAGCCGGACGTGCTCTTCATCGGCATCGGAGAGCAACCAGCGCCTGACAGCATCCGAAAAGCGGCGGGCACCGCGGCGAAGCACGCGCGCGACCACCGCTGCGAGGAGTTCGCGTTCGACCTCAGGCCGATCAAGCAAGACCACGTCCAGGAAGCAGTCGAAGGAGCGCTGCTCGGGCTCTACACCTACCACGAGTACAAGAAACGGCAGAAAGACGACCCGAAAGACCCGACAGCAATGACCATCATATGCACCGAGGAGAAAGAAGCGCGCAAGCTCATCAAGCAAGGGAAAACTATTAGCGAAGGAGTCCTCCTCGTCAGGGACCTCGTGAACAGGCCTGCCAGCGACAAGACACCAGAAGCCGTCGCGAAACTCGCGCAAGCGCTCGGCAAGCGCTATGGGCTCAACGTCCGCGTCCTGGGCAAGAAGGACCTCGAACAGCTCGGCATGCGAGGACTGCTCAGCGTCGCCCGTGGCAGCGACAAGGAGCCAAAAATCGTCATCCTAGAACTCAACGCAAAAGCGAAGGAACCACTGACCGCGCTCATCGGCAAGGGCGTCACGTTCGACGCGGGCGGCCTCCAGATCAAGCCAGACCCCGGCATCAGGGACATGAAGATGGACATGGCAGGCGCGGCGACCGTGCTCGGCACCATGGTCTCACTGGCAAGGCTCAAGCACCCCGGACGGGTCGTAGGCGCGATGGGACTCGTGGAGAACCTGGTAGGCCCGGACGCGTACAAGCCAGGAGACATCCTCACCTCATACAACGGGAAGACCGTGGAAGTAGAGCACACCGACGCCGAAGGGCGGCTCGTGCTCGCGGACATGCTCGGGTACATCGAGGAAACCTACAAGCCCGCCAAGATGATAGACCTCGCCACGCTGACAGGGGCGACGCTCTTAGGCCTCGGCACCAGGGTGGCAGCCCTGCTCGGCAACGACGATGAGCTCATCAAAGACGTCGAGCACGCATCAGCCGCCACGGACGAGCTCGTCTGGCGCCTCCCGCTCCGCAACCACTACAAAGAACTCATGAAAGGCTCCATCAGCGACCTGAGCAACATCGGCAAGAAACCCTCGCCCTTCGGCGGTCCCGGCACCATCACTGCAGCCGCGTTCCTCAGCGAGTTCGTCACCGACAAGACGGCGTGGGCACACCTCGACATCGCCGGGACGGCTTTCAGCTACGAGGAGACAGACTACGTGCCGAAAGGAGGCACGGGGTGGGGGGTCAGGCTGCTCACGAGCATGCTCACGCAAACCAGTAACAGGTGAAACCACATGGAAGAAAGAGACGTCATCATCCTAGGATCAGGGGTCGCCGGCCTCACAGCAGCCATCTACAACGCGCGGGCGGAGCTCAAGCCATTAGTGCTCACCGGGATGGCAGACGGCGGACAGATAGCCACGACCACCGTTGTGGAGAACTGGCCGGGAGAGCCCGACGGCATCATGGGCCCCGAACTCGTGCAGCGCATGAAGCGGCAAGCCGAGAAGTTCGGCGCCGAGACCAGGTTCGAGCAGGCCGTCTCCTATAAAGCTAATGAGGACGGCACGCACACCATCAAGACCGACAGCAACGAGTACCAAGCCTTGGCAGTCATCGTCGCCACCGGCGCGTCTGCCAGGTGGTTGGGGTTGCCGGATGAGGAGAAGTACAAGAGCAACGGCGTACACACGTGCGCGACGTGCGACGGCGCGTTCTATAAGAACAAGGATATAGTCGTCGTGGGCGGCGGCGACGCGGCGTGCGAGGAGTCGGACTTCCTCACCAGGTTCGCCAGGAAGGTGACCTTGCTGGTACGCAAGGACCGTCTGCGCGCCTCGTTGCCGATGCGGGAGCGCGTGGAGAAGAACCCGAAGATCACCATCAGGAGCCTGGCCCAGATCAGCAGGTACCTCGGCGACGAGAAAGGACTGCGCGGCATCGTCGTGCACGATAACAAGACTGGTGAGGAGTCAGAGATGAAGGTCGACGGCGTCTTCCTCGCCATCGGGCACGTCCCAAACACCAGCATCTTCAAGGGAGCGCTGGACATGGACGAGCTAGGCTACCTCCGAGCGGACCAGCATACCGAGACGAACATCCCTGGCGTGTTCGCCGCGGGCGACGTCGCCGACCACTACTTCCGCCAGGCCATCACCGCCGCAGGGACCGGGGCGGCGGCCGCGATCAGGGCTGAGAAATACATCGCGAGCAAGAGGCACGCAGACAGAAGATAGACGCTCTCCTGCTCTTGCAGAAATCGTGAACGAACGCTGGCCTCGCAGCATTCCTTTCAATTCATCATGCTGCTTAAGCAGCGAGCACCCCCGCAGCTAACGCAAGGCATAAATATCCTCCTCCCCTGCCAACCTCATGCACGTCTGGGTCTGCAACGGGTGCCACGCGGAAATACCTGGTGAGAAGAGGCCGGACCGGTGCCCGCTCTGCGGCCAAGGAGCGAAAGGCTTCGATGAAGGGGAACGGGAAGACCCTCCTGAAGAGGACAAGAAGTATTCTGAACTGTACAGGAAAGCCCTCGAGCAGCTCGAGGAGTACGAGGAAGGCTGAGAGCCTCGGTAGATAAAGCATTGCTCCCGCGAAGGATGAAGCGCAAAGCTCTTAAACCTGCCCGCCAGTCCCCCCACCATGGATGAGGAGAAAGCGATATGGGACTTGCGAGACCTCCTGCTAGGCAAGACCGTCGATGAGCTCGAGCAAGGAGTCAAGGAAAAGGTCGAGGATTTCAAGAAGTACCGCGACCGCCTCGGTGACGACGTGACGCCCGCGTTGCTCAAGCAAATACTCATGGAGAAAGAAGACATCATGCTCTCCATGGAGGCCATCGGCGACTATTACGGGCTGCGGTTCAGCACCGACATCAAGGACCAGGAAGCCCTCGGCAGGATGACCTACTATGAACAGTTGTTCTCAGACTTGGGCAACGAGTTACTCTTCTTCCCCCTCTGGTTCATGCGACTCGACGATGACAAGGCGGAAATGCTCATCGGAGCGGCCGAGCTCAATGACTACAAGTACTACCTCGAGAGCATCAGGAAAGCGAAACCGTACACCAAGGATGAGGAGACCGAGCGGCTGCTGAGCATCAAGGACAGCACCACCGGCGGGTTCTCCCAGCTGTACAGCATCTTCACGAGCGGGTTCTCCTTCGAGTTCGACGGCGAGGAAGGATTGACCCAGGACGAGCTCCGCAAGCACGTGTATGACCATGAGCCTGAGAAACGAGAAGCGGCGTACCGGCGGCTCCTCGCCCCTTATCAGGAGCACGAGACCTTGCTCACCGAGCTCTACAAGAGCATCTCCCTCGACTGGGACAATGACGGGATGAAGATACGCGGCTACAAGGACCCGTTGGACGTCAGGAATGTCAAGAATGACATCGACGAGCGGGCCGTGCAAGCCATGCTCAACGTCATCAGGCGGCACAACGACCTCTTCATCACTTATTTCAAGCTGCGTAGGGAGCTCAACGAGCGGCACGGCGCGGCGTACAAGCACAGCAGGTACCATATCTACGCGCCGTTCGCCGGTAGGACGGAGAAGACCTACGGCTACGAGGAGAGCAAGGAGCTCGTCCTGGACACGTACCGCAAGTTCGACGAACGGTTCTACGAGGCAGCGAAGGCCATCTTCGACGCAGGGCACGTGCACAGCCACCCGCAGCGGAACAAGCAACCAGGAGCGTTCTGCAGCTATCTCTGCGGCGTCGTGAAGCCCTACATCCTCCTCAACCATGACGGCACGGCACGCAGCCTCTTCACCATGATGCACGAGTTCGGGCATGGCATACACGGCGTGCTCTCAGAGAAGCAGAGGCCGTTGGCGTACCGGCCGGCCATCCCCATGGCGGAGACGGCGAGCATCATGGGCGAGATGCTGCTCGCCGACAGGCTGCTCCGGGAATCACGGGACGCTAGGGAACAAGCGTCCATCCTCATGCACCTCCTGGACAACGAGTGGGCGAGCATCGTCCGCCAGGCGCATTTCGCCTTGTTCGAGCAGGTAGCGCATGAAAAGATACGGGCAGGCGCCACGGCGGACGAGCTCGACGATGCCTACTGGGAGCTCTTGGGAGAGCAGTTCGGTGACATGACCATCCCGGAAGAGTTCAAGCAGGAATGGCACTATGTCCCTCACATCCATCACACCCCGTTCTATGTTTACGCCTACGCCTGGGGCAACCTACTCGTCCTCGTCCTCTACGACCGGTACAGGGAGGAGGGGGGCTCATTCATCGACGACTACGTGCGCCTCCTCGAAGCGGGCGGGAGCAAGCGCCCACAGGACTTGCTCAGGGACCTCGGCATGGACCCTGCGAAAGAGTCGTTCTGGGAGGCGGGGTTCGCCATCATCAAAGAGCAGGTCGAACGGCTCCGCGGCCTCGACGTGTAAGAAAGGCTTATAAGCAAGCGTTTCGCTGGAAAGGTGATGGCACCACCGCTGAACCTCACCGGCGCCAACCTGAACGACGCCTTGGCCACGACACTGCCAGAGGCGTTCGGCACGGTCAAGCCGCTTATCTTCTTCGTGCTCGGCATCGCCGTGTACTCATTCTTCATCTTCAAGTTCTACCGCTTCCTCGCGGAGCGCGACATCCTCAAGCTGAAATGGCACAAGAAGTACAGTTGGCATGAGGGATTCCTGGTCAAGGCGGCCAAGACGTTCTTCTACCTGCTTGAGCACGTCATTCTCGTCCCGGCCATCGTGTTCTTCTGGTTCGCGATCATGGCCGTATTATTGCTGTTCCTGAGCAAGAACCCGCCCGACCAGATCATGCTCATCAGCATGGCCATCATCGGTGCGGTTCGCATCACTGCTTATTACAGCGATGACCTGTCGCGGGACCTGGCCAAGATGATACCATTCGCGCTTCTCGGCGTCTTCCTCGTCGACTTCGCGTACATCGACATAGGCACTGTCTGGGCGAGCTTCTACCAATTGCCGTTGTACCTGAACAACGTCGTGTTCTATCTCGTGTTCGTGGTGGGCTTGGAACTGGTGATGCGCATCTTCTATCTCATCTACCGCGCGGCGCATCCGGAACGGACGGACGCGAAGCAGGAGTGAGGCGAGGACGATGAATAGGTGGTGAGTGAAAGCTCTTTTAGTGATGTCGATGTGTGCTGCCAAGGTCTTATGGAAACTCGCAACAGAACATGACATCCCCACAGTCAACTGAGGAGAGGAACGACCTGCCGCCGTTCAGGTCGCACGCGGACGGCCTCATGCAGGTCTTCTTGGGGCCGGTGCAGGGCTCCATCCTGGATTCCACATCCGTGAAGCCCTCGAGCACGTCTTTGGAGTGCTGGTATTGGAGGTATGCTCCGAGCAAGTAGAGGAGGAGGACGAGGAGGGAGAGCACCAGGCCGATGATGAGCCACGTCCTGCCTTCCCTCTGCGGGGATTCGGCCTGCTTCGACTGCTCGTTGAGGTAGTAGATGCCCAACAAAATGGCCGCCATCGCCACGGAGCGCGCATAGTTCGTCCAGAGGCCGAGAATGAATGACAGCACGGCCACCCCCGCAATCAGCATACCTTTAGTCTTGTAGGACATCTGTCGATTCGTCCCGCCACAAAGAATATTTAAAATTTTTGACACCTATCTGAAGAACTGTCTATCTTACGGTAGATCGGCGGCAACCTTGCCAACCCTTATCTCGAACCTGGTCAACGGCATTCTCACATGACGGGTTGAGACGAAAAAATCTTTTTAGTCGTTGTCCACCCTGGGCGCGAGGATGAACGCGAGCTGCATCTTGTTCAGAACGGCGTATTCTAGCCGTAAGGGGTAGTCGTTGCTGAACTTCACTATGGCCTTGTCCGCTAATTTTCCGCCCAGTATCATCTTCTTGAGGTATTCGATGCTGTACTTCGATTTCTGCTTTCCTTCCACGACGATCTTGGTCTCCTCATCTGCAGGGATTTCGACCTTTGCTTTGGAGAGGTCTCCTGCCGAGGAGATGGTGAGCTTGCCTTCCTCCGCGGCGAAGGTGACTGATTCGCCGATGATGTCCACGTCCTCTACCGCGTCGTTCAGCGTTGATGATTCTGTGGTGACGGTGGCGGCGAACTTGAGGTCAGGCACTTTCTGCTCCCGTTCCTCCGCTTCGATGATGGGGAGGTGGAAGGTCCTCGTGCTGGTCCCTTTGAGAATGATCTTGAGCTTGTTCTCTTCTTGCTCCAGGGTGAGCTGGTCGGCTGGTTTTGCCCGCCTGAGGACTTGCTTGAGGCTGTTGAGGTTGATGGTGATGATGGTCTCTTGCTTGACGTCGTACTCGACGAAGGTGCTGCTGAGCAGCTTGAACACGACCATGGCCACGTTCGCGGGGTCCATGGCGACTATCTGGATGGCGTCGGTGGTAATCTTGAACTGGGTTTCGGCGACGAGCTCTGAGATGACGGCGATGCTTTCCTTGAGGTATTTCGGTTCTGCTAAGGTCATGCGCATTGGCTGTTCCCCCACGTGGTTGCTATCGTCGGGAGAGAATAAGGTTTCGTTTATATAATTTGTTGAGCAATAATTTATTTCAATATAGCTAATAAATTTTGGGAAAAAAAAAAACATCACAGGTCGCGGCGCTCACCATTCCGCAAGACGAGGACGCGAGCATCAAGAACGCCGCTCCGCAAAGCACGCCGCCGGAACGCCTCCCTCTGAGAATCCTCACCATGCACCGGCACGACATACGCAGGCTTGACGGCATCGAGGACTGCCTGGTGATCCCTCCCCGCGCCATGGCCAGAGACATGGAGATCCCTCAACAACTCATACCCCCGATCCGCCAACTGGCGCTCCAACCGCTCCCGCGATTCCACAATGGCAGGGGTAGGAATGACCCGGTTCGAGAACACGACGACGTCATTACGCCGGAACGGGACCAACCCCTCATCAACAATCCTGGACAGCACTGCCTTAGGCTCGCCCATGCCGCCAGTGACGACGAAGAGGTAATCCTGGAAACAAGACACTTTGGACAACGCCTTACGCACCTTGGAACCGTAACGGACAACCTCATGCTCATCGATGAGCGAGGAGACGCCGACCTCCTTCGCCGCCTCGAGATACTTCGCCATGGAACGGCCGACGAACATCACCTTACGACCCATCCTCCTGCCGATAGCGGCGATCTCACAGAGGCGCGCGACATGGCTGGAGAACGTGGTGACGAGGACATTCCTGCCTGTGAGGTCCCTTGAAAGGAGGGCATTCTCGAGGAGGAGCTTCGCACGTCTTTCAGAAGGGGTATGCTCGTCCAGGTCCGCATACAACGTGTCGATGATGAGAACCTCAGGCCGCAACGACCGCAAGCGGTCAAGGTCGGTGCGATTCCCCAAAGCGGGCGACTCGTCAAGCTTGAAATCGTTGAGGTAGAGGACGACGCCATACGGCGTGTGCAACGCAATCGCAGCGGTGTGCGGCGTAGAATGCGTGACCTCGACGAACTCCGCCTTGACGCGCTCCGAAAGAGGAAAAATCTCCCTGTACTCATGAGCGACCAGCTTGTTGCGCAGCTCCGCGCGCTTGTCCTGCACCAATCGCTGCGCCACCGCCATCGTGAAAGGAGTACCATGGACATCGCACGGGAAAGCATTCGCGAGGTAAGGCACGGCGCCTACATGGTCGAGGTGCGCGTGGCTGATGAGGACTGCCTTAACCCTATCCTTGTCCAAGACGTCGATGTCTGGCACTGCCTGCTCCTCGATGAGCAGCTTCTTGGAGAACCGATGGACGACGTCGTCATCATCCGAGAGCCGAACATAGTTATCCAAATGCAACCCCAGATCCAACACGAAGAGCTCGCCATCTACCTCGATAGCCGTGCAGTTCCTGCCGACCTCACCGTAACCGCCGACCGGGATGAGGGATAAGCCCATGCGATGAAGGGAGAAAGACCTGTTTAAAAACATTCGCGGAAACAATATTTATAAATGCCTGTGAAGTACTGCGCACACCAAGCGGGGGTATCGAAGCCTGGTCAAACGAGCGGGACTCAAGAGCAATTGAGTGCAGAGCCTCACGGCGATGAAGAAATTTGACTGCGACATCCCGTCCCTTAGTGGGTTCAAGGGTTCAAATCCCTTCCCCCGCACTTTTCCCCAAGACCAAACGAAACCATCATATACTCATCCTGTCTCCTGAGAGCATGGCGCTCGAGCAGACGATCGAAAGGATCAAAGACTACTTCTTCGGCACCGACATCACAGAACACTACCGCAAGCAAGCAGAGAAGCACCCGGAGCGGCGACGAGAGCTCCGCAAAGAGCGCAACAAATACCTCCTCGTCGGCAAAGCCATCCCAAACGTCATCAGCCTCAGCGGCGCGATAACCGCCTACTACCACCCCATAGCAGGGATGATGAGCATCGCGATCGGCGAAGGAACGAGGAGCGGGATGAAAGAAGAATTCCTCTACCAGAAACGAGAACACATCAAAAACGACATCTGCCGAAAGCTCGACGAGACCATCGACATCCTCTCCAGAATGAACAGGTGATAACCAAATGGCAAAGAAGACCAAGAACGCGACGAAGAAGAAAGCCGTCAAGAAGACAACGAGAAAACACTGCAAACGGACGAACACCCGCGATAACGCCGGCGGCTTCATCTACTTCCTAGGATTCCTCGGCGCGGCAATCCACTACCTCAGCACCACGACAGGGTTCTGGTCCGGGCTGCTCGGCATCCTCAAATCATTCGTGTGGCCTGTGTTCCTCGTGCACGGCCTGCTCAAGCTCATAGGCGCATAAGCCATCCACCAGAACATAGCATCATAGAAAACACAAAAACTTAAAAGAAACCGCCGACAGGGCACACCATGTACCTCGGGGTGGACGAGTCCAACCACGGCCGCTATCCAGAGATATTCGTAGGCGCGTTCACGACCGAGAAGAAATACACCAGGGAAGGCCACTTCGAGAAGCAACGAGACAACAACAGGGACTTCTGCCTCCCCTACTTGCACCTCATCTTCACCAAAGAAGACGCGAAACGCATCGGCAAGAAGAACTTCCAGCTCATAGCGATCGCCGAGCTCGCCCGCTACGTCAACGACCTCAAACAAATAGAGAAGATATTCGTCGACGGCGACATCCCTGACGTGAAGATGGAAGCACTCGAGCGAGCCGTGCACGCCATCAACAAGAAAACAAGAGTGCTAGGAGGCGCGCACCTGGACGAGAAGCTGCTCCTCGTGAACGAGGCGGACAACCGGGCGAACGCGCTCTACCGCTACTACAACCGCCACAAAGACATCACGAGGAGCGCGTACCGCGACCACCTCATCGAGAACCACCTGGAACGCTACCAAGACCACCTCCTCCGAACAGCAGCCTTCTGAACCCCTCGAGCCCGCAGCGCTCCTTGAGCCGAAAAATGTGCAAGGAGAGGTGGACGAGCCGGAACCCCTCATCCGACAGCAAGCGCAGGAACTCATCCCAGGAATAGGACAAGACCTCTATCCGCTCGCCGGCGTCCAACAACTGCTCGCCCACCTCCCTGCATCCCCGCGCGATGAAGACGTGCTCGTCCCACGATATCTTGCTCCCCACAGGCAAGGTGACGTAATGCTCCCAGTCATCACTAGCCAGACCGGCCTCCTCGCGCAGCTCTCGCTTAGCAGCAGCCAACGGCTCCTCGCCCGCAGCGACGAACCCGCACGGCAGGCTCAGGAACGAGCCGGAACCAGGGTTCTCCTCCCTCGTCACCACGACCTTATCATCGACAACCGCAATGACCGTGGCGGAATCATTCCTCCTCACCGCCTCGAACGTCGCGTGAGAACCGTCAAACAACTCCTGATCCCATTGGTAGACATCAAAGATGACGCCAGAGAAAACCTTCCTCGCACCCATAGGGATGACCGCCCGTACCATGAACGAATAACAGAACAGCACCCCTATAAATAATTTTATAAACACGCGAGCGACCCACCAGCTATGCGAACGAGACACACGAAGAACCCAACCCTCAAAACCATCAAGCAAGGATACAAGGGCAACCCGATGCGCGACAGGAAATTCGTGAACACCTATCAGAACGGCAAGCACTTCACCTTCTGGGACTTCATGAAATGGAACTGGAGCACCCGCAAAGAGCGGATAGCGCAGTGGAAGAAGGAGCCGCCGCTCGTCGTCAAGCGCATCACCGAACCCCTCCCGCGCAACGAGGACAGCATCACCTGGCTGGGCCACGCATCATTCCTCATCACGCTCTCCGGCAAGCGCATCCTGATAGACCCCAACCTGGACAGCCACCTCTTCCTCCGACGACGCATCGCCAAGCCATGCACGGTCGCCACGCTCGGAAGCATCGACTACGTCTGCCTGTCGCACGGCCACCGAGACCACCTCGACAAGCCGACGCTACGACGCGTCAGGGGCAAGCCGAAAGCGCTGGTGCCGCTCGGCGCGAAGAAGCTAGTGAAACAGAGCAATCCACGGTTCACCGTCGAAGAAGCGGGGTGGTGGCAGCAATACCGAACCCCTAGCATGGAGGTATACTTCCTGCCGGCATCGCACCATCACAGGCGCGGCCTGTTCGACAAGGACAAGATACTCTGGGGCTCATTCCTCATCAAGAACGAGAAGCACACCATCTACTTCTCAGGCGACACCGCGTACGAGCAGCACTTCAAGCATATCAAGGAACAATTCCCAGGGATAGACGTGTGCCTCATGCCCGCAACCCTGTACAAGCCGGAGCACGTCATGCAAGCCACACACATGACACCAAAAGACTCCGTACGGGCGTTCTACGACCTCGGCGGCGAACTGTTCATACCGATGCACTACGGCACGATCAAGCTCCTGGAACGCGGATCGCAAGAAGCGCTACAAGAGGTCAAGGACGAGTTCAAGCGACGGAAGGACACGAAGAAGCTGCGCGTCCTCCACGTCGGGGAGACCTACGCGCTCTGAGAACTCATTGCAAAGAAGCAAGCTTCTTCTCGATGCTCGCCAAGGCTGATTGCAGCTTGTCAGCCTCTGAGCGAGGGGGAGGAAGAGCGGATTCCTGCTCGGAATCATCATCTGCAGCAGCGTCATCCGCATGCCACGCAACCTCATCCCGCATGTCAGGATGCTCGGCGTACCCAGCATCATCCTCAGCCCGCTCACGAGCAGCCGCCTCCTGCGCCCGCTTCTCCTCCAAGGCGCGCCGCAATGCCTGCTTGCGCTCCTCCTCTGCCTGCCGGAGCCGCTGCAACGCCTCCTCGCGCAACTCCTTATCAGGGAAGAGGTCGTCAAGCTTGGAGAACAGCAACGAGAGCTCCTTCACCTGCTCCTGCAAGCCCCGCATCAACTCGAGCTTCCTCTGGCGGATGAACTGCACGTTACGGTTCGCCTGCAAGCAGCCGATAACCTTCTTGGAAGCCTCCAAGACGTCACGCCTGAACTCCCTCGGGTTACCGATCTTCACATAATACGCCATGCACCACTACCTCGTCCCGAAGATGGTCTTGTCCACCTCGTCCACCTTGCTCTCAATATCCTCCACATTAGCTGACCAAGCGGCCAACTCCCGGTCTTCCTCATCCTTGAGCTGGTTGATCTCGTTCAGCGTCCGCTTCGCCTCCTCAAGCTTCCCCTTTATCACGTCGAGGACGTCGAGCACCTCCTTGTACTCATCAATCTTGACAAAGACAGGAGCCATATCATCATCCATCAGGCATCACCCCTCTCAAACAATCGCATATCAATCGCTATCAAGCTCTCCTGGACATCGTTCAGCAAATCATGCCATGCCTGCACCTTCGCAGCAACGATACCCTCATCATCGAGCACCCTGACGAGGTGGTCGCTCGCCTTGTGGACCAGCCGCTCAATCTCCACCATGCGCACCAACGCCTCCTGGTACTCGCTCTTCTCCACATATATCTCACGCTTCCCGTCACGCTTGAGCGTCACGCGCTCCTCCTGCACGGGCTCCACAGCGGCCTGAGCGCTCGCAGGAATCCCTCCTGACGGCTCCTCAGCGAACCGCTGCTCCACAAAAGGCCGTGCCTCCTCGGGCTGTTGTATCGCTTCAGGAGGCGCCTGGGGCTCAGGCTCGAGAGGGATATCCTCCCGCTCAGGACCTGAAGGGAGCGGCGCCTGGGGCTCGGACGGACCCGCAAAGACTGGTTCACCAGGAGCGACAGGCGACTGCTCAGGAGTCTCAGGATTCTCAGGAAGCTGTTGGAATAACGGTTCATCCTCGAACCCTTGCCGGGACTCAGCAGGAGACTCATTAGCGAAAGGAGCGGGTTGAGGCTCAGGAACGGGCTCAACAGGAACACCAGGTGATTGCCCCACAGGCTGAGGCTCAGGAACGGGCTCAACAGGAACACTAGATGATTGCTCCACAGGCTGAGGCTCAGGAACAGGAAAAGACTCCTCAGGGGCGGGCGGAACTGGAGCAGGCGCCAATGAAGGCTGAGCGGACCGCGCAGGCACTGCTCCTTGCGGCATCTGCGGAGGAGCGGGCTGCGGTAAAGGCTGATACGTAGCGGGCGCCTGCGGAGGATTGTTGAACGGGTCCTCTCCTCCTCGCTGTGAGCCTTGCTGCCCGTTAGCGAACGGGTCGGCGGGCAACGAGCGGTCTATAGGCGTCGTATCCTGCTTCTTGCGAAAATTGAACAAGCCCACACAACTCCCCTCTTTTTTAAAACCCCCCAGGCCTATAGGAGTATTAAAAACTTTCGGTTCTCGGAACGCGTTCAGAACTCCAGCTCGTCGAGCAGGCCCGGTCCATAGACCTCGCAACCAATCTCCTTGCGAGCCCACCCCGCCAAGGCCTCCACCGACTCTGGGTCGCCATGCTGGATGATGAGCACCTTCGGATCGACCGCCCTGATATAGCCTTCCAATGCTTTCCGGTCTGAGTGGCCGGAGAAGTCGAACTTCTCCACTTGGCAATGCACCTTCGTCCGCCACCCCTTGAGGTACACGTACCCGTTATCGAGAAGCTCGCGGCCGTTGGTGCGCTTGCACTGGTACCCTGTAAGGAAGACTGCTGATCGCTCGTCATGCCAGAAATGCTTCAAGTAGTGGAGCACGGGCCCTCCTTGGAGCATGCCGCTCGTCGTCACGAAGATGCCCTGGTGCTCGGCGACGGCATTGCGCTCATCCTGGTTGCGAGGAGACTCCACGACATCATAGAACATGTGCGCGAGGCGGTCCTTGTTCTTGATGAACTGGCTCGGGTTGGCGAGGATGCGACGGGTGATCGTCTTGGCCATGCCATCGAAGTAGATAGGCACGTTGAACTTCTTCTTGCTCAAAATCTGTAGGACCTCTTGCGCTCGGCCGACGGCGAAGACGGGTATGAGTACAGAGCCGCCCGCCTTGACCACTTCAGATACGCGCTGGAGGAACCGCTTAGCCACCTCCTCCCTGTCAGGGAGGTCCCGGTAGCCATACGTCGCCTCGGTGATGAGGATGTCGATGGGTGCTCCGTATGAAGGCTTAGCCTCTTGGATGAGCATGTTCGGCTTCACGTTCAGGTCGCCTGTGTAGAGCAACCGCTTGCCTTCGAGTTCGAGGAGGATGGAAGCGCTGCCAGGGATGTGGCCTGCGTTGAAGAACGTTACTTCCAGCTCTCGATGCCTGAACTTCTCGTTGAAACGGACGGTGTGAACATCCTTCCTGACCTCTTTGAGATCAACCCGGCTAAACGCGGGGTGCAAGCGGCGGATGCGCGCGACCTCGTACGAGTCCTTGAGGAGCACCTTGGCAAGCGCGAAGGTCTGCGCCGTGCAGAAGATAGGACCGCGAAGGTTCTTGTGCTCGAAGAACGGCAGCCCGCCGGAGTGGTCCAGGTGGGCGTGGCTGAGGAAAACCCCGTCCAGGTCAGGGACATCGAAGACTCCTTTCGGGTAGGCGAACCCGTCCTCCTTGAACTTGACCCCGCAGTCGAGCAGATAACGGTCGCCCTTCGTCTGGATCTCGATGCAGCTCCTCCCTACCTCCCTCGCAGCGCCGCGGAAGACGAGCTTCATAAGGGACGTGCGCGGAAAGGAGATATTTAAGCCTTGCGCAGGAACGCTTAAGTAGCGCTTCTCCTTACCTCTAGCATGCGAGAAGCGTCATTCTGGGAACCTATGAGTGATGGCAAGGTGCGCTGCACGCTGTGCCCGAAACGGTGCGTTATCCCTCCTGGTAAGAAAGGGTATTGTGGTGTGCGGGAGAACAGGGAAGGGGCACTGTACGCTTTGACCTACGGCAAGCCTTGCAGCATGGCTGTCGACCCGGTCGAGAAGAAGCCATTGTACCACTTCCTGCCCAGCAGCAAGGCTTTCTCCATCGCCACGGCGGGGTGCAACATCAGGTGCGAGTGGTGCCAGAACTGGGAGATCAGCCACCCGAAGGAGGGCTTCATCATCGCGCCGTACGGCGATATTCCCCCTGAAGAAATCATCGCGGCGTGCAAGGATGCTGGGTGCCCGGTCATCGCGTTCACCTACACCGAGCCCACCGTCTTCTACGAGTACATGCTCGACATCGCGAAACTCGCGCACAAGAAAGGTATCAGGACGGCGATGGTGAGCAACGGCTACATCGAAGAAAGGCCGTTGCGAGCACTGCTTCCTTACCTGGACGCGGCGAACATCGACCTGAAATCGTTCAGTGACTATTCTTATCGGCGGTGGACCGGCGCCCGGCTGGCGCCCGTGCTCGGCACCATCGAGCGGTTGAAAGAAGCAGGGGTGCATCTCGAGCTTACCACGCTCATCGTGCCGGGGGTGAACGACACGGAGGAGGAGTTAGAGATGCTGTACTCATGGGTGGAGGACTCCTTGGGGGCTGACCAGGTCGTGCACGTCAGCAAGTTCTTCCCGTGCTACAAGGCAGAGGACAAGCCGCCAACGCCGATGGCCTCGCTGGAGCGGGCCTTGAGGATCGCTCGGGATCACTTGCAGTACGTCTACCTCGGCAACGTGGGCGGGGAGCGCGACACCCGTTGCCCGGCGTGCGGCGAGGTCGTGGTCGCCAGGAAAGCTGACGGCGCAGAGGTGCGAGTGAAGGATGGCATGTGCGCGTGCGGGCAGCGCATCAAAGGGGTGTGGGAATGATTTGCCGCTTTCTTGGAGCAGTTCCGGCAAACAACAGGAAAACCATTTGAAAAAAGAGCGTTCCCGTCCTCTGCATGAAACGGTTGTTGCTCTTGGTGCTGCTTGTCCCGTTCGTCAGCGCTGAAGGATTGTTGGAGGGCGGGTTCACCATCACCTATAATGAGTCAGGCAACCTGACCGTGGAGACGGTGAACGTGAGCCTGCCGTTCACCATCCCGTTCTCGTGCGAGGAGCCGGCCGCGGAAACGCCTGCGTGCGACAACCTCACCATCACCGGCCTACCCTTGGTGGCGGAGAGCGGCGAGAAGCTCTCGTATGGGTTCTCGCCTTGGCAGGATGGCGACGAGGTCATGTACTGGATCGAGGATGCCCACGGCGAGGTCGTGAAGCAGCCGTACACCACGACGAGCAAGTCGAAGAAGAGCTACACGCCATCCTTCGACGAGGACGAGAAGGCCATCTTCTTCAGGGCTGAGCGTGTGCGTGATGGGTGCGATCCTTCGTCCGCGTCTGCCGTCGTGGTCATCCTCGGGGAAGAACAAGCGGCGGCGGATGAGTGCGTGTGCGAGCCCATCGCTGATGAGTGCTCGTGCGGACCAGGTATTGTCTCGCTATACGTGCGCGCCAAGAAGTGGCAGGAGAACGTCACGTTGTACGGCAACGTCGAGGAGGGCGGGCTGTACGTCCTTTTCGGCGAGGAGCCTGTGCGTCATCTTTCCCTCCCGGCAGGTGAGTTCAGCATGAGCATCAATCCTGGGAAGGGGAACAACACGTACGGGCTTGCGCCGCTCGGGTCGGTGAAGCTGGCCTCGTTCATGCTGGCGTACGAGGAGGGATCGTCCATTGAGGAAAATGACACTATGGGGAACAGCACGGTAGGGGATGACGCCTTATTGGGGAGTTACTCGTTCCCCGCGACGGGTGAGGTCATCCTGGATGACGGCGTTTCTGGGAACGCGACTTTGCTGGCTGCTATCGTCGGCGTCCTCGGCGTCTCGCTGGCCGTCGCGCGATTCAGAACCAAAAGTTTAAGAAGCGGGGCTTGCTCTGAGAACCGGTATGGCGGATCGCGTCACGAAGCTGAGCAGGAAGGATGTCAAGGAGAAGGTGCGTGACGGGTGGCTCAGGGCCGTCGTACTGTTTGAGATGGTCGGCAGCCCGAAGGAGCACATCGAAAAAACCTTGCAGGCGTTCCTCGACAACATTAATACTGACAGTAATATCATCACCTTGTCTGAGGACTTCGAGGAGGCCATCGAGATCGATGAGAGTAACGGCTTGTTCAGCGTCGCGGCGGAGGTGGAGTACCTCGTGTTCGGCCTGGAGAAGCTGACGTGGTTCGCGTTCAACTTCATGCCTGCCTCGATAGAGATCAAGGATCCTTCAGAGCTAACCTTCAGGGAGAGGGATTTCACTAATTGGATGAATGACTTGCTCGCGAAGCTGCACGAGGTGAACACGCAGTTCACCGCGTTGAAGACTGAGAAGGATGGCTTGCTCAGAAACTTCAACGCTTCTATCAGGAATAATGTTTTGTTGGCTGTGGAGGGGTCGATGACGCCTGCTGAGATAGCGGGCAGGATAGGCGTGCAGGGCAAGGATCTCGAGCCGTTCCTCGAGGCCATGGTGAAGGAGAAGCGGCTGGTCAAGGACGGGAAGAAGTACAAGAAGAAATAGGTCGCCCGTTGCGCGTTTCAGAGCTCCCTTCTGATGAACTCTTTGAGTTTTTCTGAGGCACGGGTCCTCTCTCCGTAGATCTCAGGTTTTGCCTGCGCGTATTTCATGAGGAGTTCGTGCAGTCTCTTGTTCGTCCCGGCGGCGTGCTCCCCGGCGGAGAGCGCTTGCTTGAGGTGCCGGTCCACTTTGCCGAGCATCTTGCTGACTATCTTGTAGTTGCTGCGGAGCGAGACGAGGAGTTGCTTCGCCCATTCGACGTCATCCTTGACGTTCCCGATGTCATCGATGTCCGTGTTGTTGAAACGGTTGACGTCTTCTGCCGTGGTGAAGATATCCCTCGCTGCTCTCGTGAGCGCGTCCATCTCTTCTTCCAGGAGGTCTTCCTCTTCCCATAACTCCTTGAGCTCTTTCTCTTCCTTCTTCGCGCCGATACTGCCTGCTAGCGCGCGGAGCTGCTTGATTGCGGGGAGCATGCCTTTCACCTCTTCGCTGACGTTGAGGCATCCCATGCGGAGGAAGTCGTGGTAGGCTGATTTTATGAGGGTGAAGAGTTCTGTCAGGTCGCTTATGGTTTCCTCTAATTCTTCTTTCTCCTTGTCATCATGCGCACCGTGCTCAAGGTAGCCTTCCATCAGCTTGATATAACCCCTGAGCCCTTTATGGGCTTGTCTTAAGACTCCTTCGAGCCGGTTGTGGTGCTCGTGGATGTACTTGTAGGATATTAATTCTTGCCCTAAGTGGTTCTCGATCTCTCGGCCATCCTTGAGGAGCGATTCCGCCAGCCGACGTAAATAACCGTCACCCATTGACTATCACCTGTGATTGGAAGTGTCTGGCTTTCAGGCTCAGGATTATTTAAACATTGCTATGTTTGGGTTTTTGCTTGTGGGTGGTGTGTGAAGCTGATACGCATTCAATAGTTTCTATAAAGAAAATATCTCTTCGCCAAACAAACATTTTTAAACAGCCATCGACGCTACCATCATCATGGGCGAGGTTCCAGGCATCGAAGAAGTGGAAGCAGTCCTATTCGCCAGCGGCAAGGCCATGGAAGAAGACCACATCAAGGAGCTCACCAGGCTCAAACCCCAAGAAACCAAGCAAGCGCTGGAAGCACTGAAGGAATCCTACGCCGGTAAGGACTCCGCATTGTTCATCTGGAACGAAGGCACCAAGTGGAAGATCAACGTCAAGGAGAAGTACGTCGGACTCGTCAAGACCCTCGCAGCGGAGACCGAGCTGTCCATGCCTGTCCTGGAGACGCTCGCAGTGATAGCCTACCGCACCCCCATCCTCCAGTCAGAGGTCATCAAGACCAGGGGTGAAGGGGCGTACGAGCACGTCGCCGAGCTCGCCGACAAGGGATTCATCACCAAGGAGCGGTTCGGGAGGAGCTACAAGCTCAAGATCGCGGACAAGTTCTACCACTACTTCGACGTCACGGGCGACCAGGACATCAGGGATGCGTTCTCCCAAGCCAAGCAACCAGACCCTGAGAAGCACGCGCAGCGATTGCAGAAACGGCTAGGAAGGCTGCGGGTCGTGGACGCCGAGAGCGACGAGGACCGCGAGAAGGCACGCAAGGAGACGCAACTCGAGATCTATAGCATCGAGCAGCAGCGAGAAGACGACAAGAAGCACTACCTCAACGGGTTTGAATCACGGCTGCAGGAAGTGAAGGGGCGCGTGGACGAGGCAGAAAAAGACATCCTGGAGAAGAAGCGGGAAGCCGAGGCTCGACTGGCAGAAGAAGGGCAAGGGACAGGCGGGGAAGCGCCGACGAAGGAAGCCCTCAAGGAGCAAGAGAAGAAGGACTATGAGGACGAGGATCCCCAGGACTTCGTCAAGGATATCGAGTCGCGGATCGACGAGTTGACCAAGAACGAGTGAGGGCCATGGCCTGTAGTCCATCTCGTTCTTGGGATGCTCTATCCCACCCACGTGTTCAATGAGGCGCGGTACACCACCCAGTAAGGGCGCTCGCACCGGAAACAGAGGGAGGCGGCCACGCGACCTCTTAAAAAGATGGTAGTGCAGCCCAGCGGTCACGCGCAGCGCAAAAATATATGAATGGGAGCCGCTCCTCTCCTTCTCATGTTCGTCGTCCGCTGCCCTGCGTGCAAGCACACCATGCGGTACCAGCCCGTGAAGGAAGGCATGGTGTCGGAGAAGAAGAAACGGTGCGTGTACTGCGGGCACACGTTCAAGATACACCCATCTTTGATCGACAGCAGGATTGTGCGCGAGGAGGAGCAGCGCACGTCCTCACCGTTGTTCCACACGCCGGAGCAGGCGAGGTCGCTCGAGGAGAAGGCAAAGCATAAATAGGAATGGTTCCCTGTAAGGGCCATGTTCAGCCATTTCAAGCTGCTCAAGCCTGCCCACAAGATGTTCTTCTCGTTGCTCATCGGCGTCGCTGTCGTGGCGTTCTGGCGCGGTGCGTGGGGCCTCATGGACTTGTACGTCTTGCCCGGCAACCCGTCGGCGAGCTTCCTGTTGTCCATGGTTGCAGGGCTCGCCATCCTCGCCATCACGCATTATTGGAGCAAGGAGTTGACCTGATACGAGACCGATGCTCATTTTTTTAAACCAAAATAATTAATTTCTATATAGTAAATTCTATAGTGAAAACAAATGGTGAAAACACAAGGCTTAAAAAAACCAGAACCTACCCTATTCTCGACGAGAAAAGAGCACGTTCTCAACAGGAAAAACACACGATGAAAAAGGACGAAGAGACGACCCCGCCAGCAGCGACGCCAAGAAAACACGAGCGAATCATCCCCCGCGTCATCGAAGACGAGATGAAACAATCATACCTAGACTACGCCATGAGCGTCATCATAGGCAGAGCGTTGCCAGACGCCAAAGACGGCCTCAAACCCGTACACAGACGCATCCTACACGCAATGAACGACATGGGCATGAAGCACAACACCGCCTTCAAGAAATCAGCGCGCATCGTAGGCGAAGTGCTCGGAAAATACCACCCGCACGGCGACAGCGCAGTCTATGAGGCCATGGTCAGGATGGCCCAGGACTGGTCGCTCCGCTACCCCCTCGTCGACGGGCAAGGCAACATGGGAAGCATCGACGGCGACAACCCCGCAGCCATGCGCTACACCGAGGCCAGAATGAAACGCCTCGCAGAAGAGATGCTCGCCGACATAGAAAAAGAAACAGTCGACATGGTCGACAACTTCGACGGCTCGTTAAAAGAGCCTTCAGTCCTGCCCACCAAAATCCCCAACCTCCTCATGAACGGCTCCAGCGGCATAGCCGTCGGCATGGCCACAAACATCCCGCCGCACAACCTCACAGAGATAGGACAGGCCATCATCACGCTCATCGACCGACCGGAAGCAGACGTCCAAGAGCTCATGCAGCACGTCAAAGGACCAGACTTCCCCACCGGCGGCATCATCCAAGGCAGCGCAGGCATCAGCAACGCGTACGCGTACGGCAAAGGACGCATAAAAGTACGAGCCGTCATCGAGGAAGAAGAGCGCAACAAAGGACGAAGATTGATCATCAAAGAGATACCCTACCTAGTCAACAAGTCCCTCCTCATACAACAGATAGCCGACGGCGTAAGGGAGAAGAGGATAGAAGGCATCAGGGACATCAGGGACGAAAGCGACCGGAAAGGCATGCGCATCGTCATCGAGCTCAAGAACGACGCCAACCCCGACGTCCTCACCAACCAACTCTACAAGCACACCCGCTGCCAAGAGACCTTCAGCATCAACAACCTCGCACTAGTCGACGGCCAGCCGAAAGTCCTCGGGCTCAAAGAACTCCTGCAACTGTTCATCGACCACCGAAAAGAAGCCATCACTAGACGCACCGCGTACGACCTCAAGAAAGCGAAGCAGAAAGCGCACATCCTCGAAGGACTGGTCAAGGCATTAGAACACATCGACGCCATCATCACACTCATCAAGAAAGCGGCGGACGCGCAAGCAGCACAAGCCCAACTCATGACCGACTACGCGTTATCAGAGGAGCAGAGCAAGGCCATCCTCGAGATGCGGCTGTCACGACTAGCAGCCCTCGAACAGGAGAAGATAAGGAAAGAGCTGCAAGAAACACTAGTGCTCATCAAGGAACTCCAAATGATACTCGACGACGTCAACAAAGTACTAGGCATCATCAAGGAAGAGACCAAGGGCGTCATGCTAAGATACGGAGACGCCAGGAGGACGAGGATAATGGAAGGAGGCGATGACGATGACATCGACCTCGAAGACCTCATCGACGAGGAAGACATGGTCGTCACGATCAGCACGGCAGGCTACATCAAGCGGTTGCCGATACACACCTACAAGGCACAGAAAAGAGGCGGCAAGGGCGTGAAAGGGGCGACGACGAGGGAGGATGACGCGCTCACCCACCTCTTCATCGCGAACACGCACCACCACCTCCTCGTGTTCACCAACGAAGGACGAGTCCACTGGCTGAAAGTGTACAGGATACCCGAAGCGAGCAGGTACAGCAAAGGGACTGCTATCATCAACCTCATCAGCAAAGGAAAGGAAGAACGCGTCAGCGCAGTCATCCCCGTCAAGGAATTCGACGACCAGAACTACCTCACCTTCATCACGAGGAAAGGGACGCTCAAGAAGACAGTGCTACGAGCATATTCTCGACCACGGCAAGGAGGCATCATCGCACTCAACCTCGCCGAAGGGGACGACCTCGTCGATGTGCGCAAGACCGGCGGCAAAGACCAGCTCCTAATAGCGACGGCGAAAGGCATGGCCGTCAAGTTCCATGAGCGTGACGTCAGGCCAACAGGAAGGGCAAGCACCGGCGTGCGAGGCATCACCCTAAACGAGAGGGACAGGGTCATCGGCATGGTCAAGGCGCCTGACAACGGTATCCTCGCCACCATCACGGAGAACGGGTACGGCAAGAAGACCAGAATAGACGATTACCGCCTCATCAGCAGAGGCGGCAAGGGCGTCAGAAACATCATCTGCTCACCGAGAAACGGAGACGTCGTGAGCGTGAAGCTCGTCGAAGACAACGACGATCTCATGTTCATCACCAGGAAAGGCATCGTGATCAGGACCCCTGTGAAGGACATCAGCATCATCGGGAGGAACACGCAAGGCGTACGGCTCATGCGGCTCGCAGAAGGAGACAAGGTCGCCACAGCAGCCAAGATCGTAGAGGAAGAGAACGGCGAGGTGCACGAGACCGAAGAATAAGTTATATATACCCCTGCGCCCCCAATGACCCCTATGTACATCAACGCCGAACGGCTCAGGGAGAAAGGCTGGTCAGAAGCGGAAATCAAGCACGCGCAACGCATCGTGAACAAGGCCAAGCGGCACAAGCACCCCCACCACCACCTCCTGGACGAGGCCATCTACTGGGGAGTCCTGTTCCTCGCCATCGGGACCATCATCGCCAATACGTACTGGGTCATCCCGCTCTTCTTCTTCAGCAAGAGCACCGTGCTCTACCCGGTCATCATCATCATGGCACTCGCGTACGGCACCCTCTTCAGCCACGTCATCAAAGACCTCGAGCACCTCGAACGACACCACCACATCATATTCTCAGCAGCCATCCCCATCACGAGCATCACCAGCTTCTTCCTCATCCTCACCCGTATGAAAGACCTCGAGGCCGTCAGCGGCATCAAGCACGGCATCGCCCTCACCGCGGTCATATTCACCATCTTTTTCATCCTGCCCTACCTGTACGAGCTCACCCAGCGACGGAAGTGAACAGCCCATGAACCTCCGCGAATGGACCAAGATATTCCTCACGCAACGGGACCTCCTCAAGCAAGAGCTAAGGTCATTGGAGGAGACCGACGACGGGTTCGTGATGCACAAGAAGGACAGTACCACGACGAAAGCGTCGGTACGGGAAACGCTCGGCGAGCCGAGCGACGGCATCATCGTCTGCCCCAACACCAGGAAGAATGTGGAGGCGCTGGCACGGGAATGGCAAGGATTCTCGTCGCGGCAAGAACTCCTCATCGTGTTCGCCAACCCGGACACCAACGAGAAATGGCTCATCAAACCACACCATCACGGCAGGATAGCGGACGAGGAGAGCCTTGAGCAAGGACTGCTAGCCATGCACGAAGCGATTACGGCAGTATGAGAGGAAACTATTAATACTCAGCCCTCCACCTCTGAGGCCATGGACACCAAGCTATCCACGGGCTCGGCAGTCATGGACTGGCTCCTCGAAGGAGGATATGAGCATGACTGCATCACCACTATCTACGGGCCTGCAGGCTCGGGAAAGACCAACCTGTGCCTCATCGCGGCGGTGTCCACGCCCAATGACAAGAAGGCCTTGTACATCGACACCGAAGGCAGCTTCTCCATCGCTCGGCTCAAACAACTCACCGATGACTGGGAGACAGTGCTGGGACGCATCACCATCCTGCAACCCACCACGTTCGAGGAGCAGAAACAGGTGTTCGAGAAGCTCAAGGACCTCGTGAACCGCAAGATAGCCGTCATCATCCTCGACTCTGCCGCCATGCTCTATCGGATAGAGATGGGCAAGACCAAGGACGTCCACAAGGTCAACCGAGATCTCGGCGTGCAACTGGCCTACCTCACCCAGATTGCGCGAAAGCAGCAGATACCAGTACTGGTGACCAACCAGGTCTACGCGGACTTCGAGGACAAGGAGAAGATAAAGATGGTCGGCGGCGACCTCTTGCGATATGCGAGCAAGTGCCTCATCGAGCTGCAGAAGATAGGTGGCGGGCGACGCGCCATCCTGCGCAAGCATCGCTCCATCGAGGACGACAAGCACGTCGACTTCAAGATAGTGGACAAGGGAGTGGTGGAGCATGGCTAGGGAAGGGTGGTTCCTGCGCATCGTCATCTTCGCCCTGCTCTGGGTCATCGGGGCGTTCTTCTTCGGCAGCTACGGCGGCAGCATCGGCACGTACGGCAGCATGATCTACATCGGCAATACCATTCTCGGCAGCAGCCTGAGCGAGGACGGCGGGAGCATCGCCACGCTCATCATCAGCTTCATCATCACCGCGGCCATCTACTACATCATCGCGGAGATCGTCACGCTCGTCCTGACAAGGGTGTTCGGGAGGAGCGAATGAGAGAAAGGAAAAAAAAGTCTTCGTCAATCCTCTGAGAAGTCATCGAGCTGGTAGGAGAACTCCTCGTCCTTCTTGATCACGCCTCGCTGCTTGAGGTAGAGCTTCGCGAGCAACCAGTACACCAGGCCGAGGGACTTCTTGCCCTTATTGTTGCATGGCATCACGAGGTCTATGCCGTTCGCCTGGTTGTTCGTGTCGCACAGGGCGATGACGGGGATGCCGACCTTCTGCGCGTCCGCGATGGCGTTCTTGTCAGGCCACGCGTCGGTGACGAGCATGATCTTCGCTTCGACGAAGTCCCTGAGGTTCGGGTTGGTCAGGACGCCAGGGGGGTAGCGGCCAGCGAAGTACTTGCAACCAGTGGCCTCGGCGAACATCCTGACCGGCTTCCAGCCGTTCTCGCGCCTGCTCACCGCGAGGATGTCCTCGGGGGGGAACTGCGCGAGGAAGTTCACCGCTAGCCGTATTCGCTCATCGATGGCCTGGATGTTCAGCACGGAGAGGCCGTCAGGCCTGGTCTTGTAGATGAAGTTCGCCATATGCTTGGTCCGGAACTTGGTGCCGATGTGGATGCCGCTCTTCAGGTAGTCATCGTTGGGGATGAGCAGCTCTTGGTCTTCTACCATAGGTATCAACTCCTTGTTGTCCGCCCGTCTTTTTTACCTTGGGGCGGCGCTGCGGACGGCTCTTGAGCAGGGCCGAACGCGTCGGTTCTGAGAGGGAAGAACAAGAGTCTGTTTATAAATCTGGTGGTTTATTCTGTAGCTTTGAATGTCTCTAGGGCCTCATACACAGGCCCTAATGCTGTCAGCGTGCTCTTGTACAGCTTGAACGCTCTGACAGGGAATGATAACTGCTTGACGCGCAGCCGCGCCACTTCAGCGAGCAATCGCAGCCTTTCCTGCTCCTGGGCGCGCTTGACCCTGGCGAGGGTGAGGTGCGCTCTGAAGCTCTTCTCAGGGGTGAACAGCTCGTCAATCTTCCGCTGCAGCGAGAATAGCCCTTCATCGTCCTCTAGGCCGACCCAGAGCACTCGTGGGTTCTCTGGCGAGGGAAAGAAGCCAGCGCCGCTCAGCCTAAGCGTGAACGGGGAGAAATCGATGGTGCTGAGGCGGTCGATGACCGGCTCTGCCGATGGTCGCTCGCCGAGGAAGTTCAGGGTGAGGTGGATGTTCTTTGGCTGGATGAGCCGCAATTCCTGCCTGTCGAGGGATCGTTGCAAGAAGGCGAGGTGCTCCTTGACCGAATCAGGGACGTCGATGGCGACAAAGAGCCTCATAGGGGGAGGGGAAAGAAAAAACTATAAAAAAATTGTGTTCAGATTTCAGGGTTCTTCTTCTCGTCTTCCTCTGGTTCCTCATCAGTTGGTGACGGCTCGAAGTCCTCTTTCTGCACGAACGGCTCGGCGAGCTCTTCTGGCTCCTCATCGATAGGCTCCTCGGGAGGGGCGACCTGGTTCTTGGGGGAGGGCTCCTCATCAGGCTCGTCCGGGCCGAAATCATCCTCTTCCGGCTCCTCTTCAGCAGGCTCCTCATCAGGCTCGTCCGTGGGCTCGTCGCCGAAGTCCTCTGAGTCTTCTATCTGCTCTGCTTGCGCGGCGACGTTCTCCATCTCCTTCACCCGTGTCTCGGCGGCGGATGGTTGCCGCTTCGGCGCGGCGGCCGCGACTGGTCCTTGCGCCTGGCCTATGACCTCTGCGAAGCCGACCTTGCGCAGCACCTTGGTCACGCGGATGCGGACTTCGTCGCCTTCCTTCACGTTCGGGACGAACAGGACGAATCCGTCCTTCTTCGCTACGCCGTCGCCTTTCTCGCCGACTGCCTCGATGTGCACGTCCAGTTCTTCGCCCTCATTGACGGGGGGGCGCTTCCCGAATTGTTCTCCTCTGTCCCTTCCATAATTTCCGTACATTTGCATTTGTCACCTGCTTTCCACCAGCTAGGGGCTGGTGCTTGTCTGGAGAGGAAGCTGATATTTAAGCTTTGGTGTCAGGGAGGAAAAATTAATTTCTATAAAGAAAATATATAGGTTTCCCTATCACGCCATCGTAAACCTTATAAGTAATCGACGCTTTCCTACTACCACCTGGAATCCTGATACCGGCCTTCTGGAGCAATATCAAGGAGCATCCACGAGTTCACCAAAGAGAGAGACCTATGGCCCCCACGCTGAAACGCTGCGCCGAGTGCGGCAGCATGAACATGGAATACCACCCCGACAAGGGGGAAATCATCTGCAAAGACTGCGGACTCGTCCTCGAAGACAAGATGATAGACTTCGACAAGGAATGGCACGAATCAGACGACAACGCCGAGAAGCGCAGACGAGCAGGAGCCCCGCTCACCTACACGCACGCAGACAGAGGCCTCGGCACCCAGATAGGAACACAGCAAGAACTCAGGAAACTAGGAGACAGCAAGTTCTTCCGCCTCCGCAGATGGCAGCAACGAACCATGACCGGCCTCGAGCGCAACCTCAAGCAAGCACTGTCGGAAATACACCAACTCACCAGCGCGCTCACCCTCAGCAAGCAAGTAGAAGAAGAATGCGCCCGCATCTACACCCTAGCAGCGCAGAAAGGGCTCGCCAAAGGACGGCAGATAGAAGAGCTCGCAGCGGCCAGCTGCTACATCGCCTGCCGCAACTTCGACGTGCCCAAGCACATCAAAGAGATAAGCGAGAAGAGCGGCGTCGACCGAAAAGTGCTGCACCGCAACTACAAGCACCTCATACGCAACCTCAACCTGCGCGTGACGCAATCAGACCCGGCAGACTTTGTCTTCAAGTTCGCCTCCAAGCTCAAACTGTCAGCAGAGACCCAGACGCTCGCCATCGACATCATCGAGCAAGCAAAAGAGAAAGCCATCACCTCAGGAAAAAGCCCTGTCGGCATCGTCGGCGGAGCCATCTACATCGCCAGCATGATCAACAAAGAGAAAAGAACGCAAAGCCAGATAGCCAAGGAGATAGGAGCGACCGAGGTCACCGTGCGCAACAGGTACAAGGACCTCATCGACAACCTCGACCTCGGCGTCATCGAAGCAAGCGCGTAAGCAAAAGCATTCTCAAGGACAAAGATTTATATATGTTCAGCTCGTTGAGCACCCTATGAAACAAGCAATAACCATCTTCATCTTCTTCCTCACCATAAGCGCAGCAGCAGCTGACATCACCCTCATCACCAGCGAGGAGAAGGCTGAGGAACCAACAAGAGCATTCACCATCACCAGCGGCGACGCCATCACCATCACCACGCCCTACGACTACGACCGCGTCACCGTGTTCATCGACGGAGAAAACATCGACGAGTACGAGAACGCCCAGGCAGGAGACGCCAAGACGTACAAAGCCACGACCGGCAACCACGACGTCGAGGCGAGAGGGCTCAAGAAATACACCTACACCTGGGAGGACTACAACACCCTCAAAGACGACGAGCCCGTCAAGCTAGCGTACGCCAAGTACGACAAGAGCGACCGCGAAGTCAAATTCATCCTGGAAGGAGCGGACATCATCCACCCCAACAGGATGAACACCACCACGAAGAGCTTCAAAGACAGCTATGACGACTACGCCGTCACGATCAACCAAGAGCAACAACTCAACTGCTACCCCTCCATCACCACGGGCGAAGACGTCTTCTTCAGCTGCAGGACGATGGGCACCTACGCGCACCGCATCGACATCGAAGCAACGCTCGGCGTGAGGGAGCAACGAACAGTGAGCGTCAACGCGGCCGAGACAGGAAAAGACGCACAAGAAACAATAACAGAAACGGACGAGACACCCATAGCGAACGACATCGAACTGCACGACACCATCAAGGAACCGGCAACGCCCATCCCGCTCACCGCGTTCGTCATCCTCCTCTTCCTCTCGTTCGCCACCATCCTCTTCATAGCCAGCCACCACACCTACGAGAGCAAGCTCGCAGGCACGCACCACCCCCAGAAAAAGAGGAAGTAAGAATCAACCAAGGGGATGACGAAGACCAGTCCCATAAAAATCCCTGATGGACGACTCGAAACGATGCTGCAACCTCAAAGCCCCATAGAAGTCGCGACCACCGTTCGGCACGATATACGCGTGCACGTACCGCGCCCCATCACGGCAATCCTCAAAGCACTTCACGAACAACGCGTCCCTGCACGAAGCGTCAGGCTCCAACCGGCACCACCCAGCCACCTCGAGACGCTCCATGACTGACGAATACAACTCGTCATCGACGAGCAACGACCGCGGCAAGCCCAACGACGCGTAAACCTGCAAGAACACCCCCAGATCATCCTTCACGAACTGATCCAAAGTCTTACCGGTATCAGCAAGCATAAACCTCCTATGAGGGAAGCACGGGAATAAAAATCTTATCATCAAAGAAAAAAAAAGATTTATTAATCAGTAATACCACAACACCCAACAGGCGCCAAGCGCCGCGAGGAAACGCATCGGCATGCACCAACACGCACCCATCCTCCTCCTCATATTCATAGCGAACGTCATCCTCGTCCGCAAACTCCTCCCCTACCAGGAGACCATCGCGCGAGGCGTCGAGATAACCCTCGTCGGGGCGCTCCTCTCAGGATACTGGTTCGGACCGAAAGCAGGGCTCCTCCTCGGCGGCGCCTTCATCGCAAGCAGCTTCGCCGCCAGCGCCTACATCGGGCCAGAACTCCTCGTCGCGCTCCCCGCAGGCATGTTGCTCGGCCTGTTCGGCGCGGCCGCGGCGAAGACAGGCATAAGCATCGGCACGGCAGGAGTCATGGGCATTCTCCTCTACTGCGCAGTCATCGACATCATCCTCATCAAGGCCTTCGGAGAAGACGACTACCTAGGCATGGCCGTAAGCGACCTCGGACTCATCGCCACGAACTGGGCAGTCATACGACTCCTCTTCTGAAGAAGAAAGGGAAAAAAAGTCACGCGTCACGCAACGAGTCCTCAGCCACGACGAACACGCACTCGGCATCCGCCAAGTTAGGAGCATCCACCAGCTTGGCCACACGCGTCCCCTTCTTACCCCGGCGCAAGTAGATACGGAACGTGCTATTATGACCGACGATGTGGCCGCCGATAGCCTCAGTCGGGTCGCCGAAGAACTGGTCAGGCTTCGCCATGACCTGGTTCGTGACGTACACGCAACAATTATGGGTGTCCGCCAACCTGGACAAGACGTGCATGTGCTTGTTCAGCTTCTGCTGCCGCTCAGCCAAGGTGCCGCGGCCGACGAACTCAGCCCGGAAATGCGCGGTGAGCGAGTCCACGATGACCAACCGGACCTTCAAGCCCTGCCGCACCAAGTCCTCTACCTTCTCGGCAAGGAGCATCTGGTGATCAGAGTTAAACGCGCGCGCGACCTTGACGTTCTGGAGCACCTTCTCAGGGTCCAAACCAGCGCCCTTCGCGAACTGCACGATACGCTCAGGCCGGAACGTGTTCTCAGTATCGATGTACACCGCGACGGCCTCGGAATCATCACGCTGCACGTTCACGGCCAAGACGTGACCGATCTGCGTCTTACCGCTGCCGTACTGGCCGAAGCACTCAGTGATGGCACCCGTCTCAAAGCCGCCCGCGAGCATGTCATCGAAAGCCTGCGAACCAGTCTTGATCTTCAGCACGCCCTCACGCTTCTTCAAGAGGTCAATACCTGACTGGAAGCCCATGTCCAACGCGTCACGAGCGGCATGGACCATCTTCCTCGCCACCGCCTCAGAGACACCAGACGCATCCACCAACTCGCCAGGAGTGGCGACGGCGATGCTCATCACATCCTCGAACCCGCCAGCCGCCAGCTTCTCAGCAGTGGCCGCGCCTACGCCAGGCAAGTCCATCACCTTCGGCACCACGACAGGCGACGGCTCCTCCGCCACTGGCGTCTCCTCTACAATCACTGCATCCTCTCGTGTCTCAGTCTTCACCTTCGCCATGATCATACCACCCTATACGTCCTCTGCATCGATGCTCTCTGTGTCCTGCAACGCCAGGAACTCATACGCCTTCTGCGCCACCAAGGAGACCTTGGGCAGGTCGTTCACGCGCATCGTGCTCGTGGCCTGCCAGTTGCCATCCTTATCCTGATAGCTCCGCTCCACCGTGATGGTGAAATACTGCTGCGGCTTGCCATCTCGCTCAGTCTCATTGGACCAAATCGTCGCAGAAATCGGTCCGGCCTTGAACTTCTTCTCAGGCCGCTTCTTCCCCATAACCTCGTCGAGCGTGGGGGCCCTCGGTTTACTCTCCATAACGCATCCCTCCTTGCTTTCGCGTCTTGTTTCAACACCCCCTTCCTATCATGCGCTGCCAGGGCGCCAGGGGTGGGAGGATACCGGCTCATCACCGGCAAAGAAGAGGAAGGAACAGGGTTTTATATATGTTCTGGGCACGAGTGACCAGTGCTTTTTAAAAAGAGGACAAAGGCATAAGAAACCGTGACGATTCCCGCGAAAACGATGGAACAACTGGAAGAACTCATCGCACAGGAACGAGTGCAGGAACTCATCGCGCGCCTCAAACGCACGACCAGCATCCCCTTAACCCAGGCGCGACGAGCCATCACGACGAACAGCCCCTACCAAGAGGCAAGGCGAGCGGTCGCCGACGCGGCCGCGAAAGCAGCGACCGAACACCTTCGACAGCGCCACTACCTCATCAGCGGCGAACTCATCCTCGCAGGCAGCGAGGCATATGGCTGCGAACGATGGGAATTCAAGGACCACATCATCAACCAAGGCGACAAGGATGTCTCTGGCTCGTTCAAGCAACGATTCAAGGAACAACGAGAAGAGCGATACCAGAAAGCCCTCGTCGGGGACCTCGTCGGCGACAGATGGAAGCGCGTCTACAAGGAAATCGTCAACAAGAAGCAGAAAGTGTGGTACGACAAAGCGCACGAGGAAGCAGTCCGTACCGACATCCGAAAGGAATACTTCACACCGAAACCCCCAGGGAAAAGGAAGAAAAAGGAGAAAAGACCACGAAGAGAGGACGCGTACCAGCAAGCCCGCCAAGCACACCCCACAACAACACGAGAAGAAGCGCCCACGGCCGAAGAACGGCCGAAGGACGCCGACGCGTTCGCCGAGCGCTACGGGCTCAGTGGCGAAGCATCCCCCTACACAATCAAGAACGAGCGGTTCACCATCGACCGGTTCCTCTACACCCACGGGTTGGGAGCGAGGCATGAACAGGAACGAGAAGAGCTGCGCCGACGCACCATCAGGGGCGGAGCGTTCGAAGAGATGATCAAGGGAAAGGAAGAAGGCACGATTGATGAGCGAAAGCTCGGACAACTCGCGACGCTGTACAAAGACCGGCACGGCCATGAGTTCCGCGAAGACCTCAACGCGGTGTTCGGCGAACTCCAGAGACAACATTTTTAAACCAGGCGCGTCGTCCGAGAAGGCAAATGACCATCACCGCCATCATCTTCGACCTCGACGGCACCCTCGTCAACAGCATCCCCGCCAACTACCGAGCCGCGAAGCGAGCAGCGGCCAAGTTCGGCATCGCCATCGACAAAGAAGACTTCGCTCACGTGAACGGGATGAGCACCGAAGAAGGGCTCGCCTGGGTCATCAAGCAAAAAGGCGGAGGCCGAGAGATAGACCTGGAAGCCGTGTACGCGGAGAAACGCAAGGAACAGCCACGCATCAACGAGGAGACAACCATCTACCCTTACACCCTCCCAGCGCTCAAACGGCTCAGCCAGGCGTACACCCTTGCCATCGCGACGAGCGGCACACGCCCCTGGCTCGACTACATGCAAGAGCGGTTCGGCCTCGAACAGCACATGCGCGCCACGGTCACGGCGAGCGAGGTGCCCCACTCGAAGCCAGACCCGCGCATCTTCCTCCAAGCCGCTGAGCGCATCGATAAGCCAGCAGAGGAGTGCGTCGTCGTAGAAGACAGCACGAACGGCATCATCGCCGCCAAGCGCGCAGGCATGGCCGCCATCGCCATCCTCACCACGACGAACAAAGCGTTGTTCACAGGAGAAGCAGCACCAGACCTGTTCATCAAGAACCTCGGAGAGCTCGACCAGGACGCCATCGAGAGAGCGGACAGCAGAGCCTCAATACGGCGGCAAGCAGAGAACGACAACCACTCACCATATGAACACATATAAACCCTGAGCCACCCCTACCTCCATGCAACGGACGTTCACCATCACCACGAAGGAGCGAGAAGCACTCTACGACATCACCGAGCAAGTAGAGGGCATCGTACGCGAGAGCGGCGTCAAGCAAGGAACGTGCCACGTGTACGTCAAGCACGCCACCGCCGCCATCATGATACAGGAGAACTGGGACGACTCGGTGCAACGGGACGTGATAACCCTGCTCAGGAAGATCATCCCGAGAGGCGCGTGGGAGCACGACCGGCAAGACGGCAACGGCGACGCGCACCTCAAAGCAGGCATCGTCGGCCCCTCAGAGACCATCCCCGTCAAGGACGGCAAGCTCGACAAGGGGAGGTGGCAGGACCTCTTCTTGTGCGAGTTCGACGGACCACGAGACAAGCGAGAAGTCATCGTGACGGTGACACGCGCATGAGCACTGACGACGACGTCAAGCGCGCCCTGTAGGCAGGCACGAGCGAGGAGAAGCGGCAGGCGTGTCTCAAGAAGATGTTCTGAGTTCGAGAAATCCCTCTCACATAAACTCAAATATCAGGGCCTATAGGGGATCCAGGAAGAGAAGGACAACCAATAGAATGTTCTGTGTTTTCAGCAAAACAATATTCACATTCAGGATCATAGCAGCCAGTATAAGTACACCCCCCATTCACACAATCAATATCAGGAATACCGCATCCACAGTCACAGTCTCCATCACCGTAATAGCTAGGAATGCAGAGCCAGGTTTCGTCAGCAGCACAGGTTCCACAATCCTCTGGACAAGTTTTACATGTTTCACCATTATTACATGAACCATCACCACAACAACTTCCACAGTCTTCAGGACAAGTTTTACATGTTTCA
>JAFGNA010000017.1 GCA_016927245.1 Candidatus Woesearchaeota archaeon
GATTCCTTGAGCCGCTGCCCGTCGGTCTTGCACTTGAGACCTGGGTCGATGACGCCTAGGCGGACGTCCATGAGGCCGCCGTCGACCGGGTATCCTTCCTTGTCGTAGAGTTCAGGCGTGACGATCTTCGCCTTTGCGAAGTCCTTGATCATCTTCGGCGACATCAGCGCGAATTCTATGCGGTTGACGCGGCTGTACACGAGTTTCTCGTTGTCCATTGTGATTCTTCACCTTGTTCCTCAGAACTTCCTGCTCACCACCATTTTCGGGTATACGCCGAGGCTCATGAACTCGTCGAGCATGAGCTTGAACGCGTAGCTGATCTCGACGTTCTGGAGCTCTTCCTCGTCGCCGAGCAGGGAGCTGGTGGCCTTGCCTCCTTTCTTGGCGTCGTAGTAGCCTATCAGCCCTGACTTCTCGCCGATGGGCACGATGGTCTTGTCAGAGTCAAATCGCTCCTTGAGCAGCAGGGAGGCGCCGTGGGCGACGAACGTGTCCTTCTCCATCTCCCCCAGGCGGAGGCCTCCTTCCTTCGCTCGACCTTCTGTGGGTTGCCGGGTGAGGAGCTGTATGGGGCCGCGCGCTCGGCTGTGTATCTTGTTCGCGACCATGTGCTTGAGCTTGAGGTAGTACATGTTGCCGATGAATACTTGGACGTCGTAGCGCTCGCCGGTGATGCCGTTGTACAGCGTCTCCGCGCCGTTGTCCTGGAATCCGAGCCTTTGCAGCTCTGCGCGGATGTCGACCTCTTTCTCCGCGTCGAACAGCGTGGCGTCGACGTTCCTCCCGGCGAGGGCTCCTGTCTTGCCTGCGAGCAACTCGAGGAGGTGCGAGACGGTCATCCTGCTGGGTATGCCGTGAGTGCCGAAGATGATGTCTGGCTTCATACCCGTTGCGGAGAAGGGCACGTCTGCTTCTGGGGCGACGTAGCTGATGACGCCTTTCTGGCCGTGCCTGCTGGTGAACTTGTCTCCTATCTCTGGTATGCGTTGTTCGCGGAGCCTGGCTTGGACGAGCTTGTTGCCTTCGGCGTTCTCTGTCAGGAAGATGAAGTCGACGATGCCTTTTTCGCCGTGCTTGAGGCTCATGCTGCTCTCTCGTCGTTGGTTGCTTGTGAGGTTGTACTCGTCGGCGCTGCTGAGGAACCGCGGCGGGCTTGTCTTGCCGATGATGACGTCGTCCTCTTTCACCACTGCTTCGGGGAATATGATGCCGTCGTCCTCGAGGAACCGGTAGTCATGCTCTGATCGGTATCCCTTGACCTCTTTGTCAGGGATGGTGATCTCGTCGATGAGCCCGCCGCTGTAGCGGAGCTCTTCGCTGATGACCGGTCGGAAGTAGGTGCTCCTCGCGAGTCCTCGCTGGATTGATCCTTGGTTGATGATGATGGCGTCCTCCATGTTGTAGCCTTTGTAGGACATCACGGCGACGATGACGTTCTGTCCTGATGGGTGCTTTTCAAACTCGGAGACGTAGTGCATCGCGCTGCTCACGATGGGGAATTGCGGGTGGTGCAGGACTGAGACGTCCATGTCCGTGCGGACCATGTAGTTCGCGATGTACAGGCCGAGGGATTGCTTCTGGTTCTTGCTTCCTTGGTTCATGCGCACGCCGTGGTTGTAGTTGCCGAACGGTACGAGGCTGGTGCACAGCCCGACGAGGTCTATCGGGCTGATCTCGAGGTGTGTGTGCTCCTGCGTGAGGTCTTCTTCCTGGATGGCGACGAACGCTGATTCCTCCTCTGTTGCGTCGAGGTATTCGATGATGCCTTGTTTGATGAGGTCTGACCATCCTATCTCGTTCTTCTTGAGTTGCTCGACGTGCTTGTCCGTGAGGAGTGGTTTGCCGTCCTTGACGACGATGAGCGGCCTGATGCTTCTTCCTTTGGCTGTTTCGACTGTGACGCGCCCTCGTTCCTCGTCGTGGAGGATGTTGGCGCTCACCGGCAGCTTGCCGAGCCTTCGCTGGTCGATGAATTTCTTGGTGAAGTCAGCGGGTTCTTTGACCGTGCCGACGAATTTCCCATCCACGAAAACGTCCGTTGCCATGTTACTTGTTCACCTCCAGGCCGAGGTGCTTCATCGTTTTCATGAAGTCTTCCTCATCGATGCGCGGGCTGATGTCTGCGAGCAGGGCGAGGTTCTTTCGTAGCCCGATGTTGCTGCCCTCAGGGGTCTCTGTCATGCATAGCCTTCCCATGTGGGTGCTGTGCAGCGCTCTGGCTTCGAAGTTCTCCTGCGACGCGGAGAGCGGGCTGATGACTCGTTGCAGGTGGCTCAGGGTTTGGAGGAAGTTGAGCCGTTCTATCCGTTGCGAGACTCCTTTTCGCCCGCCGACCCAGCTCCCGGTCGCCATGCTGCTGTAGATCCTTTGCGTCAATAGTTTCTCTCGTATGATGACTTTTATCGAGGGGAACTTTCCTCGCTTGACGATGCGTTGGAAGTTGTAGAGGAGGTCTCCTATCAGGACTTTGAGGTTGACTTTGAAGAGGTCTCCCATGAGGTCTCCTGAGTACTTGATGCGCTTGTTCGCGTAGTGGTCCTTGTCGTCTACTGGGAACTTTCCCGCTGTGGTGAGGAGGTAGTCCTTGGCGTACTTGCACAGGTTCACGGCCTTGAACTTCCTGACTTCTTCGTCGATGCCTAGGTGTGGGAGGAGGTACTTGTCGATGATGTCTGTGACCCGCTCTATCCTGATGTCCCTGCTCTGTGTGATGCCTATCTTCTTGGCGACGTAGTCAAGGGCGTCCTCCTCGTTCTTGAGGTCGATGAACTCGTACAGGTTGATGAACACCTCGCTGTTCTCTCCGAGGTCGATGGCTTTCATGATGTCTTCGTCCTTGGTCATGCCGAGCGCCTTGATGACTGCGATGAGCGGTATGCGCTTGACCCGTGTGAAGCTGAGGTAGATGATGCCGTCCTTGAGCTTCTCGAACTGGTGGGGTATCTTGTAGCTTCCTCGTTCTGAGAACACCTTGCCCACGTACGGGCTGATGCCTGTGCTGGCCTTCTCGACCATGAGCTTGTTGCTGGCCAGGTCCTCTATCTTGACGATGGCCTTCTCGGTGCCGTTGATGATGAAGTACCCTCCTGGGTCGTCTGGGTCCTCGCCGTGCTTGATGAGGTCTTCCTTGCCGAGCTTGTGGAGGTGGCAGTGCTTGCTCTTGACCATGATGGGGATGGTGCCTATTTGGGTCTTGAAGCTCTCTCGTTGCACGCCGTTGATGTGCGCTGAGACCTCTATGTAGATAGGGGCTGAGTATGATATCTTTCGGAGGCGTGCCTCGATGGGGTAGATGGGTCGCTTGCTGCCGTCGGCCTCGGTGATTTCCGGCTTGTGCACGCTTATCTTGTCGAAGCGTATCTTGAACTCCTCGACGTTCGGCGGGATGATGGTGGGCTCGATTTCCTTGTTCTCCTCGATGATGTCCTGAAGATCATGCTCGATGAAGTAGTTGAAGCTTTCCAGGTCTGCTTCGACGAATGATTTCTCGTCGAAGTATTTCTGTATGAGCAGCTTGTGCTTATTCATTGATGACACCTCTGTAGAAGACGGACGCGCCTGCGGTGGTGCTCTTGCGCTCGATCTTGATGACGTCGTTCTCCTTGGCGTCGAGGTGCGCGATGGCCGGGTCGTTCTTGAAGATTTTCGGCAGCTCTCTGATGGTGATGTTATAGGTCTGGAAGAGCGCTTCTTTCTCCTTGTCGGAGATCTTCTCGTGCTGCGGGATGAGAACGTGGGTGAGCGGCTCGTGCTTGCTTGCCATCTGTGTTGTCCTCCTTCTGGGTCGGCGGGTGGTTGTGGGTCTGGGCCGGACGGGGTTCGAACCCGCGACCACCTGATTAAAAGTCAGGTGCTCTACTGCCCAGACGGCTGCGGGGCCGTCTTCCAAGCTGAGCTACCGGCCCTCACTGGTACGCCCTGGCCGGGATTTGAACCCGGGTCGAAGCCTCGACAGGGCTTCATGATAGGCCACTACACTACCAGGGCACCTGACAGGGCATAGCGCTCTCTAACCTTTGATTTCGCGGGTTTGAGAACATTACGCTTCGACCATGGATGACGGCACCGATTGCTGCTCTTGACGATTGGTCTGCGTGAACAACAGTCTGTTTATAAAGGTTGTGGTCGGAGAACTAGCTAGGAAAAACTAGGTCGTGAGGGCGGCACGTTTGCGCCGCTCAAAGAGATTAGTATAACTCTGGAAATACGTCTATATATAACTTTGTGTGTCTCGGTTTTGTATATTCAAGGAATAGAGAAAAATATTGCTACTCTCGACACAAACCGTGACAGAGAGATTTGTTGGCGGTGAATCGTTTCATGTACTCTTGGCGTTCTTCTTGCGAGATTGGTTGGTTCGTCTTCCAGGCTTCTTCAACGAGGGCGACGAGATCTTTGTTTTCACCTGTTACCATGATGGTGATAGTTCCATCTGTTGACACATCTCTGAGGTAATGAGCTTCTAATCTTGCTTTGAGGATTACTTCCTGATTATCTTTGTTGTAGCGTGAGTATTTGTTCCCGGCCGTGTGCGAATCCTCCAATGCGCCCATCACACATTTCCATGTAGATATTCTTTCCTTCCTCGTCCTCAACAGAGAAAGCGTAGTCTTGGGCGTATTGATGCACAGTCTTAATGACTGCGTCATACTTGCCCAGCGCAACATCTTCATCAGGATTATCGTTCCCTCTCCCATTCCCGAATCTAAGTCTTAGTTCACGTTTTTGATTCACTATCCTTGAGGGGAATAACTTGGCGCATATAATAATTGCTTTAGAGATAGAAAAGAATCCCCCCTCCCAGATTCGAACCGGGGACCTCTCGGTAACGGCTGGTCACCAATCATCCACTGGCACGCGCCGTTGTCTTGGTGAACGTCTACAGCCGAGCGCTCTAGCCGCTGAGCTAAGGGGGGTTTTCTGCGCTGATGAACAAAGAACTGTTTATAAAAGTTTGGTCTTCCTGAGAGGCTCACTGGACGATAACGCTCGGCCCGCTCATCGTCACTCGTTCATGGCCGCGGCTCTCAAACTTTACCTTGGTCTCCGGCAGGCTCATCCGCCCGATGATCTTCAGCTTGCTCTTGATCTTGTACGAGATGATGCGCTCCTCGTACGGCTCGAGGCCGTCAATCTCCCAGCGCGCGATGGTGCCCCTTTTCTCAGATTTCGTCACCTTGGTGGGTTGCAGGGTGCCGAGGTGGGCGTGGCTCAGCAGTTCGGCGATGTGCGGGACGCGGTCGATGACCTTGAGCTTGCTCACCGCGTGGCGGCTCCTGTTCTTGATGAAGATGCGCACCTTCATCTCGCTCATCCCTTCCTTGTCGGACATCGTGACCTGCGCTTCCTTGAGCGCGATGATAGGGCTGCGGAACCGGTAGTACGCGATGATGATGAGGATGATGAGAATGATAAGGATGATGAGCGGCCAGTAGTTCTTGGTCAGCGTGATCTCCACTGCTTCCCCTGGCTGGACGGTGACGTCCCAGGTGATGCTCCTGCCGCGCTCGTCCTTGGTGACCGTTCCTTGCGGGTCTGCGCTCATGAAAGCGTCCTCGAGCAGCCCTACCGCATAGCTAGGGGTCGTGGTGAGCTGCTTGTTCCCGTTGTTGGCGAGGATGATGACCTCTACCTTCTTGATGCCGAGGAATCCTTTGTGGCGGATTTCCCGGTTCATGGAGAGGTCTGGGTAGCCGATGACCTCGTAGGAGGAGTGGTCTTCTGCGATGACGCCGTGCTGCGCCGTGCTGACCGTGACGCCGAGGTCATGCCATCCAGGTGCCTCGTCATCGTCGAGGTCGTAGTAGAATGACTTCCTGAACGTGTATTGCGGGCCTCCTTTGAGTGAGGTGGTGAACTCCTCGCTGAACAGGTCGCTGGTGACGGTGATGGTGAGCTCGTCGTACACCCGCGGGTTGTTGTTCCTGAGGAAGACCGCCACTTCGTAGGGCTGGCGCGGGTCTGCTTGCTCGGTCGCGGTCACTTGGAGGTCGATGTTCGGGGCGTAGCCGCTCTTGATGAACAGGTCGAGCGAGACGGAGAGGAACACTTCCTCCTTGATGACCTCGCCACTCCTCATCCCGATGAACTCCAAGGGGATGATGTGGTTGTGGAGCCCGACGGTGGAGCGCGGCGTGATGGTGAGGTCGAACGCGGTCGTGGTGTTGCCTTTGAGGTTGACCGCTTGCGGCGTGAGAATCCAGCTCGAGGCGTCCGCGCGGATGTTCACGACTTCTCCTTGGCCATCGCTCGTGATGGTGACCTCGTACGTGGCGCTCTCCAAGGGGAGGACGGTGTTGTTGATAGCCTTGATGTCCACCTCGAACGCGGTGGCCGTCGCCGAGAACGCTATGATGAACAGGATGCCAATGCCTATGATTAGTCGTTTGTGCATGCTCCACACCACCTTAATGGTTCTTACTCGACGGTGATATTTAAATTTTGTGTATTCTGGCGTCTGGGGCTACGGGGATTTGAACCCCGGTTACCAGCTGTCCGCATCACAGAATGTCGCTAGTAGTGGCAGCGGCTTCTCTGCGAACCCCGAGCTGGAGTGATACCAAGCTACACTATAGCCCCTTTGCTGCTCGGCGCAACCAACACCGGTTTAAATACGTTGCTGTTCGTCCTGCCGGGCCGTCGTCGCGCCTGCTCGCCGCGGCGGGCTTATGAGATGGTGCTCGTTTGTTCTTGCTTGCTGATCCTGATGACGTGCTCGACGAACCCTTCCATCTTTGCTTCGTGGCTGACGAGGATGAGTTGCCGCAGCCGTAATTGGTCGAGGACGTCGCGCATCCGGTCGAGTTGGTGCGCTGAGAAGCCATCGGTGGGTTCGTCGAGGATGAGGAGGTCTTTGGTCTGGATGGTGGTGATGTACTCGTTGATGACTTGGTTGAGGGCGAGGCGGTACGCCAGCGCCACCGCGGTCTTCTCGCCGCCTGAGAGTGATTCTGCCTCTGTGTCGTAGCCGTTCAGGGTGATGACGGGCGTGAAGGAGCGGTCGAGCCCTACTTGCAGCGCTTCGTCCTCGATGATCGTGGCGAACCACGCGCTGAAGAGCTGGGCGAACTCGCCGTGCAAGGCGCTGAACACTGCTTGTTCTATCCTCGCCGTGGCGGGGATGAACCCTTCCTTGAGCCAGTGCAGCGTGCTGTGGAGTAGGGACGCGCGCGATTGGTGTTTCTCTAGTCGTGCGACCTCTTTTTCGAGCCGTTCCTCGCGTTCCTGGGCCGCCTCGCTTTCGGCCGCGGCACGGGCCTGCGTCGCGGCAGCTTCGCGCGCCGCTAGTTGCGCCGCCGCTGTTCGCGCTTGTTGCTCCTCGTAGCGCTTGCGGGCCGGCGCGAGCCGTGCGAGCGACTCTTCCTGCGCGGCAAGCTCCTGCGCGGCGCGTTCCCGGCCTTTCATGACGGCCTCGAGTTCTTCCTGTGCATGCTTGGCTTGCTCGTCGAGGAGTCGTGCTTGCCGCTTGATCCCTGCTGCTCGCTCCAGCGCCTGGGCGCGTGCGAGCTGCTGGTCGCGGAGATCCTTGATGGCGCGTTCCAGCGTGGCGAGCTTGCTTTCCGCTTCCTTGATGAAAGCGGCGATGGTGGCGAGCTTCTCGGCTTGTTCTCCTTCCTTTGCTGCTTGCTCCTTGATGAGCCTTTCTTTGTGCTCGTGCGGGACTGCTTGCCGGCATAGCGGGCAGCTCGCGCTGAGCGCGGCGAGCTCTTCTTGGTTGCGCTGCGCCTCTTCCTTGATCGCTTCTGCCTTGGCGTATTGTTGTCGTGCTTGCCGGAGCCGCTCTTCCACCTTGGTGCGTGCCGCTTCCTTCTTCCTTGTTTGTTCCTTGGTGTCGGCCGGGGGCGCTGCCTGCTCTTGTCTGAGTGCTTGCTTGTTCTTGTTGGCTTGCTCGACGGTCTTTGCGAGGTGGTCCTTGCGCGCGTCGAGGTCTCGTATCGTTCTGCGCAGGCTTTTCGTGGCGTGCTCGGCCGCTTGCAGCCTTTCCTGCTCGTCGAGGAGCGCTTTGATCTGCGCTTCCGCGGCTGCTCGCGATTCTTCTGCGGCTTTTGCGTCTTTCGCTGCTTGCGTGGCCGCTTCCGCGAGCCGCTTGGCTTCTGCCGCGGCTTCTTTGTGTTCTTTCTTGAGGTGAGGGAGTTCTTCGAGTTGGAGCCGCAGCGCTCGTTCCTCGATTCTGAGTTCTTTGCTCGTCGTCGCTGCGTTGTCCCGTGCCCGTCGGTACTGGTCGATGCCGAATAATTTGCGCAGGGTTTCGAGCCTGGCGTCGGGGTCGTCGAAGAGGATGCGTTTCATCTCTTCCTGCGGGGTGTACACGGTGTACCTGAAGAGCAATGATTTCGCCTTGGTGAGGAGTTCGTGCGGGTAGCCGAGGAGGTCGAGGATGCGTGCCTTGAGCTCGACGTGCGTTAGTGATTCTTCCTTGCCGTCGATGAGGAGCTTGCCCGCGCCTTGCTTGATGCCGTCCTTGTCTCGTTTGAGCGTCCTGGTGATGGTGACGTCCTTGTTGTTGATGGCTGCGTTGAGCGTGACGCTTCCTTGGCGCTCGCCGTGTCGGAGCAAGCTGCTGGCGGCGAGTTCTCCTCGTTGGATGCCGAACAGGGCGAACTCGATGGCGAGGAGGATGGTCGTCTTGCCGCTGCCCACGTCGCCTGAGAGGAGGGTGCTGCCTTCCGGGAACTCGATGGTGGCTTCGTGGTAGGAGCGGATGTTCTCGAGGCTGAGTGAGATGAGGAGCATGGGTGTGAGGAGTGAGGGGTTGTTTAAGAAGGTTGCTTGTCTTGCCGCGCGCGGAAGCTGTTCGTCACGTTTTCGACGAGTGATTCCAGGCCTGCGTACCACGCGCTCGTGCCTTCTTGCTTCCCCCGCCGCGCGTACATGTCGAGCAGTGAGGAGCTGTTCTGGTGCACGAGCTCCTTGAAGTTCATCCAGAGCGCGGTGTAGCCGATGTTCGGGAGCGCCTTGCCGTGCTGCTTCGCCTGGTGGTAGCGGTAGGCGTTGTACCCTGCGAAGATGCCGGCGTACGCGAGGGGGATGGCTGCTAGTTCTCCGTGGCCGAGCGCCGCTTTTTCAGTGCTGAACACGGCTGCGACCGCGCCGAGGTGCTCGGTCGCCATGGCGATGGGCGTCCACCACAGCGCGTTCTTCTCCGCCGCCCACGCTGCTGACTTGCCTGTCAGGTTCTCCAGGTTCTTGCTGCCTTCTTCGTACAGCGCTCCTTGGTAGCCCGCGGCGACGATGACGTCGTTCCAGAACCGGTGTTGCCGCTCCGCTCGTTTCCCGTTGTTCGCGGCGTGCCACTCCGTGGCGGCGTGGCCTCGGTAGAGGGAGCGGTCGACCATGCTCTGCGGCTCGTAGCGCTGGAAGAGTTCGATGATGCGGTCCTCCCACGGCGGTTGCTTGCGGGTGATGAGGCGTTCGATTCTCGTGGAAGGGACGTGGCTGAGCGGGGGGTCTTCTTTGGCGGAGTAGCGCATCGCGTATTCTCGGAACTGCCAGGCCCGCTTTGCTCGTCGCCTCGTCGCCAAGCGCTCCCTCGTCGTGGTTGGTCGGTGCTGTGCGAACAGGTCGGCGATGTCCTGCTCCCAAGGCGGGTCTTGTTTTGCGAGGTAGAACTCGACGAGGTTCCTCGGCGCGTACGGCGGCGGGTCGCTCGGCGCGGCAAACACGGCGTCCATGATGTTGGTATGTGGTTCCGGGCTCTTAAAGCTTGTCCTCGCACGAGAAACCTTTAAAAACAAGGTTGTTTTTCACGAAGCCAAACCACAGCCCCGTGGTGTAGCGGCCAATCATCCCAGCCTTTGGAGCTGGGGACCTCGGTTCGAATCCGGGCGGGGCTATTAACCTTTTGGAATACTTGAGGGGAAACGGCCTTGATTACCTATTTTTAAAGAAATTTTATATATTCGTTCATTTAACCACTAATTATGGCTGAAGGTCGTTATACTATAATTATTCTCCCAGATAAGAATTTTTCAGATTTGGTTTTTGATATTAGAAGTGAGCTCGTTGATTCTATCGTAGTCCCGAAAGTTCCTCCTCATGTTACTTTGAGAGAAGATTTTTTTTCTGATAACATTGATGGGTTCATAGATGAATTCAGTGGTTTGATTGATCTTTTTTCTTCTTTCAATATCTCATTTTCACATGTTGACGTTTTTCAAAGAGGTCACGTTGTATATCTCGTCAACAACCACGAGCAACTACAGGCGCTTCACGAATTAACTGTTAAGACTTCCCAAAAGTATGTTTCTACACCAAAAGAAATTGATTTTGATTGCGAACTCAACGAACGACAAAAAGAACTTGTTGCCTTGTATCAATTACCTTTCTATTTTGAATATTATAATCCTCATATGACTCTTGTACGTTTAAATGATAATTCTAACAGAGAGTTAATTCTTAAGCATATTCAATCTAAACAATTACCAAAGATGTTCAAAGCGACTGCTGTTTGTATTTATGATAAGGTTAAAAAAGACATTTATAAGTTAATACCTTTGGATTAGAAAAACATAACTTCTATAAGCATCTTTATATAAATTATCACGGGCGGGGCTATCGAGGGAAAAGCGATTCCTGAGGACCTCAAAATTCAACGGGCGCTTTTCCTCTTTCAGAACCCTTTGCAACACGCATTGTTCATGAATTGAACTTGATTTTTACAAAGGACTTTTTTTGCTTTTTTTAGAAAATGAGTTTATTGGGAGGTCATAATTTTTTAACAAAAGAAACAAGTTCTTTAATGTTCTTTTTATCGGTAAAGTCGACAGGTTTATTCCATGCTTGAATCATTCCTTCCTCATCTTCTGATTTGTTCTTTTTTCTACGTAGGATGCTGATGAACATGCGCATTATGATTCTATTCTTGAAATCCAGCTTATTTTTGTCAAAACCACCTCTCAAATAGAATAGTTTTGTTTTATCATCTTGTATATTGTGTTTTGTAATATCGTCTATAACTTTTTTGTTGTATGGTGAAGCTCCTGTCGCATACACAACTAGTTTTTTTTCAGGAATTGCTTTCATGAGGTTATAAACTTTTTTTAGGCCTATTATTCCTATTGCGTGCAGACTTCCGCCATAAACTATGATATCGTATTTCTGTAGCATATTTTTATTCGCTTCTTTTTGTTCTATAATGTCTGCTTTCAAATCGTTTGCTATCCACTCAGCATATTTCTTTGTAAAGCCAGAAACTGTTTTGTAAATCACAATTGCTTTCTTCATACTCGTATTTATCTTTACAACGTATATTTATATTTTTTTCTCATTATCTTGGTTCCCCCCGACCTGCTCAGTATAGTATTGCTTTTTCCGAGGTTTCTTTAAATAGAAAGACGGAGGAGTCGGGCGGGGCTATCTAACATATCTGTTACTTTTTAGGGCTAATTGTTCCCTTTTGTTGTGCTATCTCCTCATATTCTTCAATTCTTTGTATCTTTCCTTTCTGAAATAATTGATTTCTGCAACGCCCTTTAGCAAATATCCTAAAAGAAAAGCGTATGTGTAAACCCCTTTCATCAAGAAATCTTTATTTCTTTTTTTTATCTCTGAAATTTCCTGGGAAGAATAGTTTTGTAGTTCGTTGCTTAGTGAATCTGCTTTTTCTTCTAATGATTCTTTTATTGTTCTTGCATAATCAACATTTTCTAAACTAAATAGTCTATTTTTCTTAAGGTCTTTTCTAACAGATTTTTGTTCTGACAATAAGTGAGAAATATTTCGATAGTTTTCGTGTTTATTTTTGTAATTTATCTCGTTTTGAATACCTATGGTGCTGCCTATTATGAATGCTCCTGCTGCGACTATTGCTTTCGCTTGTTTGTATCGTAAATAATTTTTACTCATTTTCTTCACTTGATACATGATATGTAATCATTAAAAAGTAATAATTTCACTGTAAATATTAAATTATGTTGTTAAAAAAATAACAACATTTATATTGTGCTATTGATTATTCTTTAAGGAAATGGATTTACTTGATGGACTAAAGAACGCTGATTTAACTCCGAACGAATCAAAAGCATATCTGAAACTATTGCAAGTAAAAGAATTGAATGCAAATGAATTGGCTAAAAAAATATCTATGGATAGAAGTTTAACTTATAGTATTTTGAATAAATTACTGGAAAAAGGCTTAGTTAGCTACAAAATAAAAAACTCAAAAAAATATTTTATTGCTTCAAAACCAATAAACTTGCTTAACAAATTGAAAGAAAAAGAATCGGTGCTAAAAGATATTGTTCCTGAACTTGAAAAGATTCAACAAACAGAAGATTTGGGCTACTCAATTGAAGTTTATGAGGGAAAATCAGGACTCCGGTCATGGATTAATCTTATCTTAAAAGTAAAAGAATACTTTGCTTTTGGAATGACAGGTAAGGCTTATTACGAATTATATGAAATGCCAAGGCTTGTAAAGGAATTCAAAGAGAAAAACATTAAAGGAAAATTAATTGGTTATGAACAAGATGATAAAAAAAAAACATACCATCAATTAGGTTTTGAGTATAAATATTTGCCTTTCAAAATGAGTGCTTCAACATCAATATTTGGAGATTACATTTCAATACATCACATCGGCGAAAAACCCTTAATTATTGTAATAAAGAATAAAGAAATTGCAAATAGTTATAGAAATTTGTTTAATTATTTATGGAAAACAGCCAAAAAGTAGGCCACGTATCTTTTTAATCAAGACGACAGACATTATAAACCCGAAGATATTCCTTCTCGGAATACCCTTTATTGTGGTATGGGGGCTGAAAACCATGAAAAACAACGAGTCAGCCCCTAAAACTAATGGATATATGCAGATGCCCTTGCGGGGCTATAGCTCTCTATCGGAGCATTCTGGGGCTTTTGACATGATTCCGTAGACGAACTGGTTTAATGAGAAAGATTAAATAGGAGTTTGCATTGGACCGGCACATGGACAAGCGACTGCTCATCATCACTCTTCTTGCAGCTTTACTTCTGCTCGCAGGATGCGCGAAGACCGTAGCGGAGCTGACCAGCGACGATAGTTACGTCAACGAAAAGGTTAAGGTCAAAGGAGAAGCGAGGGCGCCGCTCAAGATAGGAACAATCTCAGGGTACGCCTTGGTGGATAAGAACGACGACGCCATCATCGTCGCCAGCGAACGACTACCAATAGAAGGAGAACGAGTCATCGCCAAAGGAACGCTCAAGCAAGGGCCGCTAGGCATAGGATATTACATCGAGGCTGAAGAATAACACGACTTCTCTTTCATCCAGGGCTCGCTTCCACAAAAAGCCTTAAATACTACCTTTTTGTGAGCACGGAAAATCAGGGGGTGCTCAAGTGAAGAAACTCATCGTCATAGCATTGCTCGTCTGCTCATTATTAGTGCTTAGCGGCTGCCACATCCATTGGGGCGGGCAGACCAAGCAGGAATCAGCGACGGAGAAGAACAAGCCGTCCATCTGCTTGCGCGCCAGCTATCCTGACGTCTGCTTGCGAGGCGTCGCGTTGGAGAACAACAATCCGCAGGCGTGCGAGCTCATGGAGGACGAGTATGCCAAGCAGTCGTGCTTGTCCATGATAGACTACGACGAGTTAGACGGTGATGATGGCGATCAAGGCGGTTGCAAGTACGACAGCGAGTGCCCGGCCATCTGCAAGGGGGACGTGAAGTGGGAGCAGGGGTGCAACCCGCGCAAGGGCGAGTGCGTCGACACGTTCGACACCGACTGCTCGGCTATCACCGACACTATTGCCGGCTTCGACTTCCCCCAGACGTGTATTGATGGTGAGTGCGTGCGCAACGAGGCCGAGATAGCCGCGCAGCGAGCAGAACTCGTATCCTTGCAACAAGAGATCAGTGACAACGTCAAGCAGCTCAACGCGTACCGACAAGAGGTCAACGCGCAGAAGCTCGACGCGAACAAGAAATGCCTCAACGCGCTCGCGGACGTGACGAACATGTTCATCATCGACTCGGCGCTGAGGATGGGGGGTATTATCAACAGTGGCATCAACTACATCGCCAAAGGGAGCAGCCTGGTCTCCTCGACGACGACGCTCACCTTCCAGAACGATGAGCTTATTGGCGTGACGAAGACGAGCACGAACTATAATTTCGGCAATGACATCGCAGGCGCCATGGGTGACTACGCAGGACAAGTGACGGAGAAGATGTACGCGATTACCGCGGCGGAAGAGGCCAATCAGAAGCCTCCTGTCGAGGACTACATCGCGTTCTACTGCGACTATAATGAGTACCTCGGAGAGGTGTTGGAGGTCACCGCGGCGCAGCTCGACCAACAAGTGGCGATGGCAAGCGTCCTTGAAGGACAGATCAACGCGCTCTCATGACCTTGTGGTCTCCTCCATGATGCTGGGACGGTCATGGTTTATTTTCCTTGCAAGGGTTATTCTTTGCGTTTTCCTTTCATGCAGGACACGAATGAGGCTGCTTTTTTTAGTAGGGAGTTGGCTGTTGGTGACCCTGCGGGCGGGTAGCCGAGCTTGCTGAGCAGTTTTTTCGCTTTGCGCTCGTCCCCTTCGAAGGAGACGGTGCTTGTGGCTATGTCGACGTGCGCGTTGGTGAGGCCGTGCTTGCGCAGGTGCTTGGTGATGGTGTTGGCGCACCCGCCGCATTTGAGGTTGACGATGGTTATGACACCCATAAAAATATGAATGTGCTTTCATATATAAATCTTTCTCTTGCGGCACCAGGACCCTACCGCCGCGACACCGCGTCGCTGTCAGCGTCGTAGAACCGCCACTCCAAGAGGGCGTCCTCCTTGATACCGATGCGCGTCGCCCTCGCGATTGCTGGCTTGTGACCGTCATCGAGCACCTTGACTCGTCCCCCCAACGGCAGGCCGCTCTCCTGGGTGGTGATGCCCAGGCACCGGCAAAGCCTGCCAGGACCGTTGCACCCGTCACCATCAGTGGCCCGTATCAACACGGCACCTGGCCCTTCGTCCGTGGTGATGTTCAGGCAGTGGTACATGCCATAGATGAGGTACACGTAGAGGTGGCCGTACGTGTCGAACATGGGCGCGCTCCTCCTCGTCCTCGTCCGGGCGTGGCTCGCCCCGTCATCCTTGTACGCCTCGGTCTCCGTGATTCGCGACTCTCTGCCGTCCACGACGAGCAATTTACCTACGAGTTCCCGGGCCACGACGACCGTGTCGCGCCTGAAAAAATCCGCGGGCAATTCCTTTCTCACCTGCTCAGCCTCCCTTGAGGGGGACGAATGAGAACCCGTAGTGCTTCTCCCGCGTCACCTCGCCGTCCCGCTTCTCGTACACCCACACGCTATCCCTGATAGGGATGACCATCCTTCCCTGGTCGGCGAGCTGGTCGAGCAGCAGCCCTGGCAATTCCTCGGCGGCCGCAGAGACGAGGATGCGGTCATAAGGGCCTTCCTCTGCTAGCCCCATCCCTGTAGCTTGCCGTATCTCCGCCCAGGGATAATCATATTGCTGGAGGTTCCCCTGGCCGAACCTGACGAGCTCGGGCACGACCTCCGTGCCCTTCACCCAGCCCTCTGGGCCGGTGATGCTCGCCAGCAATGCCGTGGTCCATCCGCTCCCGCTCCCCACGTCGAGCACGCGCTGCCCCTTCGAGGGGGCGAGCCATTCGAGCATCAGGGCCACGGTGTACGGTTGGCTGTTCGTCTGGCCGTGGCCGATAGGGAGGGGTTCGTCGCGCCCTGCTTGTCCGCGCAAGGAAGGGGGCAGGAAGTCCTCTCGTCGCACCTCTCGGAACGCGCGGATGATGTGCGGGGTGCGCAGCGCGCCGTCTGTGATGAGGTCGTCGATGAGCGCCATGGAGGTGGGAGGAAGGGGGCGTGCTTTATCTGTCTTTCCGCCTATCTCCTCCCGTACCTGCCTTCGAGGACGTGGAAGACTTTCATGAGGAGGTAGGCCTCTATGGGTGCTTGGGGGAACGGCGCGTTGGCGCATACTGTGTCTGCTCGTTTGAGCATCAGGGTCTCTGTGCGAGGGGGAGGGCGATGGCGGCCGCGAGCACGAACCGCTTTTTCATAACTATTTTTGATAGGGGAGAATTTCTTTTAAATGTCGTCTTTTAGCACACGAAAGTATATAAGCGAGCGTTGCGGATGGGAGTGCATGGCCGACGCGTTCTTGATGCTCTCCATTGCTCCTCTCGTCATCATTGTGGGTGTCGTCGCCGTGTTTGTGGGTCTCGTCGTGTTATTGGTGCGCGTGGTCAGCCGGGCTGTGGGCGATCCTGACCGGGTCAGGGGGGTATTTAATCCTGGTTTCGCGGCGGTGAATGAGAAGTTCAAGAACGGTACCATTCAGCAAGAAGTGCGTGAGCGTCTGGAGCGCCGTTTAGGTGATGGTTGCCGGGTGGAGCAGGACTTTTTTCGGTTGAACATGTTCTACGCGGCGCCTCCCCGGTCAAGGGCCGCTATACACGCAAACCCCGGTCCTTCCCATGATTTGTACGCGATGCCCGATGGAGCGCATCCGTGCGCGGTGACGGAGTTGATGTTCTTGCTCAGCTTCGGTGGGTTCGGTAAGGAGTCGTTGCGTCGCCTCAAGGCGTGCGCGGTGACGAGGACGTTGCGTGACGAGGTGGCTATGCTGTGCCAAGAGGGGTTGTTTTCCGTGCGGTTGAACAAAAAAGTGGTGGGGGTTATTGACCTCGTTCATCAGCGCGTGCTCAGCCCTGCTCACGAGACGGTCGCAACAATCGAGGCGCCTCCTGCCTTGTATGTGAAGCGTGTCCGTGCAGGCGCCACGAGCGTGACGCCGGAAGTGGCGTGGAAGCTGCGTTTTGCTCCTTCTAGGCTCGCGACCGTCTATGAGCAGCGTAGTAGCGTCAGGGAGTTTTTATTAGGTTCGCCGCCTGATCGTTTGGTGGCCGAGTTCTCTTCCTCGTTGTCGAGGCGTGAGCGAGCGCTTGCACTGGGCCTCCTGTATTTCGTGAAGATCAAGGATTATTTGCATCCTAGGTAGAAGCACTTTTAAACAATGGTGTGTTCGCGGTTGGTGGGTGATAGGGATGGACTGCATTTTCTGCAAGATCGTCAAGGGAGAGCTTCCTTGCCATAAGATCTGGGAGGACGAGAAGCACCTGGCGATGCTCTCTATCTTCCCCAATATCAAGGGCTTCAGCGTTGTGCTGACCAAAGAGCACCTGCCCAGCGATGTCTGCTCGCTCGAGCGAGATGATTATGTCTCACTGCTCCTCGCGGCCAAAGAGGTGGCTGGCGTCCTCAATAAGGGGTTGGGCGTCGCGAGGACCGGCATCATCGCCGAGGGCATGGGCGTCGACCACGCGCACGTCAAGCTGTTCCCTCTGATCGGGACGAAACCTGGAGAGGAGTGGGAACCGAATCTCTCCAAGATAACGACCTATTTCGACAAGTACGAAGGTTATATCTCGAGCCATGACAGCGGGCGCGCCGATGACAAGGAACTCGCGGCGCTCGCCAAGCAGATATGGGAGGCGAACGACTAATGGATGAAGGACAAGAATTCGACCCGGCGCGGTTTCAGGCGTTGGAGGAGGTCGTGTATCACACGAGCCATGTGTTGGAGATGGTGATGCAGTTGTTGGTGGACAAGGGCTACTTCACGGAGGAGGAGTTGGTGAAGAAGATGGAGGAGTTCGTCGAGCATGAGGACACGGAAGAGGTGGGGTATGATGCTGATGCGCCTCGCGACCGTGACGAATGACGTCCGTTGTTCCCGGAGATACCAATGGACAGGCGGGGGCGGCAGGTTTTAATCGCTTCTCCGCTTCCTGTTGGTGATGGTTATTTATTGTGTCGACGGCCGTTTCTTGGACGGCGCCAAGCAGGACGCCGCGCGCGAGGAGGTCTTTCGTGCCGTGTGCGATGAGCTTGATGGCGTCCTCTCGCGGTATGGGTGTGTCCGTACTAGTCTTGGTTCGTGGGTGCATGTCGGTGCGGATGCCGTGTTCTGCTGCTCTGCTTTGCCGCGTAGCCCTAGGGCCTGATGGCGAATTCCTTGAAGAGGAAGTTGGGGATCTCGTCCTCTACGGTGACGTTGCTCACCGTCGCCTCTGTCGGTCCTTCGTGGCAGAGCTCGATGAAGAGCTCGATGGCGCCGTCTTCTCCTTCAGCGACGACTTCGACGCCGCCTTCGATGTTGCGTACGTACCCGTTGATGCCGAGCCGGTCCGCGTGCCGTTTGAGGAATGTGCGGAAGCCTACTGCGAGGACGGTGCCGTCAATGTAGATGTGGACTTTGCGCATGTTGGTTTTTTCTGGTGCGGGCCGTTATTTATAGTTTTCGTCTTGGGAAACAGTTAAATAATGGTTGTTTTTTCCTTGCCTTTGATGGATGGTTCTCGGTTGCGTGTGGTGGAGCGTGGCATCCGCAAGGGCTTCGCGAAGATTAAGGGTGAGCTTGACGATCACCTTGACGGCATCAATCGTAACGCGACTGAGATGCAGTCCTTGTTCGATTACCTTGTTGAGTTAGAGGGGAAGCTGGACAAGTTGCATGAGCGCTTGGACTCGGTGGAGCTGGCTGTCCGCGAGCCGGCTGGTCGTGGCGTGGTCGCGCCGTTGTCGTATCGTGAGCAGGAGGTCTTCTTGGTGTTGTATACGTCGGAGTTGCCGGTCTCTGCTTCTGCGGTCGCTGCCCGTCTCGGGTTGTCTGAGGAGGTGGTTCGTCACGTGGTCGCTTGCTTGGTGTCGAAGGGCGTTCCTCTTTTGCGGCAGGTGCGTGGTGGTGAGGTTATGTTCTCTTTGGAGTTGCGGTTCAAGGATGCGCAGGCGAGGGGCAATCTTGTGCGGATTGATGAGCGTGTTTCTGCGTTGTGGGCGCAGAACAGTTCATGAAGCATATTTTTTCGTTTTTGCTTATTATTTCTAGAATTATGTTTGTATAAAATTTTTTAGCAGAAACTAAAGTTTTTATACTTATTATTTTTTATTGCTTGACCAATATATTGTTTAACCAATAAATAAGTCATTTTGCTTTTTCTAAAATTTTTGAGCAAAAAGAAAAAGTACTCGCTTACTTTTTTTCTTGCGCATTCTAGAAAGATTTTTAAAAACCAACCACTAAGGAACAAATGACTGTGCTCGACGACGGCGACAAGCAAGAAGCCACCAACATCCAAGAAGAGGAAGCCATGAGCGCCAAGATGTACGGCGAACTCACGCGCCTATCAGGAGAAGGAAAAGCGCTCAGGAAAGAGTTCAAGCAACTCCTCAAGATCGGGAAGAAGCTCAGGAACATCATCGCCGCGAAAGAGAAGGAGAACAAGGGCCGGCTCGAGCAGATAAAGCGGTTGCAGCAGCAACTCACCAAGGAATCCGTCAAGGACATCCAGGCAATGACCAGGCGCCTCCAAGAAGAGAAGCGGCAAGAGAGCGGCCTCTCCAAGGAAGAGGCGCTTGTCCTCAAAAGCATGCTCGACGAGCTCAAACACACCTACCAGCACGGCAATGACATCATCGCCGCGGACAAGAAACTGTACGAGCTGATTAGGGATTTGTACGCCAAGGACCTGGAAGACTTCCAACTAGAGGTTGCTGAGATTGAGAAAGGGTGAACGCCTTGCATCCACTGCTCATTGTCATCCTCATCATCGCCCACGCCTGTTATTGCTACATCACAGGCATCAAGGGCCTGGTGCGCAAAATCATCCATTTCAGGCCCATGATCGTGTTTCCCTTCATCGGCGCAGCGGCGGGCGGAACGTACACCTACACAGGCAAGCAGGCGTTCGGGCCGAGCATCATCAGCCTCTTCGCCGGCAGCATCATCCCCCTCCTCATCGGGCTCGCGATGATGAACCGGGACGCCGCGGCATATTTTGTCCTCCCCATCATCGCGTTGCTCGCCGCGAGCACAATCATCTATCATTTCCATGCGCGCAAGAAGGCATGATTTATCCTCGCAACCCTAGTTTTTCCGCCAGAATAAGGCAACCACTAATTCTTTTTTAAATAAGCAACGCATAATGTATATTACGCGCAATAAAGGTAAAGTATATAAGGAAAAGGCCTAAAAAGAAGCAGTCATGGACCGATTGCGCACCGAACTGGAGCTCCGCGGATATTCTGACGCGACCAAGAAGAAATATCTCAAGTACAATGCAGACCTCCTAAAACTCATCGGCAAGCAAGCGGACGACATCAACAAGGACGACATCAAGAAATACTTGGCCTATTTGGTTGGAACAAAAAAGACGGCAGCTCGATCAGTGAATCTTGCCCGCGCAGCCCTGCTTTTCTTTCACAATCAAGTATTAGAAAAGAGCATCTCGGGCGTGAATGTGCCGAAAGTCCAGAAATCGCTGCCATCCGTGCTGACGAAAGAAGAAGTCATCTCATTGATAACGGCCGCGAAGACCAGGAAAAGCAGTTTCATCATCCAACTATTATATGGTACGGGGGTTCGCGTCTCAGAATTATGTGCTTTGAAGCGTTCTGATCTCGAACTACAGCAAGGCACGGGGTGGGTGCGCTCAGGCAAAGGAGGGAAGGACCGCATGATTCTCCTACCGCAAGAACTCTATAAGGAATTGGAGCGGAAAACCCCTCAGAGTTTTGTTTTGGAAGGGAAGAATGGTCCCTTGTCACCTCGGACCGTGCAGGAAGTGGTGAAGAATGCTGCGAAACGGGCTAAAATAGCTAAGAAAGTCACGCCGCACACGCTCAGGCACAGTTTCGCGACGCACCTGCTCGAAGCAGGGAACGACATCAGGATAATCCAAGAGCTGTTGGGACACGCCAATCTGCAGACCACGCAGATCTACACGCATGTCAGCAACGAGCGGAAGTTGCGCGTGCAGAACCCGTTGGACGCCCTCAACGACCGATAAGATTTAATAAGATTTATATACTATTTTCGTGTCCCTTGCCAGTTATCAAGTACGGGGGTGTGTATTCGTGGCAAAGAAGAGCAATCTGTGGGCGAAGATCGGCGTCTGGTCCTACGTGGTAGGGCTCGTGGTCGCTATCATCGTGGGCATCCTGGCGCAGTTCGGTGGCGCTTCCTCGATGACTGGGGGAACGGTCGCCTTGCTGGCCATACTCGGCACTGTCGTCGGCCTCTTGAACATCGGCGATGAGGAAGTGAACACGTTCCTCCTCGCGGCCGTCGCGTTCGTCGTGGCGAGCTCGGCTATGGCCTCGATATTCTCGGTCATGGGCGACTTGTTCAAGGGATTGGCGTTGTTCATGAGCGCTATCGTCGTCTTCACGGCTCCTGGGGCGCTCATCGTGGCGTTCAAGGCGTTGTACAACGTCGCGAAGAACGGGTAGCTGACCAGATTATTTTTTATTTTTTTCTAATGCTTGCTGTTCGTCAGGAGGAGGCGTTGCTAGTGATTTCTGGCGCTTCTTCTCTTGAGTTGTCGCTGTTGCGAGTGCCTGATGCGGCTACGCAGGCCTGCGAAGTATTTGGAGAAGTCTGCGTAGAGCGTCTTGAGCTCTGCTGTCCCTCTCAGCGTGAGGGAGTACATTTTCTTCCTGCCGAATTGCTCGAAGCTGACAAGCCCGTGCTTGCGGAGTTCCTTGAGGGCGGGGTAGATGGTGCCTGGTGTCAACGGTCCTGTTCCTTTGCGTTTTCCTATCTTCTTAGCCAGGTCCTCGCCGCACAGGCTCTTCCTCTTGAGCTCGTGCAGGATGAGGAAGCTGAGGAATCCTTTGAGGTCGAGGAATTTCGATACCATCGCTTGCTCGTACCGCCTGAATTATTTAAATCTTTCGTTATTTATTGGTTCTCCTATTTATTGGTGATACAATAGAAAAGACCGAAACAACAGCAATAAAATGATTAAGCTATGCTAAAAAACTCTAGAAAGAATGGTGTTGGAAAACACCAAGCAAAAAACCAAAAGAAGAAAACCAAATGAACAAAGCAAGAACCAACAAGAAGACAAGAAGAACAGAAAGACACCAACAAAAACCCTACGATCCCCGACGAGAACACCTATAGAAAACTTTATAAACTTCTGCGTCGAGTGCAAACACCACCATTAGTGGCACGCGAGGCACAGCGATGGAAAAAGGCCTAAAAAGACAACTACTCATTACCCTATCCCTCACCCTCACAGGACTGCCCCTCGCCACAGCGGCCAGAACCGGCATCCAACCACTCAACGGCGTCCTCGAACTCATCAGCAGCGTGTTCTACCCCTCAGCAATCCTCAACAACACAACCCTCAGGATAGGCTTCTTCAAAGCACTCTACTTCTTCCTCATCTTCGCCGTCGTCAACATCATCCTCAAAAAAGCGAAAGTGTTCCAAGGGGACGACAACTCGAAAAGAGGAGCCACGGTCGCGGCCGCCGTCTTCGCACTCATCGCCGCGTTCTTCATGCCAGCGCAAGCGTCCGAAGGGCTCGCAGGGTTCATCGTCACCATCTTCACCCTCATCGCACCCGTAGGGCTCGCAGGATTCCTCGCCTACTACTCCATGGCCAAGCTCAAGAAAGACTGGATCCAACACCTCTTCGGCCTCATCCTCCTCTTCGTCAGCTCCTTCATCATCAGCTGGACCATGGGCGCCATCCCCACGATGCGCGTCGCGCAAGACCTCACAGACACCATACTCTCCTACGCATTGCTCGCCATCAACATCCTCATCATCATCAAGCTCATACAGCTCATCAGCGCAGCGTTCAAAGGCGTCAAGCTCCCCAGCATCCGCCCAGGTGGCGGAGGTGACGGCGGCGGGGGCGGCGGAGAAAGGCCAGAACGGCCACCGAAAGAACCAGCAACCATCATGGTCCGCGTGCTCAGCGCCGACAACCAACCTTTGCCCGAGACCATTGTCGAATGGGTGCGGCGGCGACGCGTCAAGGCACGCGACATCACCAACGCGCAAGGAAATGCCCCTACCTCAGGCCAGCCATTTAGCCTTCACCCCGTGAAGCACACGCTGCGCTGCACTTACCGCCTTGGTGACCATCAAGAATTCGTCCCGACCCAGAACAATACGCTCGAAGACGGTCACACCGTCATCCTCAAGCAGAACTTCAGCCTCCGACGAGGGGACAACGGCACCATCACCATAATCCTTGGTGTCAGGCAGCGAGGAGAAGGAGGAGAAGACGGCGGAGACGAGGACTTCTGCCCCCGCATCACCAACCTCAGGCTCATCCAACCAGAAGTGCTCCGCGCAGAAGCAGTCATAGACGCCCAGGAAGCACAGCTCGACGTGCAAGGAGCGGAGCAAGACGTGCGACAAGCGACCGTGGAAGGACCACCAGCACAAGGGGGTGAGCGACCATAGCGAAAGAGCAGCCCCAAAGACGAGAAACGAAGCAGGAGAAGGTACCTGCCTGGTTCTTCACCACGTGGTGGGCGCTCAAGGACGCCGCCACGGCGCGCAAGCTCCAGCACGACAAGACCTATCCGACCCAAGAAGCATCACCCATGCAAGCAAGGGCCACGCCCAAAGAACCGACTGGCGACTTCTTCAAGCCGGCGAGCGGCACGCCCATAGGGATACGCCTCGGACAGGACGGCATCGCGCACGCGCACGAACCCCTCGCCAGGGACATCGCCTATCCCCAGGCGCTCCAAGCATCCCACCCGTTCATCGCGTTCGGCATCGCGCACGTCGCGCAGCAAGAGCTAGAGAAGCTCAAGGACATCAAGCACATCAACGACATCCAAGGACTCGACCCGACCAACCTGGAATGGCACTGGGCCTACGAGCGCATAGACCAAGGAGAAAACGAGGAGCACGGCCGCATCGCCGGGCGCGTCATCAACCAGACGATGGTAGCGGAGAAAGGCCTTGACCTTACCAAGCCCGCGGACATAAAACGGGCGATCGACGACCCCGCCCTTGGCGTCAAGCACCGCGAGGTACGTCTCTTCCTCCATAGCGAGAAGCACGCCTTCGACCACCAGCAATCCGACAAGCAAGGCATGTTCGTCTTCCTCCGCCTCCCTGTGAACAAGCAGCTCCAGCTCAGGACGGAGTACAACAAGAAGACGTACACGCAAGTCATCCCCGCACGGCAAGAAGGCGTCGCGGAAGGCTACTTCACCATCGCCCCTGACAAGGTCAAGGTGTGCGTCATCGCCGTCCCCGGCCCGAAGGGCAAGCGGCCAAAGCAGCCTATCGACGAGCCGCAACTCGCCATAGGCGTAGGCACGCAGGAAGAACGCATCGACGCGCTCACCAAGCGCGTCGTCATGAGCGGGCTCAAGGGGTGCAAGGAGCACATCTACACGGAAGGGTCCGTCAAGCTCGACAAGGAACTCCTCGACATCATTGCCAAGGACGCCGGTCTGATAAGGAACATCTACTTCCTCGACCGGCAACACCCCTCGCTCGGCATCGCGAACATCGCGAACAACTTCTACGCGCAGAAATTCGCCATCGCCGGCGTCGCGTGCTTCCGCGCCGAGCACGAAGGGAACGTCCTGAAATCCGGCGACATCAAGGAGTTCGCGGAGCGCCAAAAAGCGTACGTCACCCTCGCGGAGAAGACGACCATGCTCGCCCAGCTTCAAAAGGAGAAATCGTTCAACACTTCGATGCGGTTCTTCCCCCCGCCCGCACAAACGCACATCAAGGAGCGGCTCGAAAAAAAGTACCTGGGCGTGAACGTCGCCAGGGCCATGGAGACAGGCCTACGCAAGGAAGCCGAGGAGCTGGGAGCGTTGCTCAAGCAGCAGCTCGCGAAGACCAAGCATGACGAAACACCACCTGAAAAACCCGTAGGAGGTGATGCCTAGTGGTGTTCGCCACGGCCAAGCTCAAGCTCGCCCACCTCTTCGTGAGCAGCAAGCGCCTCTCAAAGCATATGCTCAAGAACGAACGAGCAGCCACAATCATCCTCGAGCAACTCGAGAAAGACTACTACTCCTCGCTCAGGGAAGCGCTCCAGTACGGCAGCAACCCGCAAGCGCTCTGGCTCGCAGAACAGTTCTGCAAGCAGGCCTTGGAGTTCTCCTCTAAAGCGGTGTTCAGCGAGGAGCAGGAGAGCCTGCTCTACATCATGCGCAAGTACGGCACGTTCGAAGACCTCGCCAAAGACTTCAACAAGGATACCAAGAACTACCTCCAGAAGAGCGAAGTGAGCGAGCAGACCCAGCAGAAGATGCAGGCAGTGCTCAAGAACCTCGCTGGGGAGGAACAGAAGATACACGGCATCATCAGGACTATCTTCAAGGAGATACGGCACGAGAAGCGGGACAAGGAGCGGTTCAAGGAGAAGATCTTCAACCTGCGCCAAGAGGCAAACCTCAGGAAAGACCTCAAGGAGATGCGCCAGAAGAGCACCGCAGAACACCAATTCTCAGAGAAAGGAGAACACCTCCTCGACGACCTGGAAAAAGAGCTCAAGCACCTCAAAGGGGACGAGAAGGCCGCGGACATCGAGGCCAAGATAGGGAAGACTCTGGACGAGTTCGAACGCGTCGTCGTCAAGGATGAGGAGCTGCTCAACGAAGTCATCAATGACGCCGCGTACGTCATCAAGTACGCCCTGCACGAGTTCTTCCACTGCGAAGAACTTGTGGAGACGTATGAGCATTACTACTGGCAACTCTACACGCAAGGATTCCTCGCTGAGGAGACTGCGGCAAGGGCGAAACAACTGTTCAAGGAGCTCCATAACCGACTCGACCAAAAGACCAAGGAGACGTACCGCATCATCAGGAAGTATCGCAAGAGGGCGGGCAAAGAAGAGGTGGACGCACCATAACGAGGTGACTAGAGAAAATGGCGCAATTCGACGAACCGAAAGGAAAGATAAGCATCATCGTAGGACTGATCGTACTGGCACTGGCCGCTATCCCCTTGCTCAACGGGTGGGGCGTGATCGGTTTCAACCTGCCGGACTTCATCGTCAGCCTCATCCCAGCGGTCGCGATCTGGGCGTTGCCCGCGCTGGCGTTGTTCCTGTTCATCGACGCGGTGGACGAGGACGACGCCATCAAGACGCTGACCATCATCCTGGGTATCGTGTTCCTCATCGCCGGCGTCATCCAGATCCTGAACAGCTTCGGCGTCCTCGGGTTCGGCATCCCTTTCCTGGGCAGGCCGGTCGTCGCCGAGATACTATTAGGTATTGAGGGGTTGTTCCTCATCATCGCCACGTTCGCGATGAACTGAAACACCCACCCTGATTTTTTTTTTCTTTGCCCGGTATTAGATTCCCTGTTGCACGGAACACACCCATTGCGTGACGAGGTACACGCCGAGCGCGAGCAGTATTGCCCCGAGTATCACGACCACGAGCGCGTTGGCCGACAGTTCCAAAGATCCTCGTCTCAGCAACATCACGACCCCCACTCGCGCTTCCAGTCATCCTCACGCCTCGGCGCGCGAGCGAGGGTGATGACGAGGTGCGCGAGGACTAATAAGAAGGCGAGCCCTGAGAGGACGAAGAGGACGACCCCCGCCATTACTTCCCCTTGGGGAGCGGCTCCCCAGTGCAGCGCGGCGTACGCGACGATGGCGATGAGCGCGACGACATCAGCAACCATCGTATACGCGCGTCGTTCGCCGCGTATGCACGCGCGCACGAGGAGAAGCACTGAGAGGAGCCCGAGCAAGGACCAAGAAGCGGTGCTGGCAGCCCTTGCTGGCGTGATGCCGACCTTGATCCACGCGAGCAGCGCTAATGAGAGGAGGTAGGTGAGCGTGAAGTGCGCGTTCATGGGCGGTCACATGGGAAGAGCGCGTATTTAAGCGTTCTCTTTTGGGGCTGCGCGCGTCTATGAGAACGAGACTTTCTGGCCTAGTGCCTGCCCTGGCACGCCCTTGTCGAACAAGACCCTGACAGCGCCTGAGTTGCCGTGCGCGCTCGCAACGTTCCCGACCAGGTCTCGCTTGCCCGTGTGCCACTTCACCGTCTTGCCGACTAGCTGCTCGGCTTGCTCACGAGAATCGCAGCCCTCTGGCCTGACGATGACGTGGTTGCCGTCGGTGGTGTGCCGGTTCTGGCGGTAGTGCACGATGACGCCTTCCATACGTGCCGAGAACAACCATCCATTTATAAAAGTTGCTGTGCGTTTCAGCTCTTCTTCGGCGAGAGCTTGCGCAAGATGTGCTGCTTGCCGCGCCACACGAGGGCTTCCTTGAGGACCTCGCTGATGTGGTCGACGGGGACCAAGGAGATGCTCCTTAGCTTGGCGGCGTCGATGACGATGTCCTGGACGTTGGAGCGAGGAACGATGACTGTCTTGATGCCCGCGTCAATCGCGGCTTCGACCTTGCTCGACACCCCACCAACAGGGAGGACCTCTCCGCGCACGGAGAGCGAGCCGGTCATCGCCACGGTCTGCTTGACAGGGATGTCTTTCAGGGCTGAGATGATGGCCGTCGCCACGGCGACGGAGGCCGAGTCGCCTTCTACGCCTTCGTACGTCTGGAGGAACTGGAGGTAGATGTCGTGCTTCTTGCGGATGTCCGTGCCGAAGTACTTCATGATGATAGCGGAGACGTTCGTCACCGCCTCCTTGGCGATGTCTCCTAGCTTCCCCGTGGCGATAATCTGCTTGCGCTCGCCGCCAGGCGTGACCTCGGCTTCGATGGGGAGGATGATGCCTGATAACTGGTTCTCCGCGCCCATCACGGCGAGGCCGTTCACCCGGCCGACCGCTTCCCCGGTCACGGTGATGACCTCGTACTCCTTCTTCCTTTCCAGGTACTTGTCCGCTATCTGCTTCTCCAAGGTGCGCGCGTAGACAGCGGCTTCCTTGATGTGCTTTGGCTCGACGAGCTTCGCCCCGACGCCTTTGGCCACGTCGCCCGCGGCCCTGACGAGTCCTCCGAGCTCGCGCAATCGCAGGGTGAGGTGGCCTTTCCTGTTCGCCCGCCTCCTCGCTTCTTCCACCATTTGTTCGGCCGCCTTGCGCGAGAAGTGTGGTATCTTGCCGTCCTTCACGACCTCTTGGGCTACGAACACCGCTATCTTCTCGCGGTTCTCCTTGGTGTCAGGCATGGTGTCCGCCATGAACACCTCGTAGCCGTAGCCCCTGATGCGGCTGCGCAGCGCTGGGTGCATGTGCTTGATCGTCTCGAGGTTGCCAGCGGCGACCATGACGAAATTACAAGGGACTGGCTCGGTGCGGACCATGGCGCCCGCTGACCGCTCTGACTGTCCGGTGATGGAGAACTTTCCTTCTTGGATGGCGGTCAGTAGTTCTTGTTGCGTGCTCGGCGCGAGCGTGGCGATCTCATCGACGAACAGGACGCCCATGTGCGCCTTGTGGATCATGCCAGCGACGACGCGCTCATTCGCCGGCGTCCCTAGTCCTCCGCTCTGGAACGGGTCGTGCAGGACGTCTCCTAGCAAGGCGCCTGCGTGGCTGCCCGTGGCGTCGAAGAACGGCGCTTGGCCGCGGCCGAAGTTGTCCACGATCACCTTTGGGGGTGGGGTGGCGTTCTTGCCGTTCATCTTCTTGCCGAGGTTGAGGAACATGACGAACCCTATCATGATGGCGAGGCCGCCGAGGAAGAACGCGGCGAACATGATGTCTGATTGGTATTTCGAGCGCACCCACCACGGCGCGATCATGGCGAGGATGGCGATGATGAGGATGAGGAATGATTGGTTCTTGAACAGCTTCGCGTTCTCCATCCTGTTCGTCGCGACGATGTCCCGTCCTTTGCCGGCGGCGACGGTGCGGATGAGCGGTTGGTTCTCGTCGTTGGGGTTGGGGAAGCTGAGCACGTCGACGAGCTTCTCCTTGGGCAACAACTCGGCGAGGGCGAGGCCGAGCATGCTCTTCCCCGTGCCTGGCTCGCCGATGAGGAGGACGTGCCTCCGTTGCAGGGAAGCCTTCCTGATGATCTCTGCCGCTGCTTCCTGGCCGACGACCTGGTCGATGATGCGCTTGCTCGTCTTGATGTCGGCCGTGCTCTTGAACGTGAAGCCTTCGCCCATGGGAGTGGAAAAAGGAAGCATTATTTATAAATATAATGGAAATCTGGTCCGGAGGGGGTTCGGTGGCGGAGGCGTAACGCGCTTAAAAGAACATCCTTCTGTGGGTGTATGCGCATCCCTGACCGCGCCTTGCTCGCCATCAGCCTGGGCGTCAGCGCCCTCGGGATAGGCGGCCTCGCCGTACTCTTTGCCTGCGCCGAGGTGCCTGAGGCGAGTATCCTCGAAGCGAATGGGCTGGAGGACGGCGCAGGCGTCACGATCACCGGAGAAATAGTTTCTGTCCGTCAAGGAGCGGCGACGACGCACTTCACCATCGCGCAGACGTGCACGATCGATGCAGTGGCGTTCGAGAACGTCAGCCTCGCTCCCGGGATGACCGTCACGGTAACCGGGGAGATGGACACCTACAAGGGGGAGCGTGAATTGGTGGTGAGCGGCATCCGCTCATGACTGGTCCTGCCTGGTCCGCGCGTAATCCGTTTCGGGGTCATTCCCGAGCGTGTGGTCGTACGCCGTCGCGGAGTTACCGTTGAACAGGTTGTTAAGGTGTTTCTGGTTCACGACCGGGCCGCGCAGCTCCTCATGGTAATTCGACCATTGGTTCATCTCCTCCTGTATCTCAGCGGAGATGCCCGCGTACAAAGGACTCGGTTGCTTCGCTTCCTCGGCGTCATGCCGATAGTGCTTGGCCTCGCCGTTGCTGGGCGAGTGGTACACTGCCATGATGACGCCGGGCGTGGGGATGAGCAGCGGGTTAATCTTGGTGAACTTGTTCCGCGCGTACGCGCCTTTTACGTTGTTCTCAGCCTCAATCCTCATCACGAGGCCGTCTTCCTGTCCTTGCAAGCGCATGGTTGAACCTCCAGGTTTCCGAATGATTGCCGCTCCTGAGAAGAGGAACCTTATAAAAGTTTCCTTGCTGCCGAGCACATGCTCGTCATCGCCATCATCGCAGGGATAATCTGCGGCGTCGTCACAGGCCTCACCCCAGGCATCCACGTGAACCTGATATCAGCGACATTAGTCTCAGTATCACCAATCATCATCCCCATCGCAGGCGTCCTCCCGGCGTGCTGTTTCATCATCGCCATGGCAACAACCCACAGCTTCTTAGACGCCCTTCCAAGCGTCTTCTTAGGAGCGCCAGAAGCGGCGACAGCCCTAGGCGTTCTCCCCGGCCACAGATACTTATTGAAGGGCCAGGGACTCATGGCCGTGAAGCTCACCATCATCGGCAGCCTAGGCAGTCTCATCCTCTCAGGGCTCCTGTTCCCCTTCCTGCTCCCTCTCGTCGCGTGGGGCTATCCCTACCTGCAATCCGTCATCGGCTACCTCTTGGCGGCCATAGCGCTGTTCATGATCCTCAGGGATAGAAAAATGCTGTGGGCAGGGTTCATCTTCCTGCTCTCAGGGCTCTTAGGCTACCTCGTCCTCAACCTGCCCGGGTTAGAGAATCCGTTGTTCCCGTTATTATCAGGATTGTTCGGCGTCGCCACCCTCCTCATCAGCCTGAACGAATCATCGAGCCTGCCACCACAGCAGGACCTGCCCTACACGGACGTGGATGGCAAGAGGACGTTGCAGGCGTTCGGCAGCGGCACGTTCTCCGGTTTCATAACGGCTGTGCTGCCCGGCATCGGCGCAGCCACCGCCGCGGTGCTGAGCATGCAGATCACCCGCAAATTAGGAGACCACGGCTTCATGGTATTAATGGGTGGTATCGGCACGGCGAACTTCGTCCTTTCTCTCGTCACGTTGCAGGCGTTGGGCAAGGCGAGGAACGGCGCGTTGGTCGCGGTGAAGACGCTCTTCGAAGGAGTCCAATTGTCACATATCCTCGTCTTCCTCTGCACCGCCATGGTCGCGGGGGGAGTCGCGGCCGTGCTCGCGCTGCGGTTAGGCAGGAGCTTCGCGAAGCTCATGAGCAGGCTTCCTTACAAGACCGTCTTGCTTTGCGTCATCGGGCTCATCATCCTCTTGACGCCCGTCCTCTCCGGCGTCGTCGGCGTGCTCATCCTCGTCACGAGCACCGCGGTTGGGCTGTTGCCGGCTATCAAGAAGGTGAGCAGGACGCAGGCGATGGGGTGCTTGTTGGTGCCGGTGATGGTGTACTTCCTGCTGTGAAAAGTTTTATAAATGCGTGGTGCGTTGCGGTGGGGATGCGCGCCTCGTCATCTTTTCTTGCCGTTCTTTCATTGCTCTTGCTCTCTGGTTGCGTCACGCTCGAGGAGCGCTTCCTCCCTGCTGAGGAGGACGGGCGGGTCTTGGATAATGACCAGCTCGCGCGTCCTGCGAGCAGCCATGAGCGGTTCACTATTGATGATCCCGTCACGTTGCGGCGCGGGGGGAGCGTCACGGTCAATGCTGGCTTCTTCAATGTCGGCGGGCAGGCGGTGGTCATGGTGGCAGGCCCTGATGCCCTTGTCGGCTTCGGTGAGGCTGAGCGGGAGAACACTCTTGTCTGCGTCGGGGAGAACTCGTACGAGTACACCATGCAGCTCCGCACGCCGTTTGCGAACGTGAGCGGCTTTGAGGGCGTGGGGTTGGTGTTGGAGTTCGTCGATGATCACGGCATCGCTACTGACAAGGTTACGTGTCCCGTCGCGGTCATCAATGTCGGGACGACTGAGCGGCTCTTGTTCAAGGATGTGACCGTCGACATCATTGATTGAGCCGTTCGAGGGTCGTTGTCGAGATGAGTTCCTGCACCGTCCCTTTCTTCTCCTCGCCTGTCTGGAGGTCTCGGAGCGTGTACTTGCCTGCTTTGCGCTCGTCTTCGCCGACGAAGAGGGCGTAGGGGATGCCGTACGCGTCGGCGTATCGGAGGTTCTTGCTCGGCCCTCTTCCCATGAGGTCGACGTCCGTGTTCACGCCTGCTGCGCGGAGTTCTCGCACGACGGTCGTGGCGTCGGCGTCGCCGATGGGGATGACGTAGATTTGCGTCAACGATTTCTTCGCGGTGATCTTCCCTTGCTTCTTGAGCACGTCGAGGATGGGTTCGAAGCCGAACGCGAGGCCCGTGGCGGGGATTGCTTGCTTGCTCCCTAGGTAGTTGCCGATCATGTCGTCGTAGCGCCCCCCGCCGGCTAGGGAGATAGGGAGGTCCTTGCTGTACACTTCGAAGACAGGACCGGTGTAGTACGCGAGGCCTCGCGCCAGTGAGGGGAAGAACACCACTCTTTCGTCCTTTGGGAGGAGGGAGAAGAGTTCTTTGAGCTCCTTGGCTCCTTCGTTCCTTGGCAGGAGCTGCTCGTAGTCGTCCAGGGTTTTCTCTTTGAGGCTCTTGATGACGGCTTCCGCTTCTTCCTTGTCGAATCCTTTGTCCTTGAGTTCTGCGATGACTCCTTCCTCGCCTGCCTTGTCGAGCTTGTCAAGCGTGATGATGACGGTCTCTGCCAGTTCTGGCGAGATGCCTGCTTGTTCGATCAGTGCTGAGAGCAGTTTGCGGTTGTTGACGCGTACTTCGACGTCGAGGCCGAGGGCGCTGAAGACGTCCAGCACGACCCTGATGATCTCCGCGTCCGCTTGCATGGCTTTGCAGCCGACGATGTCGACGTCGTATTGCCAGAACTCGCGGTAGCGTCCTTGCTTGATGGGGCCGTCTCTGTAGACCTTGCCGATCTGGTAGCGCTTGAACGGCAGCTTGAGCTCGGGGTTCATCCCGACGTACCTCGCGAGGGGGACGGTGAGGTCGAACCTGAGCCCGAGTTCTCGTCCTCCTTGGTCTTGGAAGCGGAAGACCTCTTTCATGACGTCGGCTGTTTCGCCTCCTGCGTACTTGGCTGCGAGGACGTCCATGCGTTCTATGACGGGCGTCTCGAGGGGTGCGAAGCCGTAGCGTTCGAAGATGTTCGTGAGGGTCTTGGTGAGTTCTTGCCGTGCGATCTTGTCTTCTGGGGGGAAGTCCCTGGTGCCTCGTGCGAGTTGGAGCTTCATGGGGTACCACCTGGTCGTCGTGGTATATATAGGTTTGTGAACATGGGGAGGTAGGCGGGAGTCGAACCCGCGTCTGGAGCTCCACAGGCTCCCATGCTAGCCGTTACACTACTACCTCCATGGATGAACATAACCGCCTGGAGAAGGAGAGCTGGCGCTGGCGGTGTCATCGCCGGTGATGAACTGGACCAACTCTTTGGATCATGGTGGGGTGGCTACTCAGAGTCATTTTATAAAGATTGTGTTTTGTTGTCGAAATATTTCCTGAATCGGTCTCTGCGCGCGAGGACGGTGTCGGCGTAGGCTTGGCCTGCGGCGTTGGCGTATCGTGGTCCTTGGTTGTACTTGGCGAGGACGTCGCGTTCCTGCCTCGTGGTGGTGTAGAGCTGGTCGAGGTGCTGGGCCATGCGGTCGAGTGCTTGGCGGCTGTCGAAGGGGTTGATGGCTTTCCAGATGGTGGTGTCCTCGTTGTTGTAGGGGTGGTCGAGGTAGATGTATTTGGTCAGTTGCGCCGGTCCGAGCGCGCCTGTCGCTGACACCGCCCATTCGTGGCCTCCTGCTTCCACGCTGAAGATGGCGGCGAGGGTTTCTGGCTTGACGCGCGGGTAGCGGTTGTTAGCTTCGAGGATGTCGTGCTTGTGGGTTTGCAGGAATCGTTCGAGTGTCTGCTCGTCTCCGCCTGTTCCGGAGGTTGTTCCGAGCAGCCATGCCAGCCCTTTCTCGCCGTAGCGCTGGCGGTCGCGGTAGATTTCCTGTCCTGTCTTGCGCCTCGCGTGGAAGCGGTTGTACTCGATGTCCGGCTTGCCGTCGGCTGCTCGCAGGTAGCCTCCTTTGAGGGTGTCGAGGCGGGGGATGGCGTAGATGAGGAGGTCTTTGATGTGGCTTCGTTGCTCTGCGAGCTGTTCTTGGGTGATGAGGGCTGCTCGTTCCTCTCTTGTGGTGTGCTGTGGGGGTTCTGTGCTCGGGGTGTTGAGGGTTCCGAGCAGGCCTATGCTGAGCAGTGCTCTTTTCCAGGACGACATAATAATACCTCTTTTTACTACTAAATAATAACTATATTTACTTATTTATATGTTTTTTGTTTTTGCGCGCGAGCAGAGACTCAGCGGCAAGCCCGGCAAGAAGCCACAGCCAGGCAGCACCGCAGGACAGCACAGGAATTTATAAATCTGCCGTCCCGCAAGCACAGAAACGCATATAAAAGCAAAGGTGTGCCTACGCGCGCCGGGCCCATGGTCTAGTGGCTATGACGTCTCCCTTACACGGAGAAGGCCGCCGGTTCGAGTCCGGCTGGGCCCAGAACAAGAAGCAAAGACTTATATACCAGTATAGGGTTATGTACACCATGGATGTCGCGATGCTCAGCAACCTCAACAGCCACCCCCAAGGAAGCCACGAAGACCGCATCTTCAGCATCCTCTTCCAAGAGGACGAGCTCACCTGGCAGACCATCATCCACGACCTCGTCAAGACCGAGCAGATGGACCCCTGGGACATCAACATCGGCACCATCGCGGACAAGTTCATCACCATGCTCAGGAAGATGCAAGAGATGGACTTCCGAATAGGAGGAAAGATGATACTCGCCGCGGCCATCCTCCTCAAGCTCAAGAGCGACAAGCTCATGAAAGAGGACATCGTCGCCCTCGACGCCCTCATCAACAGCACAGAAGACGACTACGTCAGCCTCCTCGACGACCTCCAAGGGTTCTCCGGCGTGTTCGCCAAGCACGAAGAGAAGCCAAAGCTCATCCCGAGGACGCCGCAGCCGCGGCAACGAAAAGTCAGCGTGTACGACCTCGTCGAAGCGCTGGAAAAAGCCCTGGAGACCGAGACGAGGAAGCAGTTCCGCTCCGTCAACAACGCCCCAGAAGTCAAGGTGCCCGAGAAGAGCACGGACATGACCGCGCTCATCAACACCCTCCTCGGCACCATCAAGAAACGGCTGAGCATCACGAGGACCATCACGTTCGACCAGCTCATCCCCAGCCCGAGCAAAGAAGACAAGGTGTACACGTTCATCCCCTTACTGCACCTAGACACCCAGCGAAAGATAGAACTGCTGCAGAAGCAGCACTTCGGCACCATCAACATAAAATTAAATAAAGCCCGGCTTAATTCTACTGATCGATAGTATCAACACCTCAAATAATAGTAAATCAACTATGAAAACTATTATTTAGATATGTTCGCTCGAACCCTCCACGATAACTAAGGAACTGCTCGCGGGCAACATCACAGAGAATAAAGAACTCCTCACGCTTCACAACACCCCGCCGACGACACCCAGAAGCGCAAGTGAAGGCACAACCTTTTTAAAAAAGAACGCTTTCTGGCAGAGGATGCACGTCTACCTGACCAACTTCAACGGCACGCCCAACGTAGGACTGTTCGGCATCACCACTGACGACTACGTCCTCCTCGGCAAGGACGTGCCGGAAGCCCACGACCAGGACATCGAGAAAGCCTTGCAACACCCCATAAAACGCATCACGATAGCAGGCACCTCATTGATAGGCGTGTTCTGCCAATGGGCGAACGGCAAGCTCCTCATACCGCAGATCACGTTCGACCAGGAACGACAAGCATTAGAGCAAGCAGGCATCCCCTACACCATCATCAAGACCAAGCTGACCTGCCTGGGCAACAACATCATCCACTCCTCCAAGGCAGGCCTGCTCAACCCAGACTTCAAGGACGAAGAAGTGGAAGCCATCCAAGAAGCCCTAGGCGTGCCGTGCGAACGGAGCAGGATCATGGAGATAGAAGCGCTCGGCGCCGTCGGCGTCATCCGCGACGGCAAAGGACTCTTCCACCGAGACATCCCCCCAGTCACGGTCAAGGAGCTAGAGGAGAAGCTCGGCATCGCCATCACGCTCGGCACCGTGAACATGGGAAACCCGTACATCAAGAGCGGCCTCCTCCTCGGCGAGCAAGGCTTCATCATAGGCGACGCCTCCGGCGGCCCTGAGATCACCAACGCCGACGAAGCATTAGGGTTCCTGGAGTGACGCATAATGGACGAACAACACCTGACGGAAACACAGCAGCTCACCCAGCAATTGCAGCAGCTGCAAGGTTACCTGCAGTTGCTCGAGGAACAGGCGCAAGAAGTCGCCAGGGCTATAGTGAGCATCGACGAATTGCAGGGCGTGCGGAAAGACACGGAGATGTACGTGCCCCTCACCAACGGCATCATGGTCAAGGCGAGGATGGAAGACGCGAGCAGGCTCCTCATCAATGTCGGCAACGACGTCATCACCGAGCACACCCCTGAACAAGCCAAGGAAATCCTCCAGGAACAGCAATCAGGGCTCGGCGAGACCCAGCAATCACTGATCAAGCAGTTCTCCGAGCTCTACCAGCGCTACATCCAGCTCCAGCTCGGACGAGAGAGAGGATGAGATGATGTTCAATGGCCTCAGGGACAAGCTCAAGGGCGTGCTGAAGAAGTTCTCCAAGCAGGTCGAGGACGAGGCCGTCGAGGAAGTCCAGGAAGAGGTGCCCGCAGAGTCACCAAGGAGAACCAAGCCTGCACGAGCGCCCGCGAAGGCGGAAGAGCAGGAAGCCGAGCGGCCCGCCGAGGAGCCAGCCCTCAAGGAAGAGCAGGAACCGCCCGCTAAAGAGCTTGCCGCTGAAGAAAAGGACGAGGTCGCCGCCGAGGAGCCACCAGAGGCGCCGGAGGAGAAGCAACGATCGTTCATCAGCAAGCTGTTCAAGAAGAAAGAGGCCGCAGAGGCGCCCGGGCCTGAAGTGATAAGACGAGCGGAGGAACCCTCCGCGAGGGAATCGGCGGGACCAGCAGAGACAGCCCCCAAGGCAGAGAAGGATATCGAGGGAGGCGCGAGGAAGGAAGGGTTCTTCAAGAAGCTCACCAAGATTACGTTATCAGAGGAGCGGTTCGAGAGCCTGTTCTGGGACATCGAAGTCACCTTGTTAGAGAACAACGTCGCCGTCGAGGTCATCGAACGCATCAAGGAAGACCTCAAGTCGGCATTGACCGGGGAGAAGATGAGCCGGAAGTCCGTCGAAGACACCATCAAAGACACCTTGCGGGGCTCGATCAAGGACATCCTCTCCGTCGAACCGGTCGACCTGCTCAAGGAAGCAGAGAGGAAGAAGCCGCTCGTCATCGCCATGATAGGCGTGAACGGCTCTGGCAAGACCACCACCCTGGCCAAGCTGGCCAAGTACTTCCAGGACCACGGCAAATCAGTCGTGGTAGCCGCTGCTGACACGTTCCGAGCAGCGGCCATCCAGCAACTGGAAGAGCACACCACCAAGCTCGGGGTCAAGCTCATCAAGCACGACTACGGCGGCGACCCCGCAGCGGTCGCGTACGACGCGGTCAAGCACGCCGACGCCAAGGGCATCGACATCGTCCTCATCGACTCCGCGGGGAGGCTGCACAGCAACGACAACCTGATGAATGAGCTCAAGAAGCTCGTCAGGATCAACAAGCCAGACCTCAACCTCTTCGTCGGCGAAGCCATCACGGGGAACGACTGCGTCGAGCAAGCAAAACTGTTCGACGAGGCAGTAGGGATAGACGGCATCATCCTCGCCAAGGCTGACGTGGACGAGAAGGGAGGAGCGGCCATCAGCGCATCGTACGTGACGAAGAAGCCAGTCCTCTTCCTCGGCACCGGGCAGGGTTACGACGACCTGGCACCGTTCAGGCCGGAAGCCGTGCTCGAGTCATTAGGGCTCTGAGCGCAGCTCATGAAATAGTTCTCCGTTGTTCCCTCCCGCTATCATGGAGTGCGTGCAGGACGAGCCAAGAACCCACTAAGTGATGAGGGAGTTGGTACTGCTCGAAGAACGCATCAAGCAGAAAGATAACGTGGAGTTCGGCGACCCTGACATCACCTCGCACAACCATCTCTCCCAGAAGCAGCTCTACTCGCTCGACGAGGTCAGAGAGAATGCTTGAAGAGACGGTCTCGCCCTGAGCGTTCACTATAATCGAGCAGCTCTTCGAGCAATGCCTCGGCAACTACGACAAATAAGGAGGTCAATCCGGCACTTCTTGCAACCGCAAGTATTCCTTGAGCTCCGCCACGGCCTGCTGGCGCATGCTAAAGCTGTTCTTCACCTCAGGCGCCATCTCGCCGAACGTCTCATCGAACCCTTCAGGGACGAAGACTTTGTCCCAGCCGAAGCCTCGCTCGCCCCTAGGAAAGACGACCTCTCCTTTCAGGACGCCCTCGAAGAACACGGGCTCATCACCTTCCGCGAGGTAGCCGATGCACACCATGGCCTCCGCGGAGGGGTCTTGGGACGCGACGGCTATCTCGGCGAACCGCTCCAGGCTCATAGCCTCGAGGAACCACTTGATGAACGGTCCGGGCAAGCCGCCCAGGCCAGCAACGGAGAGCGAGGTGTCCTCGACGATGAATGAGCCCTCATGCTGCTCATGAGCGGCGAACAGCTTTGCCCTGATGACCGCTCGCGGATCCAGCGACTGCACCTCAGGGAGGTCGAGGTCAAGCCGTTCCACCTCTGGCAACAAGGCTTTCACTTCCGCGTACTTGTCGTCGTTGCCCGTGATGAAGTACAAGGTCATGGCGAATCCTCTGCGAGGAAGAAAAGCAATAAAAAAAAATAAGGGGTCATCTCTTCTGCGTGAAGTAGTAGATGATCGCGGTCAGGATGTTGAACAAGATAGCGGCGATGACCCATAGCGCCTTGTACAACGGCCTCATCTTCCCCTGGTTCGCGATGACGTCGTAGATGACCCAGACAGCGCAGACTATCGCGACAATCCCCAGTACTGTAGTCCCTATGCCCATTGTGTACCAACCTCCCTCCTTGTAATAATAGTTGTGCTCGTCACTAATCCATCCCTACGCGGCGCCAGCGGAGGTGCTGTAGCTCCCTGACCTTCAATAACTCCTCGTCATGGAAATGGGTGGTGCGGATGACCGTGTTCAAGCCGTGGAACTCGATGACGCGATCGCGGAGGATGACGCCGGCGATGACGAGGACTGAGCCTATGATGAGGAGCCCGCTGATGCCCAGCCCGTCCACGAAAGTGGACATGATGACCTCTCCCAACCATCCCAACCCAGGGATGGAGCCGAGCACAATACTGATAGGCCCGAGGAGCATGGCGAACAACCCCCAGAACAGCAGCGCGGCGTTGATCACGTTCTTCGCCTTGATGGATTCCAGGAACCGGTAGTCCATGTCCTCGTACGTGCTGTAGAAGAAGTGGAACGTCCTGGCGAACCAGTCATGACGGTGCTTGATGATGCGACGGTCGGTGAAGAACATCTCGGCCGCCTGGTAGATGACGTGCTCTCCTGGCAAGAGATACCCCTTGACCTCTTCCTCCATGCCCTTCATGGGCTTCATGAGGAAGTGCTTGGCCTCCGACGGCCGGGGCTTCTCGCCCGCCACCTCCTTTTTATCCCCCATGCCTGCTATGCAAGAAGAAGTACTATTTAAAGGTTTTCACTGGCCACCACCACCGCGCATTTAAAAACACAGCATGATTCTCCCTTCATATATGATTCGTCGGCAGCACAACCCGTACGCCAAGGAAGACATCACGGCCAACCTCCACCCGCTCGTCAAAGAGTGGTTCTTCAGCCAATTCCAGGACTACAGCCCGCCGCAGCGCTACAGCATCCTGAACATCCACCGGCGGAAGAACACGCTCATCAGCAGCCCGACAGGCTCGGGCAAGACCTTGTCAGCCTTCCTCGCCATCATTAACGAGCTCGTCACCCGCGCAGAAGCGGGCACGCTCGAAGACCGCGTCTACGCCGTGTACATCTCCCCGCTGAAAGCATTGGGCAACGACATCCAGCGCAACCTCCTCACCCCGCTGAAAGAATTGAAAGAGCTGGCGAAGAAAAACAACACAAAGCTGAACATCCGCGTCGGCGTACGGACAGGAGACACCACCCCCTCGCAGAAAGCGTCCATGCTCAAGCGCCCGCCGCACATCCTCATCACCACGCCCGAATCATTAGGCATCATGATCACCACGACCAAGTTCCGCGACCACCTCCGACTCATCGACTGGTGCGTCGTGGACGAGATCCACGCCTTAGCGGAGAACAAGCGAGGCGTCCACCTCAGCCTCACCCTGGAACGGTTGGAGCACGTCACGCCAGGGTACTGCCGCGTCGCCCTCTCCGCCACAGTAAGCCCGCTGGAAGAAGTGGCCAAGTTCCTCGTCGGCCACGACGGTGATAACTGGCGCGACTGCAGCGTGGTGGACGTGAACGAGCTCAAGAAGCTCGACCTGCAAGTCATCAGCCCAGTAAGGAACATCATCAGGGAAGAGTACGAGGCAGTGATGGACAGCACGTACAAAATCATCGACGGCCTCGTCCAGCAGCACAAGACCACGCTCATCTTCACCAACACGCGATCAGCAACAGAAAGAGTGGTGCACCACCTCAAGGAGCGGTTCCCCAAGCACTACGCCGAGATAGACGAGAAGACGAGCATGCCCGCATCCCTGATAGCCGCGCACCACGGATCGCTCTCCAAATCGCACAGGCTCATGGTCGAGGAGCGGCTCAAGGCAGGCGAGCTCAAAGTCGTCGTGTCCTCCACCTCGCTCGAGCTCGGCATCGACATCGGTAGCATCGACCTCGTCATCCTCCTCGGCAGCCCGAAGAGCGTCGCCCGGGCGCTGCAAAGGATCGGGAGGAGCGGTCACCAGTTGCACGAGGAGTCCAAGGGCCGCATCATCGTCCAGGACCGAGACGACCTCGTTGAGTGCGCGGTCTTGTTGAAAGCGGCGTTAGAAGGCAAGATTGACAAGATAGCCATTCCTCGAGGAGCCCTGGACGTGCTCGCGCAACAATTGCTCGGCATCGCCATCGAAGAGAAAAGGGCGGTCAAGGAGGTCTGGGACCTTGTGCGGAAGAGCTACTGCTACACCGACCTGGAACGCAAGGACTTCGACGCCCTGCTCGACTATCTCTCCGGCGAGTACGTCTCCCTCGAGCACAGGAACGTGTACGCCAAGATATGGCAGGATAAGGAGACCGGCATGATGGGCAAGAAGGGCAAGCTGACGCGGCTGATATACATGACGAACATCGGCACCATCCCTGACGAGACGAACATCAAGGTCAAGATGGGAGACGCGCTCATCGGCATGATATCCGAGCCGTTCCTGGAACGGCTGCACAAGGGCGACATCTTCGTCCTCGGCGGTGAAACCTACGAGTTCAGGCACGCACAAGGGCTCACCGCGTTCGTCAGGTCGGCGTCAGGGAAGAAGCCAACTGTTCCTTCTTGGTATTCGGAAATGCTCCCGCTCAGCTTTGACCTCTCAGAGGAGATCAACAGGTTCAGGACGTACATGCACCACCACCTCGCCGCCAAGAAGAGCAAGAAGGACATCATGGCGTTCATCAACAGCTACCTCTACGTGGACTCATGGGGAGCGACGAGCATCTACGAGTACTTCCTCGAGCAATACCGGTACGCGGAGCTCCCCACGAGCAAGAAGCTCCTCATCGAGCACTACGACGACGGCAGGAACAAGTACGTCCTCTTCCACGCCTTGTACGGCAGGCGCACCAATGACGTCCTAGCACGCGCGGTGGCGTACGCCATCAGCAAGCTCCATCGCAGAGACGTCGAGTTCATGATCAACGACAACGGCTTCGCCATCCGCACCACCACGACGGTGCAGGCCGGCAGGGCGCTCCGGCTGTTGCGGAGCGACGAGCTGCGCGCAGTTGCGGAGCGCTCATTGGACAAGACAGAGGTGCTCGCGAGGCGATTCCGCCACTGCGCCGCCCGGTCGCTGATGATCCTGCGCACGTACAAGGGGCGGAAGAAGAGCGTGGGCAAGCAGCAGCTCAGCAGCAGGCTGCTCCTCAGCAGCGTGAAGCGGCTCGACCCTGATTTCGTCATCCTCAAGGAGGCCAGGAGGGAGGTGCTCGAGGACCTCATGGACGTCCATCACGCCGAGGAAGTCGTTCGTAGGATAGAGTCACGAGAGGTCATGCTCAAGGAGATAATGACGGACGTGCCGTCACCGTTCGCGTTCAACCTCATCCTTACCGGGTACTCGGACATCCTGAAGATGCAGGATCGGCAAGCTTTTTTAAGGAAGATGCACGAATTAGTGCTGGCCAAGATCAGCCTCGGCACCGACGCGCCTAAGGACTTGCTCGCGCAGGCAGGGCAGAACCCTTCGTTCGCGTACGAGGAGTATTGGCGTGAGAAGGAGCGGCATGCCACCTTGACCGATGAGGAGAAGACCGACCAATTACTGAAGGATCTCAAGACCGCCTCGATAAAGACCCGGCTGGACAGCCAGGTCTACTATGACCTGCAGCAGCTCATCGCGCGCAGGAACGAGCGAGGGCTTCCGAACGAGCAGCTCCATGCTTATCGCGAGGAAACCGTCACGTTCTTGGAGGAGTTGCTGCGGGGTTCCGTGCCGAAGGTGTGGACTGACGGCCTCGTCAAGGCGTTCCGGGAGGCCTTGCCTGGGTTGCGATGGAAGGGGCGCGACCGGTAAGTATAAAAACGCTCCCTCGCTCAAGTGAGCCGTCATGACGGAAGAGCCGCAGATGGAGGTCCTTACGGGCGAGCCGTGCCCGTTCTGCCATGAGAACAAGTTGACGCTGCGCCAGGCGGAGCGGGATATCCCTTACTTCGGCAACGTGATACTGTTCTCTATGGACTGCGAGGGTTGCAAGTACCACAAGGCAGACCTCGAGCTGGCTGACGGCGAGGGTAAGCCGGTCAGGTACGCGTTTGAGGTTTCTTCTGAGGAGGACCTCAAGGTGCGTGTCGTGAAGTCAGCGAGCGCCACCGTCTCTGTCGAGCGCATCGGCTCCATAGAGCCTGGTGAGACCGCGAACGGCTACGTCACGAACGTCGAGGGAGTCCTCAATCGGATCAAGTACCAGGTCGAGAGCTTTCGCGAGAACTCTGATGACGAGGCGGAGAAGAAGAAGGCTAAGAACATCCTTAAGAGGCTGCAGCGCATCCTTTGGGGCCAGGAGAGGACGAAAATCATCCTCGATGACCCTACAGGCAATTCTGCTATCATCTCTGACAAGGCGGAGAAGAAATAAAAGAAAATAGTTCTTTTGTGCTCAGAAGGTGAGCTTCTCGGCGAGCCCGCCGATGATGGGTAACGGTTTCTGCTCGTTGTTGAGCGCGTGCACGATGCCGATGATTACTAGGACGACACCGATGAGATTGATAATCCATAAGAGGAAGAACCAGATAAAAGGCAGGATCAATCCGCAGATGAACCACAAGAGGAAGAGCACGATGGCTTGTTTGACATGGAATTTTGTCGTCTTGTTCTGCGCTTTCTCGTCTGCGAAGTACCAGACGATGCCGACAAGGATGTAGGCTAGGACGGCGACGAGGTTGGAGTCGTTGCCTTGCTTTGCTGATGTCTTCTTCTTTGCCATGAGTATCACCTCAAGGGTTGCGGACAAGGAAGGGTTATTTAAGCTTTGCGTCGAGGCTGTCGAGCGGTCCGAAGGGGAGGAGGTTGTCGCCGTCCATGATGTACGCTTCGAGCTTTGTGGCTTCCTTGAGGAGGGGTCCGAGTGGTTCTTCTCGGAGGAGGTCGGTCCCTTCCACTAATGGATAGGCGCTTGGCAGGACGATGAGGTCTTTTCCTTTGTACGTGCCGTGGAGGAAGCATTTGTATCGTTCCTTGCGTACGCCGTCGTCGAGCAGCAGCGTCGGGTGCTCGTGGCCGATGATGACGCCGCGCGCCTTCATCAGCTCCTCCTCGCTTGGTGCCTTGTCGCCGTGCGTGATGAGCCATCCTTCTGCGTGGACGCACCGCTCCGCTGGGAGGTTTCTTTTCTTGAGGATGGGCTCGAGCAGCTGGTCGTGGTTGCCGAGGATGATGGTGACGGGTGCTTGTTCGAGGAGGAGGTCTAGTAGTGCGAGGACGTCCCGCCATTCCTCTTCTCCTATGCGTCCGAAGTCGTGCTTGAGGTCGCCGTTGATGATGATGCGGCTCGGCGTCGCTTCTTGCATCAGTCCTTTGATGAGCGTGAACGTGGCGTCTCGTTGGGCTCTGGGGAGTAGGGCGCCGGCGTCTATCATGCTCCGCTCGGCGCCGAGGTGGAGGTCTGCGATGATGAGGGTGGTGCTTTGCTCGAGGAGGAGTGCTGGGCCGACGGGTCGTAGTCCTGGTGGGAGCATGGGCGTGCACCTATGGCTTGGCGTCTTCTGCTGTGAGTTCCTCGATGCGTTGCTTGAGGAACTCGATGGTGCGCGTGTTGTCTTGCTGGTTCATGATCTCGCCGCACTCAGGGCATTTGAAGTTGAACTCGATGGCTTTTTCGAAGTCCATCCTGGCGCACGCGTTCCTGCACAGGTAGAACTGTCCTTTTTCCTCTCTGGCGAGTCGTTCTCGCAGCTTTGCGAGCTTCTCGTTCTTTATCTTCTCCGTGAGGTAGGGGATGATGGGCTCGTTGAAGTCCCAGTAGCAGATGTACCATCCTTTTATCTTGTCCTTTTTGCGCATGAAGCTGACGATGTTGTGCTCGAGGAGTCGGTAGAGGATGTTCCTGGTGCGGTGTATCTCGAGGTCGAGCTCTTCTGCGATGATGAACTCGCTGATCTTGGTCTTGCCTCGGAGGTAGAAGATGATGTCGAGCGCTTCTTCTCCGACGAGCTCTTTGACGACGTCCTCGATGAGCTTCTTGGTGGTTCTCATGGTGGCTTGCTGGATGTATCTAGGTCACTCTTTTTCATGACGGCGCGCCTGCGCCATGCATGCACCCTTTGCGGACCCCCCAGACCCGGGTGCAGAACTAGTCTGCCCCTTTTTTTCCTGGGGGTCTTTCCTGGAAAAAGAGGTTTATAAACATGTCGTTTTTAGTATATTCTTTTCTTGCTTTTTTAGGCCTTGGTTTGGCGGAATTCGTTCGTTTCAGTATAGAAATATATCCTGGATACCTCCGAGAAGTAGTAATAGGATGGCGCTCATGAGAACGTGCCGAGCGTGGTCTGCGACCGGCGCTCCGCCAGCAACCGGCTCTCCCGCAAGACCGGGAGCACGGAGACGCCGTACGTGCGCCGCACCAAGGACTCAGCGTGCCGCTGCAAGAGCTCCCAGGAGCCGAACGACAAAGGCTTGGACGCCATCGCCGCCCTGGCAGCCTCGCGCACCACCCAGACGCCTAGCGGGGCCCAGTACGCCTCCGTGATGAACCGCAACGCGATGATCCCTGCCTTGCGCTTCTGCTGCGTGAGGTGCTCCAACACGGCGAGCCGTGCCGCGTAGTAACCGCCAGCGGTCCGCTCAGCATATGTCTTCCGGCCGCGCACGCCCTCGTAATCCGTGTAGTCGGCACGCAACGGCCGGCCGCCAGAAGCGTGGTTCTCGAAGAGCTCAAAGCTCCACGGCTGCGGCAAGGTCAGGATGAGGAAGTAATTCCCCAGATAGCCGCCGAAGTACGCCCGGAAGTCCATCTCTGAGAAATCATCGAGCTGCCGGTGCAACTGCTTGCCCACCGTGTCATCAACCGCGGTGATGCCCCAACGAGTAGGGACGAGGCGCCGCTCCAGCCGCTGCCCCAGCGCGCCGGCTGAGAGCAGCTTGGAGAGCTGGTGCTCGGCGAAGCCGCGACGCCACAGCCTGCCCAGGCCCGCGGACGCCTTGAGACCGTCATCAGAGACCACCTTGTCGACCAATGAAGGAATCTTCGGGTTGGCCGTGAGCCGCGCTGATCGCAGCGACGCCAAGGGGCCGTGAGGCATCGTGTCATCCTCGAGGCGCAGCCGGAAGGCTGGCTTGCGGTCCAGCCCGACGTCCACGTCAACCGGCCTGACCGCCATCGCAGCCTCCTGCGCCAACTCCTTCACCCGCTCAGCCATCCTCTCAGAAGGAAGCTTGACGTGCGCGTGCTGCCCCGCGTTGATGAGCTCCGAGCGGAGCCTGATGATATCCTGCAAGGAGGTGCCTTGCCGCACCCAGGACAACGGGTCGTCGTGCTGCGCGTACTGCTCGGTCGCGAGGAGCCCGACGCGCACGCGAGGATAGCCGAACCGGCCGACGAACAACCCCGGCACCTGCCCGGCGAACTCCTGCTTGCTCACCAGGTTGACTTGTTGCTTGACCTGCAAGCGGAACAGTCGCGGGTCGAAGAGCGTCTCGTGCAACGTCCGTCCTTGAGGAGCAGGAACCCTCATGCTCAGAGAGAGAAGGAGGATTATATATGCCTTGCGCACGAACACAACCTTTTTATACTACACAACCCCATGGGCACAGGGAAAAAAGGTGAGCACGTGAGGAATACCAAGGCGCAGTCATCAGTGGAATACCTCGGCACCTATGCCTGGGCGTTCCTCGGCCTCATCGTCACCATAGGCGCCCTGAACTACTTCGGCATCCTCGACCCCTCCTCGTACACGCCCGAACGGTGCGACTCCGGCTCGCAGATCTCATGCGCAGACACCTACATCGGCGTTGACAGGGACGCCGGAGAGGCCACCTTGCTCCTCATGCTCACCAACAATTACCCACGGGACATCGTCATCGAGAAGGTCACCCTGAAACGCTTCGTCGGAGGAGAAGCGGCCATGCAGCCGCTAGACCTCATTGTCAATCCTGGTAGGAGCTTCACCGCCAAGCATACCTTCCCCGGCCTCGAGATGACCAGGAGCCAGAAGGAGCCGTTCACCTTCGTCGTCACCTACCACCGCCATAACGGCGGGATAAGCCATAACATCACCGGCAGCGGCACCTCCCTCGTCCAGGATATCACCCCTGTCGCCAAGAGCAACTACTGCGGCGACGGCATCATCAACGCCACCATCGGTGAGGAGTGCGACCCGCCGACGCACGTCGAGGGTGAGAGCCCTGACTGGGTTAGTGGTTGCAGCGGCAGCACGTACTGCAGGTCTGATTGCACCTGCGCCAACGGATAAGTTGAGAGGAAGCACTATGCACGGGAAGAAGAAAGCTCAGATAGCGACGGAGTACTTCACCACCTATGTGTACGCGGGCGTAGCGATCGTCGCGGTCGTCGGCGCGCTCGCGTACTTCGGCGCATTCGACAAGGGAGCGTACACCAAGGAGTCCTGCGAGTCAGGCAACCAGATAGACTGCCGCGGAGCGCTCATCACCACCGAAGGTCGCCTCAGCGTCATGATCGAGAACAAGCTCGGTCGCCCCGTCACCATCACCGAGGCCGTCGCGCAGCACGACGGGCAGCAGTACCGCCACGCAGGCGACGACATCACCCTGTTGCCGAACGAGAACGCTGACATCACGTTCACCACGAACCGCCTGTTCAAGGAGAACAGCAAGGAATCCTTCACCTACAACATCACTTTCAAGCCGTATGGGAGCCCGAATGACTACACCGTGCACGGCAGCGCCGTCACCAAGGTTGAGCTGGCGAGCCTCGTCACGTCAGAGTGCGGCAACAGCGTCGCCGAGGCTTACGAGGCTTGCGACGGCACTGACTTCAAGAGCAAGACTTGTAGTGACATGAGAGTGGTGCAAGGCAACAATATCATCTATCCCTATGTCGGCGCCGGCCTCAGGTGCGTCAACGAGTGCACTAAGATAGACGCCTCTGAGTGCGACCTCAACACGGACGTGTGCGCGCAGGAGAACTGGCGGGTGGACGGCTGGGCGCAGGGCGTGTATTGCTGCCAGGAGGAGTACGGCTGGCACGTCGTCGACCTCGCGTACGCGGACAGCGTCTCCTCGTATTTCAGCGGCACCAGCTCCGGGCCTGTGTGCTGCGCGCTCAATCATAACTGCGCGTACAACGGCGCTTGCTACGATGACGGTGAGGGTCTCGACATCGACAATGACGGCACGAACGATGCGTGGTGCTGGGAGGGGACCGTCACGGATGAGTATGAGTGGGTGGCGTGCGGCACCGACCAGCATTGCAGCGCGGCAGGGGCTGGGTTTGTCTGCGCGGGTGACGCGGCGACGGGCAAGACGTGCCAGCAGGGAGAGCAACCAGGCTGCGCCGAGGATGATGACTGCGACGGCTACCCGTTCGAGACGTGCGAGTTGGGCGGCTGCGAGCCGGTGTGCGATGATCATCACTATGCTACGCTCCTCTCCATCGGCCCGAGCATAGAAGGTTTGCACGGCGAGGACTTCGACGCTCCTGAGTACGTCGCTTGCTGCTACGAAGAAGGCCGCTGCGCCGTCATCCATGACCCAGGCTATCCGAGCTATGAATGCGCGCCTTCAGGCACCGCGTACGTTCTCCCGCAAACGGGCGAGCCAGAGTATTGCCTGGACGGCACCTGGGTGGATTGCGGTGACGATTCTCACTGCCCGAGCGGTCAGGGCTGCGACCCCGACACGCATAACTGCGTGGGTTGCCTCACCGTGGACGACTTCTCCGAGTACGAGTGCGGCACGTGGCCCGATGGGTGCGGCGGGTACGTGATCAAGGAGTGCTACGCCGGCGAGTGCGACGCTAACGAGTGCTTCATCCCGCCCGAGGACTTCCAGGGAGCGTACTCGTTCGATATACCAGGTGATGATACTGGCAACATCGAGGAGTTCGAGATAACGAGCGGCAGCGTCGATGACGGCGCCGGCATCGACGGCGGCTCCGCGCTGGTGCTGGACGGCGTTGACAGCCACGTCGACCTCGGGAACTGGAGCATCGAGGGCGATGAAATCACCCTCGCGGCTTGGGTTAAGCTTGACTATTACCCTTTCAACGAGGTTGGTGAGCCGGAAGACCCGCGTGTCATCAGCAAAGGGCCGCATCGCAACTACCAGAACTGGGCGTTGCTCGTGCAACGAAACAAATACCCTGAGTTCCGCATCGGCGGCCCTTCCGGGAGCTATCCGCCACAGGACATCAACCAGGTCAACCCCTCTAACATGTATGATTGGAGGAATTCAAGCATTGACTGGGAGATCGACACCGGTAGATGGTACCACCTCGCCGGCACGTATGACGGCGCCACGATGAAGCTGTACCTCAACGGGAGCCTGCTCGCGAGGAACGCCTACAGCGGCACGCTCCGGGTGGATGAACTGCACCCCGTGTGGATCGGCGGGCAGCCCGTTGATGCGACGGAGCGAGAATGGCCTGGCGTCATCGACGAGCTGTACATCCTGAACCGCGCCTTGACCGCTGACGAGATAAGGCTGCTGTATGAGAGCATGGTCTGATCAGCGTTCCGCGTCGACATCATCGGTGCGCTCGTACGGCCTGATGTCTGCCTCTTCGGGCGTGAGGGTCATGCCTTGTTCGTGGAGGAGGAGCCCGTTCCAGGCGATCATGGCCGCGTTGTCCACGAGGTACTCGTTCGGGGGGGCGTAGCTCTTCCCTCCTCGCTCTTCTGCCATGACGCGGCACATCTCTTGCAGTCGCTGGTTGCACGCCACGCCGCCGCCGAGCACTAACTCTTGTTTGCCGCAGTGCGCCATGGCTCGCTCCGCGACCTCGACGAGCATGGCGAACACGGTCTCTTGGACGGAGAAGCAGAGCTGCTCGGGCGGATGCTTCTCTGAGCGTATCATGGCTTTGAGCTTGGTGAGGAGGCCGCCGAACGAGACGTCCATGCCTTTGACCGAGTAGGGGAGCCTGAGCAGTTCGGCGCCTTGTTCTGCTCCTTTCTTCGCGAGCCTCTCTATCGCCGGCCCGGCGGGGAATCCGAGGCTGAGGGCGCGGCCGAAGCCGTCGAGGAAGTTGCCGACCCCTATGTCTAGTGTTTCGCCGAACACCCGGTATCTTCCTGCTTCGTACGCGATGACTTGGGTGTTCGCGCCTGACGCGTACAGCAAGACCGGGTCTTTCGCCGGTGTCAACAATCTTCCTATCTCGAGGTGGGCGACGCAGTGGTTCACTCCTGCTAGGGGTTTCTTGAGCAACAATGCCAGGCTCTTCGCCATGGCCGCCCCGACGCGCAGGGTGTGTCCTAGGCCTGGTCCGCGGGCGTAGGCGATGAGGTCTATTTGTGCGGGGGTGATGCCTGCTTTGTTCAGCGCCGCTCTGAGGACGTGGTCGCAGTGCTCGACGTGGTGGTCTGCTACCTTGGCAGGGACCATGCCGCCAGTGGGGGTGGTGAACGATCGTTTCTCGTTCGCCAGGACTTCTTGGTCTTTGAGGATGGCGACGCCGTAGGTGTGCGCGGTGCTCTCGATGCCGAGGATGATCATCTCGTCGCGGGAGGCGAGCGGCGCTTATAAATGTTTAGCGGGTGCGCGGCATCTCTTGCAGGATGACTTCCTCGAAGCCTGGGCGGTGGCTGAGGAATGCTTCTCTGAGCACGTCCTTGAGGACGAAGTATTCCTGTCGCTCCTCCACTTGCCGCTTGCCTGCCTCTTCGAAGAACTGGTCGAGGTCTCCTAGCCCGGTGAATACTGCCTCGACGAGGTAGTCGTAGCCGTTGTTGATCCTGAAGACAGAGTTCACGCGCGGGTGGTTGAGGAGGAATCGTTGGAATTCCTCTCGGCCGTCCTTGGCGACCTTGAAGAGGATGTGCGTCTTGAGGTCGAACCCGAGCTTTCGGAAGTCGAGGAGTGAGGTGTGCTTCTCGATGTAGTCCCCTTCGTACTGTCGCAGCTTGTCGAAGATCGTGGAGACGGGTATGTTCGTCTTCCGGCTAATCCTGGTCAGCGATTCCCGGGCGTTGCGCCGGAAATGGCTGAGCAGCAGCAGTTCCTTCTCGCGGTCCATGGTATCCCTCCGCCCATGATTGGACTGTGGGGTGTGGTGGTCGTCCGCTAAAAATGTTGGTTGTGCTGTTCTGTTGAACGGTTCAGTGGTTTCCCTGAACCAGCGCTTTGTGGGGTTGGTGGTTGCCGGGAGAATTGCTCTGCTGCGGGCCGGCTGTTCAGCGACCCTGAAACAACACCAAAAAACACATTCTTATACCACTATTAAGTGACTAATTGATGGGTTGTGTGATGCGGAGCGCAAAATCTTAAATACTCACGTTCCTACGAACCCGCATGAAATGGTCGCTAGGCATCGCCGGCATCATCCTAGCAGGCATCTTGCTCTCGCTAGCGATCGCAGACCCACCAACCGCCCCTCAGGCACCAGGCACACCCCCATTCGCGAGCTGCACGCCATCAGACGAGGTGTGCGACGGCAAGGACAATGATTGTGACGGCCTCATCGACGCCGAGGACCCTGACTACACAGCGTTGCTCGCTGACAAGCAGGATGGCGTGTGCGAAGGGGCGGTGAAGTACTGCATCGCCGGCACCGCGATCGAGCCTGACTACGCCGCGTACAACAACAGCTACGAGGAGAAAGAAGAGTCGTGCAGTGACGGCAAGGATAACGATTGCGACGGCTACGTCGACGATGACGACTATAACTGCAGGAGCTCCGGCGGGGGCGGAGGCGGCGGAACCTATACGCCACCGAACCAAGAGGATGAAGAAGACGGGGGAGAGGAAGAGCAGGCGGCGCAAGTCACGGATGCTGCGTTGAACTGGACGTACACGTACACCATTGCGAGCACGTCCATCAATGAGTCAGGATTCTCCATCAAGCAATTGTTCGGCTCCCTGCCGCAGAACGAAGTCCCAGAGAACTCCTCACTCCACAAGGATGGCTCACTCACTGGCGCCCCTGAGGGGTACGACGTGTACCAGTCATTCTCCTTCAGCGACGCTGCCCGGAGCACGGTGTTCGAGGAGCTCTTCGTCGTCTTCGGCGTTCCTGAGGCGTGGCTCGCCGAGCACGGCGCCGAGCAGGGGAACGTGACCGTGCTGTACCGTTCCCATGATGAGTGGGTTGCGGGCACGACGAGCTACCTGGAGGACGAGGGCCTGTACCAAGCAGTCCTGGTGAACGCGCCGCTCGACCAGCTCTTGGTCGCCGCTGCCCGGCCCGCCGCCAACGGATCACTCGAGAAGGAGCAGGAACCAGCAGGCAACACTACAGGTATCGAAGAGGAAGGGCCTTCCCCTAACGTTCGGATTCCGCCTGCGCTCATCGCCCTCATCATCGTCGTCGTGCTCGGCGGGAGCGTCGGGGGGTTCTTCGTCGCGAGGAATAGGAAGCACGGCACGGCACGGCTCGGTGAGGGAGTGGTCCCTCTCGAGACCGGCCCTTCAGCGCTTGGTGGCGGCCACCCCTCGCCGGTCGTCACGGGGCAGTCATCCTCGCTTGCCAAGCCTGTTATCCCTGCGACGGCGGCTGATAACCCTCGTCTGCGCGAATTCATCAAGAGGAAGCGCGCAGAGGGAGTTCCTGACAAGGCTATCAGGGAGAGGCTACTCGCCGTCGGGTGGCAGCCCTCAGTGGTGGACCAGCACTTGAGCAAGGACTCATCATTGGTTCAGCAGCCCTGAAACAAAACATATTTATAAGTGCGTCACTTCTCAGTGGCAAAGATGGCGGATGTCGGTGAGCAGTTACGGGAATTCTTCCACCAACACCCCTACGCGGAGCACGCCACGTCAGAGATCATCAAAGCAGTCTACCCCGATGAGTACGGGCGGATCAAGGCGGCGCTGCACGACCCCTTGACGGACCGGGAGTCACGGCTCGTCGCGAAGCGGCACAAAGGACAGCTCCACCGCAGAATCCTCTACCATCTCAACCGGCTCGAGGCCGAAGGCGTCATCGCGGTCAGCCAGACGAAGGGGAAAGGCGAGAAGTGCTACGTGCTCAACCAACAGCAGGGACGCAAGCCTCAGCACCAGCGCATCCCGCACGCGCCCATGGGGCAGCCGCTCCTCAGGCTCGAGCACTACGTGCAGCGACGCGTCATCACCAGCTACGACCCTCGAGGGTGGCATAGCCGGCTGAACGCCGTGCTCCTCGACACCGTCGAGGAGGACACGGTAGAGAGCCTCCACGCGAGGATTGCCTCTGTCAGCAAGCACGTCAACGACGTCATCGGCATCTACGCCGCCGAACAGCTCTTGGTCAAGGAAGACCTCGACCGGCTGAGCAAGCTGCTCAGGCAACTGGACATCGACACCCGCGATAATGAGCGGTCAGTATGCCTTCTCATCGACCTCACCAAAGTATCGGAACTGAAGTACACCGAGGACTTCTTCGACGCTTTCGCCTTGCTCAACCCGGCGAACGTCAAGGTCGTGCTGTGCATCACCAAGAAGTTCCTCGACCGGCACCAGCGCTTGATGAAGCACATCATCAGGCGCTGCAGCGAGGCGAGCATCAAGCTCAACCTGCATGACCTCGACGTGCACGAAGCGCCAATCATCGTCGGCAACGCAGGCGTGTACACCTTGCAGAAAGAGGAGTGGCGGACCTACTTGGACGAGGTCAGGGGGAAGACCATCGGGATCTGCGTGGGGCAGGTCAGCGTCGGCGTCGACGTGCATCGATTCTTCCAAGAGCGAAGGACTGACAAGGAGTTCAGGCAGTTCATCCTCAAGCTCGGCCAAGCATTAGTGGAGAGCAGCACCGAGCAGCGCAAGCGAGCGGACGCGGTGTTCGCGGACATCAACCGGTTGAACAAGAAGCCGCACGAGTTCTTCCGGTTCAGCACGAGCTATATCAGGTTGTGGAACTATGACTGGCAGGAGCGGGAGCGACCGCACTTCATCGACCTCCTCTCGACAGCCGCGGAGGAGCTCGCCGAGTTCTGCCGCGCGGAAGAGACTATTTTCAAGAGCTGCGGCATCCCCATCAGGTTCAAGGCGACCCTGGCGAGCATGTTCTCCAAGTTCGACCCTTCCTTCTGCTCTGAGCGCAGGTACAGCAAGGTCACCGTGCTGCACTCCCGGACGTTGCAAGATGAGGAGATGCGCAGCTTCATCAAGGCGCGGGAGCGCATCTTCAAGCTGTTCGACAGCAACGACCGCATCAGGATATTCAGGGCGACGCCGTGCGAGCCGGATGACGTCTTGGAGGAGATCAAAGAGATACTCAAGCAGCACGACATCCCTAACCTCACCTATGACTTCGCGGAGCGGAAGGCGGACATGACCCTCAGCCAGTTCATGACGTGATAACCATGGAGCTCTCCTTACCGACAGCGATGGACGCGTGGAAGGCCGCGTTGAGCCACATCCTCGACTACGGAGAGAACTTCACCGATGATGATGGCAGGACGTGCCGCGAGGTGCTGAACCTCTCCGTGACTATCAAGCACCCTGACGTCGGGCTAGACGACCCCATCGACCGCATTAGGAAGAACGAGCGGTGGGTGTACCCGCCGAAGGATGAGCTGATCGGGATCATCTTCAACCAGTGGGACTTGCCCTTGTATGATTACACGTACGGCAGCAGAATCTTCGGCTACCAGGAAGTGTTCGACCAGATCAACGAGTACGTCATCCCGTTGCTGCGCAAGAATTCCACGTCGCGGCGGGCGTTCGCGCTCACCGTTGACCCGCTGAAGGACTTGCACCTCACGAACAGGAACGTGCCCGGCCTGATCAGCCTGCACTTCAAGGTCAAGGAAGGGAAGCTCTTGCTGACATCAGTGATACGGAGCAACGACTTCTTCATCGGTTGGCCTGCGAACGCGTACCAGCTCGGCTCCTTGCAGAAGTACATCGCTGACGAGCTCGAGCTCGGCGTAGGGGCGCTCGCCACGTATTCCATCTCCGCGCACGTGTTTGAGGAGCAACTAGAGGACATCCACGAGGTCTTGCAACGATGAATGATGAGGAGTTGGTGAGGGCGTACGAGGAGGAGCTCAAAAGGAAGGATGAGGTCATCGAGCGGCTGCGCGAGGAGAACGAGGTGCTGTTGCGCGCCTCGGTGAAGGCGGCGAAGGAGCGCTTGGAGCTCAAGGAGCTGTTGCGCGAGCTAGAAGGCAGAAGCTAAGAGAATTCTTTCGAGGCGACGATGACGGCTGCGGAGGCGGCGAGGAGCAAGGATGAGTGGAGGACGCTGGCGAACAGGCCCCAGAGCACGGCGAGGCCTGAGCCCGCGTACAGGACGAACCGGAAGAGCTTGCCAGCCACCATAGGCAGTCAGGAGGAGAGGATGTTCTTATAGGTTGTGGAATGAGGGAGGATTTTTCGTGCAACACCCCCATTTCCTGGTTTGTGTAAAATAAGTGATTTGTGTAATAGCAGTCTATTCTGTGTATCAATGCTTTGTTCAATAACGACTTAGGTTGATTCTCCATGAGGACTTTTTTTCGTTAGAATCCGTATTTCTTATGCGCAGCCTCTATGGAGAGTATTTCTAGTACTCGTACGAGTTTTTCTTTTTCGTCGATGATGTAGAAAGCAGTGTAGGTTCTTCCGATGTGGATCCTATAGACTTCTTCTCCCGTCACAACCAGCTTTTCTTTGTCACCAATACCCCTTCCCGGATATGGTTGTGAGAGTTTCTGCAAGTTCTTTTTGCATATAGAGATGCTTTTTTCGTCTAATGATTGCATGAAATCAACAGCCTCATCAGACAGCAATACGTCATAAGACAATTTTTTACACATCCTCTAATTTGCGCCAATTGCCTTTCCCAGCACGAGCGGCCTGAGCAAAACTAGCCAGTTCTCGCCTGTTATGCGCCTGAACGAGTTCGCCAAGGAGCTCATCATAGGTCTGACCAGCTTCTTTTATCCGTCCGAGCTGTTTCCATCTGTCTTCCGAGACGGGGATCCGTTTCGTCATCATCTGTGCCATATTTACAATCAGTACAATATGTGCATTTATATATTTTGTGATTCCAACGACTGCGTCAATTTGTGTAATAATGAAGAATCCTGTGTAAAATTACCTTAAATTTTTACACAAAGCCCCTCATTTCCGGCTTTGTGTAAAATATGAGTTTTGTGTAAAAATGACAGATTCTGTGTAAGAATACCACTGGACATGTATCGTAGTAATATTTATAATCTCTTAAACCCTTGAATTCTACGATTAGGAGGCTTTACAATGGAAGAGAAGGTAAAACAAGAATTAGCACGCAACGAAGGCTATGTGTTTTTTCTGTCCGATTACGAAGTGAGACTTGGCTGGAAAGCAGGTAGTGTTATTACCGCAGCATTTTTTAAGAGGCCCAGGGATGACTTTGATAACCACCAACCATTCACGGAAGATGAAGTCCAACAACTGATAGAAGACCTTAAAGACTTAAGTGACTGGCGACATTATCGCAGGCTTAAGAACAAGCTGAATCAGTAATTTAAAAATAGCAGAATCTGTGCAAAAATGGTTACAAGTCTATTTTCGCGCCACATAACTCACAAAACACCTTGCTCAGGGTGCAATCTCTCCCGCAACCGTTCCAATCAGAACATAGATGGCACTCTTCTTTGTTATGCTCAAGTTTTGCTGGCTGGTTGCATTTGTTGCATTTCCAGACACCCGATACGGCGTGACTTTTGTAATCGAAGACTTCGTAGCGAAAGCCCCCACGTATAGAATAACGACCTCCTTTAAATCGGATCATATCGCCGTCATTGCCATAAACTACTCCTTTCTTCAAATCATCAGCATATTTTTCTTCTAATGCCATTCGTTCACGATGTCCGTTAATAGCTTTAGAGACCATATCATCATCAACATACCACTCACGACCTTTTTTGTAAGCAGGCACTTCAGTGGATGCTAGTGCCACATACCCTCTTGCGTTAGCAGACTTCCTGTACCATTCGTATGCATTTGAAAAGGCACCCGGTTCTGCTTTATATAAATCGACAGCATCTTTTAGCTTCATTCCTATTGTGGAAGTCGTCACAGATAAAAAATTTTTCGTTCAAAAACCGCGTAATAAATACATTCTCAGGGCAAAGACATTTATATAAGAATATATACCTTATAGGTATGGGAAGGGGACGAGGCATATTTGGTATGTCAATAGCATCTCAAAGAGCATGGCAGAACACCATTTCTTTTATCTTCATTATCGTTGGAATATATTTGGTACTGGCATGGTTAGAAATAACCCCATTCACAGCAAGATTTGAGTTCCTCAACAATAAAGCCAACCTGATATTGACAGCAATTATTTTAATCGTGATAGGTGTTCTGCTCAGTGAAAAAATCAAATCCCTCTTTTCGTGATGACTTAAAAGAACTCACAAGTCCGTCAAATTTTATTGTCGGACTTGTCACACCAGTTGTTATAGGTGTTATTCTAAATCAAGAAAAGAAGATTATTACTGCACTCACAGTCACCAGTACAATGTTAGGACTCATCATTTTATACTTCTTTTTTAGATGGATCATATATTACAGAAGTGAGAGTGAGGAGAAAAAGAAATCACAAAAAAATGGAAATAAACCACGGGTAATAAACACAAAAACTACAATACAAGAGGATGCACTCTTTATTCTTGATACAATCTACTCTTTGTATGCAAATGATCAATCAATACAAGCAACAACACTAATAAATCATTTTAAAGATTGGGAAGGGAAAAGAATCAACAAAGCATTGAGATTCTTGAACGATGAAGGGTATATAGATTTGAAATTCATGTTAGGAAACACAAAAGGAGTCCAGAACTTCCTCTTTAAAAAGATTACAAACGAAGGAATAAAACTAATAGAAAAATGAAATGGTTCGAAAATCTATGTAGATACCATTACCGACATGAGCGCGAAATACCTGAATTGAAGAGAAAATTTGGGATTGTTAATGTTGTCGGCTCTATACTTCTCTCAGTGGCCATTATTGAATTAGTAAATCTTATTTTCATTGATAAAATCATTAAAATTATCATCCTTGCCTTCGCAGGTAGCATACTAATAATGATTAGTCAGAGTATTCATTTTATTGAGAAAAAAAGAGATGATTTCTAATTAAATATTTCAACTGATTCTTCCCTCTCAGACCAAAGAAGCGTTTTTACAGAATAAGTTTCAAACTTTTTCAGGTCGTCTGGTGAAACTTTTCTCTCCTGGTCATTAATGATAACGAATTGATCAGCTGAAGCGTGAACCGTCGCACCCCCCCTTATATCTGATAGTGTGAATAAGACCGCCCTATATCCAGTATTAGACGGGGAGTTAATAACCTTGACAATTTTTTCGTTTTCCTCTTTTTTCCTTGATGGAATAACAAAGTCAATCTTATTGCTGAAGCCCTTTCCTTCAATCGTCACATCTCGTGTTGCAGGTATAGAATGCTCTGCAAAGAAATTGGCAACATCTTCAAAGAACAACGCTTTAACATAAGGTTTTGAAAGTATAAACATATCACCAATATTTATCATTGCTTGAATTAGTTTATGTTTGCTCTTTGCCAAATCCGACTCTTTACATTCAATGAATATTTCAGAAGTGTCGTTATCAAACCGGACCCCAAGACCATTGATGAACTGCGAGAGGATGTCTTTTCTATTTTCTGTGAGTTCAAGATTGTTCGTTTTGAGATCATAATAAGTCATACCATCATCGGTTAATTTATAAGAATCTGATTTCTCATTGTAAACAACATAAATTCTCAAGTAGTCATTATGTGTATCAAGGAATGGACTGTCAATGGAGGCAATTTTTACTCCTTCTTCGTTCGAGGGAATATCTTTAAAACTAATTCTTTCTCTTAGCCAATTCAAGTAATCCTCAATTAGTTTGTCCGGTTGAAGAGTCATTTTTTCCAGTTTCCTGCGCCAGCAGATTTTTGAATTTTGATGCTCGTCTTTGCAATATTGCATAATTCCATGAATTTCTCAATCACAGATCCAAAGTCACTAAGGTCTTTGAAACCATATTGATTTGCTGGAAATGCAAACCTGTCATTGTATCCTTCCCTATATACATGAACATGAGGACCTGTCACTTTTACTCCACCCGGATTGATGTGCACGCGATCATCAACATCAAGCCTCAGCAATGTGAAAACACTGTGGACTCTGTGACCACATCTCATCATTTTCAGCTCGATTTTTCCTTGTTTAATGTCAAGCGCAAATATATCGCCGTGAGCATCCGACACAACAGGTTCGCTGAGGTCAAATGATTCGGTCAACTTGACCTCCGTCACATTTTTTAATCGTTTTGGAACTTTCAGGTATTCAGTTGCTTGATCCTGTTTTAACATCCTTTTTCCTCGGCCTATTCCAGTACGGACTCTTACACTTCGGGCACACTCTTGGCTCGCCATCTGTGTTCTCTCGCGGAACCCATATATGACTACACCTTTCGCATTGGAACGCATCGATAGTTATCTTTGCCATTTTAATGTACCGTCCGTACTTGACCAGTGATTTAAATATACTTATATAATCCTATTATAGTATTAGTATATTACTATAAATATTTTACTAAAGCGAAAACTATATATACTTCTACTATATACCTAATAGTAATATATTAATAAGTGAATAAATGTGACGACCGATAGCATTATATTTGTTACACCGACACCCGGACAAGTCACCGAGGTGGAGAGTGAGGAACAAACAAAATTCACGGACGACGAAAGGATCATTGAGATCCCTCCGGAGGATAAACAATCTCCAAGGAAGAGCAAACCCACTTATCCTCAAAACTGGCAAGCATATAATGCAGCAAAGACTAATGAAGACACCTACTTTAAACGCCTTCTAAGAGAACTTCTGTTCGTCAGCATAGATGAGAAGCCCTCAAAAAAACCCGGTAGGAAGGGCTACAGCGACCAGGATAAGATATTCGCTATGTGCATCAAAATATACTACAAGGGCGATCTACGCAAGGCCGAAGGCATCCTAAAAGAGCTCAAGAACCTCAAATTCATAGAGAAGGTGCCTTGCTTTAAAAGCATCGACAATTTCTTCAACGACGAAACACTCACCAAAATACTGGATAATCTCATTCTCATCAGCGCATTACCGCTTGCACAGATAGAAGAGACAGGAGCTATAGACAGCACAGGCTTCAGTACGAGCCAGTTTGAGAGCTGGAACACATTCAAATGGGGGAAGCACGAAGGGAAAGAACGCGTCTGGAGAAAAGCCCATGCATGCACCTGCTGCAAGACCAACGCATTCCTCAGTATTAAAGTTACTGAGAAGAACGTCGGTGACGCGGCGATGTTTAACGACGTTGTTGGCAACTACACCAAATACTTCAATATGCCTGATTTCGTCGCAGACAAGGCGTATCTGAGCAGAGACATTCTTAAAACTATCAAGAAACTCGGCATGAACCCCTACATCCCGTTCAAGAAGAACAGTATCCAAGCAGCAAAAGGTGCTATGATCTGGAGTCAAATGTACGCAGAATTCATGACGAACCGAGAGGAGTTCATGCAGAAATACCACCGCAGAAGCAATATTGAGACGAGTTTCCACATGCTCAAGATGCGCTTTGGCAACCATTGCATGACGAGAACCTTCCATGCACAGACCAACGAGATCAAAATCAAAACACTCTGCTTGAACCTCTGTATTCTCATTCAGGAGATGTTTGAGCGCCAGATAGTGATTGATTTCAACGACTGTGTTAATCTGTGTAATAATGAAGAATCCTGTGTAAAATTGTGATTATTTTTTACACAAAGCCCTCATTTCCGTAAATTATTTAAATGAGCTCATTCTACACCAACCTTGTCGACTTTAAATCAACAAAAACTAGGTGTTTTCGCGCATGGCAGACAAGAAGAAAAGCAAGACCGCGGAGCTCAAGGAACAAGTCCAAGAGCTCACTAACTCCCTGCAACGGGCACGGGCAGAACTCGAGAACTATCAGAAACGCGTGGAGCGCGACCGGGAACAGCAGCAGAGATACGCCTCTGAAGGCGTCCTGAAACGGTTCCTTCCCATCCTAGACAACCTCGAGCTCGCCCTCAAGCACTGCACCCAGCAGGACGATTTCTACCGTGGCGTGGAGATGATCTACGCGAACATCAGGAGCATGCTCGAGGAGGAAGGCGTCAAGCCTATCCAAGCACTAGGACTCCCCTTCGACCCGTACCGGCACGAGGCCCTGCTCACTAAGGAGTCAGACCAACCGGAGAACGCGATCGTCGACGTCATGCAGCAAGGCTACACCTACCACGACAAAGTCTTGCGACCCGCAAAGGTCGCCATCAGCAAGAACAAGACAGGAGGGAAAGAAAAATGAGCAAAATCATAGGGATAGACCTAGGAACGACGTTCTCCGCAGTGGCGGTGATGGAAGGCGGCAAGGCCACCATCATCCCGAACGCGGAGGGCAGCAGAACCACGCCGTCAGTAGTGAGCATCACCGATGACGGCGAGCGATTGGTGGGCCAGATAGCGAAGAACCAAGCCATCACCAACCCTGACAACACGGTGCGGAGCATCAAGCGCCACATGGGAGAAGACCACAAGACCAAGATGCAGGGCAAGGAGTACACGCCGCAGGAGATCAGCGCGATGATCCTGCAGAAGCTCAAGACGGACGCAGAGGCCTACCTCGGGGAGAAGGTCGAAAAAGCAGTCATCACCGTCCCAGCCTATTTCGAGGACGCGCAGCGGCAGGCTACGAAGGACGCTGGCAGGATCGCCGGGTTGCAAGTGGAGCGCATCATCAACGAGCCCACCGCGGCCTCGCTCGCGTACGGCCTAGACAAGGGGCAGGACCACACCATCCTCGTCTTCGACTTCGGCGGCGGCACGTTCGACGTGAGCATCCTTGAACTGGGCGATAGCGTGTTCGAGGTCAAGGCCACGAACGGCGACAACCACCTCGGCGGCGATGACATCGACGACCTCATCATCGACTGGCTCGCCGACAAGTTCAAGAAGGCGCAAGGCATCGACCTGAAAAAGGACCGGACCAGCCTGCAACGGCTGAAGGAAGCGGCGGAGAAGGCGAAGATCGAGCTCAGCAATAAGAGCAAGACGAGCATCAACATCCCCTTCATCACCGCTGATGACAAGGGGCCGAAGCACCTCAACGAGGAGCTCACCAGGGCGGAGTTCGAGCGCCTCATCAGTGACATCATCGAACGGCTCAAAGTCCCGACCATGCAAGCCCTGAACGACGCCAAGCTCAAGCCGGCGGACATCGACAAGGTCATCTTCGTCGGCGGCAGCACCAGGATTCCCAAGGTGCAGGAACTCGTGAAGAGCATCACGGGCAAGGACGGCGACAAGTCCGTGAACCCTGACGAGGCAGTCGCCCTCGGCGCAGCCATCCAGGCAGGCATCCTCGCAGGTGACGTCAAGGACGTCCTGTTGCTGGACGTCACGCCGCTCAGCCTCGGCATCGAGACGCTGGGAGGGGTGATGACCAAGCTCATCGATAAGAACACGACCATCCCGACGAAGAAGAGCCAGGTCTTCAGCACCGCGGCGGACAACCAGAACGCGGTGAGCGTCCACGTCCTGCAAGGGGAACGACCGATGGCCGCCGATAACAAGACGCTCGGCAGGTTCGACCTCATAGGTATCCCGCCCGCGCCGCGGGGCGTGCCGCAGATCGAGGTGACGTTCGACATCGACGCCAACGGCATCGTGCACGTCAAGGCCAAGGACCTCGGCACGGGGAAGGAGCAGAGCATCAAGATCACCGCGACGACTAACCTGTCAGAAGAGGAGATCGATAAGATGCGGCGGGAGGCAGAGACCCACGCTGAGGAGGACAAGCGGAAGAAGGAGGAGGTCGACGTTGTCAACGAGGCTGACTCGCTCGTGTATTCCTCGGAGAAATTGTTCAAGGACTTCGAGGGCAAGGTGGACGGTGAGAAGCTCAAGGACGTCAAGGCAAGGATTGACGAGCTCAAGAAACTGCTCGAGCCGGAGCAGAAGGACGTCAAGGCCATCAAGGGCAAGCTCGAGGCCATCAACAAGGATCTCCAATTACTGTCGTCGGAGCTGTACCAGAAGGCTGCTGAGGAGCAGGCGAAGCAGCAGGCCGCGGGCGGTGACGCGAAGGGCGGCAAGAAGGATTCCAAGAAGGACGGGAAGGTCGTCGATGCTGACTTCGAGGAGGTCAAGGACGACAAGAAGGGCAAGAAATAAAAACACCTCCTTTTTTTCTTTTTTAAATATTGTTGGGTCGGGACCATGGCAGAGAAGGACTACTACGACATCCTCGGCGTGGGCAGGGATGCCTCCAAGGAGGATGTCAAGAAGGCGTACAAGCGGCTCGCCAAGAAATACCACCCTGACCTGAACAAGGACGACCCTGACGCCGAGCGCAAGTTCAAGGAGGTCAACGAGGCCGCCTCAGTCCTCGGCGATGAGCAGAAGCGGGAGCAGTACGACCGGTTAGGCGCTGACGCGTTCAAGAACGGAACGGGCGGCTTCAGCGGGTTTGACTTCTCGGGTTTCGGCCGCGCGCAGGGCTTCGACTTCGAGGACATCTTCGACACGTTCTTCGGCGGCAGGGGGTTCGGTTCTCGTCGCAGGGGAGCCGACCAGCCAGGCGCTGATCTCCGCTATGACCTCAGCGTCACGTTGGAGGAGGCGGCTGAGGGCGTGCAGAAGGAGTTCAAGGTGAGGAAGCGCGTGCCGTGCGAGCGGTGCGGCGGGCTTGGCGGCACGGGTATGGAGACGTGCAGGACGTGTCATGGCCAGGGCGTGGTGCGCCAAGCGAGAAGGACTGCGTTCGGGGTGTTCCAGACGACGATTGCGTGTCCTGAGTGCGACGGCTCGGGGAGGCGGTTCGAGGAGACTTGCGATGCGTGCGGCGGCAGTGGCGTGGAGACCAAGGCTGTGCGCATCAAGGTGGAGGTGCCTGCTGGCGTGGAGGATGGCGTGCGGCTCCGCGTGCAGGGCGAGGGAGACGCAGGGCTGCGCGGCGGGGAGCCTGGTGACTTGTACGTGTTCGTCACGGTGGAGGAGCATGAGCACTTCGTCCGTGAGGGCGTTGACTTGCGCCTCGTCATCCCGGTCAGTTTCGTCCAGGCGACGCTCGGCGCGGAGATTGAGGTCCCGACGTTGTTCGGCCGCGCCAAGCTCAAGATTCCTGCGGGCACGCAGACTGGTACGACGTTCCGTCTCGGGGGGAAGGGCTTGCCTTCGTTGCGTGGCTCGCGCAGGGGTGATCAGCTCGTCACCGTGGAGGTGGACGTGCCGCGGCGGCTGAATGGTAGGCAGCAGCGTTCGTTGGAGGCGTTCGCCGAGACGTTGGGTGAGGGTGTTAGGCCGCAGCAGTCCTTGTTCGAGAAGATATTCAAACGATAACCACTACGAAGTGACAAAAACCGAAAAGTTTATAAATGGTCTGTGAGACCACCACGAACAGAGGTGAACCACCCCGATGGCAGCCAACCAAGAACAACCAGCAAGCAAGGAAGAACAAATAGGATTCCACAAAGGAGCCCTCAGCACCCTCGCGAAAGAACGGCAAGAACTCGCCCGCATCCTCCAGATAGTGGAGCAGCTCATGCAGATGCACATCGGCGAGCTCAAAGAGATGGGCGTCGACCTCCAAGCACAAGCAACCAGCGAGGAAGACAAGCCCAAGCAGAAGAAGCCCATAGAGGACATCCTCTGAACACATCGTTCAAGCAGCCTTTTCTTACCTTTCAGCAAGTATAAAAGCGCAAACACATTTCCCCAAAAGCATGCACCCAGACCTGCTAGAAGTGTACCGCAAGGCAGAACGCAAACCCAACCCCGGAGGCGCAGGGCTAGACGCAGTCTTCACCAAGATCGTACGCCACCACCGAGGACCAGTCAGGACCGCCAACCAGCGGCACCGGGAGAACAAGCAGCACATCGAGCAAGGCAAAGAACCGCCGCACCGAGAACTCATCACCATCGACGAGCTCACCACCGTCATCGAAGACGAGCCGGCAGAATCACTCTGCCTCGTCGTCAACCTCTTCGACAAGAAAAAAGTCGTGCGCGGCGGTAATCGCGCAGGAGGCATCCACGCCATCAACGTGACCGGCGCACTGCGGCCGTTCGCCTTCCTCATGGAAGAGCTCGGAAGCTACCACGACGTCACAACATTCCTCGAAGTAGCCGCGAACCACGACGTCGGCGAGGACGGGCTCCTCTACATAGGCGACCTCGACCGATTCCTCCGCACCGGCTTGGTGAACGACACGTTCACCATGAGAAGAGAGGTCTACGAGAAAGTCGCAGCCCTCACGAACAAGTACAAGTTCCTCGTCGACGACCTGGAGACCAGGATTAACCGCTACAACCTGACCAGCGAAGACCTCAAGGACGCGTTCGAGGAGATGCGCGAAGAGGTCAGGAGCAAAGACCTCCTCGCAAGGATAGACGCCATAGAAGAGCACATCAGGACGAGCAAGTACAACGTCGCGCAGGCAGAGAAAGAAGCGCTCCGGCAAATCTACTTCGACAACAAGATCGCCTACGACAAGATACTCACCACCAAGGCGTTCAACGACTTCGACCGCACAAGCCAACTATACGGCCCCTACCTCGACCTCGCCCTACAGATTCTCGAGCCCCACGAGTTCATCTTCAAAGGAGCGGATCGCACCGACAACACCGGCGACGACAAGTACACCAAGCAGAAACACCGCGTACGTAACCACATCAAGGTAGAATACATCATCACCAAAGGCATGCAGAGCCCGTGGGCGGACAACCAATACAACAAGTACATCACCATGACGCTCATCGAGCGAGACCTCGCCCGTCACCGCAACCCCCACTACATCACCGAGGAGCAGATGCGGAAAGAAGGCGTGCCCGAGGAGAAAATCCCGATCTACCGCAAACTCACCGATAAGGCATACCAAGCAGTGGTCGGGTTCGAGCCAGATCTCAAAGCGTACAAGGAGCCGGACGCGTCGGGCAAGAGCGAGGCCACCAAGATCATCGAGCAGCTGGACCTCACCAAGCGTCAGAGGAAGAAAGGCAAGATATACGATCTCAAAGGCCTCTTCGGGAGGACCGCCCTATGACCTTCACAGAGGAGACCAGGAAGAAGTTCGACGCGCTCAGCGTCCCCCAGATCATCCTCACATACGCGCAACTCCACAAGCCGGAAAAACCCGCGTACACCAAGAAGGAGATGATGGAACTCCTCGACGTCATCGTCGACAGAAGGGTGCACGAGACGGGCGGCCCACCCGGCATCGACGGCACGATGAAGAAAGCGACAGCAGACCTCATCAAAGCAGCGGCAAGGTTCCCCGAACAGTTCGCCACGCAGCCCTACACGACCTCACAATACCTGCAGACCAAGCAGATCATCAACCTCTTCGGCAACGAGTTCTTCACCCAACGGAGCCTGCAACGGTTCTACGACCGGCAGACAGCGCAAGGCATCAACGAGAACTTCAGAGACATCAAGGGCTTCGACACGGAGAAGTTCAAGAAGAAGAAAGAGAAAGGGGGCAACCCATCAGGATTCGTCGAGAACACCTTCGACTACGACATCGAGCTCCAGCTCTACTTCCTCAGAGGGTTCAACACCGAACGCATCGGCAACAAGCAACCGATCTGGATAGCGGAAAAGCAAGGAAAGACCAAATCGCTCACGTACAAGCTCAAGAACGAGATAGCAATCCACCTCCCCCTCATCAAAGAAGGAACCCTCACAACACTTGATCCTTACGTCATCATAGCACACTACTTCAACGACGAAGAAGTATTCAACCAGCCAATCTACAAGGAGATATTCGGGCAGCTCAGCGAGGAGGACAGGTCATTCATCAAGGAGAAGAAGAAGTGGCGGGACGAAGAGAAAGAAAGGAACAACGAGGAACACCCGAAGCTCTGCAAGCCGGACGAGCAACGCATGAAAAAGATCTGCGACCACCTCAGGCCCTACATGCAAATGATTCCGAAAGAATCACAGGACGGACTGCTCGAGCAGGCAATACTCGAGTTCGGAGACATCGACGACATGAGAGGCATCAAGATAGTGCTCCCTGACGACGCGTACTTCAACCAGTACGTCAACCAGCTCATCAGCCACCCGTTGTTCTACCGTGAGAAACGGCTCGACCAGCACGACGGGACGAAGAAGCGGAAGACGAGCTACCGCGCGTCACACGGCTGGCTGCGATCAGGACGGTTCGAGCGGCAGGATGAACGATACGAGCTGTACAGCGCGGCGGAGAGGAAGGAGATACACCTCCTCAACATGAGCACCGGCATCATCGACCTGCTCGGCAAGGACAACAGCTGGAGCTATCACCAACGGCAGCAACGAGAGAAGTACGGCCACTTCTCCAAGGAGCAGAAAGCCATCGCGGACTTCGCGGAGAAACGCATCTACGCCATCGCCGACAGCATCACCGACCCCTTCAAGGAAGTGCTGAAAGAGCGAAAATCAGAGTTCGACACGGAAGAGCGATACTACCACGTGCTCGAGGAACAAGCAGAACGAGCGCTCATCAAGCTGGCTACTCGTTAACCACGACCAACCGCCGCGCCTTGGGCACGTAGTTGAGCAGGACGACCCCCTCATCCTTCCCCACGCGCGGCTGCCGCACCTTGCCGCAGCCGAGCACATCACCACCATGCCTGACGATGACGAACTCGTTGCCCGACCCCTGCCAAGGCAAGTCCTCGCCCTTCAGCCACGAGCGCCGCTGCCCGCCATCAACCTCCACCACGTTCCTAGAAGCGATCGGGGCGAGGAGCTGCGACCCTTCCATGCTGAGACGGAAACCGTCCGCCTGCCAAGCGCCGAGATAGAGGCCGATGCTATCGATGCGCAACGACTCATAATCGACTCGCTCGACGTCACGGTTGACCACGTACACCTTGCCCTTGGCGTTCTGGACGAAGACCGCCCAAGGCAACTCCTCGACACCGAACTGCTCCTGCAAGGCCTGCAACAACCGCTTACGATCCTTGCTGTTCAGGAACCAATTGCCAGGCGGCAAGCCCATCTCACACACCCCACACCGGGTTATGCTCCCGCTTGATCTGTGCGACCTCCTTCAAGACCTCCTTCTCATCAGGGGAGAGGTACTCCACGAGCCGCTTCAACTTACGAAAGTCCTCCTCCGAGACATCACTATACAAGAAGTCCGCCTCCTCCAAGTTGCGGCCGGCAGTCACGTTCGGCAATGACACCGCGACCTGCCGCCCACGCTCAGCCACGGACAACGACTCCTTATCAGCCTGGATGCCCCGGACCAAGGTGAGCGGCCGGCCGTCCCGCTTCATGAGCGGCATGCCCGTCCGCAACGACCCCTTGAGGACCTCGACGCCAGCGATGCAGGGGTTGGACTGGCGGAACACGCAATGCTGCAGCACCTCTATCTTGCACGGGCGCACCAAGCTGTCAAGCTGCTTTGCCTCGTCCTCCTTGCGGCGCTCCTGCCGCCACGCCTCGTACTCGTCGATGATGCGATAGATGACGTCATGCACGATGACCTTGACGCGATCAGTGCTCTTGGCAGGGGCGACGTTGAACCCGAGGACAGCAGCGTACAACGGGTGCTTCTCAGCGTTGGACTCCGCCTCGCTGACGTCTTTCTTGACGACCTGTCCGACGCTCGCACGCCTGATGGGGATGCCGTGCTCCCGGAGCAATGCGATCATGGCCTCGAGGCTGCCGAGAGTGTCCGCCTTGATGATAACCCCTTCGTGCTCAGTGGCTATCTGGACGTCGTTAATCTGCGCCGCCACTTCGGCAACGGCGTCAGCAACGCCCGCAGGGCTGGTGACGAGGACCGGCATGCCCGCAGCAGCCCCCTCCAGGTCCGGCGCCGATATCTTGACGCCCGTGGCGGCGGCTGCTTCCTTGACGCTGCGGAACTTGCCCTTCCGGTCGCGCATCTCCGTGTTCGGCCACGGCTCGAACAACGCCCGCGCCTTCGCCTGCCTCGGCTCGTCCAAGGTGCCGTACACGAACGTGTCGCCCACACGCATCCTGCCGTCATAGAGGATGACATCAATGGTCTTCCCCAACCCCTTGTCCTCCTTGACCTCGAGGATGACGCCCTTGCCCGGGCCGCTGACATCAAAGGACAACGACTGCTCCAAGTACCGTTGCGCGAGCCCCGAGATGACGAGGAGGAGCTCCTGCAGGCCGAGGCCTGTCTTCGCAGAGCACGGCACGATGGCGACCTGTTTGGTGAAGTCATCCACGCGGTCGAAGCGCTCCGCCTGCAACGAGAACCGCTCGTACAGGACGCCGACGAGCCCGTACAACTTGGTGTCCACGTCGCGAGCGACGTGCTCCGCCTGCGCCGCCAACTGGCTGACGAGGGGCCCGTCCTTGTTGGAGAACCCGGGGATGAGGTCGAGCTTGTTGGCAGCGACGATGAACGGCGTCCTGGTGTTCTTGAGGATCTCGACTGACTCGAGGGTCTGCGGCTTGCAACCCTCATTGATGTCAACGACGAGGATGGCGATGTCCGCGAGCGAACCGCCCCTGCTCCTGAGCGAGGTGAACGCCGCGTGCCCGGGCGTGTCGATGAAGAGGAGTCCGGGGATGGTGAGGTGGAGCTTGGTCTCGTCGAGGAGGCTGCCGAGCCGCTGCTTGATGGTCTCTGCGGGGATGATAGAGGCGCCGATGGCTTGGGTGATGGCGCCGGCCTCGCCCGCGACGACGTCGCTGCCCCTGATGGCGTCCAGGATGCTTGACTTCCCGTGGTCGACATGGCCCAGGACCGTGACGATAGGGCTGCGGATGCTCATAGAGGAGGGTGAGGACACCTCCTTTTTAAAGGTTCTTTTTGGGGGAACACTATTTAAACGAGCGGTGCTTGCCCGCACGCCATGCGCACCGTCACCGAAGGAAGAGCGGTCATCGCAGTCCCTGACGAGGAAAACCTGACCAAGAAGGCGGACGTGTTCTACAACCCCGCCATGAAGAGCAACAGGGACTTGAGCATCCTCATCCTCCTCGCGAGGGGGAAAGAAGGGCTGCGCGTGTGCGACCCCTTGGCAGGGAGCGGCGTCCGCTCCTTGCGGTTCCTGAAGGAGTTGCCAAGAGGCATGATCAGCAACCTCGCCGTGAACGACGCGAAGCAAGGATTCCCTGACCTATTCGGGGAGAACGCCGCGCGCTCACGAGCATCGCTGGAGCGCGTGGCCGTCACGGCGAGGGAGGCGAGCAAGCTCCTCCTCGACTGCGAGGCGCAGGACTACATCGACATCGACCCGTTCGGCAGCCCGAACGAGTTCCTCGACGCCGCGTGCAAGCGGTGCAGGCGCGGAGGCCTCCTCGCAGTGACCGCGACGGACACCGCGCCGCTGTGCGGCACCTATCCCCGCGCGTGCAAGCGGAAGTACTGGGCAATCCCTAGGAGGGACCACCTCATGCACGAGTACGGCCTGCGCATCCTCATCAGGAAGTGCCAGCTCATCGCCGCGCAGTACGGCCGCGCGCTCACGCCCTTGTTCAGCTACAGCAAGGACCACTACTTCCGCGTGTTCTTCGCGGTTGAGGAGGGAAAGAGCAGGGTCGACGCCTTGCTCGACCAACATGCCATGGTGGATGGCTACGGCCCGTTATGGCGAGGACCGCTGTGGGACGTCCCCTTGGTCGAGCGGATGCTCTCCCTCGCACGGGAGCGGTACCCAGACCAAGAGCGGTTCCTCGCGCTCATCAACGAGGAGGCGGCCGCGCCCTCACTAGGGTTCCACGACGTGCACGTCTTGTGCAAAGGGCTCGGGTGTGAGCCGCCGAGGCACGACGCCATCATGGCCTGCCTCGAGGAGAAAGGCATCAGGGCTGCGAGGACGCACTTCTCCCCCACGGGAATCAGGGCGGCGTGCGATGAGGAGGCCGTGCAGGAAGCCATCAAGGAGGCGGCGCGGTGACGGTCAAGGAACGGCTGGGCCGCATCAAGGAAGAATTCGCGGGCGCGGCCTCTTCCAAGGACCGGTTGGAGGTCGTACTGGGCTACGGCGAGCGGTCGCGACAGGCAAGGCGCGAGGAGTTCTCCGAGGAGGACAAGGTGCCTGGTTGCGCGTCCGACGCGTACCTCAAGGCATCGCTGCGCAAAGGCGGAGTCTTGCTCGAGACGTACGCCTCCTCATTGGTGATAGCGGGGTACGCCGCCATCCTCACCGAGGCGTTGCAAGGATCGACGCCGAGGGAAATCCTTAATGCCAGGCGTGACGTCGAGGCGTTCATTAAAAGCACAGGACTGGATGTCAGCTTGGTGCCGTCAAGGACGAACTCGTTCTCGCGGCTGTACGCGTTCATCGAGCAGAAGGTCGAGAAGATGATTGCTGGGCCTTAGCCGACCGCGCGCCTGACGTCGACGACCTCGAAGCTGCCCACGCCCTCCAATGAAGTGATATCAGGCTCGAGCGCGTCAGGGCTGCCCTTGTCCTCGTCCATGACGAACGTGATCCTCAACGCCTTGAGGCCGAACGCTATCGGCTCGACCTCTTCCCGGGTGTCGCCCTCGCCGGCGAATGCCGCTATCTTCTCCAACACAGAGGCCTTGAGGGATTCCAAGTCCACCTCTGGGCCTTCTGGCATGAGCCTCACCGTCACCACCGCCATCGCCATCGTGCCATTACACCTCGCATACAAGATTCAGTTCGGACCAGTGAACCCGCACTTCGGGCAGGTGTACGGGGTCACGTTCTTGCGTTCGCCCGATGAGCGGACGATGGGCTCGAACCCGCACTTCGGGCAGCGGAACGAGACCGCGCCGACATCATTCGTGATGTTCTCCTTGCTGGTCGTGGAAAGGACTCGCTGTGCCATATGAGTCGCAGGAACACCAAGCTGTTTATAAAGGTTGTTGTTGCGTCCCTGAGAAGGATGAATGCCTACGAAGAACACAACATTTAAAAAAAGGATGCGCGGCCGGGAAGGCCATGGACGGCTATCGGCACGGAGCAGAGGAAGAGCAACGGACGAGCATCGTCGCGACAGGCCTGACCAAGCGCTACGGACCGCTCGTCGCCGTTGACAACATATCCCTCTCAGTGCCAGCAGGAGTTGTGTTCGCGTTCCTCGGCCCGAACGGGGCGGGCAAGTCCACCTGCATCAAGATGTTCACCTCACTCCTCCAACCAACAGCGGGCGACATCACCCTGGAAGGCATCGACGTCGCCAAGCACCCGCACCGTGCGAGGAAGCACTTCGGTATCGTGTTCCAGGACCAGAGCCTCGATGACGAGTTGACAGCGTACGAGAACATGGAGTTCCACGCCGTGCTGTACGGCGTCCCGAAACAGGAACGGGAACGCCGCATCGACAAGGCGCTGCGCGTCGTCGACCTCGAAGACCGCAGGAAAGACCTGGTCAAGACGTTCTCGGGCGGCATGAAACGACGATTGGAGATCGCGAGGAGCCTAGTGCACCACCCGAACGTGCTCTTCCTCGACGAGCCCACTACCGGGCTGGACCCGCAGACAAGGCGCAACATCTGGGAGCACATCAAGCAGCTCAACCGCGAGCGCGGCATGACCATCTTCTTGACCACGCACTACATGGAAGAGGCAGAGGCCATCGCGGACATCATCGCCATCATCGATCACGGCAGGATCGTGGCGCAAGGAACCATTAGTGAGCTGAAGCGGCGGACCAAGACCAAGACGCTCGAGGAGGCGTTCCTGAAGCTCACGGGCAAGGACATCCGTGAGGAGCAGGCGAGCAGCGTCGACCGGATGCGCATGCGTCGGAGGATGCACCCATGAGCGGCGCAGTCTATGTGATGTGGCTCCGGCAACTCAAGCGGTTCTGGAGGAGCAAGCCGCGAGTCATCGGCGGGTTGGCGCAACCGCTATTATTCCTGTTCGCCCTCGGCATGGGATTCGGGCCTGTGTACGCGGCGGCAGGCCAAGGAGACTACCTCCAGTTCCTCATCCCAGGCATCATCGCCATGAGCATCCTGTTCACCGCCATGTTCAACGGCATCGAGGTCATCTGGGACCGCCAGTTCGGGTTCCTCAAGGAGACCTTGGTGGCGCCGGTGTCCAGGACGGCCATCATGCTCGGCAAGACGCTCGGCGGAGCAACGGTGGCAGTCCTCCAAGGGATCGTCGTGCTCTGCTTGAGCCTGCTCTTCGGCTACCGGCCGGCGAGCGTCGGCAGCGTCCTGCTCGGCCTCGTGTTCATGACCCTGATAGCCTTGCTGTTCGCCTCGTTCGGCATCGCCATCGCTTCCAAGATGCGGGACATGCACGGCTTCCAGCTCATCATGAACTTCCTCATCATGCCCATCTTCTTCCTCTCAGGGGCGTTGTTCCCCCTCGACGGGCTGCCGAAGGCTATCGGCACCGTCACCACGCTCGACCCGCTCACCTACGGCGTGGACGGCCTGCGAGGAGCGCTCACCGGACTCAACCATTACTCGCTCCTTCTCGACCTCGGCGTCATGGCAGCGTTGGTCATCATCACCACCCTCATCGGCGCCTACCTCTTCTCAAAGGTCGAGCTGTGAGCGGCCAGCGACGACAAGAGAACATTTATATAATGAGCGGTCATCAGAAGAGGTGATGAAGTACCCGTTCCCCACTCCTGACTACAAAGGAGGGAGCATCGTCAACCTGATGAGCTCCATCGCTCGCGGCTTCGGGAAGCGGCATCGCTACGCGCAGCTCAAGGCGTTGCGAGCGGAGGAAGTGAGGAAGAGCAGGAATGTCGTGCTCATCGTCATCGACGGCCTCGGCTACGAGTACCTGTGCGCGCAGGGAGACTCGTACCTGCATCGGCACCTCCGGTCAAGGATGACCTCGACGTTCCTCTCCACCACGACGTGCGCCAACACCGCGCTCCTCGTCGGCTACCCGCCGCAGCAGCACGCCCTCACCGGGTGGGATATCAACCTCAAGGAGGCAGGGGCTATCACGTCAGTCCTGCCCTTCACCCCTCGCTACGGGGGCGAGCCGTTGACGGCCGCGGGGTTCTCCATGAGCGACGTCATGGGCGCCCCGTCATTCTATGAGGGGTTCGGTGCGGAGTGCTTCGTCGTCTTCGGCAAGCGCATCGCCGGCAGTGAGTTCACCAGGCATGTCACCAGGCACGCCACGATCATCCCGACTGTCTCGGTCGCTAACGCGTTCGCCAAGATAACTGCCCTGATCAAGGAAGGCTCCCCTAGGAGGAGGTTCGTCCACGCCTACTTCCCAGGGTTCGACGCGGCGGCGCACGATGAGGGCGTCGCGAGCGCGGCGGCGAGGGACGTGTTCCTCGACCTCGACCGGCGGGTGCGAAAGCTGGCGAGGACTATCGAAGGGACTGATACCAAGCTCGTCGTCGTGGCGGACCACGGGATGATCGACACGACGGAAGAGGCCGAGCTGTTCGTCGAGGACGTCCCTGGCTTGCAGGCGTGCCTGACTGTCCCGCTCGCGGGCGAGCCCAGGGTCAGGGATTGCTTCGTCAGGCCGAGGAAGACAGAGGAGTTCGAGAGCATCGTGAGGAAGCGGCTCGCCGGTCAGTGCTGGTGCTACAGAGGAGAACTGCTCGTGAACGACCACCTCTACGGGTTGGGGAAGCCTAACGGGAAGCTGCTCGAACGGGTGGGGGACTACGTCCTCGTCATGAAGGAGAACTACGTGCTCAGGGACAGGCTCGCGAACGACAAGGAGCGGAAAGCGTCGCCGGTAGACAAAGGGGTCCATGGGGGGGTCAGCGATGAAGAGTTGTTCGTGCCGCTCATCATCGTTGATTGCTGAACGAACGCTGGCGGGCGAGCGGTGGCTATCGCAGCAGCCTCTGCAGCGAGGGGAGGGATGAGCGCATCGCCTCCTCGCCGCGCCTGATGAGCACCGAGGAGTTGGGCAATGAGAAGATGCCCCATTCCTGCACGTCAGGCCGCACCCGCACGAAGCGGTGCGCTGATCGTCGCAGCGCGTGCTCGACGTCCTTCTGGATGAGGAAGTGCAGCGCTTGGCTCATGATCCTGAACCTGCTCGGATGCTTCACCAGCGTCTCGCCGCCGGTCACGTCGCTCACGACCACCCTCGCGGTCTTGGGCGCGAGGTGGATCGCGACGGTGGCTGACAGGCCGCCATCGACGAGTAGTCGGCCGTGCGTCTCCATGGGCGATATCACGCCGGGGAAGGCGCTGCTCGCGTGCAGCGCTGGGAGCAACGCTCCTTTCCTGAACACTACCTCCTTGCCGGTGAAGAGGTCGGTGGCGTTCACCACCAATGGTATGCGCAGGTCTTCGAACGTTTCGGCGTCGGTGAACTCCTTGACCAATCGCTCCACGCCGCGGCCGCTGGAGACGCCTTCCCGGGAGAATGAGAGGCCGAGCACCTTGCGGAAGGAGAGCTTGGCGGCGTACTTCTCGAGCGCTTCAGCGTCTTCGCAGGAGGCGTACAGCGCGCCTACCAGCGAGCCGGAGCTCGTCCCGATGATGCGCTTGACCTGGTAGCCTGCCGCCTCGAGGGCTTTCAGGACGCCGATGTGCGCCAATCCCCTGACGCCCCCTCCTGACAGCACGACCGTGACGTTGCGTTTTCCCATGGTTGAGCAGCCTTAGAGTGCTCCGAGCAATCCGGTGTAGACGTGGTAGCCGTCGATGCCGGGGATGGGGAGCATGTTGAGGATGAAGAGGAAGCCGTTGACGTACTTGGTGAGGTGGATGAACTGCCGCTGCCGCTGCGTGAGGTGCTTGGCGAGCTTGCCGTAGAGGAGGGCGCCTATCCAGAACAGGCCGTGGATTGCGGGGCCTGCGAACGCGATGATGGCGTGCTGCGCGGGGGTGGCCTCTCCCATGATGCTGACGAAGCCGGGGACGAGGAAGACGAATCCGAACCCGGTGAGCTTGGCGATGACGGCGATGACGCCGATGAGCAGCGTGGTGGGGTTGGCGTAGAACGCGTGGAACGTCGCTTCGAGGCCGAAGCTGATGGCGACGAACTTGTGCGCGAGCTCATGCAGTATCACGGCGGGCGCGATGACACCGATGGTGAAGAGGAAGTCTTGCCAGTGGTTGCGTCGCGGGCGCGCGTAGTGCGCAACAGGGTCTTCCTCGTAGCTTCTGCGATGGGCGGGCCTGAACATGCCTTTGAAGAGGAATCCTAGGAGGAGTGTCATGATGATGATGTCGAACATTTCCCATAAGGTGATGGAGAAGGGCATGTTGGTGTTTGAACACGCTGCTGTTTTTAAGCGTTGCGCACCGCAACGCTTTTAAAAGAGGCTTCATCCGTCACTCGCACCAAGGGGTTGTTGCGCTTTCTCATGGGTGTGATGATTCCGTTATGAGGAGGGATGAGCCATCATGACAACGGCACAGCAAGGTATGAAGGTCAGGATACACTACACCGGCAAGCTCGACTCGGGAGAGGTGTTCGACACCTCTGAAGGCAAGGACGCGTTGGAGTTCACCATTGGGGAGGGCAGGATCATCAAGGGCTTCGAGGAGGGCGTCGTCGGCATGGCGCCCGGGGAGGAGAAGGACTTGATCATCCCGCCGGAGAAAGCGTACGGCGAGCCGCGCAAGGAGCTCGTGCAGGACGTCCCGAAGGACAAGCTAGGAGACCTCAAGCCAGAGGTCGGCATGGTCGTCGGGATGCGGCTGCCGGGCATCGACCAGGTCTTCCCCGCGACCATCAAGGAGGTCAAGGGGGAAGCGGTGACTGTCGACCTCAACCCGCCCCTCGCGGGCAAGACGCTGCACTTCCGCATCAAGCTGGAATCCGTTGCTGACGCGGCCGCCGCGGCACCGCCGCGGGACGAGAAGGACAAGCCTTAAGAACACCGCTTCTTCCTTTGGAGCAATGGCGACGCTCATCGCTTGCCTCAGTACGGGCAAGGGGACCTGGGGGCATGTTTCCAGGCTGATAGCTCAGGAGGACTGGGAGCGCATATTCCTGGTCATGAACGGCTTCGGCAAGGAGAAGTACACGAATGACAAGCCTTTCGAAGCGGTGGTCATCGACAACAACAAGCCTGCTGACGAGCTCGCGCGCGACATCAAGTCGTCCTTGGAGGGGCGAATCAACGACACGGAGGTGGCGTTGAACTTGGTCTCCGGCGGCGGCAACGAGCACATGGCCTTGTTGTCGGCCGTGTTGCGGCTCGGCCTGGGCGTCCGCCTCGTCGTCGCGGGAGAGGAGCGCATGGAAGAGCTATGACTGCCTCGTCCCTCGGTACACGCGGAACCCGCCGCCTTTCTTCACGGTCTCGACGCAGCCGAACAAGTCCTTCATCCGCCGCTCGAGCATCTTGCCGCCTTTCTGGTGGCGAGCGACGACCAGGAGCGAGCCTCCCTCCTCGAGGTGGTCGTATGATTCCTCGAGCAACCGGTAGCAGGTCTCCCTGCCAGCGGCGTAGGGCGGGTTGGTGAGGATGACGTCGAACCGTTCAGGGATGCGCGCGAACCCGTCAGAGGCCCTGACGTCCGCGTCAGGGACATTCCTCCTCGCCAACGAGACGGCGCGAAGGTTCACGTCGCTCATCACTAATGGCAGCCTTGGGTGGCACGAGCGGAGGACGAGGCCGATGGGCCCCCACCCGCAGCCGAGGTCGAGGACGCGCTCGTCCCCTCGCAGATCGGCAGCCTCGAGCAAGAGCTTGGTCGCGTTGTCGAGCCCGTCCTTGGAGAACACGCCGCTCCCGGTCACCGCGGTGAACGTTCGTTGACGAGCGGTGAAGGTGATGCGCCGTTCCCGTAGGGGTGATGTTTGCGCGGCGTCTGAGTAGTGCGGCATGATCGTCAAGAGGCGGGGATGACGCCGAACAGGGCGTACACGAACCGGTCGGCGGCTTGGATGGTCTTGTTGGCCGTGGTGGCCTGCACGACGACGCACGTCGGGTGATTGGTGGGCACGGCGACGCGGTCGTCGTCTGCGACTCGTATCAGGATGACAGCGGTGTCCTCGTCGGCGTCCCGGCAGTCGAGCACAGGGGTGGCGGTCGCGCCGCTGGTGGGTTGCTTGGTGAACGCGCTGCTCGTGGGGATGTTGAAGATGTTGAACTTCTCCCCGACCACCCTGGCTATCTCGACGCCTGCGATGACGAGGGCGCCGGGCGCTTCTGGGTCCATGGCGATGATTGCTTCGCTGTCGTAGCCTTTGGCTGCGCGGTTCGCCATCACCCTGATGACGTCTACGGCGTCCTGCTCTGCAGGGATGAGTTCGACCTCGATGGGGTGGTGGTGCATCGCGACCTGGTAGGGTTGGTCGTTCACGACTATGCGGACGTACCACAGGCCGTCCTCTCTTTTGGCGAGGTCGTAGTTGTTGTACGATGAGAGGTCGTCTTCACCGCCGGGGAAGAGGAGTTGCCATGGCTTGTAGTAGAAGATGAGGATGAGCGCGATGACGATGATGACGGCCGCGGCGAGGTAGACTGCTGGGGCTCGTCGTCGCTCCTTCGCCGATCGCTTGGCAGGTTTCTTCTTGGCGGGCATCAGTGTTCATCCTTCTGCGTAGATGTCGTAATACTCGTACACGAGCCGGTCTCTGATGAGCGCGAAGTCGGTGTTGTTCGCACGAAGGCGTACGCAGGCGTCCTCGATCACTATCTCAGGCGCCTCTCCTTCCTCGAAGCTGAGCACGGGCATGTTCGCGGTCGCGTTGTCGCAGGACACGACGGGCAATGAGTAGGTCGAGTTCTCCTCTGCCACGGCGCTGATGACGGGGACGGGCAGGGTCTCTGCGAGGTCGAGCCTGATGAGGTCGATGTATTGCAGGTTGGTGGGCGACAGGCCTGGGTCGAAGGTGAGCACGATGACCGGCGCTGCTCGTATCGTCTCTCCTAGGTCGCTGGGCGCGTCGACGAGCAGGGCTGATGAGGGGAGGTAGTAGAAGAACAGTTCTTGCTTGTCGATCTTCGCGTGCCACACGTTGTACTTGTCGTCGGGCGTGAAGGTGACGCCGTACTCGCGCGCCGCGTTCGCTGACCTGCCGTACAGGGCCACGCTGAAGCCGCTCGCGACCATGAGGAACACGATGATGACGCCGATGATGATGCGGACGCGCCGCTGGCGCCGTTCCTCGATGCGACGGAGTGCCATGGCGTGTGCGGAGCAACATGATATTTAAAAGGGTTGCGGTGGTGCCAGAACAACAAGGCATATAAACCGTTCGTGGCATACCAGCGTCATGGCCGTCATCCCTGACAAGGAGGTCAAGCGGCGCTTCAAAGAGGAAGTGAGCAAGGAGCCTGACCGGTACTTCGCGACTGGTGTGCTGCGCGAGGAGGGTTTCTCTAGGCGTAGGTGCAAGAAGTGCGGGACGTGGTTCTGGTCGGTGCAGGAGCGGGAGACGTGCGATGATCCTTCTTGTTCTGGGGGTTTCAGGTTCTTCACTGACAACCCTTCCAGGAAGCCCTTAAGTTACATCGAGGTCTGGAAGGAGTTCAGCAAGCTCATGAGGAATCGGGGGTACACACCTATCGATCGCTACCCGGTCATCGCTCGTTGGAGGGATGACACTGATTTCGTCCAGGCGTCCATCTATGATTTCCAGCCGTACGTGGTGTCGGGCGAGGTGGACCCGCCTGCTAACCCGTTGGTCGTGCCGCAGTTCTCCTTGCGGTTCAACGACGTCGATAACGTGGGCGTGACGATGAGCCACATGACGGGGTTCGTTATGATTGGCCAGCACGCGTTCCTGCCAAAAGAGGGATGGGACCAGGACGAATTGTTCAGTGACATCTATGCGTGGCTGCGCGAGGGCGTCGGGCTGCCGAAGGAGGAGCTCGTGTTCCATGAGGATGCGTGGGCTGGCGGCGGCAATTACGGGCCGTGCATGGAGTTCTTCAGCAGGGGTTGCGAGCTGGGCAACCAGGTGTACATGTTGTACGAGCAGTCTGAGGCGGGTGAGAAGGAGTTGCCGCTCAAGGTGCTCGACATGGGCATGGGCCAGGAGCGCGTCGCGTGGTTCACCCAGGGGAAAGGCACGGTGTATGACGCGGCGTTCCCGACCGTGATGGAGAAACTCTTCGAACGAACAAAGGTAGCGTACGACGAAGAACTCATACAAAAATATTTGCCCTTTGCTTCCTACCTGAACGCTGACGAGGCAGAAGACCTCGACGAGGAGTGGGAACGCATAGGCAAGGCTGTCGGTAAGGACGCGGAGGAGCTCAAGCAGGCCATCAAGCCGTTGGCGGCGTTGTACTCTGTCGCGGAGCATGCGCGGACGTTGCTCGTCGCGTTGTCAGATGGCGGCTTGCCCTCGAACGTCGGCGGCGGGTATAATCTGCGCGTCATCCTGCGGCGAGCGTTGGGGTTCATCGATGAGTACCAGTGGGACATCACTCTTCCTGAGCTGTGCCGTTGGCACGCCGAGTACCTCGAGCCTTTGTTCCCAGAGCTTTCCGAACGACTGGGCGATGTCGAGAAGGTGTTGTCGTATGAACGGGAGAAGCATGAGGAGGCGAAGAAGCGGAACAAGGCGATTGTCGAGCGGCTCGTCAGGCAGGGTGGCTTGACGGAGGAGAAGCTCGTCGAGTTGTATGACAGCCAAGGGATCAGCCCTGAGGAGCTCGTCAAGGCTGCGCTGAGCGTTGGCAATGCGGTCGAGGTGCCGGAGAACTTCTACGCGCTCGTGGCTGAGCGGCACGCGAAGACCGTGCAGCGAACGGCGACCAAAAAGGGGGTGTCGTTGCCGCTCGACGGCGTGCCCTCGACCGAGCCGTTGTACTATGACCATTATGATTACGTCGATTTCGAGGCGCGCGTGGTGAAGGTCATCGGGCGGCACGTCGTCCTAGACAGGACCGCTTTTTATCCGACGAGTGGGGGGCAAGTGCATGACATCGGCACGGTCAACGGCGTCGAGGTCGTTGACGTGTTCAAGCAAGCAAGCCCTGAAGGCAACCATATCATCCATGCGCTCAAGGAAAAACCAGGGTTCAAGGAGGGCGACGTGGTGGCGGGCAAGATCGATTATGACCGTCGGTTGCAGTTGGCGCAGCACCACACCGCGACGCACCTGTTGACCGGGGCTGCTCGCCGAGTCCTGGGAGATCATGTCTGGCAGGCAGGCGCGGCGAAGACGCCTGAGAAGAGCCGGTTGGACCTCACGCATTACGAGCAGTTGTCTCAGGAGGAGGTTGCCGCTATTGAGTCGTTGGCGAACAGGGTGGTGGATGAGAACCGGCCGATACTCAAGTCGTTCATGGCGAGGGACACGGCAGAGGCCAGGTACGGTTTCCGGTTGTACCAGGGGGGCGCGGTGCCGGGGAAGAGGCTGCGCATCGTGAACATAGAAGGATTTGATGTCGAGGCGTGCGGTGGCACGCACCTGGACGTCACGGGCGACGTCGGCCATGTCAAGATCCTCAAGACGAGCAAGGTGCAGGACGGCGTCGTTCGGTTGGAGTTCGTCGCCGGGGCCGCGGCGCAACGAGCGTTCGACCACAAGATGACCATCATCCGCGAGGCCATCGCGCTCGTCGGCGGCTCGGAAGAGCAACTGCCTGGGCGCGTGGCCGAGCTGTTCGAGCAATGGAAGAGGGCCAAGAAAGGCAAGCTGGAGAAATTCGGGCTCACCTCCACTGCTGAGTCTGGGGGGGATGTCGTCGCGGAGATGGCTTCGTTGCTGAAGACGCAGCCCGAGCACGTGGTCAAGACCATTGAACGGTTCCTCGACGATATCGGGCGCAAGCGCAAAGGATGACTTCTACGGGCTTGGAAACCATCAACACATTTAAATAGTATTTCTCCCATCCTCTTGTCATATGAAAAAGAAAATCGTCACCGCACTGCTCACTATGATCGTCATCGCCGGATTGTTCCTGGCAGGATGCTCCACCATACCGACACCGAACCCGCAACCAGGGCCTGGGCCTGACAACACGAGCGAGCCGGGGCCGAACCCGCAACCAGGCACGGCAGGGGAGGACGTGGTCGAGGCGAACAACGCGTTCGCCATGGACCTCTACCACCGCTACAAAGAGGAAGAGGGCAACGTGTTCCTCTCGCCGTACAGCGTCAGCTCGGCATTGACCATGACGTACGAAGGGGCGAGGGGCGAGACGGCGGAGGAGATGAGGACCGTCCTGCACCTCCCTGCGGATAAGGAGGACGTGCGTGAAGGCTACAAAGGCATGAATTCGTTGCTCAACCAAGAGGGTAAGGAGTACCAGCTCAGCGTCGCGAACGCGCTCTGGGCGCAGGAGGGCTACCCGTTCCTTGACGATTACTTCTCCGCAGTGGAGGAGTATTACGGCGGCTCGGCGACTAACTTGGACTTCGCGGCCGAGCCTGAGGAGTCGCGCGTCACGATCAACGAGTGGGTGGAGGAGGAGACGAACGACCGGATACAAGACCTCATCCCGCAAGGAGTGATTGACTCGCTGACCAGGCTCGTCCTGACCAACACCATCTACTTCAAGGCGAACTGGACGAGCAAGTTCGACCCGAGCAGCACGCGCGACCAGGAATTCACCCTCTCCTCAGGAGAGGTCGTGACGGCTGAGATGATGCACCAGACCACGTACTACCAGTACACGGAAGACGACGACGTCCAGGTGCTCGAACTCGACTACAAAGGAGAGGACCTCTCCATGCTCGTCATTCTGCCCAAGGAGAACGACCTCGTAGGAGTGGAAGGGCTGCTCAATACCGAGAAGCTTGCTGGGTGGAGGGAAGGCTTGGGAAGGGAGCGCGTCAGGCTCACGCTGCCCAAGTTCACGTTCGAGACCAAGTACTTCATGGTGAGAGACCTCGAAAAGATGGGCATGTCGACAGCGTTCAGTGGAGGAGCAGACTTCACCGGGATGAGTCCGACGGGCGGGTTGTGCATCAGCGAGGTCATCCATCAGACGTTCATCGAGGTGGCGGAGAACGGGACGGAGGCCGCGGCGGCGACCGCGGTCATCATGAAAGATATTAGTCCCGGCCCAGGGCTTGAATTGGAGGAGCCGAAGGTTTTCACGGCCGATCACCCGTTCCTCTTCCTCATACAGGAGAAAGAGACGGGGAACATCTTGTTCTTGGGACGGCTGAGCGACCCGACCAAGGAATAAGAGAAGTGTTATTGTTCTTGCCGCTCGCGGCTGGCTCCTTTCTGGTCCTTGACGGCGAGCGAGAGGATGAGGATGAGGAGCCCTATCGCGACGAAGCTGATACCGTCGCTGAAGAATCTCGTCCTGGATGAGAGGAGGATGCCAAGGCCGACGAGGCCGAAGATGAGGCCCATGACGAGGAAGGACACGGCGATGAGCTTGCGCACGACGCGCTCCGTCATCTCCTCGACGCGTTCCTTGGCGCGGTCCAGGGTCTGGTCGACGCGGTCCTCGAGGCCGTCCATCGCCGCTTCTCCTATGACTCCGCCGAGCGCTTTGAACAAGCCGCTGAAGACCATCTTCACTTCCTCCTCCGCTTGAGTAATCGTCCGGCGAGGTAGCCGATGGCGAACGCGCCTGCCAGCGCGAGCAAGGGGTTGTCCTTGACGAAGTCCTCGGCCGTCTCCTTCTTGTCCTTCGCTTCTTCAAGGAGGTCTTTGCCTTTGTCCTGGAGGCTTTCGAGCTGTTCCTGTGCTTTCTTGATGAACTCTCGGAGCTCTTGCGCGGCGTCGTCTCGTGCTCGTGCCACCTGGATAATCACCTCTTTTTAAGGCGTGAGGCGGTGGGAGTATAAAAACTTTTCCACGCGAACCGGTGCGTTTAAAAAGAGGCGTTGTTCGGCGGCTGCCAGCGTGGCTACGTTAGCGGCGATGGTGAACGGTCTGGTGCATAGCGCTTTGGAGGAGCACGTCAGGGATGCTGTCTGTCCGCAGTGCAGGCATAAGTCTTCAGGGGCGTGGAGGTCTGAGTTCTGGGGGACGTTCCACTACCTCACAACGAGGTGTCCTCGTTGCGGCTACGAGCTTTTCTACAAGGCGGGCGCGAGTAGCGGTATCCGTTGATGACCATGCGGTGGTGGTGACGGGACCGAAAGGTTTTTTATGAATAGTCCTTTCTCATCATGGATGCGAGCGTATTCGAAGGGCGTGATGGACCTCACCTCCGCCGAGGCTATCGCTAATGCCCGGGCGGTCGTGACGTCCGATTACTTCTCTCCGTACACGTGGAGGCCTGCTGAGAGCAAGATCCGTTCGAGCATCATCACCATTGATGCCATCGGCGACTGCGGGGACCACGCCACGGTGGGGAGCTTGTCAGGCACGGTCGACTCGTTGCTGCGAACGATAGGCGATCAGGGGGAGTTGTACGATTTCCACCTCCTTCTCGCGCCGCCCTTGCGGCGAGTCAGGCAGCTGGGGTTGCGGGACGCCGAGGAGGTCGTGCTGCCGCTGGAGTTCTTTGCCTATCAGTCGAAGATGCACGATGACTCGTTCTCTTTCATTGTCAGCAATCTCGGATTGGATGAGGAGTACCACCGTCGTTTCCCTGACGCCGCTCGGAAGCTCGGCAGGTGGTACGCCGAGTTGACGAGGAACCTGAACGGGTTGTTGCCGTACAAGGATGACCACCGCTTCAAGGACGTCCGCGGGCTTGGCGCTCGCTAGCCTTGTTCGCGCAGTTCCTGCTTCATCGCTGCTTGCTTCTTGGTGGCTCGCCGCTTCTTCGCCGCTCCTTTCCTCGCCTTGGCGGCGTGGCGCTTGAGGTGCTGCTCCGCCTTCTTCATCTCTCGTTGCAGGGCGTCGATCGCCCGTTCCTGGTGTCGCTTGACGTCCGTGAGGAACGCCTTCGCCGCTTGTTCCGCCTCTGCCTTGTTGATGTCGTGCTCTTTCAGGAATTCCTTTATCGCCTTTTCCATTTTGCCTGCTGTGAGGGTCGTGACCCCGAGGCCGACGAGGAATCCTTTCCTCACTATGCCTTTCATCCCCTTGCACCCCCTTAGGTGTTGTCCGTCATCCTTCATGGGCGGAGAAGTATAAATACGTAGCGGTTCACTCGTCCAGCCGGGTGAAGATGAGGGGCTTGTCCTGCACGATGACGCTGTGCTCGTGCTGGCTGACGAGGCCGCCGCCTTGCTCTGGCAGTGGGGGGTGCTCGTGCAGCGCCCCGAGGCGGGCGAGCTCGTTGAGGGCGTACCGGGTCTTGCCGTGGCCGTGGATGCGCGTGAGCCATCTCGTGGTGAAGGGGAGCCCTTGGTAGGATTGGATGGTCTTGAGCACGTCCCTGGTGAACGGGCTCCTCGTCGGCTTGGGCGCGACGAGGGTGTAGATGGTGGGGTTGCTGCTCTCGTAGATGGCGCCTTTGCCGTCCGTGGCGAAGGGCTCGACGGCGATGACTTGTCCTTCGCGTAGTTCCGTGGCGTCTTGGGTGTCCACGTTCGGTACGGAGGGCGGGGCGTGGACTTGGTAGGGGCCGAGGCCGTGTCCTGAGAGGTTGCGGATGGGTTGGAGGTCGTAGGATTGTATGGTTTCTTGGATGGCTTTCCCTATGCTTCCGAGGGTGGTGCCTGGCCTGATGATCTTGAGGGCTGTCGCGAGTGCTTCCTTGCTCGCTTTGACGAGGTCGTCGTGGCTTCCGAGGTTGATGGTGAGGGCGTTGTCTGCTATGCGGCCGTTGATGTGCACGCCGATGTCGAGCTTCGCGAGGTCTCCTTCCTTGAAGAGGACTTCTTCCTCGTCGGTGGGGCAGTAGTGCGCCGCGATGTTGTTCAGGCTTATCTGGGCGGGGAAGGCGATGCCTGCTCCTCGCTTCTTGATGCGGTCCTCGATGGTGTCGAGGACTTCTCGCATGGACGCTCCTGGCTTGATGTGCTTGGCGCCTTCTAGGAGCGCTGTTTGCGCGATGATGCCTGCTTTTTTGTGGTGCTCGATGGCTTCTGTCGTGAGCATGGCGTCGCGTGAGGGAATGATGGTTTATATGGTTATGGTTTCTTCGGGAACGCGTAGCGTAGCTTGTCTCGCGGGTAGGATGAGTGGTACGCGCCTCGTGCCCAGAAGATGGTCCTGCCGGTTAGTGCGCGGTACTTGTCCTTGTCTTCTTCTCCTCGCTCGATGAGGGTGTTGATCTCGGTGACGAGGTCGTTGATGCGCCGTACTCTTCGCTCGTTCTTCTGGGTGATGAGGTATGGGTGCTGCGCTGGGTCGTAGCGTTCGTGGTAGAGGCGGAGCGGCTTGATGGCGGAGAATTGTTTGAAGCCGTGTAGGGCGGTGGCGAGCTCGTTGAACTCGTTGAGGTAGTCGTTGTTGATTCCTTTCTTGTTGCGTTGTTCCTCTTCGCATGCTGGTGCCATCGTGGCGTTCCTCAGTAGAAGATGGCGACGACTTTGCCGAGTATCTGCTCGGGGCGGACTTTGCCGGGGTCGCTCACGGGGTTGTTGTCCCCTTTGAGGACGAAGTACAGTCCTTGTTCGTCTTGGTCTATGTGGGTGATGCGGTGGATGATGATGTCGTCTCCTCGTCGGTAGCTGACGATGTCGCCTATTTGGAGCGTTTCTGGGGGTACTCGTATCCTGACCGTGTTGGCGCCGACGTCGAACACGGGGTCCATGCTGTTGGTGTCGGTGAACGTGCTCCAGGAGCTGTCTGCCAGGTCGAGGTTGATGAGCCAGTCATTCTCGTCTTGGTCTTGGAGCGAGACGTACACGCCGTTCTTGTACACTTTGATCTGGTCTTCGGTGACGGTGTCTCCTGGTGAGTGCCGTTCTTCGGGTCGTTGTGGTCCTGTTGGGAGTTCTAGCGCTGGTGAGAGCGCTGGGTAGAGGATGAGGGCGCTGATGGCGCCGAGGAGGAAGATGCAGCTGATGGCGGTGATGAGGGGTATGGCTTCTCTCATGGGTGTGGGGGAAGCGCACAGAATTTATAAAGATTTCTTTTTTTATTTACTGATGAGTGGTTACAAAGGAATGTTTTTAAGTGTGGAATGGTTACCGGACAAGCACATGGACGACCCCGACAACAGCACCATCAACCACAACACCATCGACACCCTCGCACTGAGCATACGACAACAAGTAACCGACCCCGAACAGGCGTTCTTCAGCGAGGAAGGAGACCGCTACGTGAACGGCGAGCTCGCTAGGCTCAGCGACGGACGAGCCATCACCAAGTACAACGTCGCAGGAGAAGCGCACCTCTTCGCAGACGCCATCGCCCACGTGCTGGAAGCCCACCGCACCCCCCTCATCAGGAAGGAAGAGGTCAAGCGGGCAGGACGCCGCTACCTCGAAGACATGCTCGAACGGCACGGCGCCACCATCACCATCGCGAACTACGAGTCGACCATGAACCAGGCGCAACAAAGCATCTCGTTCCGCAAACGCATCGCGCAGCACAACATCCTCACGCCGAAGCTCGAACGATTCCTCGACGACCACCCCCTCAAGCTCAAGAAAGGCGTCCACCCCAACGAGCGCGGCTACACCATGGACGCCGAACGAGCACAGGCATACGTGCGCGAACGACTCGCGGAACCCGTCAAGAACACGACAAGAAACCACTACGCCCAGAGCAGGACAAGCAGACAAGAACCAAGCCCCGCAACGACACCCACAGACGACAAGCCAACCTACACCATCGGGCAGGTCGAAATGCGGTACGGGCAGCTCCTCAACCAGCTCGGCTTCGACAACCTCTACGCGCTCCTCCCAGAACTCTCGGAGAACAACCACCAAGACCTACTCGCCCTCTTCCCCCAATACCACCTCACGAAAGAGCACGTCGACGAAGTCATACGACGGCTCAGAGAAGACGAGGCGTACCGGGAACAAGTCAAGAAAGACCTCACAGGAGAAGAATAAGAGAAAAAAAGCACAGGGCATCGCTCACTCGATAGTCAGCTTGACCTTCTCAGGATCATACTTCCACGACGCCGGCAGCCTGCCGGAACGCTTATAGTACTTGGCCAAGCGCAGAATCTTGCTCTCGGTGAGGCGCAAGCCGCGCTTGCCCGGCTGGTCCTTGTGGTTCTCCTCGAGGTGCTTGCGAAGCAGCACCGCCTTGCGGATGAGCGCCATCAAGTCCTCAGGGATGTCCGCCAACAAACCCTTCTCCTCAAGGATGGCAGCGACGCCTCGCTTCGTGACGATCGCGACGTCAGGAATGCCGTACTCGTCCCGCAAGAACATCCCTATCTGCGAAGGCGTCTTGCCCTCCTTCGCGTACTTGACGATCAAGAGCTCCACTTCCTTGGACTTGTACTGGAGCCAGGTAGGCGTCGACCGCTTGGCAGGCTTGGTGCTACCGCTCTTCCCCTTATCCCTGCTGTGCATACGTGCCATCTTGCTACTGCCTTCCCTCGGATAGAATCATGAGCCGTTCTACCGAGCATGCCCGAGCTCGCACCAGGGCATCCCTAGAGCAGGAGAACACCCACCTCATTTATAAAGGTTGCGGCCTTCTCCACCCTCATGAGCAGAGCAACCCTCGCAGTCCTCCTCAGCAAGCTCGACACGTTCGAGAACCCCAAGGCAAGGCTGGAGCAACACGCCACGCCATCAGAGGCCGCAGCCACCATCCTCTGGGACGCGCGCACCAAAGGACTCATCGAAGGCAAACGCGTCCTCGACCTCGGCGCAGGCACAGGCATCCTCGGCATCGGCGCGCTCATCCTCGGCGCGGCCCACGTCGACTTCATCGAGAAGGACCCCTCGCTCAAAGAAGCCATCGAGAGGAACATCTCGACGATGCAAGAAGAGACGGACGCCATCACCGGCACCCATGACGTCATCATCGCCGACGCCACCGCGACGGAACCGCCAAGAGCAGACCTCGTCGTGACCAACCCGCCGTTCGGCACCAAGGAACGGCACGCAGACACACGATTCCTCGAACAAGCATTCACGGCGGCCGGCGAGTGCTACAGCTTCCACAAGAGCAGCACGGACGCCTACCTCGAGGAATGGTTCCGGCGACGAGGCATCACCGTCGCGCAACGATTCCCCTTCTTGTTCAACCTGCCCAACACCATGCCGCAGCACGAGAAACAAGCCTGCAAAGTGCCGGTAACGTGCTGGCACGCACGGAAAGATTTATAAAAGAAACCCTGGTCCTCCACCCTATGGAGCTCACCGTCCTGGAGAAGACGAAGAAGCGGCTCGTGTTCGAGCTCAAAGGATCAGGGCACACCCTGTGCAACGCGCTGAAGGACGAGCTCTGGCAGGACAAGGACGTCGTCGCCGCGGCCTACAACATAGACCACCCCCTCATCGGCATCCCAAAGTTCATCATCGAGACGAACGGCAAGCAAGAACCGGCGAAGGCGCTCACGAACGCGGCCAACAGGCTCAAGAAGCGCAACAAGGAATTCTCCGACACGTTCAACAAGCTCAAGGCGTAAGGCTTAAATCCTCCCGCGCATCCTCATGGTGTGATGACCCACCCGCTAGTGCGGCTCGCGAAGGACGCCATCACGAGCAGCCTCACAGGAAAGGCCATCACGCTCCCAGAAGGCTATGACGAGCGGGAAGGCTGCTTCGTCACCATCACCAAGCACGGCCAGCTACGAGGATGCATCGGGTACGTCACCACCGACAAGCCGCTCAAGGAAGCGGTGCGAGAAGCGGCGAGAGGAGCGGCGCTGCACGACCCACGGTTCCCGCCCCTGCGAGAGGACGAATTGCCTGACATCACGGTCGAGGTCAGCGTGCTGAGCACGCCGAAGCACATCGCCACGGAAGACCCTGGAGACAAGGAGCTCTCCTTCATCCCAGGCAAGACCGGGCTCATCGTGCAGCGCGGCTGGCGCTCAGGGCTCCTCCTGCCACAAGTGTTCGGCAAGGACGCGACGCCGCAAGAAGCGCTCGCCATGACGTGCGAGAAAGCAGGCCTGCCCAGGGACGCGTGGCGGCACAACGAGACCCAGGTGTTCACGTTCACCGCGACCGTGCTCGGCGAAGAATAAGAGGAGAAATAATTATTTCCTGCCGAAACGCCGCTCACGCCTCTTGAACTCCTCGAACATGGCGACGAAGTCATCCTTCTCGAGCTCAGGCCACATCTTCTCAGGGAAGAACCACTCGCTGTACCACGATTGCCAGATGAGGAAGTTGCTCGTGCGGTGCTCGCCGCTCGTCCTGATGATCATGTCAGGCTCTGACTGCAAGTAGAGGTGCTCCTGGATGGTAGACTCGTCGATGTCATCAGGCGAAAGCTCTCCCCGCAGCACCAGCCTCGCGACCTCCCTGCACGCGTCGGTGACCTCCTCGCGGCCGCCGTACGCCAAGGCGACGTTCAGCCTGTAAGGAACGTTGTCCTTGGTCTCCTCCTCTACGCGAGCGATGGCGTCCTGCACCTCTCGCGGCAAGAGGCGCTTCCTCCCGATGAAGCGGACGCGCACCAACCGCTTGTCAGGGTCGTCAGAGGAAGCCAGGTCGTCAGCCGCCTTGACGAACAATCGCATCAGGAACTTGACCTCGTCGGGGGAGCGCTTGAAGTTCTGCATGGAAAACGTGTACAGCGTCACCTCCATGACGCCGAGCTCCTTGCACCACCGCAAAACCCTCTCGACGTTGTCGAGGCCGGCCTCGTGACCCTTCCAGGGCTGCATCGCCAGCCGCCGCGCGTAGCGGCGGTTGCCGTCAAGGATGAACCCGACGTGCTTCGGCCCCTCAGTCGTCGCCATCCGTGACTAAGACAAAGGATTATTTATAAATATTATGCAAGGGACCGCAACGCTTAAAACAAAGAAGCCCCCGGGAGAGGGCTATGAGCACGCGGGCAGAGCGGGATGAGGAGCACGAACGATTGCTCCGCGACGTCATCACCGAGGAGCGGAGCCCGGCCACTCCTCCTAGCGGGCCGGCGGCCTACCTCGTCGGCGCCGTGCTGGTCATCCTCCTCGTCCTGTGGCTCCTCCCGTCAGGCGTGTTCCCTGAGCGCGCCCAACCCAACAAGATACCCCCGTTCGACGAGGTCGTGCCCGCAAGCCTCGACGTCCCTGACAGGCCGGCCGCGAACACCATCGACGCGTACGTCATCGCGGACGACCCGAGCCTCAAGCTCGTGGCGAGCCGCGTCGTCACGGCGGCGTGCGGCGAGCCTGACAAGCGGTGCTACGCCGACGCGCTCTTCTACTTCGTCAGGGACAACATAGGGTACGTGCATGACCCGGTCGAGGAGTACTACGAATTGCCGCAGGAGACCTTGCTGGCGGGGGCGGCTGATTGCGACGGCCACGCCATACTCCTCGCGAGCCTGCTTCGCAGCGTCGGCGTCCTGACCAGGTTCGATCATGGCACGCCGGGGCACGTCGCGGTCGAGGCGTGGGTGCCGCAGCGGACCTTGTTCTCAGGCGACGAGTACACGTTCGGTTGGCGTTACCTGGACGCGACGTGCTCGGCGTGCGATCCTGGCGAGCGGCGGGCCAGGCCTTAGCGGATCACGCAGTTAGGGCAGACCATGCGCCCTTCGCTCTCCACCAGCTTCGAGGAGTAGTTGCCGCACGACTCGCACTGGCCTGAGAGCTCGCTGTCGAGGGACTCCCGCAAGGAGCTCTGCGGGCTGATGCCTCTCAGCTCTATCTTCTCGGTGAGGAGCTCGAAGAGCTGGGGCTCGATCTTGAGGATGGTGGTCATGGTGATGTACCCCACCATCTTCCGCCCTTCCATGACTGGCAGGTGGCGCACGCCGTTCTCGTTCATAGACTTCACCGCGTCGAAGATGTCGGCGCCTGGCCGCACGGTGTGGGTGGGCGCGGACATGATCCTGCTCACGGGTTCCTCCACGGAGAGCCCTTTGGCGGCCGCCTTGTACACGTAGTCCTTGCCCGTGACGATGCCGACCAGGTCTTCCTCTTCGGTGATGAGCATGCTGCTCACGTCGTGCTTGCGCATCAGCTCGGCGCAGTTCTTGATAGAAGTTTGCGGGGGGGCCGTGAGCGGCTTGGTGGTCATGACATCGGCGACGGCGTATCCGGTCTTCATGCTATCCCTGCCCTTTCTTGGAAACGAGAAATGGGAGGCCAGTATTTAATGGTTTCGCAAACAATAAGACTTGCTCAGTAGTTCACGAGTATCTCGACGTCCTTGCCGAAGATCTTGAGCAGGTCGTCGAAGATGGGCTGCTTGATGAACGTCTTGGCGGGGATGTCTACTCGTGCGAGGGCGTGCTCGAGCTCTTCGATCGTGGTCGCCCTGACCTTCTGCAGCGAGCCGTCCTCCGCTATCTCCGCGACGCTGACCTCTTTCTCCTCGTGGTCGAGGTCATGGATGATGTACGCCTCCTTTCCGAGGAGGAGGACTTCTCCGTAGCGGTCGCCGTGCTTCACCCTGATCCTCGCCCGTTCCAGTTCCCGGCCGCGCGCTCGTTGCAGGTGCTCGACGAGCGTCTTGAGGAGTTCACGGCCGGTCTTCTTCGCGGTCTGCGCCTCGGCCTTGGTGAGCTTGCCGTCGTCATAGTCCTTCTTCGCCTTGATGACGTCGTGGAGCTGCCGTTCCGTCTTCGCTGCCAGGACGCCCTTGTCGACGAGGTAGTTCTTGAACGATCCTGCGAGGTCCTCGTCCTTGGCCTCGGTGACGCCCTCGAATCGGAGGACGTCTCGTACCGCGGTGGCGATGGCGTCATACGCGTCGAGGACTGTTTCTTTCTCCTTGAGCTCGTCGATCTTGCGGAAGAGTTCCTTGAGTTGCTTGAGGTAGCGGTCGCTGCCGTCGAGGAGCTCGTCGAGCTCCTTGCCGGTGACGCTTTTCCGAGCGCCGTGCTCGAAGTCCTTGCGCACCTTGATGACGCGCTCGAGGAACTTGACCTGTGCTTCTGGGAATATCCTCTCCTTCTTGACGAGGAGTTCTCGCAGCAGCGCGGGCGTCTCCTTCGGCGTCGGGGGCGGCACGCCGTACAGCATGAGGGCCGCTTGCGACGGCGTCAGGGTCGCGTAGAAGAAGTCCTCGGTGGCGATGTCTCGCAGCTTCGCCTTGATGCGGTCGACCATTTGCTCCCCGGTGCTCATGAACAGGTCGATGGCTTCCGGCGAGGGCTTGATGCGGCCCATCTGGAGGAGTTGCTTCCAGGGCATGAAGATGCCGCGGTCGTAGAACGGGATGCCGTCGCGGAGGAAGGTGAAGATGATAGGGTTGGCCTCTTTGATGTTGTCCCAGAAGTCAGTGAGGATGTAGACCTGGACGTTGAGCTTGTTCTCGATGCCGGTCATCTTCCCCGCTTCGAAGCCCATGCTGATGATGATCGCCCTTAATTTGTCCTTGAGCTCGGCACGGGTCATCTTCTTGACGTCCGTGTCGTCCACGACTATGAACACGTCGATGTCTGATTGCGGGGTCGCTCGTCCTTGGACGAGGCTGCCTGCGAGGACGTAGCTGACGATGTACTTCTCGAACTTCTTCAATACCATCTCCTTGTGCACGTCGGCTATCTTGATGGCTGCGAGCATGCCCTTGTCGTAGACCGGGGCGGCCATGGCTATCACGCGCACGAGGTCGTACTTGGCGTCGTAGCAGGACTGCCAGAGCTCTGAGAGGATGATCGTCTTGGGGGCGAGGTGCTTGTCCACCTCCTTGGCCATCTTGCCGAACACGGCGGAGAGCTTCTCCTTGAGCTCTTCCTTTGAGAGCTTCTTGCTGTCGCCGTCATCCACGAGGAGGAGGACGTTGACCTGCTTCTCCAATTCCTCTGTTTCCGCCTTGGTGAGCTTGCGCTCCTCTTCCCGCTCGACGTCCTCGGCCTTGGTGGGGGGGAGGAGGGCGAGGCCCATGACGTAGTCCTCGAACTTGGCCAGTGCCTTCTTCTGGAACTTGTCCAGCATGGCCTTGATGTCTTCGAGGCGCTTCTTGCTCGCGGCGGGCATGCCCGCGGGGAGGTTCTCGAGCAGGTCTGTCCGCTTGGCATCAGGAGCCTCCCTTGGCTGCTCGTGGGCTGCGGGTCTCGTCTGCGGCTGTTTCGACGAGGCTTTTTTCTTCTTATGAGAAGCGGGTGTTTTGCGCTTGGCCATGGTGAGGGGCACCTCTCGTAGGTTCCCAGGATGAGCGGATGTTTATAAAGGTTGTGCATGGTCTGGCCGGAAAGGCTCTGGCAAGGCTGTCATCACTCAGGAAAAGGAAAAAGTATAAATAGTCAGCGCGCGCATCCACTTCTACACGCAGTATTACGGGTGATGCTCACATGGCGGACAAGAAGGAGAAGACCATTGATGATTTCTTCAACAAGGACCTTGCCAATAACATCGACAAAAGTTTCTCGAACTATAAGAAGTGGGAAGATTCAGACGACCTCGGTAAGAAACGAGACCATTTCTTCAAGTCATGGTATGAAAACATTTATCTCGGCGCTGAGAAGGCAATTGAAGACGTTGCTGGCGGCCTGGATAAGGAACTCGATGAGAGCAAGCACGGAGAAAAGCTCAGGGAGAAGTTCGCTGACATGATGTTGGGCTACCTGAAGAAATCAATGAGCATCTATGGTGATAAGAGCGATGACGCCCTAGAATTCCATGAGCTCCTAGACACCATAGAAAAGCAGAAGCTCAAGGGCAGGGAACTGTTCAATGCCATCTCGAACTTTTACGATCAGCACACAGGTTTCAGAACAAGAGACGGAAGGCATCCTTTCTTAGATAATTTCGCTTCTTTGGACCAAATCCTGACTAGCGCGCTTGTCTCCAAGAATAAGGGGCGAGAACTCCTCGGCATCCTCCAATCGCAGCACGACCTGCACAAACAAGGAGCGGAAGGCAATTACAAGAATACTGTGTTCAGGGAACATACCAAGGACTTCCACCCGGCAAAAATCAGATTGTATCTCAGGAAAGGGTTGCTGCCGCAGTACGATGCGGAGATCGAGAACCACGGCTTGTTCAGTACCACTTCCCCGATGCAGGGATACAACGTCTGGAAAGGGCTCAAGCACGGCGAAAGGGTTGATTACAAGCAGAGAGGCATCAAGTACACTCCCATCCAGCAGAGAGAAAGCTAAGAGACTTTTCTTCTCCTTCCTTCTCACTCTTCTTTGGAGAACGCTGGTGTGAGCGTCTCGTTGTACACTTGGCTGTGCAGGTCTAACTCTCCAAGGACTGCGAGGTCTTCGTGCTTCTGCACGTCTGACAGCGCGATCTCCAGGTAATAGATGGTGAGGGTGTCGTTGCCGTACGCGTCCTTGGTGACTTCTAGCCCGAGGCCGTCGTTTGCGAGGAGCTCGACGCCTCCTCTGAGGAGTGATTCGTTGAACACGACTTCGGGGATGGTCTCGCACCCCTCGGGGCCGTCGAACAGTCCTTCTCCCCAGCACACCTCGTCCTCTGGGACGACGAACTCGTCCTGGGCGTGGCCTTCGCCGTACAGCGTGTTGACGTAGAGCTGGACGTCGTACGTGCCCGCTGCGAGGGTGACTGCTTGTTCTGCCTCGTTGGTGAGGTTGAGGAACACGGTCTCGACGTAGTCCTGCTCTCCAGGCCTCGTCTCACGGGTGAGGATGAGGGTCGCTTGGTCGTCTGCTCCTAGTCGTCCTTCGGAGGTGCCTAGGATCCAGTAGAACCCTTGCTCGAGGATGTCTTTGCCGCGCGCGGAGAAGGTGTCGGCGAGCGTTTGCGCGGAGGGTCCGAGCTCTCCCTCGTCGGGGAAGACGAAGGGCATCTTGGTAAGCTTGTAGGAGCGGAGTTCGATCGCGTAGTCCTTGAGCGGGGTGAGCTCGACCTCCCTCTCGACGTAGTCCTCGTCGACCATGTCGTGCCTGGTGATGCCTGAGAGGTAGCCGTCCTTGGTGGCGGTGAGGTAGCCGCCGAGGCAGAAGGGGAGGCTGGCGTCGATGACGCCTTGCTCGTCTGACATGCCTGCCGAGGAGGTGTCCTCGCCGCACACGTAGGTGACCTCGACGCCTTCCAGTGGCTGACTGGTGAGGGCGTCGGTCGTGGTGATGCGGGTGAGGCTGAACAATCGCTGGCCGTCGCTGCTGAACAGGTCTGCTTGTTCCTGGTTGATGAGGCTGGCGTTGCCGTACACGATGGGCTCGTTCGCGACGAGGCCGGTCTCGATGGCGAACAGGAGGGTGAGCCCTTGCCCGTCGAAGCTGACCTTGTCCTGGATGATGACGAGGAGGGGGACGCGGAGGTCGTAGGTGAACTCGTAGTTGGTGAGTCCGAGGGGGAGCGCTTCGAGCAAGGGGAAGGTGCCTGATTCCGGCTCGATGAGGTAGCCGTTCCTCGGGTTGACGTCGAACTCGATGTCCCAGTCTGGGAGGTAGATGAAGTCGATGTAGAGCTCCTGCGCGTAGTTCGGGTAGGTCCAGAACACGTCAGGGCTGAACTCATTCGTGTTGTACATCCTTTCCGAGTACCGGTTCTGGTCGAGGAATAATCGCTCGCCAGCAGTGTTCCTGAGCTGGATGAGGGGGAGGTGGTCTGCGAGCCGCATCTGCAGCGTTTCCTTGACGTCAGGGTACAGCCATCGTTGCGGTTGTCGTTCGAAGAACGTCGCCTTGCCGTCCATGGGCGGCAGCTCGGGGTCTTCTCCGAGGCCGAACGACCTGATGGTGAGGGCGATGGCGTCGCCGAACGAGTACGTCTCGTTGCTGAGCTCGAGCTGCTCGACCAGGTCGATGGCGTTCTCGTAGAGGAGCTTGACGTACGCCGCGCTCTCGCCACGCACCTCGTCAATGGTCATCGTCTCCTTCCCGGGGAGGTAGGTGATGTTGACCTTTCTTGTCAAGTGGTAGAGGATGCGTTCCTCGGCGATGGTGACCTCGACGTCGTAGTCGTCCGCCATGCTCGTCTCGTAGTCCTCGGGGAGGATGATGCTGTCGAGGCAGGGCTTGAGGGCCGGGTGCATGCGCTCCTCTATTCGCTCCTCGATGGTCTTGCCCGGCCTCGCGCTCTCAGGGGTGAGCGGCGGGACGTGCTCGATGAACGAGCAGCCGCCCCGGCAGTCCACGGGCCCTTTGTGCTCGAGCCAGTAGGGTACGAGGCGGGTGCCGAACAGGAGGGCGTTGCCTTTGGTCGGGTGTTCCTCCACGGCGTGGAACCCTTCCGCTGCGGGGTCGAGGTAGCCGCCGTTGGCCATGACCGCTGTGGTGGCGCGCTGCCCTTCGAGCTCGAGGCAGGAATCCGCCGCTGCTTGGTAGATAGCGGCCGCGTTGCTGAAGTCATGCGTGGTGCGCGGGTCGTCAGGGTCAGGCTCGGTGCCGATGTCCTTGCGGATGACGATGAAGAGGGTGACGATGAGGAGCAGCACCAGGCCTAGGATGACGAAGATGGTGACCTGCGCTTTCTCGTCGTTGCTCATCCTCTGTCCAGCTCCCGGCAGTACTCGTTGTTCTGTCGTTGCACCTCGAACCAGCGGTCGAGGTTGTCGTTGTGGAACCTGATGCACACCTCGTCGTACTTCTTCGTGCTCTCGTGCTCGAGGAGCACGCTCTTGGTCTTCTGGTACGGGTCCCCTTTGGGGACGTCGACGCGGTCGACGAGGAGGCCGTCGTAGTCGATGAGCTTGATGGGTTCCCGTCGGCTGCCGTCGGTGAGGTGCACGCTGAACGTGAGGTTCTCTTCCTCGATCGTGTTCGCGACGAACACGTTGATGTTGTACGTGAAATTGTCGTTGTTAAAGCTGTGGCTGATGCGGATGCCTTCGACGTGCGCGGCGGGGAAGAGGAACCCCTTGGCGTTCCTGCCGAGCATGAGCGTGCCGGGGTCTGACGCCTTGCCTAGTCGGCTCTCGCAGATCCTGTTCTCGAAGTCTATGTCGTTGTGGCGTTCCTGCCACCAGGATTTGTAGTTCTGGAACCACTCCTTGTCTTTGAGCCAGAGGTCGGTGTCCACCCACCCTTGCTTGTCATCGATCCACTTCGTGAACATGTTCATGTTGCGCGAGATGCGAGCGGTTGATTGCAGGATGTTCATCACGCCGGTCCAGTCACGGGTTATCTCACGGATGATGTAGAAGTTTGATTCGGTCTGTCGGAGGAGTTTTTTCACCTCCCGCTTGGCTTGCTTCGCGGCTTTCTCTTTGGCTTTCGCGTTTTCTCTAAGGAGTTCTACTATATTGCCGTCTTCTTTGTCATACACTTCTTCAAATCCTTCCAGGTCATCACAATGGTCCCCGCCAGTACAATGCCTTTGGCTGCCTTTCACATAAGAGCAGGCAACGATGTTGCCGCCTTCGTCGTATTTCACGGAAATGCTCTTGTAATCATCGATATTCTCGCCTTCTGGTACGTCGATGCCGTATGTTTCCTTGAAGAAGTCATTCACGTTCTCGATATTCGATGATGCTCTGTGGTACTTGTCTTGTTCCTCGTCAAAATCATCTTCCAAAACCTTTATGTTGATGTCGCTGTCTCTGAGTTTATTCAGGAATTTCTCGCTCGTGGTTTTGGGGAAATTCATTCCTTTCCCGCGCTTGATGGCCTCTTCGAGAGAATTGCCGATATCATCCTTGGAGATGTCATAATTGAGGAGCAGTCCTTCTACAAAAAGCTGTCCTTCCTCTCCCATATCCCAAATCTTCTCCAAGCCGGCCGTCAGTTTATCCAGGTCTTGCTTGTAGCCGCCACCGTAGATGTACTCATAGGACGCTCCGTAGCCCTTTGCGGAGTCCTGCACTTGGCTGTTGTAAGATATCTCCCTGTCGTGCTCGGCCACTTTCGTGCCTGTATCGTATATCATTTTCTGGTGATTTATAAATGCTTCGAGGAGTTCGTCACCCCCTTCTTCCCTGAGGATCTCATCCAGATCTTCGTTGAACTCTTCTGTTTTCTTGATGATCGCCTCTATGTCTTCTTGGTTGAAATTGACGAATTCCCCGAATTCTCCTTCGTCGAATAAGATGTTGCCTTTTGAGTCGGTGAAGAAATACGCGACGTCCTTTCCTGAATTGTACAGTTCCAGGAGTGCTTGACCCTGAGGAGTCAACGTGGTGGAAGGATCCTTTAGCATGAGCTTGCCGTCTTCCTGCTTGAAAAATTCATTGTTCTCTATTCCGCCGGGCACGAGACGCTCGAAGATGTCGTTATGGGAGACGGGGTTGAGGAAGACGCTCGATGATCCGCTCGTAGGGAAGTCGACGGGGCCGAGGCCTGGTTCATCTTCGGTTCCCTCGTCGCCGGAGAGGGAGCCGCTCTCGCCGCCCACGTTCGTCCTGAACCTCGCGATGACAGGGTAGGGGAGGGGGTTGCTGTAATAGCCGCCAGGATAGCCGTAGTATGGTTGCTGCAGGCCGAGGCCGGAGCCGAGATTGTACGGGTAGCTCATGTAAGGATATTGCGGGTAGTTCAGTCCTTGGTAGCCTTGCGTGTAACGGAGCTGTTGTTGGAACGTGCCGTAGGATTGCCGGTAGAGGTCCTTCGCGGAGAATCGTTGCGAATCGACGAAGAGCGAGTAGCCGCCGTCCCCTGTCGGGTGGACGGTGACGCGGTACTCGTTGTTGTCATCTCCTCTCATGGTGGCCGTGCACAGGCCCGTCGTGGTGCAGCGCATAGTCTGGCCGTTGCCGAAGGGGAAGGTCTGCTCGTTGATGGGGTCTTTGTCACCGTCGACGTCGTAGTTCCAGTACAGGTTGTTCATGTCGATGTGCCCGTACGCGTTGGCGCAAGGGTCCGTACTAGCCGAGGGGTTGATGAGGACCTTGAACTGCTCGATCATCTGCACGATCTTGTTCGTGGCCTCGACGGCGCCCATCACCCCCGCCCTTGCCTTGCAGATGGCGTACGGAATCCTCGCCAGTCCGAGGCTCTTTATGGCTTCTTGCAGCGCCTCTCCTTCGAGCTTGGCCAGTTCCTGGTTCTTCAAGACCATGCCTGAGATGGTGCACGAGCCGCTGAAGCCCACTGTGGTGAAGAACGAGACGGGGTTGCTAAGCGTGTCGGCGAGATTGTGCGCGACGTTCTTGAACAGGCTGACGAAGGGGAGCCCGTTGACAGCGCCGCCGAGGAGGTAGGTGCACTTGTCGTACTTGTACGTTGCTTGGCAGGTGTCGAGCGTGGCGGTGCCGCTGTCGATGCCCGCGCTGAGGCAGAGGGCGTAGCCGCAGTCGATGCCTTGCCATTGTTCCATGTGGTACACCCAGGCGGGGACGCAGCCGGTCATGATGGCGGAGACGTAGCTGTCGTACGGGTTCATGGTGGAGAGGTAGTTCTCTTGGCCCATCGCCTGGGCTGCCTTGTCGAGGCCTTTGCCTATGTCTGTTCCTCCGAGCACGTTCTTGGCGGCGGTGGCGTTGCACTCCAAGAATGCGCAGTTCTTCCTGAGGAAGCCTGTCGTGCCGCCTTCGGCGAAATCCTGTAGGTTGCCACCGATGTTGTCCAGGGTGAGCGCGATGTTGTACGTGACGGGGAAGGGGTACATGGCGGCCGCGGCTGATGAGAGCGCGCCGCCGGCGCTCTTCGTCGCGGAGAGCGTGCTGCAGGCAATCCTCGCGTAGTTCAGGATCTTCTTCGCCTCCTGCATCCTCGCAATGTTCTTCTCGGCCTCGTAGAGCGTGGTGTTGATCTCTTCTTGCACCTTCTCGCCCATCGTCTTCGATGCGTGCAATCGTACCTTGATGGTGACGTTCTCCACTTCTGGTTCGAGGTTGATGACGTCTCCCCGGTAGGTCATGATGGCGAGGGTGCAGCGGTATTCGAGGAGGTTGTGGTCTATGTCTTGGTAGTGTTCGCGCGCGGGCATGTTGAGCTTGACCATGACATCGTGTTCTCCGTAGTCGATGACTTCGAGGTAGAGGTCGCCGGCGGTGCCGACGAGGTTGCCGTGGGCGTCCTTGGTGAGTGGCTCGCACGACGTCTCTTGCCGCGGCTGGACGTCGAGGAGCTTCGCGGTCGACGTCTTCTTCTCGAGGTTGAGGTCGAGGTAGAAGTGCTTTGCGGTGTACGCTAGGTAGTGTTTGTTCGCGTATTGCTCTGGCGGGGTGTCGATGCCTTGCCAGTCATCCGGTGGTCCTTCGTTCTTGGGGAGGACGTCGAACTCCAGGTTTATCGTTTCTTCGTTGCCTGCGAAGTCGGTCGCGGTGAGGGGGAGCTTGATGTTCCTGAACAGCCCGTCGAGGTTGACGTCGAAGCTGGCCGTGCACGTCCACGTGTCCGTCTCCTCGAAGCGGCTGCACGAGCCGGTGACGGGCTCCTCAGATCCTAGTGCCTCGGCGTTGATGGTGATGTCGACGGCGCTGCCGTGCTCGGTCGCGTTGAACGAGACGGTGGCGGTGTCCATGGAGGGGAGGTAGGGTTTCTGCGCGGCGTCGTTCGTCGTGTCCACGCCGCTCGAGGTCGTGTACGCGATGGTGTCCTCGTCTATCTCTGGGGGCGAGGCGTCGCATATCGCTGTGCTTCCCGGGCTGGGTTGTACTTGGTTGCCCGCGTCGTCCTTGGTCTGCGGCAGGACGCGGAGGGTGAGTGCTCGGCCGTCCTCGCAGCTCGTCCTGGTGCGTCCCCAGCAGGTGAGGCCGTCGCAAGTCTCCACCCAGCCGTCCTTGGTGCCGATGCGGTACTGGACGTATCGTTTGTGGAAGCTCGCGACGCTGTCCGTGAACGTGATGGTGATGTTGTTCCAGCCGTCCTTGACGTAGCACGTCTCGTCGTCGCACGCGTCCGTGGTGATGCTCGCGACTTCCGGCCTGGTGTTGTCGATGGTGAACGAGGCGGTCTGTTCTATTTGTGTCTCTGTCCCGTCGTCGAGGGTGATGGTGAACTTGACGGTGATGGTTGATTGGTCGGTGTTGATGACGAGTCCGGGGATGAGGCAGGTGAGCTTTCCTTGCCCTTTGGCGCAGCCGTTGGGCGGCGGCCCCATCTCCCTCTGGAGCTCCTCAGGATTCTTGGCCGGGTCGATCGCTGAGAGGTCTATCGTGACGGCTGCGACGTCGTCGGCGTCCGTGACGGTGAACGAGTACCACGCAGCGGCGGGCGTTCCTGGTTTGAGGTGGGTGATGGGCTCGTGGTCCCATTCGAACCGGGCGTCCGTGATGGCGGGGTCGGCCGCGGTGGTTGTTGAGAGGAGGAGGAAGCAGGCGAGCATGATGCTTGTCCTTACGTATAGGTTCAAAAAGCGTGCCACCTCTTTCTCGTCCACAACACCATGACACCCCTGGCAGGGGCCTTTATATAGTTTTCTATGGTGTCAGCGTGCTTGGCCGGTGATGCCCTTGTCGATGACAAGGGGCTTGCCGGCGGCGAGGAGTGGCTTGCCGTGCACGCTCGCTCCTTGCTCGTTGGCGTCGATGGTGACGCTGAAGAACTCCTTGATGCTTATCCGTTCTTTCGGTTGCGGGGCTACTCCTGCGAGGGCTACGTGGTCTCCTGGCTTCGCATGAGGGGCGAGGACTAATCCTACGCCTCCTTCGTCGTCCTCCGCGGCGAGGAGCATGCCGTGGCTCGTGACGCCTCGGAGCTTCGCGGGTTCGAGGTTGGCGACGAGGACGATGCGCTTGCCGACGAGCTCCTCCTTGTCGTAGTGCCCTTGCAATCCTGACACGATCTTTCGCCGGCCGAGGGGGCCGACGTCCAGCGTCTCGACGTAGAGCTTGTCCGCGTCCGGGTGCTGCTCGGCTTTCGTGATGGTGGCGACGCGGAGGTCGAATCCCTTGAACGTCTCCTCGGGGCTTGGTCGTTGCTTGCCGGCGAACCGTTCCTTGAGTGCCTGCACCTCTTTGTCCTCTACTTTCTTGAACAGGTGCTCCGGCTCGTTGATGCGGTGGCCGCCGAGGTTCAGCGCGCCGAGGTCGTCCCAGGCGCGCGGCTCGGTGCCGAGCTGCTCGAAGATGGCGTCGCTCGTCGCGGGCAGGTAGGGGTGGAGGAGGATGGCGAGGTCCTTGCACAGGTGTGCCAGGTAGTAGAGCGAGGTCTTCGCCTTGTCAGGGTCTTCCTTGATGGCCTTCCAGGGCTGGCTGGCCTGGAAGTACGCGTTGCCTTCCCGCGCGGCGTCCATGGCTGCCTTGAGGGCGTCGCGCAGCCTGACCTCGTCCAGGAGTGCCGTGGCCTGCTCTTCTTTCTCCTTGACCTTGTTCCAGAACTCCTCGTCCTCTGTTGATGGCGCGGGCTCGGCCGTGATCGTGCTGTCCGCGTAGTTCCTGATGAACACGAGGGTTCGGTTGACGAGGTTGCCGAGGGTGGCGACGAGCTCGTTGTTGAGGTGGCTGGCGAAGTCGTGCCAGGAGAACTGGGTGTCGCTCGTCTCCGGCCTGACGCTGAGCAGGTAGTAGCGGTACGCGTCCGCGGGCAGCCCGGTCTTCTGCGCGTCGTCGCCGAACACGCCAATGCCTTTGGACTTGGAGAACTTGCCGTCCTCGTAGTTGAGGTAGTCCGTGCTGCTAAGGTTGCTCACCAGCGTCCAGGGCTGCTTCGTGCCGAGGAGGGTGGCCGGGAAGAGGAGAGTGTGGAAGGGGATGTTGTCCTTGCCCATGAACTGGACGAGCTTGACCTCCTCTGGTGCGTGCCACCACTCCTTGTACTTTTCGCCTACTAGTTGCTCGGTTATCGATATATACCCGATGGGGGCCTCGAACCAGACGTACAGGACCTTGTCCTCCCATCCTTTGAGCGGGACGGGGATGCCCCATTTGAGGTCTCGGGTGATACACCTTTTTTTCAGCCCTTCCTTCAACCAACCTTTGGTGACGTTCCTCGCGTTCGCCGCCCAGTCATCCTTGATTGATTGCTTCTTCATCCATCCTTCCAATAGCGGTTGCAAGTTCTCTAGGTCGAGGAAGAGGTGCTTGACCTTCTTGATGACCGGGGCGGTGCCGGTTATCTTCGAGACGGGGTCGAGGAGCTCCTTCGGGTTGAGCATCTTGCCGCAGGCGTCGCACTGGTCGCCCCTCGCGCCCTCGTGCTTGCAGTAGGGACAGGTGCCTTCCACGTACCGGTCGGCGAGGAACTGTTCCGCTTGCTCGTCGTACGTCTGCTCGAGCTCGTCTTCCTTGATGTAGCCGTTCTCGTACAGCTTCTGGAAGATGTTCTGGGCATTCTTCACTTGCGTCGGGTGCGCGGTCCGCCCGAAGATGTCGAACTCGATGCGGAACCAGTCGTAGATGTCCTTGTGGATGGCGTAGTACTTGTCGCACAGCTGCTGCGGGGTGAGCCCTTCCTCTTTCGCTTTCATCTCGGTCGTGGTGCCGTGCTCGTCCGCGCCGCAGATGTAGAGGACGTTGTCCTCGCCGTACTTCGACCTGGCGAACCGGGCGTAGACGTCTGCTGAGAGGACGGCGCCGATGAGGTTGCCGAGGTGAGGCACGTTGTTCACGTACGGCAGCGCGCTGGTGATGAGTATGCGTTTGAAGGGTACCACCCGTGCGGGGAGGGCGAGAAATGGTATTTAAAGGTTCGTATTGGTTTGCTAGGGCTCGACTTTCTTGTCGAAGTCGAGCTCGTCGTCTTGGTTGAAGTGGAGGCCGTGCTTGAGCGCGACGTACGCTTTCTGGAGTTCCTTGCCGAGGTAGGCTGCGTGCTCCAGCTTGGTGATGAGTCCCATCTTGATGATCTTGTAGTATATTTGTCTTGGGTGGTCGCCGTCGATGAGGTAGCGCTGCTCGTGCTGGGGGGAGTAGGCGCGCACCATGATTTTCCCTTTGCGCGGGTAGGGCATGATGGTGAGGTAGGATTCGGGGTCTTGGTCCCAGGTGACGTCGTCGTCAGTTGCGTGGATGGTTTCGAACTCCTCGTTCTTCCTGAGTTGTTCCTCGTCGTCCTCTGGGTTGGGGTGGGAGGGCATGGGTGGTGAGAAAGGAATGCTTGTTTAAATAGGTTTAGTCATTTCTTCTTGGGCTCTTTCATCTTCTTCGTGAGTGCGATGGTGTGGCCGCAGTGCTCGCACGTCACGACGTAGGATGGCACGCCTTGGTGGGTCTTGCGCTTGTACCGTGTTGATGAGGCTCCTTCCTTGCCGCATGAGGGGCAGGTGTACGCGGCGCAGAGCGTGAGTGATTCTTCGTGCTCCTTCTTCTCCTCGGTGTAGCCGCATGCCGGGCACTCGTACGTGGTGGCTCTGATCTTGACCTTGCCTTTCTCTACTGGCTTGCCCATCAGTGCTCGCTCGCATCGCGGGCACTGCTTCTTCTTCGTCCATGCGGTGACGCGGCCTCGTGGTTCCAGGGTGCGCTTGGTGTAGTAGATGATTTCGTCCATGCTTTCTGGTTCTTCGCAGTCCATGTTCTTTGCCCTTTTGTGTTGCCGTCCGGGTTCGTTTATTAATCTTTCTCCTTTCCCGGGCGGGCGTGGCGCTTTGTTCGTTGCTGGGAAGTTTTAGCGATACGCGCGCCTAGTCTCTGGTTGTTGTCGTCACTTATTGGTAGGCGTCAAGGAGATTTTTAAGTTTTTGGTTGTGGGTCTGGGAGGAACTTCTTGGCAGTGCTCTTGCGTCCAGAGGACAACTATTTTTTTACCACATGGGGAAAATTATTGTGCGGCATATGCGTCGAAATAGGCAGGAAAAATCGCATATGTTCTGACACCACAATTCACACGCCCACAATTTATTTAAAGGAGAGAGGATACGAGCAAACACTATCCGTAGCGTCCGGGACTAACCGGAAACACTACGAATAGTATCACTAGGTAAAGACAAAAAACACGGTGAACGGCCATGCGCTGCCCCTACTGCCGCTACCCCGAGACCAAAGTCCTGGAGACCAGGGAGACCGAAGGCAACACCCGCCGGAGGCGTGAATGCCTCAGGTGCGCCAAGCGGTTCACCACGTACGAGCAAGCAGAACAGGACGAGCTCACCGTCATCAAGAAGGACGGCCGACGAGAAGCGTTCGACCGCGACAAGCTCCTCAACGGCCTGCGCCGCGCCTGCGAGAAACGGCCCATCGAGCAAGCGCAGCTCGAGCGAGCAGTAGAAGACATCGAAGCAAGACTCATCAACCACAAGAAGTCAGCGGTGAAGAGCAGCCACATCGGCGAGATGGCCATGCGCCGGCTGAAGAAGCTCGACAACATCGCCTACCTCCGGTTCGCTTCCGTGTACCGGGACTTCGCGGACATCACCTCGTTCCAGGACGAAGTACGACAACTCGTGAGCGAGAACAAACAGAAAAAAGCGCTATCAGAATAGAGAGCACACAGGTGAAATAACAAAATGAGCCCCGTCAGAGAACAGACGACCATGATCGACTACGGCGTCAACGCGAACAACATGCAAGACCGGGAAGCGCCGGCAAGCGTCTTCTTCCACCTCGACGCATCGTTCCTCGAGCAGTACGAGGGCAAGCAGCCGCGGTGGGGACCCATCGGGTACGTCACGTACAAGCGGAGCTACGCCCGGCCCTTAGAGGACGGCAGCACCGAGGAGTACTGGCAGACCGTCAAGCGCGTCGTGGAAGGCGTGTTCACCATCCAGAAGAACCACTGCACGGTCAACCAGCTCCCTTGGTTCGAGGAGAAAGCCCAGAAATCAGCCCAGAGGATGTTCGAGCTCATGTGGGAGTTCAAGTTCACCCCGCCAGGCAGAGGCCTGTGGATGATGGGCACGGACTACATGTACAAGAGAGGAGGAGCCGCGCTGAACAACTGCGCGTTCTGCAGCACCGAGTACATCCACATCAACTTCGCCGAGCCGTTCTGCTTCCTCATGGACATGTCCATGCTAGGCGTGGGCGTGGGCGGCGACACCAAGGGCGCCGGCAAGATCGTCATCCGCCAGCCCGAGATCGAGAACAAGCTGTACGTCGTCGAGGACTCGCGGGAAGGATGGACTGACCTCCTCCGCACCGTGCTCAACGCTTACTCAGGAGAGGGCAAGATGCCCGCTAAGATCAGCTACGACCAGGTCAGGCCGATGGGCTCGCCTATCAAGACGTTCGGCGGCGTCACCTCTGGACCAGGACCGTTGATAGAGATGGTGGACAGCATCAGGAAAATCCTGGACGGGCGCATCGGCAAGAAGATCACCTCCTCTGACATCGTGGACCTCTTCAACCTCGTCGGCAGGTGCGTCGTCTCAGGCGGTGTCAGGAGGACCGCGGAGATCATGTTCGGCGAGCCTGACGACCAGGAGTTCATGGAGCTCAAAGACCCGACGAAGCACCGGGAGGAGCTCATGCACCACCGCTGGGCCAGCAATAACAGCGTGTTCGCGCGCGTCGGCATGGACTACACCGAGCTGGCCGAGCGCACCGCGAAGAACGGCGAGCCTGGCTATGAGTGGTTGGAGAACGCGCAGAAGTACAGCCGCATGGGCAAGGAACCAGACTTCAAGGACATCCGGGCGATGGGCGGCAACCCCTGCCTCGAGCAGACCTTGGAGCCGTACGAACTCTGCTGCTTGGTGGAGACCTACCCCGCCAAGCACGAGACGCCTGATGAGTGGATCGAGACGCTCAAGTACGCTTACCTGTACGCGAAGACCGTCACGCTCGTGCCGACGCACAACAAGCTGACCAATGCGGTCATGCTCCGCAACAGGAGGATCGGGTGCAGCATGTCAGGCATCACCCAGGCGTTCAAGCGGTTCGGCAGGCGCAGGACGCTCCAAGCGGCGGACAAGGGCTATGACAAGATCCAGCACTACGACCGCGTGTACTCTGAGTGGTTGTGCGTGCCGCGGAGCATCAAGACGACGTCCGTGAAGCCTTCAGGGACCGTGTCGTTACTGGCGGGCGTCACGCCCGGCATCCACTACCCGGTCTCGCAGTACTACATCCGCAACATCCGCTTCCAAGAGGGCAGCAAGCTGCTGGACGAGCTGCGCGCCGCGGGGTATCCTTGCGAGAAGGACAAGTACTCCCTGAACACGTGGGTGGTCTCCTTCCCGGTCAAGGAGGAGTACTTCGACCGTGGCGTTGGCGAGGTGAGCATGTGGGAGCAGTTGGAGAACGCGGCGCAGATACAGGAGCACTGGGCCGACAACCAGGTCAGCGTCACTATCAACTTCTCGGAGGACGAGGCCAAGGACATCCTGTACGCCTTGGAGTTGTACGAGACCAGGCTGAAGGGCGTCTCGTTCCTGCCAAAGAAGGACCACGGCTACGAGCAGGCGCCGTACATCCCTATCACCAAGGAGGAGTACGAGGAGCTGTCAGCGAAGGTGCAGCCCATCAAGTCGCTCGAGGAAGCGGAGCACGAACAGACCGACAAGTACTGCGACTCTGACACATGCACACTCTGAACATGGTGGCGGACGACCCTGAGGCGATCAGGCAGAAGCTCGGGCTGGTGCACGTCTACACCGGCAACGGGAAAGGGAAGACCACGGCAGCGCTAGGGCTCGCGATGCGCGCGCTCGAGCACGGCCTGAACGTCTCCATGTTGCAGTTCCTCAAGGGAGGATTGTACATCGGTGAGTTGTCGGCGCCCAGCCGCTTCTCGGGAAAGTTCAGCATCGAGCAGTTCGGCAAAGGGAGCGAGGATGAGCCGTCGTACGAGGATTTCTCGCCTGACGACGCTGACAGGGAGCGGGCGCTCCGCGGGCTGGCGCGTGCCAGGGAGTTGTTGTCGCAGGGGCAGACGGACGTCCTCATCCTCGATGAGGTGCACGTGGCGCTGCAGCTCCGGCATCTCACCATTGAGGAAGTCCTCTCATTGGTGCGGGAGAAGCCTGACAACGTCGAGCTGGTGCTGACGGGCAGGTACGCGCCGCGGGAGATCATCGCCGTCGGGGACTACGTGACGGAGATGCACGCGCATGAGCACCCGTACAACAAGGGCATCCTCGGGCGGAAGGGTATTGATTACTGACTCATTTCTTCACCGCTTCCACGTCGATGACGCCGTCGTCGTCCATGCGTCCTCGTCGTTGCTCGCGCCTGTCCTTGTGGACGTACACGTACCGTACCGCTTCTCGCCTCGGCGCGAACGAGAAGCCGATGACGAGGCAGATGGCGCCGATGATGATGAGGGGGATGCCGATGACCGCGCCGATGAAGGTGAGGGAGAGGATGATGCCTGCGAGGATGAGGACGGTGCCGATGAGGGTGAACGCCAGCCGCATGGTGCCGCCGATGAGGTCTGCGAGGAGGTTGAAGAGTCCCATGGGGGGCGAGGAATCATTGCCGCCTTAAATATCCTGTGTTATGTAGTCCTCGACCGAGACGCACGTCCTGTCGAGGCAGGCGCAAGACAGGGTGCGATCGCCCCGCTCGGCGCAGTCGCAATCCTCGTCCTCGGCGCATGCCGTGCCGAGCGGGCATACCACGGCGCAGCTGCCTTCCAGGCACGCGGCGGCGAAGGGGCAGTTGGATTGCAGGAGGTAGTCCGCTGGTGTCTGGCAGTCGTCGTGCGTGTTGCAGGGCGCCACGGGTGGGGGCGCCTCCGGGCTTTCCGGCAGGAGGAGCTTCCTCGTCACCGCGTCTGAGTAGTCGGGGATGTCTGCTTGTGCGCCGACGCGTACGAGGAGGATGAGGATGAGGGCGCTCATGATGAACAGCGCTCCTGAGAGGAGGAGGTTCTTCCACCAGTTCATCCGCCATTTGAGGAGCAGCCCGTTGTGCAGGGTGAAGAGTCCTGAGAAGAGGAGCGCGATGAAGCTGATGACGAGCCAGGCGCCGTACGCGGTGGCTGTTACCCAGTCTTTGGAGAGCTTGATGAGGATGAATGAGATTATCACCGTGGTGGTGGGGAGGAGGAAGAGGGAGAGGTGCTCGTCGAGGAGCTCTTGGGGGGTCATGGGATGCGCTTGCGCACCTTCTCCTTTTTAATCTTATCGTTCAGAGGAGCTTCCTGGCGAGTAGGTACAGGTGGTACGCGTCTGCCTCGTTGTACTCGAGGAGGAGCTCGAGGTAGTGGTCGTCTCCGCTGCCGCGCCACATGCGGTAGAGCAGGGAGGGGTCGCCGCTTTTGATGAGGACGCGGAGCCGCTCCTCGTAGTCCCTGGTGATGCCGAACTCCTTCTCTAGTTCTTTGAGCCCTCCTTCGTGGCCTTTGCGCGCGGCGACGGTCTTGAGGTCGACGTGCAGTCCTTGCCAGTCGATGCCGTATCGTTTCCGTAGGAGGGGGAGGTCGTAGGCGCCGCCGTTGTACGTGACGAGGAGCTTTGCGTCTTTGAGTGATCGTCTTAGCTCTTCTTCGTGGAGGTTGGCGCCTCGTACGAGCGTCCTCGTCTCGAGGCCGTCGGTGAGGGTGATGACGGTGATGTCGCCGTTGCTGTCAGCTTCGAGGTCGAGGTACCATGCTTCTTCTTTGAACTCGTCGAAGCAGCGGTGGTGCTCTGCTGGGGGTAGGTGTTTGGCGAAGTGCTCGGCGTCGTGGGCGAGCAAGGCTTCTTTGGAGGCGCGGAGGAGCCGCTTGTGGAGGATGAGTCTTTTCTGGCCGATGCCGGGCACGCGTTCCTGGTCGATGAACGAGTCCCAGTCTTTGATGCCTTGTTGCCAGAGCGTTGTTTCTTTCTTGGCGGCGATGCCGGGTAGGTGGAGGAAGGTGTTGCGGAGCATGCTTCTTTGGGCGTGCTCCTGTCGCCTTAAGTATGCTTTCGCCGTGGTTGTCCAGTGGTCAGTATCGTTTCCCGGCGCAGTTGAAGATGTCTTGTATCTGGACTTGTGAGGGCGCGACGCCGTTGCGGTCGATGGGTCTGTCTGGCGGCGGGAGGTCTCCTTGTTGGTATTGCCGGAGCCTCTCCCGTGCGACTTGGACGTCTTCTTTGTCTTTGATCTTGTGGATGGTTTCCCGTGCGTCCTTGAGTTGCATGGTGACGTCGAGGAGGTCTTTTGACAGGGAGGTGAATTTCTGTTCTGTGAGTTCTCGGAACCGGTTGAATTGGAGCAGTTGGTATTCGAGGGCGTCCTTGAGTTTGAGGATGAGCTCGGACTGGGCCAGGGTTATCTGGCCCGCGTCCTTGCTCTGGTGGGCTTGCCGTGCCTCGGCTGCGGCCCGTTGGGTGTCGCGCTGGTGCGCGTTGTGGTCGAGCTTTTGTTGGATGTCGTTGAAGGACTCCGCGCTGATGCCGTAGCGTTCTTGGACTTGTTGTGGTCTGATGACGCCCATGTCTTGCATCTGCGATACGTAGCTCAACGTGTTCACCTTGCTCTCGCTGTTTTTATATACTGCGGGCGTTCCTTTAAATATTTTTCTGTAATCACTATAACACTATACAGAAATATATACTGAAATAGTAAAGAAGTTATTGTTTTTCTGTGGTGCGGAAACAAAGAAAAAAAGACCGCGCGAAACATCACCCCGACAACAACACATACACCCGCCTATTATGCTTGCCCTTGTTCTCCGCCTTGAAGAGCTCGAGCCGGCCGACCTCAACAGTGTTCCTCACATGCGTGCCGCCATCCGCCTGGCGATCAACAGGACCCCCAAGAGGACCAATAGTGACGATACGCAACTCATCAACAACAGGCGGCAACGCGCCCGCGAGCTTGACCAACGAAGGATCTTGCAAGGCCTCTTCCCGCGGCAGATAAGAGACGGAGACAGCCAACCCCTCCGAAAGGAAAGCATTAGCCTTATCGATAGCCCTCTGGAGAAGCCCTCGGTCGAACTCCACAAGGTCGAAATCAATCCTGATCCTCCCCTCAGAGAGCTGGTTGCCAGTAATCCTGCACCCGAGGTCATCATGGAACACGGCGGAGACGACATGGGAAGCGGTGTGCGCGCGCATCAGCTTGTAACGCCTATCCCAATCAACGACGCCACGCACCACATCACCCTCCTTGAGGCCCGGCACGCCAACCTCATGGGTGATCTCGCCGCTGAACTTGCCGACAGAGACGACAGGGAACTCCTCACCACCCCTGACCAAGACGCCGGTGTCATGCGGCTGGCCGCCGCCACCAGGATAGAACGCCGTCCGGTCCAAGACGACGTACTTGCCATCAGCGACGCCCACCACCACCGCGTCAAACTCCCCGCAATAGCTGTCATCCATGTACAATGCGCGCACCACAAAACACCCCTCGCCGAACAAAAGAACAAACCGCCAGTATATAAACGTTTAGAACTTCTTGAGCTCAGAAGGCAGACGGCGGCGCTTACGAGCAACGAGGAGAACGAGGACGACGAGGACGACGACAGCGGCGACGATGCCGACAAGGACCGCCAACCGCCCGGACGAGAAAGGCTCCTCGACCAAGGACTCCCCGCCAGCCGCCGGCGCGAAAGGAACAGATGAGGAATCACCGGCAACGGGCTCATCAAGACTCGCCGCCGGCTGCTCAACCACCGCTTCCTGCACTTCCTCCTCGACCGGCGCGGTCGTGTTCGCAGCGGGCAGGCCAGGCAAGCCCATGCCACCGCCAGCCGCGCCGCCATCAGGGCCTTCAGGGAACGCTTCAGGCACCTCAGGAACAGGAATGAGGAGGGGCGGCGGGGTCTCAGGGATGTCAGGGAGACCGGCGAAGCCCGCCGCCAAGACAGGGAAGAAGAACAACAAAAAGAAGAGGGAAAGGCGCCGCACGGCACTCACCTGCGCGCGCGCTTCCCCGCAGCCTTCCTCTTAACAGGCTTCTTCGTCCGAGCCCTCTTCTTGGCCCGCTTGCGAGGCGGGACGGGGACGACGACGCCGAGCCGCGCCTCCTCCTCTCCCAAGCGCCGCTCCTCAGTCTCGAGGATGCCGAGGTCGCGCTCCAAGCGCTTCAAGTCTGAGCGCTCGATGAGGAGGTACTCGCTCAGCCGCTTCAGCTCCATCAAGACGAAGATAAGGCCTGCGGTGAGGAGCACCATGAACACGAGCAGGAACTCGAACAAAGGGATGTCGACGCCGAATACCAAAACCATGGGATACCACCTCTAACTACGTTACCAACGTGCAAGAGCAACGGCACTATATAAATCTTGTTCTTTGGGGAAAGAGGAGAAAGAGGAATGTTTAAAAAAGAATAGTTGTTTTTGCACGGCGACAGCCCCGTAGTGTAGCGGCCAAATCCTTCCAAAGAGGAGGCCTTTCATCGCGGACTCTGGATCCGTGGACCTCGGTTCGAATCCGGGCGGGGCTAATACCAATAACCAACATAAAGTTGGGAAGAACCTATACTCAAAACAAGAGCAAGGTATAAAGGACTCTCCTGTGGCTCGTTCTTCTGTGGTTGTTCATCCTGAAGGGCGGATTATTGATAAGAAGTATCAATGGATGCAGAATATTGATTTTGAGGAGTTGATTCTCAAGAGTGACTTATTGCCTCGCAATAAGGAGTTGTTATCGGGTTTTATCCGTGATGCTCGTCTTGGGAAAACTATTAAGAAGCGTCAGAAAAAGCGGATAGGTCGTCCTCGTTTGATGAAATATTATCAAGACCTCTCAAAGCTGGATGGTTATTTCCGGAAACCGCTTGATGAGGTGACACAAGCGGATATGGAGCGTTTTATTACTGACTTGGAGGAAGGTCGCTATTGTAAGAAACCCCTGAAAGGGCAGCGGGTTGGTGATGCTTACTCCTCGGAAACCCAGGTTTGTATCAAGAAGGTGATAATCAAGTTCTATAAGTGGCTGCTTGGCGACGGCAAGGAAGTCCCTGAGTTGGTGGAGTGGATAGACACGAGCAGCGAGGATAAGCAATTTTGTGCCGTCAGTCGTGGCCACTTTGAGAGTATGCGTTCTCGTATGGTCAGCAATACTCCTCTTAATCTTACTCGTAACAAGGCCCTGGTGACGGTGTTATTTGATAGTGGTTGTCGTGCTGATGAGTTATTGAATGTTCGGATAAGGGATTTGGATTTCCAGGGCGCTACTTACAAGTTGAGTATTCTTTACAGCAAGACAAAGTCCCGCACGGTCTTGCTTCCTTTGAGTAAGGAGTTTTTGGACGAGTGGCTTGACCTTCATCCTTTACGGGATAATCCTCTTGCTCAGTTGTTCCCTGTGAGTTATGTTCGTCTTTGTCGTATTGTGAAGAGTGCTGCTCGGAGCATTGGTCGTGATGATGTGACTCCTCACGGATTACGCAAGAGTTCCGCTACTTATTGGGCAAATCGTCTTAGTCGTTATCAGTTGTGTTATCGTTTTGGTTGGTCGTTGCATAGTCGTGAGCCGGACCGGTATGTTGATGCTGCTGCTCTTGAACAGCAAGAATTAGCTGAGAGCGTTCTTCGTGAGGATGATAATCGTGTTCGTGATGAGCTGCGTGCTGTTCGTGAGGAGTTGTCGTTGATGCAGGAGCGTTATGAGGAGTTATTGCGTTCTGACCGTGATGAGTTACAAAGTATTATTGAAGATGTTAAACATAAAAGTCGTAATTGATACTTACTTTTGTCGGTATGTTTATAGTGTTGTTCTCTTGGTAGTTCTCTTATGTCTGAGGTTGCTAATAGGCCCGTGTTGCTTACTGAGAGCGTGAAGCGTCGGCTTGACCATTTTAGAATTGATACCGGTTCTCGTTCTTTGTCTGTTGCTGTTGGCCGGGCGCTTGAGCGTGTCGGTTTTGATGATTATTTGTTGGAGGTGTTGTGTTTGGATGCTGCTTTGCGTGAGAAGGTTGTTGCTCGTATTAAGTCGGATTATCCTGATGAGCGTCAGGTTCGTTTGCTTGCCGCCCTGGACCATTTTTATCCTGCTCGTGACCTTTCCTAACCCAAAGCGCTGCCTGTCCTTAACCCTAACTGATGACCCTGGGGGGTCGGAGGGGGGTTTCCCCCCTTTGCCACTCTCGGAGGGTTTTCCCGAAGGCCGCTCTCCCCCCCTGACCTCTCAGGGGGAGAGAGGGGGAGAGTGTGGTGAAAGCGGAAATAGTGAGCGGTTTGATGGAGGCGAGAAGATGATTATTGAACGGGAGCAACAAGTTGTTCGTGACGGTCCGCCAGGATTTACCGTGTGCGAGTATTGCGGTGCTTCTAATCCTGGTGCTGTTTGTGATTTGTGCGGTCGTCGTCAGAGGAGCAAGGAGGATTCTTCACGATGCCGCAATTCGTGATTTTTCCTGTTGTGATTTTGTCCTCGTGGCTTTCTTTTGGTAGTCGTCGTTGTGTTGTGTGGAGGTCTGTTTCCTTATGAGTCGTGATTCTCTTGTTGATGGAGCTGATGAGCTGACGCCGATGCGTGCGATTCGGAAAAAATGTCTTGATTGTTCTGGTGGTTCTTACAAGGAGGTGCGTCTTTGTCCTGTTGTTAATTGTCCTTTGTGGCATTTGCGTTTTGGTAAGCGCAAGACAACGCTTTCTCCGGAGTTATTCCCGCTCCTGGACCGTAGTTTGATGCGGGAAACCTTTAACTTGAGTGCTGACCAGGCCGAAAAGAAAATATTTGAGATGGCTCGTAACAAGCAATAAAAACAGATTCTTAGTATTGGTTACGGAAACTCTTTGATGAGCTTTTTTTCTCTCCTTTCGTGATTAATCACTTGGTAGTGGATGATAACTCTTGTTAATGTCTGTTGTGATAATGCTTTCTTCTCAGGATGTTCTTGAGAAATCCTATTCTGAGTTTTTCCGAAGTAGAATGAGAAATACTATTCAACGGAGCGGATAACTCTTAATTAGAGAGTTATAATAACTATCTATAATAACTTTCTATAGTAATCGTTAATGATTCCTTATGAGAGAAATTGCTGATAGAAGTTTTTCTTCTTTACTTGTTCATTATGGCGTAACCTGAACAAAAATTTGTTGTTTTGTTCTTTCTTTGGTGTCGTTCCGTCCAGGAGGCCTGAGAGCGCGTATTTCTGAAGGTAGGGCTACGGCACAACAAGGCGTTGGTCCTCAATAAGGGGTTGTGCTGATATAAGTATAATTCCTGGCAAGTTTTATATACTTGTTATGGCTGATGGGTGTTTGTGAGCGGTAAAGACGGGGATAGCAAGGCCTCTTTGGTGCGGAAAGCGTCTTATTTGGAGCTTTCTCGTCGTTTGTCCTCGGTGGCTCGTGAGGTGTATGCTGGTCGTGTTGTTAAGTATCTTTTTGGTCTTTTTCATTTGAGTGATGATGAGTTGCGGATGTATTACCTTTTCTTGCGAGTGTATTTTAGTCCTGACCGGAAACGGTATGACGGACAGTTTCTTGGTCGTAAGCACTTGCTCGTGGGAGGAGGCGCTATCCTGGAGGAGATAGATTGCCTCCAGGGCGTCGGTGGTCGTGACCGTTTCTTGCCAAAGCGTTACGGAGAGCAGTCCTCAAGTCGTAGTGGCTGCAACAAGTTGTTTAAGTCGTTGGAGGAGAAGCGTCTTATTGTCCGTTCTCCTCGTAGGCACGAGCAGGAGCGCTATCCGTGGCTGTTCGGGTATTTGCGGAAGGACAAGCTCAAGGAAAAGGCAACCTGGAAGAAACTCTCCCTGCAACCCAACGACACCCTTAATGAGTCGTTGTTGCGACGGTTTGAGGAGGAGCGTCTGAGCAAGGAGGAGCGAGAGGAGCAATATCATCTTTTCCGGTTGTCCTCGTTGGTCAGTCCCGAAGTGAAGTTTAAGGATGCTCGTTTCCTGTTATCGTGCTTGGATACTTATTTTGATGTTCCTCCCCCTGCTGAGAGTTATCCTGTTGCCGGCGCCGGCACTACCCCTTACAAGCGTGATGAGGAGTTCCTTAAATGGCAAGTTCATCGTTACCTTTCGTTGCTCGGGCTTCAAGAGTGGAGCTTGTTCCTCTCAATGGTTGGTGACAAGTCGTTGATAGATGCTTATTTTGAGGTTTTGAGCCGTCTTGAGCAAGAACCGGCTGTTGCCCAGGATTATGCTGCTGAGCCGTCAGAGGCAGTCAGGAGGCACGAGGAGGCCGTGATGCGCAAGGGAGGCGTGAGGAAGTTCATTATTTCCCCTGATGGCCGAAAAGAAAAAGGGAAACCGTTACTGACGGAAGCGATAGAAGCGGAGTATCACACGAGAGAGCGAGGTGCTAAATAATGAAAAAAACCGTAGGAATAGATACGGTTGTTGGTAACACTCCGGGCGGGGCTATAGATATTTCGGTGACCTGAGAGGGCTAACCTGCAAATTATTACCTTAGAACTAAAAATTTATAAATATCCAAAAAAATAGCAACTTCTATGAAATTATACACAACAATCATTATTATTAGCATAACATTACTCATCATCCTTTCCGCTTGCACTGAAGAACAGCCAACCTGCGGCGATGGTATCTGCGATTCAAGTGAAAAAGAAAGCTGCGCCCTTGATTGCGCTGAGCCAGAATGCATCGTTGACACTGATTGCACAACAACAGTAAACGAATGCAGGCATAACGTCTGCGACGACGGCCAATGCGTTATCGAGCAATCGCCTGATTGTGGAAATGAATGCAAGATAGACGCTGATTGTGATGACAAGAATACTTGCACGACAGACAGCTGCGTAAAAGGCAACTGCCTCAATAATCTCAACTGCGAACAAGACAACATCTGCTGCGAGAGCTGCAGTGATGATCCTGATTGCTACGAATGCACTGAAGACAACGACTGCTCAGGAGCATTGGAACTCTGCGAAGAAAAAGTCTGCATCAATCACGAATGCACAATACAAACCATACAAGACTGCACTGATGAATGCACACAGGATGTTGACTGCGATGATAATAATGCCTGCACGACAGACCGTTGTGAGGCAGGCCTATGCATAAACAGCATGAACTGCGAAGCAGATAACATCTGTTGTGACGAGTGTTCAACAGATGTTGATTGCTACGAATGCATCAGAAATAGTGATTGCGACGGCGAGACCGATGAATGCGAAGAGAACGTGTGCATAAATCATGAATGCACCGTACAATACATTGATGGATGTAATGATGAGTGCGATGTTGATGCTGACTGCGATGACAATGATGAGACTACCATCGATTATTGTCGAGGGACTCCTAAAGCGTGCGAATATGTGAATCGATGCGTTCCTGATGACAATTCTTGCCCAGGAGTATGCACTGTAGAAGAAGATCCTGATTGTCCAGCCTGGCACGATCCTGCATTACTTGCCTATTGGCCTTTCGAGACCATCATAGGGCCTGGACTACGTACACCTAGCCTTACAGGAGTTCACACGTTACTCATAGCTAACGGCGCCCTGCCCTATCAAGAAGGATATATCGACAACGGCATCACGCTCGATGGAGAGAATGACATCATGAATGTCGGCTTCTCCTACGAGTATCCTGAAGGATTAACCATCATTATGTGGGTGAAACCACAAGCAGCGCAACAAGGCAATATTCTCTCCAATGGTAGAGGAACTACTAGAGAGGACTTCAATTATGGTATCTCAATCACTGAAGACCTCCACCTTGAGTTCTGGGTCGTGACCTCAAGCGGTTTAAAGACAGTCACCTCATCAACACCCCTAACACTTGATACATGGGCTCATGTGGCTGTCGAATATTCAGGTTCAGAACTGCGCCTGTACGTCAATGGAAACCAGGTTGCATCAAGCAGCTGGAGTGGCGACATACCTTATGAAGAGGGTGTTGGGAATATACTCACCATAGGCGCACGCAACACAGGCACTACACACGAACACCACTTCGCAGGCATGGTGGATGAGGTGTACATGTACGAAAGAGTTTTATCAGTACAAGAGATTCAAGACAACTACGCGTTGAACTAGGAACAAACAACAAAAACGAATTTCTAATTATTTATAAAGACCAGTGTACTTAGACCGGGCGGGGCTATAGATATTTTGGTGACTCGAGAGGGCTAACTTGATAGTTATCCTTCCAGACTCGCATAATTCATGAATCCGCTTCAGGAAAAACTAAGTCCGACAAGAAATATTTATAAATACCACTCGTCAGTACGAGGCCATGGAAGAGAAGACCCCAAAGGACACCGCCAAAATTGTCGGTCTTGGTTTCTCAGGAATGCTCGTGTTCATCTTCGGTATATTGTGGCTTAGTGGCACGCCACCATGGCGGTTGCCCAAAGAGGTCTATATTGTTCTCGCGGGATTCGCCCTGCTCTTCATTATTGCAGGCATAGTTCGCTACAAGGGCAAGGACTATATCAAGGCGCACCAGGATTTCTTTGGCTACATCCTCCTTGGGTTAGCGGTTCTGCAATTCATTGCCTATGTGTTTGCCAGTGCGCTTGAAGACGGCATCACACTTGATAACCTCGCTCCCAGCATCATCGGACTAATCTGCTTTGCCGCCCTTGGCATCATGCTTATCCGCAAGAAAAAGAAAGAGGAGCGAAACCCTTCAGGACAAAGAAGGCGCAATTCATTCGTATGAGAATATCACGGGCGGGGCGATACTTTCCTTCTTGCTAAGAGGGGTTTGTAGAAACTGCCTGAGCATGAGCATTGAGTTGATGAGGGGGTGGCGCCACAAAACAATTCAGTTATAAATGAGGCGTGTTTTTTCGGTCAGGCAAAAAAAAAGGATTTGAGCTAGGCCGCGGCCAGAAAAAGATGTTCTACGAACATTGCTAAGAGGAAAAGCTTAAAAGTGAGAGCCGTCAATGGCCGCTTTGACGGGTACCATGCTGGAATCATTGTTGCAACTCACAATCTTGTTCGTCGTCATCATAGACCCTTTGCTCTCGATGATGTTTTTCGTGACGCACACGAAAGGCATGAGCAAGAGCGAGAAAGTGGATACCGCTTTCAAGGCCATCGCTTTCGCGGTCGCGATATGCGCCTTGTTCCTCGTGTTCGGGGACGGGTTGTTGCGGTTGTTCTCGATAGAGCTCGATCACTTCAGGGTCGCGGGGGGGATAATCCTTTGCATCTTGGGCGTCAAGATGAGCTTGGGGTTGACGTTCAAGAATAACGTTGAGGACTCGTCTGAAAAGAACGTGGTCGCGGCGATCATCGCCACCCCCTTGATAAGCGGCCCTGCTTGCATCACGACTATACTGGTCTCTTCGGTGGATTATGGCCGGTTGGTGACCGGTATCGCTCTAGGCATCGTGCTACTGCTCACGGCCATTCTCCTGCTCATCGGCGCTCGCTCTAACATAAGGAAGGTCGGCGAGGTAGGGATCAAGATGACCACGACCATCCTGGGGTTGGTCACGTTGGGCTGGGGGGTCAGCTTCATCATGTCAGGGCTGGGGGTATAGGTGGAAAAGGCTGGTTTATGAGCATCGTCTGTGCAGCGGGGGAATACTGCACGGCGCGTGTTCCGAGAACAGGCAGGTTTCTATATTCGCAGCCACCAAGCGCTAATCACGTGGTTGTCTGGCACAAGCTCATCATCTCACTCGTCATCTAGCCCGGGTAGGGTTCGCCTCGGTGCTCACCATCTCGATACGCCTCTTGAACACGTGACCTTGCGGGTGCTGTGAGCCCTCAGCAGCGATGGCAAGGAAAATAAAGCCCTCCGACGAAGGTCTCTGGAATACTCGCTCACCAGCAATAGTGCTCCTTATCGCGCCCCGAGGACCACTAATAACCTATGGACAAAGATGAAGAAGCATCAACTCCATGACACTTGAGGGGATGCGCACATGCTCAGACAGGTCCTACGAACGGCGAGGCGGGCGGGCGCCGCGGCGCTCATCGCGGCAACGATAGCAACAGGCAATGGTTGCGAGCGAGACGACCTCTCCAGCGAGCGGGAGCCGTTGCCGGTCACGTTCCTCAAGAACGCTTCTGCACGATGGGTCGCGTACGCGCCGTCTGGGCAGGCAAGAGGGAGCGCGCCGACCGAGGAGGGAGTGCGCGAGGACCTCTTGTTCCTGCGCTCAGGTGATTACCGGGCGGTCTTCACGTACGGCGCTGATGGCGTCCTCGGGGAGGTCCCTCGCATCGCCAAGACTGAGGGGTATGATTACGTCGTGCTTGGGTTGTGGTCGCCGCTCAGCGATGAGGAGTACGAGAACGCCGTGGCGGCGGAGGAATATGTGGACGGCTACTGTGTGGGGAATGAGGGGCTCCTGTTCAGTAGGTACTCGTTCGGCGACCTTGAGCGGAGGGTGCAGCAGCTCCGGAGAGCGACCGGGAAGCCGGTCACGACGAGCGAGACCGTCCATGGCTATGACGAGCGCGTTGTGGGCATCTGCGATTGGTTGTTTCCCACCGCGCACGCCTATTGGCAGGGTATCGTTGACCCGGAGGCGGCAGCAAGGTGGACTGCTGATCAGTATGAGGATCTCCTCATGAGGAGCGATCGTCCAGTCCTGCTCAAGGAGGCAGGCCTGCCCAGCGCTGGTGATCCGCGCGTCTCGGAGGAGGGGCAGAACACGTTCTTCAGGACGTTGGAAGACCTCTTGCGTAACGACTCGCTCGTCGCGTTCGCGTATTTCGAGGCGTTCGACCAGCCGTGGAAGGATTACGAGCCGGTCGAGCCGTACTGGGGGTTGTTCGATCAGGACCGCGTCCCGAAGCGGGCAGCGGAGCCGCAGATCAGGTACACGTTTGTGCCTGCTAGGGGCGCGTCTGAGTGCCTCGAGGGGCGGATCGTCAATGTCAGGCCTGAGGAGTACCGGGTGTGCACGTACATCCGCGTCGGTGGGAGCTGGTGGATGAAGCCGTACTGGAACCGGCCGCTCACCGCTATCAAGAGCGATGGGACGTGGGAGACTGACATCAC
>JAFGNA010000018.1 GCA_016927245.1 Candidatus Woesearchaeota archaeon
CGCGGGGGTGGCAGAGCCTGGTCAAATGCGCTAGCTTGAGGGGCTAGTCCCTTAGTGGGTGCGCGCGTTCGAATCGCGTCCCCCGCATCCATCATCATCAAGGAGAACGACACCATGAAACCGGTCAAGAAGAACTCATCGACAGCGGCGCTCGTCCAAGGTCTCAAGCGGCTCGCCATCGAGCAGGACGTGAAGCTCTGGAAGCGCATAGCTACAGACTTGGAGAAGCCGACGAGGCAGCGGCGAGTCGTCAACATCTACAAGATAGACCAGCACACCAATCCTGATGAGGTCGTCATCGTCCCAGGAAAGGTCCTCGGCGTAGGAGAGCTCAGCCACAAGGTCACCGTGGCGGCGCTCCGATTCAGTGACGACGCCAAGGACAAGATCAACGCGCAGGGCACGGCGATGACCATCGACGAGCTCATGCAGAAGAACCCTAAGGGGTCAAAGGTGAGGATACTCGGGTGAACGCCATGATTATCGACGCGACAGACACCATCCTCGGACGGCTCGCGACGCACGCCGCCAAGCAGGCATTGTTGGGCGAGGACGTCATCATCATCAACGCGGAGAAGGCTATTGTCTCCGGCCGCAAGCAGGACATCTTCAAGCACTACAGGCAAAGGTACGCTAGGGGCGTGCCGAGCAAGGGACCGTTCATCCATCGCATGCCTGACCGCCTCGTCAGGCGCACGGTGAGGGGCATGCTGCCCTACAAGACGCGACGGGGACTGGAGGCGTATCGGCGTGTCATGTGCTACGCAGGCGTCCCTGAGCAGTACAAGGACAAGGATGCTGTGAGGATCGGCAAGGCAGAGAAGGAGAAGCTGCCCAGCACGCAGTACGCCACGGTCAAGGAGATAGCCAGGAATTTGGGGGGACACTCATGAAGACGTTGCAAGCGAGCGGAAAGAGGAAGCGAGCGGTCGCCCGCGCGACCATCTCGGCAGGCACCGGCAAGGTGCGCATCAATAACCTCTCACTCGAGGAGTTCGGCACCCCTCTTGCCAGGGACCGTGTCAAGGAGCCGTTGCTGCTCGCGGGGAACGTCGCTGAGAAAGTCGATATCAACGTCGCCACGAACGGCGGCGGCGTCACCGGCCAGGCGGACGCTGTCAGGCTGGCCATCGCGCGCGCCTTGGCGGAGCACGCGCCTGCACTGAAAGAGGTCTTCCTCGACTATGACCGTACCCTGCTCGTCGCCGACGTCAGGCGGAAGGAGGCGAGCAAGCCTAACAGCAGGGGAAGGGCGCGGGCGAAACAGCAGAAATCGTACAGATGAGGTGAACGAACCATGATCATACCAGTGCGCTGCTTCAGCTGCGGGAAGCCCATCGGGCACCTGCACGAGGAATATCTGGAACGACTCGAGAAAGGCGAATCCAAGGGAGAGGCCATGGACGCGCTCGGGCTCAAGCGGTACTGCTGCAGAGGCGTCTTCCTCGGGCACGTCGACCTCCTCGACATGGTAGCGCAGTTCAAGAAAGCATAAAAAAACTTTTTTCTTATTCACTCTTTCTTCTTCGCGTCGTAGAACCGGTCCTTGCCTACCACGTTCCTGAGGGTGACCGGGCTCTCCTGCTGGACGAGGCCGACGTACTGGTTCGCCAGGTTCCTGATATCCCACTGTGCGGGTAGGTTGAGGCGTTCCGCGCCGAACGCGTAGACCTGGCGGTTGTTCGCGTCGAACAAGATGCGCCGGCGGTGCGCGTTCGTCAAGGCCATGTCCGCGACGGGAAGCGGTAACCCTGCGTCCACCAAGTCCAAGTACAGCTTGGTCGACTCGTCTATGACCGCCTTGAACTCGTCCTCGAGCCCTGAGCCCCTGATCGAGGCGGGCACAGTAACGCCTAATCGGACATCGTACTCCTGCGGGATGATCGTGTTCATCCGGTGACGCTTCATCTGCGCGAACGCGCTCGCGCTCATCCTGAACTCCGCGACGCGGTCGCCGAGCTCGTACTCTCGCAGCTTCGGGTCGTGCTTCTCCTGATACTTGTCCGCTTGGTCGAGCACGGCAATCCTGTCCTCATCATCCATGATGGCGACCCTCGCCAGCGCCTCGCTGTACGGCATCGAGGAGGAGGAGAACAGCATGCCCGCGACGATGCTGTGGTCACGCAGCAGGCCAGCATAGAGCGAGACATCATCGGCAGACAGCCTCGTCAGTCCAGGGAACACATAAGAAGATACTGCGGGATCCATTTGAATGGAAGCCACCTCGTCTTCCACGAACGCCTGAAGCTCAGGTCTCGTCTTCATGAAATAATCGGTCGGGTCGACGTACTTGACGACAGAAGGAGCAATGCCGTCCACTTCAGCGAAGAGTTTGTCGCCGAGTGAGATGAGTTCTTTCACACCTGAGCTGCGCAACTTCGTGACGAGCGACTCGAAGTTTCTCGCGGAGACGGTCATACCGATCTGTGTCTGAGTGGCCTGTGTCAAGACGTACCGTGCGTCCTCCTTGCCATAACCATCAATGGTCGTTTCTTGTTTGTCAGGCTTCCCCTCATACCCGAGCGATTTGAAGTTCTCCGTGTAGTCCTGCTCGGCGTGCCACGAGGTGATTTCCTTCAATCGTCCTGAGTAGAAGCGATTCTGAAGCTCGACGAGTTCTAGAAATCTGCTCTCAAACCCTGTACCTTCGATCTCTTTTGGTAAGACGAAGTCGCCTTTGAGTTTAATAAATCGTTGGGATTTTTCTGTATAGCTCTGCAACCTCTTTGACTCAACGTCCTCGACCGAGCGACGGGATAACCCCATGACGTCGAAGTTGAAGTCAACGTGCTTGGCAATGGACTTATGTCCCATAGCGAAATTGATGATTCGATAGGATTTGCGCGCAGCATCTACATCATCACGCGAATCTTTCCTGAGCTCTGGAATAGGCCTACTGTCTCTGGAGATGCGCGCGTAAGAAGCAGCGATGGTCTCCGGCGTTAAATTATTGAGAATGCACAAGGCCTCTTGCTTGTCCTCTTCTGAGAACACATCCTGTTCTAACAATCGCCGTATCTCGTCCAGCCCATCCCTGTCGACGTTGAACCCTGCCAAGTGCACCTGCAAATCATCCGTCATGAAGAGTACCCCCTATTTCATAGGAGGGCACAAAACAAAACTATATAAGCATTACTCTTCGCGAGTAATTATAAAAAAAATCGTTTAAAAGTCAGTCCTCGTCGTGCCGCTTCGCCTTGCCCCTATCAGGCCGCTCATGCACCGGCGCCTTCTCGTAGTGCCGGTGCACGTGCTCCTCGTGCTCCTCAGGGTTGCGCAGCCTCGGCCGCCACCGCATCTTCCGCAACGACATACCTCTACAAAAAGAAGCACCCCTATAAAAACCCTTCCTCGGCTCAGAACAAGCCGGTGATGCGCCCGACGAAGAACGCGTAGAAGATGAGGAGCAACCAGCCCTCCCACTTCGTGATCTGCTTGTCCTGGGTGATGAACAAGTACAAGAAGGTGGCGGCGACCATGACGGGCAAGGCGAACTCCAGCAAGGAAGCGGGCACGGCGAGCGGGCCGAACAACGCGGGGAAGCCCATGACACCGAACGAGTTGAAGATGTTACTCCCTAACAAGTTACCCACAGCGATCTCCGCCTTGTGATGACGAGCAGCAGCTATCGTGACGGACAGCTCCGGCAACGAGGTGCCAAGACCGAGAGCGACGACCGCGACGATGTGCGAGCCGACACCCAGCAAGCCCGCGATCTCCGTCACCGACTGCACCGTGAACCGAGCGCCGGCGTAGATAAGCACCCCTGCGATGGCGAGCATCGCCCACGGCTCCCACCAACTCTCAGGCGCCTTCACCTCTGTGCGGAGCTCGCGCACCTCAGACCTCATCTCCTTCGATATCTCAGGGTCAGAACGCTCCTCGGACACCGCGGTGTACGCGAAGTACACGAAGAGCACGCCCAGGGAGAGCAAGCCCTCAACAGGGGTGAAGACGCCGTCCCATAGCATGAGCGCCATGATGAACGCCGAGCCTACGAGGAAAGGCAGGTCGACGCTGATGAGCTCATGCACGATGTTCAGCTTCTTCCCTACGATGGCCGCCAGCCCCAAAACGAGGAGGATACGCGCGATGTTCGCGCCGATGACGCTACCAGCGACGATCTCCCCCTGGCCGATGAACGCGGCGATGAGCGAGGAAACCAGCTCAGGGATGGACGTGCCGATCGCGACGATAGTGACGCCGATGAGGAACGATGACAAACCGAACCGGACGCCTATGCGCTCCGCCGCCTCGGTGAACCAGTCAGACGACTTGACCAGCACGACGATACTAGTGATGAACACGAACGGCCAGAACAGGAACGCGACATCAAACATGACAGCGACGCCTGCCCAGCGACACCTTATAATTATTGCCCATCACTCAATAATAGTCACAAATGTTTAAATAGCTCGTCGCGGGGTCCTCCGTCGGGAGAACAGCGAAAAACCAGGAAAAAAAAACAAGGAGAGGTGCATCTTTTTGGACAAGCAACAAGCGTTCATCCTCTGGTTCGACCAGCTCAGCATCGAAGACGTCCCCCTCGTAGGTGGCAAGAATGCCTCCCTCGGCGAGATGTACCGTGAGCTTACTCCACAAGGCGTCAAGGTACCCAACGGCTTCGCGGTCACGGCGCACGCATACCACCACCTCATCGAGCAGGCAGGTATCGGAGACGACATCAGGCGCATCCTCCAAGGACTGGACACGCACGACACGCGGCAGCTCGAAGCGAAAGGCGAAGCGGTCAGGAGGACCATCCTCAGCGCGACGTTCCCGCAGGAACTGCAAGACGCCATCACCGAAGCATACAAGCACCTCGAAGAGCAGTACGGCGAGCACGTCGACGTCGCCGTCCGCTCATCAGCCACGGCAGAGGACCTCCCGGACGCCTCGTTCGCCGGGCAACAAGAGACCTACCTCAACATCGTCGGACCACAAGCATTGCTGGACGCGTGCAAGAAGTGCATGGCCTCATTGTTCACGAACCGCGCCATCAGCTACCGCCAAGACAAGGGATTCGACCACTTCAGCATCGGCCTCTCCATAGGGGTGCAGAAGATGGTGAGGAGCGACAAGGCCGCCAGCGGCGTCATGTTCAGCATCGACACAGAATCAGGGTTCCAGAACGCGGCCCTCGTCACCGGGGCGTACGGGCTGGGAGAGAACGTGGTGCAAGGCGCCGTGAACCCTGACGAGTTCTACGTGTTCAAGCCCACCCTCAAAGAAGGGAAAAGACCCATTATCCAGAAGAAGCTTGGCGAGAAGGCCATCAAGATGATCTACGACGTCGGCGGGAACAAGCCGACCAAGAACGTACCCACCCCCATCGAGGACCGGAACCAGTTCTGCGTCACGGACGATGAGGTCCTGCAATTGGCGAGGTGGGCGTGCACCATCGAGGACCACTACTCCGCGAAGCGGGACAAGTACATGCCCATGGACATGGAATGGGCCAAGGACGGCCTCACCGGCGAGCTGTTCATCGTGCAGGCCAGGCCGGAGACCGTGCAGAGCAACAAGGACCAGGCAAAGCTCGAGACCTACGTCCGCAAGGGGCAAGGAGCGAAGCTCGTCGAGGGCAGCAGCGTGGGCAGCCGCATAGGAGCAGGCGTGGCGCACGTCATCAAGGACGTGCACGGCATCCACGACTTCAGGAAAGGAGAGGTCCTCGTGACCGAGATGACAGACCCTGACTGGGAGCCCATCATGAAAGCAGCATCAGCGATAGTCACGAACAGAGGGGGTAGGACGTGCCACGCGGCCATCATCAGCCGCGAGCTCGGCATCCCCTGCGTGGTCGGGTGCGGCGACGCCACTGAGCGCGTCAGGACGGGGCAGCAGGTCACGGTCGACTGCGCAGGAGGAGAAGTAGGAGTGGTCTGGGAAGGCGACATCCCTTACGAGGTGGAAGAACATGACCTCGGCACCATCCCCCGGACGAAGACGAAGATCATGATGAACCTGGCCAACCCGGAGCAGGCGTTCGAGCAATCGTTCATCCCGAACAGCGGCGTCGGCCTCGCCAGGATGGAGTTTATCATCATGGAGCACATCAAAGCGCACCCGCTAGCGCTGCTGCACCTGGAGAAGCTGCCAGAAGAGGACAAGAGGAAGGTGCAGGACCTCATCAAGGGCTACGGCTCCGGCGCCGAGTACTTCGTGGACAAGCTCGCCCAGGGCATCGGCATGATAGCAGCGGCGTTCCACCCCAAATCAGTGATACTGCGCTTCTCGGACTTCAAGACGAACGAGTACGCAGGACTGCTCGGCGGCAAGGGCTTCGAGCCTGAGGAGGACAACCCGATGATCGGGTGGCGCGGCGCTTCGCGATACTACCACGACAGCTACAAGGAAGGGTTCGCGCTGGAATGCCGGGCGGTGAAGAAGGTGCGCGAGGAGTTCGGCCTCGACAACCTCAAGGTCATGATTCCCTTCTGCCGCACCTTGGAAGAGGCGCACAAAGTCTTAGGTGTGATGGCCGAGAACGGCCTGAAGCAGCATGACAACAAATTGCAAGTCATGGGCATGTGCGAAATCCCCAGCAACGTCATCTTGGCGGAGGAGTTCCTCGACCTCTTCGATGGGTTCAGCATCGGCTCGAACGACCTGACCCAGCTGACCCTGGGCGTGGACCGCGACTCGGGGATCGTCTCGCACATCTACGACGAGCGCAACGAGGCCGTCAAGAAGCTCCTGTCCCAAGTCATCAAGGTCGCGAACGACAAGGGCAAGTACATCGGCATCTGCGGCCAGGCACCGAGCGACTTCCCTGACTTCGCATTGTTCCTCGTGGAGCAGGGCATCCAGACCATGAGCCTCAACCCTGACACTATCATCAGCACCACGCTCAAGATAGCTGAGAAGGAGAAGGAGCTGGGCATCTACGTCGACCAGACGCCCTAACCAGTGGCGTCAGGGACGGCCAACCCTTCTCGAAGTGCTTCGTCGTCCTGCTCGCCGATGCGGAGGGTGACGAGCCCTTGCACCGCGCTCGACCCCTCGTCCACCATGGCGTCCACTGATGACTCGACCGTGCTCGTCGCACCGCCTAGGGCTACGATGACCATGAGCGTGCTGCCCAGCGCGATGGACAACGTGATGAGGGATGCGAAGACGAGGATGTGACGCATGAGACCCCCCAAAAACCGCAGGATATATAAACATTTCGTGCCTGTGATATGACATGGACATCCAGAAGCTCGGCACGTACTTCTTCATCGTCGGCGTGCTCATCGCCATCTTCTCAGGCGCGTTCGCCATCAGCGCTGACATGCAGATCATCGCGTTGCTCATGCTCATCATCACCGGATCGTTCGTCGGGCTGCTGAACATCGATGAGGAGCGGGAGATGCACTTCCTCGTCGCTGCGGGCGTGTTCATCATCGCCGCGCAGGCCTTGGAGCATTACCGGGTGCTGGCGGGGTTGGAGCTCCTGAGCGATTTCAGCACCATGCTCACCAACCTCATCATCTTCTCCTCCTCGGCGGGCATCGTGGTCGGGCTCAAACTCATCTTCCACTACTCATCCTACAAGGAGAAGAAGCAGTATGATGATGAGCCGGAGTTCACCGACCCGCAGACCGAGACCGTGTGGAACGTCATCATCTTCATCGCGGTCTGCTTGGCGTTCGTCATCTTCATCCTCGAGGTGTTCTTCTATACGAACGGGCTCACCGCGGTGCTGACTTATATCTCCTGGGTCGTGCTCGCCGTGTTCGCGGTCGACCTCGGCATCCTGATCAGCAAGGCGAAGGGGTTCTGGCATTTCATCAAGCATCATTGGCCTGACATCATCAGCGTGATACCAGTATACGGCGTGTTCCAGCTGCTCAAAGTGGTCCGGGTGCTGCGCGTTGCGCGCATCGCCAGGGTGATGCAGAGCGGGGGCCGGTTGTCGCGGGTGAGCAAGATATCGCACTCGACCAAGTTCTTCAGCAAGGAATCAGGGTTCAACAAGTACATGAAGAAGAAAAAGCGGTGAATCAGCGCTTCCCGGCAGCCTTCTTCCGCGCGTTCTTGGAGGTTGTTTTCCTCTTGGCGGTCTTTGCTGCTCCCTCGAGCGCCTGCTTCACCAGGATTTTCTTGTGCCGCGAGTGCGCGTACTTCTTTCGTCCCGGGATGTGGCCGTGGTGCAGGTCGGTGTCGGGGTAGCGCCGGCCGCGGTACTTTTCGTGGATGGCAAGCTCTATTTCATCATCGTTCATCAGGGGGGCGCGCATGGCGCTGATGTAGGAGGAGACGAACATGATGATGCTGCACAGCAGCAACAGGAACCCCCAGGTCTGGGACAATGGCCAGATGACGTAGGCGAGCAGCATGCCGAAGATGCTGAGCAGGACGTACGTGTTGGACAGCGGTGCGTGGTGGGGCTTGAACGGCATCGGGGATCACCTCTTCTTGGCCTTCCTAACAAGAGGGGGTTTTTATAGTTTATCATTAGTAGCGCTTGAAGACGGAGGAGTCCTTGATGATGAATCGGCCTATGAGCTTCCGGGCGGCTTCCCGTCGCTCCTGGTGACTTGTGAGGAACGCGTTGAGCTTGTCGATAAGGACTTGTTTCAGCTCTCCTGTGAGGAGCTTCCCGGATTTGTAGTCGTCGTGCAGCCGCCGCAGCTTGGCGTCGTCCTCCTCGAAGAACGTGAGCCATTGGTAAGCCACGTCGACAGCCGGGTCGCCGCCCTTCTCTCGGTGCTCCTCTATCGTCGCCTGGCCTCCGGAGAAGGCGTACTTCATGACCTTGCGCCGCACAGTCTTTGGATCATCAGTCGTGAATATCGCGGTCGTGGCGTCAGAAGCGCTCATCTTTCCGTCAGTAGCCATGCCGCTGAGGCCTGGCAGGAACCGGCAATGGATGGCCGCAGGCTTGTACTGGCCGAGGCCTGGCAAGACATCACGGGTCACCCTGAAGTGCGGGTCCTGGTCGATGCCGTGCGGGATGAGGCAAGGCACCTTCCTGCCGGCGTGCACGCTCGGCAGGAATGCAGGCACGGCCTGCATGGCGGTGTAGAATATGGCGCCGAGGTTGGCTTGGTTGGTCATGCCGAACGCGGCTTTCACGGTGGAGAATGTGACCTTCTTCGCCACCTTGACGGCCTCGGGGTACAGCATGCCCGCGTGGCGGGTGTCGATGAGGAAGTCTGTGAGGTCGGGGTCGAAGCCGAGGGCGATGACGTCGAGCATGTTCTCTTCCAACCAGTGGTTCGCGTCCGCGAGGGTGAGCCCTTCCTTGAACAGGAATTTCTCCTCATCAGGGAACTGGAAGAGGAGGCGGGCCTTGAATCGGTCTTGCAGCCATTTCGTGAACAGCCAGGGGAGGAGGTGTCCGAGGTGCACTGGCCCTGAGGGGGCGCGGCCGGTGTAGAGGAAGAACTTATTTCCTTTCTCGTACTCGTCCAATAGCCAGTCCAGGTCTCGGTGGGAGAAGAACACGCCTCGTCGGAGGAAGTGGTGGTCCTTGCCGGCGAGCCGCTTGATGCGCTCGTGCAGCGCTTCGTCTATGGGCTTGGTGCCGAATTCCTTGATGAGCCGGTCGTAGTCGACGCTGCCCTTGACCTCCCATGGCGTCACCGTTGCCATGGGGTGGTGGGCGAGAAAGGGTTATTTAAGCGTTCTGCTCCTCTTTTATATATGGCCTTCTCGTTCGAGGTAGCGGAGCACCTCGTCGCGCTTGTCGAAGTCGGCGAGGCAGTGCGCGTCGCTGTTCACCATGACCTGGTCGGCCTCGGAGAGGATGCGTTGCGTGAGGTGAGTGGTGCCGCCGTTCTCGAAGTTCTTCGCGTTGAGCTCGACGACGATGCCGTGCTCGTTGGCTTCCCTGATGACGCGCTCGACGTCGACGTAGAGGGCGAAGTAGATGGCGTCGACGTGCCCGAGCAGGCTGATATGGCGGTGCCGCCTGATCGCGTTGAGGTATGCTTCGGTGACGGCTTTCGGCTCTCCCTGGTAGATTCCTGTGTGGGCGGAGAGGATGACGTAGCCGCCTCTGAGGCTGGCGATGGTGTCGCTGATGTCGCCTGCTTCGTTGAGGAGGTCTGCCTCGACGCCGAACCGCACGCTGACCTCGTTGTGCACGTTCCGCCAGCGCCGCAACGCGTTCCTGCTCGTGCGGGGGGGCACGCCGTACGCCTCGGCCCAGGCGTCGCTGTGGTCGGTGATGGCGATCCCCTTGAGGCCTCTCCTGCCCGCGTGCTGCACGAGCTCCTCGATGGTGTTCAGGCCGTCGGAATAGTTCAGGGAGTGCAGGTGGTAGTCGCAGTCCCTGTTGACGAGCCGCATGGTGGCGGGAGCGCCGATGATTATTTAAGGATTTCCCGCATGAGCATGAGTGCCCGCTCCCGCTTCTTCGGGAACGCGGCGATGCTCATCCTGACGTGGACGCAATCGCCGCCGTCGATGAGGACGAGCTTGGGCAGGTGCTTCTTCTGGAATCGCAGGTAGAACTGGCAGTCCTGGTCAAGGCGGTTTTCTTGTTCGAGGAGCTGTTGCTTCTGGGCGCCAGAGAGCCGTCCTCGCAGGTGGTCCAGCCAGGCGTTGGTGTGTCGTTCCTTTTGCAGCGTTAGTGAGAGGATGGTTATCTTGCGGTCGTTGAATCCCGTCGCGTGCGCCTCTTTCACCACCAGTCCTTCCTTTTCGAGGTCCAATGGGGCGAGGGAGAGGAGTTGTTCCTTGATGGCTTCCTTGTCCTCTTCCGGCTTGACGAAAGTGGTGAGGGTGATGGTGTGCGCTCGTCGCATGCCGCTCGTGGAGACCCATAACCTTATATAGTTTTTCGGCGTCAGGACGGGGATGAAGCATAATCTCTCCGTGACTGCGCTGCTCGTGGGCATCTTCCTCGTGGCGCAGGTCGCTGGCTTGTTCCTCATCGGCGAGAGCATGCAGGACGTCACGTGCGACGTCCTGGAAGACGTGGAGGAATGCAGGCCTGTCTACGCCGACACCGCTGTGGGGGAGCGACCGCAGACCGAGGGTTTCGGCAGCTTCCTGTACATCATCGTCGGCGTCGGCGTCGCCACGGCGGTATTACTGCTCATCATCAGGTTCGGGAAGACGAACATCTGGCGCGCCTGGTTCTTCCTCGCCGTCTGGGTGGCGTCAGCCATCGCGCTCGGCGTGGTGTTGCCTTCTTGGCTTGCCTGGCTGCTCGGCCTCGTGCTTGCGGGGTGGAAGCTGTGGCGGCCGAACATCGTCGTCTACAACGTCGCGGAGATACTCATGTACGCGGGCATCGCCGTGCTGCTCGTGCCTATCCTGGACGTGTGGTGGACGTTGGCGTTGTTGCTGCTCATCAGCGCGTATGACATGGTCGCCGTGTGGAAGAGCAAGCACATGGTGTCCATGGCGAAGTTCATCACGTCCAGCAACACGTTCGCCGGGTTGTTGGTGCCGTACGGGAGGAGTGATGGCGTCCGGTTGCGCATGCATCGTGGCGAGGCCGCTTCCCGGTCGTTGAAGAAGGGGTCGTCGATGAAGAACGCCATCCTCGGCGGGGGGGACATCGCGTTTCCCTTGTTGTTCGCCGGGGCTGTGCTGCAGGCGAGAGTGGTCGAACTCGTCGGCATGGGCGTGCCGTTCGCGGGAGCTGTGACGGGCGCGTTCGTCACCAGCATCATCGTCGCGATAGGGGCGACCATGGCCATCGCCGGGTTGTTCCTCTTCGCGAAGAAGGACACGTTCTACCCTGCCATGCCGTTCGTGACTATCGGCTGCTTGGTGGGTTGGGCGGTAACGTTGCTGGTGTGATTCTCTCGGGCTCATAGACTTTTTTGTCCCTAAAAAGGGATAAATAGTGATAAACGTAACGAATACAACTTAATAATTATCAACGATGTAATCTATAAATTCACAACATTCAGTATGATAATCTTCTAAATCAACACCATGCATCAAATCATTAACAGAACTAATTGGAGGGCAATTAGGAAACGAGTCATAAAAAGTGTTATGTGTTTGTTCATAACCTTTTACTAATAAATCTCTTTTACTCAACACGAATTTCATAATATTACTAATGGTCTTTGCAGCAACGTGTTTATCAAAATCCGTTTTATTGTATAAACTTCTTCTTAAACCGTGGATAAGATTAGGTAATAAGACTGAATGAGCCTGCTTCCTTTTTTCAGAAGGAATATTTGGAATTAATAGCTCATCAGCAATTAATATCGGTGTTAAAGTACCATCTTGAAGTAACTCAAGATGATATTTTGTTTTTGAGTCTACTTTTCCTGACTCAAACTCATTCTTAGTATATACTGTAGTCCCCACTTTTATTTCAGCATCATTAACAGCATCATTAATATAATTTAAAACTATTTCAGTTTTCCCATCCGTAACAATTAATAAGTCCAGATCACTCCATCCTCTAATAATCTCACCGCGACCACCACTCCCAGTGACAGTTATAAGATAAAGGTCTTCCTTAAGATCACTTTTTATTTTTTCAACAACTTGAGATAACGTATGCTCATACTCAGTAGGTAAATTATGCTTGGGAATGCTTCTTGTTGATGAAATCTTTAAATGACCATTGACTAATTTTGAATCTATTTGCATATATGAATGTTCTATGATATTATCATTATTAATGATGACATCAGCAATATCATGTATACTACTCACACCTTTTGCGTTTTTTTCTTCATCTTTTTGTTTGATTAAACGAGCAGATTCTGATTCAGTTACGCCCAAAGCCAAAGCGTTCCTTAAAACTCTCTTATCCGCTGATGTTTCAACATAGGCTATCTTGAATTTCTTCCCTAAGGCATCAGCTAAACCTTTTGTGAAATCAAAACCATGCAGACTTTCAATGGTGAAGTCTCCCATATAATAATGAGCAGATGCGAAATGCGATAATTCTTTTACGAATAAGCTTGCCAAGAAAGATTCATCAATGACATCTTGATAAGAATACTTTTCACGTATCAAATCAGTGAAATATTTTATTTTAAGACGTGTGAATCCGTGTTCATCAGCCACATACTGAGCAAGAGAGCTTTTCCCGCTCTCGCTTAACCCACTAAACCCAAAAACTTTATTGATAGATCCATGATTAGTTACATTATTCATCTTAGAAATAATAACATTCTGTAAAACATCGTTTATTTCCTGAATACTTCTTTTTGCGTCAATAATATGAGTAAATGCGTTCTTTCTCGATAATAATGCATCAGATAACATATGTTGATATCTTGAATATAATAAGTCACATTCCTTGTTAAACCCTTCTTGACCAAGTCTAATAGATGTATTATGAAGGTCTTGAGCAAAAAAAACATCGGCATCAGTCTTAAGAAATAATCGTTCATCATGTAAAATGAGACTAACCTCCATTTCTGCTTCCTGTAAAGAAATATCTTCTCTTGTAGCAAGAGTTGCCGCATAAACAGCATCGAACATAACATCACCTCGATCAACAATAATCAAAGGAGAATTTATTCCAGACGCATATACCGCCCGTTCATTAACACTTTTTGCAAGGGTCTTCACAACAGTATCAGAATCACCATCATTGAACCACCAGTCAAATAATTCTTTTCCCTGGAGTTTAGGAAAGCTATTCATTTCATTTAAAGATCCAACTATCTCAACCAAACCATTTCTTTTCTTTGATAGTTCTGCCTGGGTGGTTTTTCCAGATTTATCCAAGCCATTCAATGAAATTATCGTGTTTGTTATCATTGTTCATAAATCTCTTTGAAAGGAATATTCTTTAAACACTTATGATTAATAATATCTTCAATGAATGCATCTCTTATCTCTAAAGGATATAAAGAAATATTTTCTAATGAATCAACCTTTGTTAAAGTAGGAATATATTGACCTCGACCACTATAATCTTTATGAGTAAATTCAGGACCTATTCCTGTTCCAATTTTTCCTTCTTTAATAGTGCAATAGAAAAAATTCTGAACCGAACCATCTTTTTCATGAAGTTGATATTTTAGATCCAAGACGTTTAATGTAACTCCGAGTTCTTCCTTTGCCTCTCTTTTAATGCATTGCTCAGGAGTTTCCCCCGCTTCAATTCCGCCACCCGGAAAAACATAATAATCCCTATCATTTTTTATTCTACGAATAAGCAATAAGCAATTATCTTCGAGTATTAATCCTCTTGAACGGTTCTTCATGGTAAAATCACCACTATGAGGAAGTTTCAGCTATTTTTAAAATTTCTCCTTCCGAGAGCCATACATTCAATAAAAAACATAAAGACATAAAAAAATCAGATGTATCAAAAGTGGTTATGTTCAATGAAGCAAGAATCCTCATAGAAATATAATACTTTACATTCTTCAAAACATCTTTTTCTAAATGAAGTGAAATCATATTATTATATTCTTTAATACAAGCGAGATGATAATTCTTCGGTTTGAAATCCAAATTAAATGAGATAAGCTTTTTTTCATTATCAATGAAATATTTGAATTTAGGTTTATTTAGTTTGACGTTATTCAAAACCAAATCGTTAGTATATGCTTCAGGATGATATTTCGGATAAAAATAATGCTCAGCAAGATATAGATTCCAAAAGAAAATTGCGTAATCACCGACAACAGGATTAAATCCTGCAACCTCATAATCAAAGAATATTGGTTTCATACCAATATTAGAAGGAGAAAAATCTCCTTGAGAATAATATCCTATTTCAGAAGCATCACTCGTAAAAAAACTAATTAATTCGTTAAATATATCATCAAACGTAACAGGCAATAAAATATCATTCATTTTTAGCCTATAAGACCGTTTCTTCTTTAAGGCATCATCATTCATAATATCGTGTACCAATATAGAATTAATCCTATTTGAAAAATACTTCTTCAGAGGATAATCTTTGATTTTTTCAGAATACAAATCAATACTATCGCCTAACAAATCAAATAATGATTTAATTTTTGACATGTTAATAGTTTCTTTAACTAGTTCATCAGTAAGTAATCCAGATCGTTCAGTAATAGAATCTTCAAAATCATAGACCAATACTGAATCACTAGAGGATCGAAGGACATAATGTAACTTTGCAACAGGATAAATAAATCTTATTGAAAAATAACCTTGTAACTCAGTATCAGCACTCTCGTCATTAATAATCTTAAAAAAATAAAATGAATCACCAATCTTCATCTTTCCAAAAGTCGACTTTCTTTGTGAGCGATGAGAAAGTATCTTACAGGGTTTATTTAAACAAGACGAGATAAAACCAGTTATATCCATCACGGAGTCAGTTTTCATAACACTTCTTGAAGAATCGACAAATAATGTTTTATGAAAAAAATCTTTAATCGCGGCGTAATAATCAGGAAATAAGTATTTCTCTAATTCCTCTAAACCGACCAATTTATATTCATAAAGTTCTGATTTGTTTAATTGAATAGATGCAACAGAGCCAACAAAATCACACATGACAAAAGAAACCTTTTGTCCCTTATACTGCGAGTTATTTTGTTTTCGAAAATCATCAGACCACTCATAATAATGCTTTTTTTTACAAAGAGTGAAAGATCCCTCCAAGGGCGTACCGAGTTCCTCAGAAAACTCCCTTTTTGCTGTATCAATTAAAGATTCTCCTTTCTTTCGTCCTCCTTGAGGAAATTTAAAGAAATTACCATCCCAAGAATCATTCCGAACAATCAAATAGTTATTAGAAATCTTAACAATTACAGCAACCGTATCCCTATACTCATCAATACACATATAATCAGTAGACAAGTGTAATTATTTATAAATATACACATTGCAAAACCGAATATTTTAATAGAATAACAATAATCGAAAAAATTCCACCAACGAAGACGTTTAAAAATAATTTATAAATAACATGTGTCCTGGCCTCCCAGGCTCATAAACCAGTTTCTTTTTGTAAGGAAGCATTACCGAGAAAAAAGATTGAGCGACACATAAATTTGAATAAAACCCTTATGATGGAAATAAGGATTATATCTAAAACAACCATTTCAAGAGCTTTAGGTCTGCTTCATCGTGGACGGCCACAAGCTCTACCTCTTCGGGAAGGGTGAGCTCGAGGAGCTGCTCATCAGGTTCGCGAGGATGTCCAAGAAGCATGATCAGCAGCAGACCATTGAGGAAATCAGGCGCGTCCTGAAGAGGATAGGTGAAGCAGGGTTCTGTTAGAAGTTCCCTAGCTTCTTTTGCCGTTGCTGCGCGTCGTAATGGGAGGGCGCGACGTGCAGCCCGTCCTTGGCCGCGACGACTTGCACTTTCGTCTCGTGGTGTATCCTCCTCGCTTGCGCGAGCGGGTCGGCGTCGAGCATCTTGGCGCCGAAGTGGGTGAGGATGGCGAGTTGCGGCTTGCATAGGGTGAGCATCCTGATGACGTCCGTGGTGTTGAGGTGGTCTCCTCCTTTGATGTCTCCTGGGTGGCGGCAGTTGATGATGAGGATGTTGCACTCCGCGAACTGCTTCGCCCAGTCGTCGCTGTAGGCGGTGTCCCCTGTGTAGCCGAGGAGGTATGATGGCGTCTGTATGATGTAACCGTTCGCGTCGGTGTCGTAGTGGTTCGCGCGGACCGCTCGTATCTCGATGTCGTTGATGCCGACGCGGTTGCCTGGCTTGAGGATGAGGAACTTCTCCACGAGTGATCGTTGGTATGCGGGGACGAGTCCTTCTTGGGTGTTGGTGACGAGGACTCCTCGCCTGTCGATGCCGTTGTGCGTCATCGCGGAGATGAGGGCTGCCGCCTCGGTCGCGTGGTTGACGTGTTGGTGGCTGAGGATGACGGCGGTCGTCTCCCGGGGGTGGAAGTCGTGCTTGGCCATCTGCACCAGGGTGCCTGGTCCGGGGTCGAGGTGGATTTGGCTGTCAGGGGTGGTGATGACGATGCCGCCTGACGCTCTGAGCTGCCGCCCGACGACGATGCTGTCTCCGCCTGTCCCTAGGAGTGTGATGCCGTTGTCTGCCATTCGTCGTCCCCCTTTGGTGTGTGGGGAGAGGGGGTTAATAATGGTTTTTGTTTCACTAATTATTTTCAATAAAGAAGAAAAAGAGTGGGGAAAAAAAGGAAAAAAGGTCGATCAATCATCAGACCCGTCACGGTCATCATCGTCATCATCGTCGCCGTACGAGTCATCATCATCCCAAGGAGCCATGCAGGAACACCTTATTTCTTCTTCTTGGCAGGCTTCTTCGCCGGGGCCTTCTTCTTCGCAGCAGGCTTAGCAGCCTTCTTCTTCGCAGCCATGTGGTATAGTCACCTCCATCACTTGACGATATACTCCTCTCAAAGAGAAAGGAACAGGTAGAGGATAGCTGACGCGCATGAGAATCACCAACGGCTCCTGCCGACGACACCGGAAAGCCTGAAAGGCCCTTGCAAACCTCACACACGCCACGAAAACGTGCAACGACCACCCACGCACACATTTATATAAAAACCTTCCTATAACATTTAAAAAGGAGCGGTGCTTTCCAGCAACGTGCTAGGCCGGGTGGCTGACCCTCACCTGTCACCGCAAACGGGTCGTTGGCGGAGCCGAAGCCGGAAGGGCGGTCTCCACCGCTGAAGATGGCCTCCCCTGAACTGCTGATACCCTGTCCCTCTTGGTCGCGATCCTCGTGAACCTGGTCAGGCCTTGACGGGAGCAGCCATAAGCCCGGACTGCGGTGTTTGAGGGGTTGCAGGGAGGAGGAACAAGGGAGAACCACCATCATCGGTGGCTGGCGACCCACCTTCCGGCGCGCACACCCCCTCCAACAAAAAAAAATGACGACCGACAACCTCGTGAAAGCACAGAGCTGACCAACACCACCAGAGGCAGTCGGCCGAGTATTCTCCCCATATCATCATGAGGTAAGAGCACCATGGCCCACTACGAACAACTCTCAAAAGACAAGCTAAAACAAGCGCACCAAGCGAACTTCGTCGCGCCGACGATGACCCTAGATGATTGGCCAGCCGTCAAAGGATACGACTTCAACAAGCCGTTCGGCGCGAACGAATTCTTCGCGTCGCTATTCACCACAGGGTTCCAAGCGACAGAGCTGGCGAAAGCCATCAGCATCCTCAAGGAGATGAAAAGCGAGAAAGCCACGGTCTTCTTCGGCTTCACCAGCAACATGGCATCGTGCGGGGTGCGCGACATCATCGCCTGGCTATGCAAAGAACGACTGGTCGACGTGCTCGTCACCACCATCGGCGGCGTGGAGGAAGACCTCATCAAACTCCTCAAGCCGTTCGTCCTGGGAAGCTACGACACGCCCGGCAAGGTGCTCAGGGACCACGGCATCAACAGGACAGGCAACCTCTTCATCCCGAACGACCGCTACCTCCACTTCGAACGGTTCATGAACAAGTTCCTAGAACGCGTCAACAACGAATACACAAAAAAAGGAGACATCATGAGCACGCGCCAGTTCTGCGCAGAGCTCGGCAAGGAAGCAGGCAAGCTGGACAACAAGGAAGAGAGCATCTACTACTGGTGCTGGAAGAACGACATCCCCGTGTTCTGCCCGGCACCGACCGACGGCAGCATCGGCGACATGCTCTTCTTCTTCAAGCAACAACACCCAGAGTTCAAGCTCGACCTAGCAGACGACATCGTCGACATCACCAAGATAGCGCTGAACGCCGAAAAAACAGGGATCATCGCCATCGGCGGCAGCGTGCCGAAACACCACATCGCCAACGCCAACCTCTTCAGGGAAGGAGCCGATTACGCCATCTACCTGACCACCGCAACCGAGTTCGAAGGAAGCAACGCGGGCGCGAACATCGAGGAAGCGATCAGTTGGGGCAAGGTCAAGGACGACGCGAAACGCGTCAAAGTCGTGGGCGACGCGAGCATCACCTTCCCGCTGCTAGTCGCAGGCGCGTTCAAACTAGACATCAAGCAAGAGATACGAGAAGAAAAAAACCTCTGAAACCTGAAGATTTATATAGTAAGGGCGCGGAAGCCACTAGAACGGAGGTATTACTCATGGTACAAGGCTATTGCGTAAAGTGCAAGAAGAAAGGCGTCACCATCACTGGCGCGGTCATCCACACCACCCCGAAAGGCGGCTTCATGGCCAAAGGGACCTGCCCTGACTGCGGCACGACAGTGTGCGCCATGATGTCCAAGGCGAACGCGGACGCCGCGCTGGCCGCGGGCGAAGCGACGAGGGAGTAAACCCCTCACCTTCTCTAACAGCGACGCTTATTAGTCATAGGTGTAGCGAAGTGGAGATGAGGCGCTCGTGCAAAGAACGATAAACACGCTGCTGATAACCTTCTCAACGCTCTTCCTCATAACAGGATACCTCTCAACGAGCAGCACTATCGCCAGCATGGCCCCGCACAGCCACTACCCTGACCTATACAGCGCGGCGCACGACGTCACCATCAACCAGCAAAGCATGACCATCAAGGACACCGCTATCTACAAGGAGGCATGGCTCAGCATCAACGGCGCGGACTGGCAGAGCACCACCCTTCAAGGAATACCATACGCTGACAGCGAGGACTGGCTCGCCACCACGGCCACCGCGACCCTGCCGAGCAGCATCCTCAACCAAGGAGAACACTACATCATCACCTACTCTTGTACTTACAACAACGGCTGGGACTGCCACGGCGGCAAATGGCAGCTGCGAGTCATCAACAATACTGTCGCTGAGCAGGAAGAGAACTGCACCGACGGCGTGCAGAACCAGGACGAGACCGGCATCGACTGCGGCGGCAGCTGCGAGCCCTGCCCATCATCCTTCATCGAGACCATCTATGCCATCAATGCAGGCGGTGACGAGTACGCTGCCAGTGACGGTAACACATACGAGCCCGACAGCCACTACGCCGGCGGAACGCCGCTCGACCGAGGAGACATACCCGTCGCTAACACCGAGGATGATTACCTCTATTCGACCGAGCGTTACGGCGACTTCACCTACTCGTTACCGGTAGCTCCAGGAACGTACGAGGTGACGCTCAAGTTCATGGAAGGCTACCTCTCAACAACAGGAGGAAGAGTGTTCGACGTCCGAGCAGAAGGGACGACAATAATCAACGACCTGGACATCTACGAACAAGCAGGCCGCGACGCCGCCCATGACAGGACGTTCACCATACAAGTCAACGACGAAGAACTCGACCTCGATTTCGTGCCAGGAGTGCAGAACCCGCAAGTAGGCGCCATACTCGTCAAAGGAGAGCAAAGTGCGCCGCCACCGCTCGGGACTTGCGACGACGGCAAGCAGAACCAGGACGAGACCGGCATCGACTGCGGCGGCAGCTGCGAGCCCTGCCAACCATTCCCAGTGACAGCAGAGTCATCATTGCTCGCAGGCGTGCCGCTCATCCATGATCAGACGTTCCTCATACCAGAGGACGCCGTCAACGGCGACACCGTCGGCCAGCTCAACCTCATGTGGGTCGGTTCCGGCCAAGAAGTCTCCTTCAGTATGATCAGCAATCCTGGGAATCACTTCTCCATCAACGACCAAGGCGTCATCAGCATCGCACAGGCCGGTCTGGAAGCAGACGCGACGCCCGCGCTCTCGCCAGTCGTGCGCGCCACCGAGACGAGCACAGGAAAAACGAGCGACGCGACCGTCACCGTCCTCCTCTCACGAGCAGAGGACACATACCACATAGACCCCTCCACCAGCACGTCAGGAACGGGAACGAGAAGCGACCCTTACCAGTCATGGGACGACGTCACCTTCCAACCCGGAAAGACGTACCTGCAACGGCGAGGAACCACCGCCAAGGACACGTTCATCGTGAAGACAGACGGCCTCCCTGAGAAGCACACCGTGCTCGGCGCTTACGGAGCGGGGACGAGACCAGAGATCGACTGCTCGTCAAGGCCTGACAGCAACGCGATACTCTTATTGCAAGGAAGCACCGCTGACGGCTGGGACGACGACAACGCGGTAGAATACATCGACATCTACTCATACGAGATCCACGGGTGCAAAGGCATCCGCTCAGCACCAGCGACGAAACACATCATCATCCGCGACGTCGAGCTGTACGACTGCAGCGACAACGGCGCCATCTACCTGTACCACGACAAGACCCATCCCAACCCTGACAAACTCGACATCCTCATCGAGGACGCCGTCGTCCATGACAACCCTGACCCTCACGGCATCAAGTTCCAAGCAGGGGGAGGCACCATCCGCAACACGGTCGTCTATAACAACGGTGGCCACGGCATCAGCTTCGCACAAGAATCAGGGTTCAACACCGCGGAGTACATCATCGCTTATGATAACGGGCAGGGAGGCGTCGAGCTGGGCGGTCCTGGAAGCGTCATGCGCCACGGCCTGTTCTACAACAACTATTTCGGGCTGGTGACCAATGACGACGCGACAGGAGTCAACATCAGCGGCGTCGTCTCTTATGGGAACGCGTACGGCGTGAGCATCGGCCAGTACCTGCACGGCGCGTTCGACGTCATCGTCGAAGACACGGAAGCGTACAGGAACACCTATCACGGCATCGCCATCGTGGGCGAGGCGAGCGACGTCACGATCCGCAACAACCTCATCCATGACAACGACGAGAAGGGCATCAAGGTCGGCTCCACGCTCTCAGTTATGGAAGAGCCCTCGAGAAGGGTGGTCATCTATAATAATACCATCACCAACAACCCCGTCGCCATAGGCCTCGACTGGGTCGACGACGCAGAGATATACGATAACACCCTCCAAGGCAATGACCAGAACATCGTCGAAGGAAAGGCCACCAACATCAACGCCCACGACAACACCCTCTCCTGACAACCAAAGTGACAAGATTTAAATATTGCCTTGTCCTGGAGAAAAAAAAGGCGAGCGACCAATGAGAAAGACCATCAACGCGCTACTCCTGCTCTTCCTGGCCTTGTTCATAGGCGCCGCCGTCCTCTCATCAAGCGGCATCACCGGCATGACGCCGCACAGCCAATACCCTGACCTATACAGCGCGGCGCACGACACCACCATCGACGGACAACTGCTAAGCACAACGGACAACGCCGTGTACAAAGAAGCATGGTATAGCATCAACGGCGATGACTGGCAGAGCACCACCCTCCAAGGAACACCATACACGGACAGCGAGGACTGGCTCAGCGGCACCGCCACCACGACGCTGCCGAGCAGCATCCTCAACCAAGGAGAACACTACGTGCTCACGTACACGTGCACCTACAACAACGGGTGGGACTGCCACGGCGACAAATGGCAGCTCAACATCATCACCAAAGAGCCGGCAGAGGAGGCCATAGCGATCAACGCCGGCACCGACGAAACAGCAACGCTCGGCGGCACCACCTATGACCCGGACCCCATCACGGGCGGCGACACCAGGGTGAAAGACTACGACGTCCCCGGCACCGATGAGGACGAGCTCTACCAATCATACCGGCTAGGCGACTTCACCTACGAATTACCAGCAGAGAACGGGTGGTACAACATCACGTTCCACTTCATAGAACCATATCATCAAAGAGCCAACGCCCGAGTCTTCGACGTCATGGCAGAAGGAGAGACCATCATCGACGACCTTGACATCTACGCAGAAGCAGGGTACCTGGCACCGCTCCTCGTTGAGGAAGACGTCTACGTCAACGACGGAGCCCTCTCGCTCAGCTTCGCCTCAGAGGCAGACCTCTCCCTGATCAACGGGTTCAAAGCAGTACACGACCCTGAACGGCAGCCCGAATGCACGAAGGTGAGCGACTGCTACGACGGCTCAGTATTGACGGGAGAGGAGTGCGTGAACGGCAAGTGCGTCTACTGGGACGTGTGCGTCCCCGACGGTGAGTGCCCCGCAGCATGCTCCCCAGAAAATGACCCTGACTGCGAAGAACCGTCAATCCTGCCGGAAGGACTGGTCTCGTGGTGGCCGCTCGACGGCAACGCGCAAGACGCCGCAGGCAATAACCACGGCACGCCATCAACAGGGCTGACAACGACCACCCAAGGATGCATCTCAGGAAGCTGCTACTTGTTCGACGGCGACGACGACTACATCACCCTCGCGCTGGGAATCACACTCTCCAAAGGCACGTACTCATTCTGGATACAAAGAGGAGAAGACCAAGCGGACGACCGCATCGTGCTCGGCAAGTACGGCTCCTACTCGAGGATATTCCTCAGGAGGGAGAACTCATTATTACGACTAGAGACGGACACCAACCAGCAAGAATTCCAGTTCTACAGCGACGCGCCGACAACCGCGCTCACCAACGTCGTCCTCGTCAGGGACGGCGACAGGCTCGAACTCTACCTCAACGGCACCTACGCATCATACACCACCATGATAGACGCCAGCCCCATGACCTTCACCCAAATAGGTATGGACGGCAGGAGCTTCAGAGGCACCATCGACGAAGTCATGGTCTGGGACCGCGCGCTGGCAGCGGCAGAGGTCGCCGACATCCACGCCTACTTCCAAGAACCAGTGATCGCGGAGTGCGGCAACGGCCGGGTGGAGCCACCAGAGACGTGCGACGGCAACTGCCCGACGAGCTGCGATGATGGCAATCCCTGCACGACGGACACCATGACGGGAAGCCCCGACGAGTGCAACGTGGCATGCGCGCACACGCAAAAGACGAGTTGCCAAGACAACGACGGCTGCTGCCCATCAGGGTGCGACTATCAGGACGACAATGATTGCCCCGAGCAAGGCGCCGCGCCCATCCTCAGCATCCACAGCAGCGGGCGCTACCTCGTCGACCAAAACGGCGAACCATTCTTCCTGAACGGCGACACGCCATGGTCACTCATCGTCCAGCCCAGCAAGGAAGACGCGAAATACTACCTGCAAAGCAGGAAGCAGAGCGGGTTCAACGCCGTACAGATCATGCTCATCGGCCACAAGCAATCAGACAACCCGCCGAAGAACCACTACGGGGACGCCCCGTTCACCGACAAGACATTCACGACCCCGAACGAGGCGTACTTCGCGCATGCAGACTACGTCATCGACACAGCGACAGAAGAAGGGTTCGTCATCCTCCTCGCCCCGCTCTGGCTCGGATGGATGTGCAGCTCTACCTACCAGCAAGGCTGGTGCTCTGAATTCAAGGAAGCCTCTGAGAGCGACATGCTCGCCTGGGGACGATACGTCGGGAACAGGTACAAGGACTACGATAACATCATCTGGATCATCGGGGGGGACATGGACCCCACAGACCCCGCAATCACGGGAGACCCAGCGGCGTTCAAGAGCAAGATCGAAAAGTTCGTGGAAGGCATACAACAATACGACCCGGACGCCCTGCTTACCTTCCACAACAAGAGGGGGCAACTCGCCGTCGACACCTGGCCAAACGCCAACTGGCTGAACGTCAACAACGTCTACTCCAAAGAGGACGAGATCCCGGCAGAGGCAGAAAGAGCGTACGAGCACTCACCCATAAAGCCTTTCTTCATGATAGAAGGAGTGTACGAGAACGCAGCGCAAGGAATAACCGCTCAGGGGTTGCGGGCGCAAGCCTACAGAACGATACTCTCAGGAGGGTTCGGGCACGTCTTCGGCAACTGCCCGCTCTTCCACTTCAACGCCGCCTCGTGCGATAACTTCTGCGAGCAGATCAGTTGGAAAGGGGAGCTGGACAGCGAAGGCACCCAGGGGATGACCCACTTCAACAACTTGTTCGCGTCGCTGGACTGGCACCTCTTCGTCCCGGACCTCGACCACACAGTCTTGAAGTCAGGGTACGGCACCCTAGGAGCGATGGACTACGCCGCCGCTGCGAGCGCCTCGGACGGCTCCACAATAGTCGCCTACCTGCCGACCCAGAGGACCGTCACCGTGGACACGACCATCCTGAGCGGGAGCCAAGCAGCAGCGTCATGGTACAACCCAAGGGACGGCACGACCACCAGCATCGGCACCTCCGCGCAAGCAACCTCGAAATCCTACACGACCCCGACGAGCAGTGGGCCAGACTGGGTGCTCGTCTTGAGAAGCGCATCTTGACCCAGCACGACGACACAAACCCGGAGAGCAACCTTTAAATAATCTCGTTCTCTTGGTTCTCGCATGATGAGCGGCAGAGAGCTAGAGACGGCAGGGATGCTGCTGCTCCTAACGATCGCCATGGGCATCGCGGGGCTCACCACGACCGCTACCATCACTGGGCTCGCGCCGCACAGCCAATACCCCGACCTGTACAGCGCGGCGCACGACACCACCATCGACGGGCAAACATTCACCGCGACGGACACCGCGGTGTACAAGCAAGGATGGTACAGTATAGATAGCGGGACATGGCAAGCATTCACTCTCCAAGGGGCACCATACACTGACAGCGAGGACTGGCTCGCCACCACGGCCACCGCGACCCTGCCGAGCAGCATCCTCAACCAAGGAGAACACTACATCATCACGTACACCTGCACCTACAACAACGGGTGGGACTGCCACGGCGGCAAATGGCAACTTCTCATCATCGACAACGAGCCGAATTGTGTGGGAGAAACGACATTCGCCTGCCACCTTGGCGACGTGTACTGGTATGACAGTTGCGGCAACGTTGGAACCATCAAGGAAGGTTGCGAACATGGCTGCGAAGACGACGAATGCCTGCCACCACCCGAGACATGTTTTGACGGCGTGCAGAACCAGGACGAAGAAGGCGTGGATTGCGGCGGTACCGTGTGCGAGCCGTGCGAGCAGCCAATGAACGACGTCACCTATGCCATCAACGCCGGCGGCGACTCCTACACTGCCAGCGACGGCACCAACTACGAGGCAGATGACCATTACACGAGCGGCAACCCTTATGACAGAGGAGGCATACCCGTCTCCAACACACTGGACGACTACCTCTACTCCACCGAGAGATGGGGCGAGTTCAGCTACTCATTCCCCGTCACCAACAACGACTACGAGGTGACGCTCAAGTTCATGGAAGGATACCTCTCAGGACCGGGAGAGAGGATATTCGACGTCAAGGCAGAAGGGAACACTGTCATCGACGACCTGGACATCTACGAACAAGCAGGCCGCGACGCCGCCCATGACAAGGCATTCACCATCACTGTCAATGACGGCGCACTGGACCTATCGTTCGAGCCGACCGTCCAATACGCGCAGATAGGCGCGATACTGATCAAGACCGCCAGCGACACGCCTACCTGCAACGACAGAAAACAGAACGGCGACGAGACAGGGGTTGATTGCGGCGGCAGCTGCCCTGACGACTGCTTGGAAATACCTATCGGAGAGACGACCATCACGCTCGACTACTACGGGCTCGAAGAGACAGGAGAAAAAGCGCACATCTACCTCAAGGTGAACGGCAGGGAGCACAAGAGCATCTACGCGCCCACGAAGAGGCAGACCCAAGATTTCACTATCCCCCTCCCTAGGAGCGCCATCGACACTATACAGCTAGAGTTCGACAACCTGCACGTATGGGATGATTCAGGCAGCTACAGGAACATCTACCTCTACGGCATGCAGGTAGGAGGAGAACCAGTGGACATCGACGGCTGCGACAAGGACGAAGGCATATGGCGATCAGGAGACAAGATAATCTTCGGACTGAACGGCGAGATGAGCTGCGACGTCGCACCGGCGCAATGCACGCCCGACTGCAACAACATCAACTGCGGCGAGTCGAGGAACAACTGCGGCAGCTGCGGCGGCTGCACCGCAGAAGGCACATGCCTCGTTGGCTACTGCGTGACCGGGCCCTCACGACTCAAGGTGAGCGGTAACAAGCTCATCAACGATGAAGGGGAGGAGGTCGTCCTCAAGGGATTCAACTACATCGACCAGGGGGATCTCGCAGGAGGGGACTGGGACCGAGGAGACCGGGTGGAGCTTGATTTCGCGGAGATGGAACGATGGAACGCCAATTCGGTACGACACATAATACACTCAAGATGGGACTTCCTTTACGCGCAAGACCCTGATTTATACGTCGAGAAATATCTGGACAGGGAAATCTCGCTCGCAGCGAAGCACGGCATGTACTCCATCATCGACTACCATGACTTCTACATGTACGAAGCGCATGACACCATGATGGACTTCTGGGAACACATGGCGAGCCGCTACGCAGGCTACGAGCACGTCATCTACGAACTCTTCAACGAACCGCACGACGGAGAATGGGAAGACCTATTAGCGCTTTATCACGAAGCCATCGACATCATCCGCTCCTATGACCCGGACGCGCTCATCATCGCGAACGGGCTCCAATGGGGATACGACCTCCACTACGTGCACGACAAACCCGTCGACAGGCCTAACATCGCCTACGGGACGCACCCCTACCCGGGAAAAGTGGCTTACTGCAACGGCGACGTCACTTGCATGCGCAACAGCTGGGACTACAAGTACGGCGACGTCAGCGAGCACTACCCGGTCATCGTCACTGAGGTAGGATGGATACCTGACGGCTCAGGAAGGGAATGGGACGACTCGACAGAAAGGTTCGGAGAGCCGTTCTTCGACTACCTCAACGAGAAAGGGATAGGGTACTCCATCATGAGCTTTACCACGGGCTACTTCATGGAAATACTGGAAACGCTAGAACCAGACTATATTCCCGGTCCCGAAGGGCAGTTCGTCAAAGATGACCTGGCGAACAACTGACAGGAAATTATAAATAGTTATAAATAGTGAAAAAAGAGGATGATTCCCAAGATGAACGCTCACAAGACTGAAAGCACAGGACTGTTGCTCATAGCAATACTCTCAATAGCAATCCTCATCATCTCATCACAAAGCCCCGTCGACCAAGAAAATCCCATAGGAAGAGCCACATACTCAGGGTTCGGAGACCCGCACGACGTCACCATCAACAACAACCAATTACGAGTGGCAGACACGGCAGTCTATCGGACAGCGTACTACGCCTCTGACGGGGATGACGAGTGGACGCCGTTCGAACTATCAGGAACAGCACTGCCGACCCACGACGGCTGGCTGACAGGAATCGCTAGTTACACCTTGCCGAACCTCGGGACAGAGGAATATTACCTCATCACCTACTCTTGTACTTACAACCAAGATTGGGACTGCCACGGCGGCAAATGGCAACTCCTCATCATCAACAACCAGGGAACAACGACGCCTCTCATCCTGCATTACCCTTTCGACGGCGGCGAATCGTCAGACGCTTCAGGGAACGGGAGGACTGGCAGCATCGACGGCAACCCAACCCCTACACCCGGACCAATAGGAGGAGCATTCAAGTTCGACGGCGACGACGCCATAGACGTCCCAGCATTTGACATCCCTGGAGAATCGCTCACCATTACCGCATGGGTGAACGTGGACGAGTTCGAGCACGCAGGACTCTACGACCCGTCAGATGCGGACGCGCGCATCATCAGCAAAGCAACAGGCACGGCGGAGCAGGACCATTACTGGATGCTCAGCACCGCAACGACCTCTGGTAACTACGTGTTCAGGTACCGTCTCAAGACTGGCGGCACGACCACCACGCTCATCGGCAACAAGCCACTGCAAGCAAACAAGTGGTACCACGTCGCCGCCACGTACGACGGAGCACGTATGCGACTCTACATCGACGGAGAGCTCGATGCGACCGCGTACAAAACCGGAACGCTCACCACCAACGCCGCAGCAGGCATACGCGTAGCGGACAACCCAGGAGACAGCACAGACCGCTATTTCAAAGGAAGCATCGATGACCTCAGAGTCTACAACGAAGCGCTCACCCAAGCACAGGTACAATCACTCCGCGAACAAGGAATGATAACCATGCAGACCTGCGACGACGGCATCCAGAACCAGGACGAAGAAGGCGTGGATTGCGGCGGCACCGTTTGCGAGCCGTGCGCCCAAACCAAGCCCTTACCAGAAGGCCTCGTGCACTGGTGGCCGCTCGACGGCGACGCGCAAGATATCATAGGAGACAATGATGGTACGCCGAGCGCGGGCCTGGGCACGGCAACGAACGGCTGCAAGCATAACGGGTGCTACACCTTCGACAGCAACAGCGACTACATCGCGCTCACCACCCCCGTCTCGCAGCAGCAAGGAACCTACGCGTTCTGGGTGGCGCCGACCGACCACGACGACGACTACATCATCCTCGCGGACCACGTCTACCACTCAAGGATATACCTCACCATCAACAGGAACCTGCGGTTCGAGACGGACACGAACGGCGAGGAGTTCATCTTCCTCGGCCTGAACATCCCTATAGGGACGCTGACGCACCTGCTCCTCTCCCGAGAAGGCGACACCGTCGAGCTGTACGTCAACGGCGCGTATAAGGATAGGGTGACCATGCCCGGAGCAAGCCCGCTCACCTTCTCCCACATCGGCATGGACGGCAGGAGCTTCAGGGGCATCATCGACGAGGTCATGGTCTGGAGCCGCGCGTTGACAACGGCAGAAGCGGCTCAGGTGTACGGCTACTTCGATGATCAACCGCCTGAGCGGTGTGAGGAGCACGCGACGAGCAAGTGCTACCTCGGAGACGTGTACTGGTACGACTCATGCGGCAACAGGGAGACCATCCGTTATGACTGCGCGAGCGGCCAGTACTGCTCCGGCGAGGCCTGCGTCGACGGAACGCCATCGACGAGCGGCGTGAGCATCTACCTCAACGATGACGAGATCGAGGGCGTCAAGGAGAAAGTGGCTGCTAAGGAACAACCATGGTACGGCAAGTACCTCTTGGTCATCAACGCCGCTGACAGCGTCTTGGGCAAGAGCTATTACAGCGTCACCGAGGACGGAGGATCGCCGACAAAGCACGACTATAGCACGTGGGGAGCATACAATTGGCCATGTGAAGACAATCCCTGCGGCGCGACGTGCACGCCCGGGACTAGGGTTGTCTGTGACGGCTACCACAACCCGGACAACCCGCGCACCGATTACAAGGCGGCTATTAATGTGGACAACGCGGTCAGGGACCTGGCGCTCGCGTACCGGCTGACCGGCGACACGGCGTACGCGGACAAGGCGATATACTTCATCTATCACTGGGCGGTGGACGAGGACACGAGGATGAACCCGCACTACACGGGCATCACGTCAAAGATAGAGCTGAGCATCACCATGCCGGGCCTGTTCTACGGGGCCAGCCTCCTCCTCGACTATCCTGGGTGGCCTGAGGACGAGAAGCTGGCGTTCCTGGAATGGGCGAACACCTTTGCCAATGACGCCACCACGTGGAGCCACTCTAACAACTTTGAGAACTGGCGGACCGTCGTCATACTCTCAGGAGCGGCGCTCACGCAAGACGAGGATCTCTTCGGCATAGGAGTGGAGACATGGAAATACTTAGTAGAAGCAGAGGTAGATGCGAACGGGCTACAACCTGGCGAAATCACGAGGACGAACTCCCTTGACTACTCCACGTACGCGTTGAACGCGATGTTACAAGGAGCGGAGATCGCCAGGCATCACGGCGTCAACCTCTATGACTACAGGGACAGCAGAGGTGTAGGTCTGGAGACCGTGCTCGACAAGCACGCACCCTATGTCATCAACCCCTCGAGCTGGCCGTATGAGCAGATAACAACCTATTCTGGAGCGAACGCGGCGCTGTACGAGATGGCATACTCGTGGTATGGCAAACAATCATATCTCGACGTCGTCAACCGATGGGGAAGACCAAAAGAGACGAGAATCATGGGCTACGTGGCCTTGACGCACGCGCGGGGCGCGTACCCGTTCGTGGTCATCACGTGAGCACGATGCCTGGCTTGCCCGGCATCGCGCTCTTGGCCTTGGACTCCCTGGAATCCTCTGCCCGCTCCACCGTGACGTCGCAGCCGAACGCTTCCTTGAGGCGGTCGGCCGCCTCTTCTATGCGGGCGAGTTCTTCATCGTGCTCGAGCAGTGTCCCTGGCAGCTTCGAAGGGTCCTTGATGAGTGCGGGGACGAGCTTGCTGATGTCTTGGGCGTGCTGCTTGAACGTTTCTTGCGAGAGGACTGCTTTGATGATGTCGCCGGGGTTCCTCGTCAGTTCTAGCTCTTCCTTGAAGCGCTTCGCGAAGCCGTACTTCCATGGCGGGGCGATGATGAGCTTGATGCTGCTCGGATTATCGTTCTTGGTGAGGTGCATCACGGTGCGGATGTCCGTTGCGAGTTGTTCCTGGAGCTCCATGGCCGCTTCCGCTTCGGGGTTGATGAGCTGCTCGTCAGGGATGGGCCATGGCTGCTCGTTCACGAATCCCTTGTTCCCGGTCTTTTCCCAGAGTTCTTCTGCGAGGTGCGGGGTGAACGGGGTAGTGAGCTTTATCAGGGTGGTGGTGGCGGCTTCGTGCACTGCTTCGTGCACTCCTCGCTCGGCGTAGCGTCCGAGGAGGTTGGTGTGTTCGATGATGCTCGCCAGCGCGAGGCTGAGGCGGAAGTGCTCGATGTGTTCCGTGACCGCCTTGATGAGCCGTTGCAGCTTGCTCTGCACGTACTTGTCGAGCGTGTTAAGGGGGCCGTTCCTCCCTTCAGGCTTTTTGGTGGCGAGGTGCCAGAGCTTGAGGAGGTGTCGGTGGCTGGCGGCGACGCCGTCATCGTTCCAGTCTAGCTCTTTCTCCGGCAGGGCTGCGAAGAGGATGAAGTGGCGTGCGGTGTCGGGGCCGTGCGCGTCCATGATCGTGGCGGGGTCGACGGTGTTGCCGAGTGATTTGGACATCTTGGCGCCGTCCTTGACGATCATGCCTTGCGTGAGGAGCCTTTTGAATGGTTCGTCGATGCCGTGCAATCCCAGGTCGCGGGTCGCCTTGGTGAAGAACCTCGCGTAGAGGAGGTGGAGGACTGCGTGCTCGATGC
>JAFGNA010000019.1 GCA_016927245.1 Candidatus Woesearchaeota archaeon
TGCGGGGGACGCGATTCGAACGCGCGCACCCACTAAGGGACTAGCCCCTCAAGCTAGCGCATTTGACCAGGCTCTGCCACCCCCGCGCGTCCATCATCATGCCTCCTTGATGAGGGCTTTCACCTCGTCGAGTTGCTCGTCAAGGACAGTGAATGCCTCGTTGATGATCTCTTTCGGGGCGAGCTGCTCCCAGGTCTCTACGTAGAAGAGGTAGTCCTCTTCGTACTTGACGGCGATGGCTCCTCGGGATTCCGCGACGATCGCCTCTTGGACGTCGTGGTGCACGAGCCCTTTCTCGTTGATATTGAGCTTGCCACCCTTGATCTCGAGGACCTCGGGGTATCTCTCCGCGAGTTCTTTCGCGTTCTCAGGCTGCTTCTTGATGGTGAGGTGTGGGTATTCCTTGTAGTGGACGAGGCCTGGGCTCCACTTGGCGTGCTCCTTGCCCTGTCCCATCACCGCTGTCGCTTCTAGCTCTATCTCCTGTCCTTCGAGTAGTTTGAGGATGGGCGTCTTGCCATGCACGGGCACCGCTTTTGGGTCCTTGCTCTTGAGGTCATCCGCGTGCACGGTCTTCGGGCCTGTTGCTTGCAGGGTCATCTTGACCTGGCACTGCGCGCACCCGGCGCCCTTGCACTTGCACTTGCTCGGGAGGCCGTAGCTTTTCAGGTCGGTCTTGATGCTGAGCATGCCGAGCCGGTGCGCGACGACCTCGTCGTACAGCGCTCCTGAGTTCTTGCGGAACTCGACGTCCTCTATGGCGAGGACGGGAACCTCTGTCATCATGACCCTGCGGAGCGTGTTCATGTACGTCGGACTCGTCCCCTTGACTCGGAGGATGAGCTGGTGCTTGTCCTTGTGCTCGACGCTGATGTCCATCTTATACCCTCCTCCCTCGTTTCCCGCCTTTCTTCCGGCAACCGCCGTGCGGGTGTGGCGTGACGTCCTCGATGAGGCCTATGCGCAGCCCTCTCCTCGCGAGGGCGCGGACAGCTGCTTGCGCTCCCGGACCAGGGGTCATGGGGCCGTTGTGGCCGCCGGGCGCTCGTATCTTGACGTGGATGCCGGTGATGCCTTTCTCCTTGGCCGTCTCGGCTACCTTGTTCGCTACGGCCATAGCGGTCGTGGGCGAGCTTTCCATGCGGTCGCTCTTGACCATCTGGCCGCCGCTCGCGATGGCGATGGTCTCCGAGCCGGTGATGTCCGTGATGTGGATGACGGTGTTGTTGTACGAGGCGTAGATGTTCGCGATGCCCCAGCGCATCTTCTCCTGTCGTTGTGGCGGGTTCATTGGGCATCCTCCTTCTTCTCTTCTCTCGCCGCTTCCTTGGTGGCTTCCTCGTGATCCTCGGCGATGGCGTCCGCTTCCGTTTCTTCCACTGCTTCCGCCACCTCGGCTGCGTTGTCAGTCTCTTCCTCTATTCGTTGCTCGACCGGCTTGTCTTCTTCCTTCGGCTGCTCGGTCGCGACGACTGGCTCAGGCCGCTCTGCCCGCTCCTGCTTCGTCTTCGCTTCCTGCTTGTTCCCCGCTCCTGTAGCTTTCTGCGGCGGTACCCGTTCGGGATGGTCGGGGCTGGTCAGGCTCGAGGCGTTGGCGAAGGTGATGGTGTCCTCTTCCGCTACGGGGACGAGGTAGCCTGCCACGGTGACCTTCCTGCCGTTGACCATGACGTGACCATGGGTGATGAACTGCCTGGCTTGCTTGATGGTGCGCGCGAGCTCTTTCTTGTGCACGAGGGTTTGCAATCGTCGGTCGAGGAGTTGCTCGGTCTCGAGGCCGAGCACGTCGTCCGCCGTGGCGTCCGCTCCTACGAGGCCGTATCGCTGGAGCTTCTTGAACAGTTGCTGCCGTTCCTTCTCCGCTTGCGGCCCTGTCTGGGCGATGAGCTTCTTAGTGTTGTCCTTGTAGTGCTTGAGCTTGCTCTCCGCCTTCCACAGTTCTTTCTTGTTGCTGAGGCCGTAGGCGTAGGCGAGTTGCTTCTCCGCGTCTATGCGTTCCTTGTTCCACGGGTGCCGTGGCCCTTGGTAGGCGCTCCTAGTCTTTCTCGGGTCTCCCATGGCTCATCACTTCGTCTTCTTCTTCACGCCGAGTCCTTTGCCTTTGTTGCGGCGGAAGTTGCTCTTGGTGCGCTGCCCGCGCACTGGTAGCCGTGCCTGGTGGCGGAGCCCTTTGTAGCTCTTGGTCTTCATCATGCGCTTGATGTCCGTCTCCTTGGTGAACGCGAGGTCTGCCATGAGCAGGTGGGTGTCTTCCCCTGATTCGATGTCTTTTCGCCGGTTGAGCATCCATCCGGGCGCCCCGTGCTTCTTGGGGTTGAGGATGATGTCGTTCAGCTTCTCTGCTTCGCTGTCGAGCAGGTCGCCGGCTTTCTTGGTCTTGTCGATGCCCGCGGCCGCGAGGGCCATGTTCGCGAACATGATGTTCACGCCCTTGATCTTCTTGAGGGCGACGAGGATGTGCTTGCGGCCGTCGAGGTCCGTGCTCGCAATCCTGATGATGTGCTTGAATTCTCCCATTTTGTTTCGTTGTCTCCTGCGGGGCGCTTATGAGCAAGCGTAGAAGTGGTTGCTGGCCCTCTACGCTTATCACTCGGGCTCGCTGCCGTGGTGGAACAAAGGCGTGTTTATAAAGGTTGTTGTTGGTTGTTTTCCTTATGGAAAAGAATTTTTTCGTTAGCTATTTATGGCCGTCGCCGTTCCTGCTGCCATGCTCCCGCTCCCGATGTGGAACAACGGCTTTTTTAACGGGCACCCCTTGCGCAATTATGATGTCGGCTGCCTGCACATCTATACAGATACTGCTGTATGGTGGAAAGAGCATGCGTGGATACCCTTCCATAAGATGGGAGAGAGCGTTTTCGCAAACCTGGTGACTGACTATCCATTGACTCCTCCCGCAGTAGATTATTTTCTGAAGCATCATGTTGACGGTATCTTCGATGTGGATCATTTTCCTTCTCATATCATGCCCGGCCCGACACCGCTCAAATTCACCACCTGCCTGTTGAGGGGGGCCAATGAGGACCGAGCCTCGACCTTGGTACATGAAGCGACCCATGGCATCTATCGGGCGGATAGCACGCAAGAAGCTATCATTGAGAGGGTTTCAAGAGAGTTTTTCGAGGCTAACAAGGATTTCTCGCTCGCGCTGCTGCGCCAGTACGTGAACCGATGAGCTCCCGAACCGCCAACTTTTTATATGAGCGCTTGCTGAAAGGGTGGAGAGGTGGGTCGATGAAGGCGTACGCGTTGCTAGCATTCTTGGTCGTCATGCTCCCCGTGGCAGCATCAGCGCTCGTCTCGTCCGACCTCGCACCCCCGCAGATCATTGAGAAACCGCTCCTCGTCACGCCCGGCGAGCAGCTCACCGTCTCCATCTATAACGGCGGCAAGCAGGTCTGGACGGACCTCGCCATCTCCGTCGCCGGCACCGGGCCGACCTACACAGAGGGCATCCTCGGACCAGGCATGACCGATGAAGTCCAGGTAGAGGTCCCTCTCATCTACCTGCTCAGCACCAACAAGGTAGGCGTCACGCTCTCCCATGACGGCGCCGTGATTGACCGACGAGACCTCCCCGTGCGCGTGGACTGGCCGGCCCACCTCGTCGTGATGGGAGAAGACGCCGCTGGTGAACCAGAACTCCTCCTCATCATCGATACCCTGCAGCTCGACCTCGCAGCCGGGGGTATCCAAGTGGAGGTCGTCATTCTCGAGGGTGAAGACCTCGTTTACTTCGACTACCTCGGACCGTTCTACGTCGCGAAAGGAGAGCGGTTCGTCCACCGCGCGCAAGTCCCGGAGCGCTACCTTGGCAAGGGCGACTACACGGTCAGGGCGACGTTCTTCGACGGCGACGGCTTCCTCGCCGAGACCGAGACCTCATTTACCCGTCACCAGGAACCCAGCAGGTCTTTCGCGTCAGTGCTCCTGCTCTTCCTAACAATCCTGTTCCTCATCTTGTTCTACCTCGTCCTGGACATGGCGTACCATCGACGATCCCTCAAGGACTCCTGGCTCAGCCTCCGACGATGAGGAGCGCAACGCATATATAGGAGTGTCTTGTTGTTAGGAGGCATGGTTGGGGAGGAGGAACAGTCCTTTTTAATGGACACGCGATGGCTGCAGAAGGTCATAGAGCTCGCGAGCCCCGGCCATCATGACGTCCTCTTCCTCATCGGCGGCGGCAACGGCCAGCTCGCATCCTCGCTCGGTGACGCATCCAGGATAGTCACGGTCGAGCCTGATGAGAGCATCGCGAACTACCTCTACTCCTTGGAGTTGTACCACACCACCGTCCTGCACGCGGACCCGTGCCTCGTCCTCGGCGACGTCCCGTTCGACAAGCTGCTCTGCCTCCAACCAAGGCACCTGGACGAGAACATACTGTCATCCATGCTCAGGGTCCCCTTCTCGCAAGCAGTGCTCGTCATGCCAGACTCATTGCTCCAAGCGTTCCGCAGGCGCGACCGCCTCGGCGCCTTGCTCCGGGCGTCGTACGACACGAACGTGCTACACGCCATCCCGAGGAACGCGTTCTCGCCAACCCTGCCTTACGCGTCATCACTAGTAGAGTTGCGCCCGGTCAGCAAGAAGGACCCGGTAGCCTCGTCCTTGCGACTGCTTCTCCGAGAAGCAGGGACTATGAGGGGGTTGCTGACCCGTTCATGCAGGGAATTCTTCCGCTACACCCTCGCAGAGGCGCAAGAGGCCGTGCGCCTGCTGCCGCAAGACCTTCTCAAGAAACGGTTCTGGGAACTGTCAGAGGACGAGTTCAAGGACGTGCACGAATGGCTCAAGCTGGGCTAGCCAGAAATATTTATGAACGAGAAGCCGTTCACTACTCCTGGTGATGCAACTCCTGAAACGACACCTCGGGCGGCGAGAAGCCCTGGACGAGCCGTCAAGCAGGCGGTTCCTGGAAGACGTGCTGGAACGGTTTCCCGCGGCCCTACTGGAGGAAGGAAAGACCATTTATTGGCAGCGCGGTAAGCGCAAGCGCGCCGACAACCCTTTCGAAGCCGAAGACCTCCTCAAGGGAGAATTCCACCACTCGCTGTTGCTGTACGAGGGGTTCTCCCTCGCCCGCGACTACAGGACGCACTCCCACGACGACCGCACGGACCATGACCTCTGGCTGCGCCTCTGGCATCACGGCGCGCCGACCACCACGGCGCACCTCACCTACTCCACGTTCCGCGACCCCGCCTTCTCGCTCGGGAAGCGGAGCGACGGCGCCCCCGACCTGTACGGCGTCCTCCTCTTGCTCAGCGAGCTCGACCCGTCGTCAGAAGCGGACGCGCGGATTCGCGACTGGCACGTCGCTGATGCGCTCATGAGGAACGCCCCGTTCGCCCGCTACGCCGCCAAGATGCGGGGGGCGCCTGAGAGCGTCGCCCGCCTCCTCGAAGAGGACTTGTGCGGGTTCGCGGATGAGCGCCTCGTCACCGACGTGCGCTACCAGCACTGGCTGCGCGCGAAGGGTGGCGTCGTGGAGGAACGCCACGGGATATCGCTGCCCTTGCCCGAGGACGATCCTGAGGGGTTGCTCGCCCGGGAGGTCTGGTTGTCCTATGAGCGGCCGGTGCGCGACGGGTCCATCTACTCATTCCTCTACAAAGCCATCGACCGGTCGCTGAGCGGCGGTGACGAGCCTCTTCGCGGCGTGGAGGAATCGCTGCGCGACGATGACCAGCTCGGTCTCCGACGGCAGCTCCGCCGCCTCCGCGGGCAGGAGTAGAAACCCATAAATACTCCTCCTTCGTCATCGCTCATATGGAGAAGACGTTCTGGGACCTCATCAGGCTCATACTCCCGCTCTCGAAGGCTCGTCGGGAGCACGTATCAGCGCTCAAGCCTTACCTCTCCCCAGAAGACCTCAAGTACGCGAAGTACCTCCTCAAGCTCAACAGGATCGGCGTCAGCTATCACTCCTTGAACACGCGGTTCGCCCACGAGCACTCCTTTCCCCAGCTCGACAAGGCAGTCCCTGAGAAATCCCTCACCAAGACCCTTAACCTGTGGAACGACCGCATCCGCTCGCAGGCGGAGGAGCAGGCCTTCCGGTCTTTCAGCGAGCGGGCAGCGCAGGTCATGCCTCTCGTCATCGCCCCGCACATCGTCGGCATGGACGCCGAGAAGCAGGCGGCCGCCTGGCAATTGTTCTGCCCGGAACGAGTCCACCTCCTCCTCATCGGCGACCCAGGCACCGGCAAGACGGAGGTCTTGCGAGGCGCGGCGCAGTTCGCGCCTATCAGCAGCTTCGGCCTCGGCAGCGGTACGTCAGGCGCAGGGTTATCAGCGGCCAAGCGGGGCAAGGAACTCGTCAAAGGGCTCCTTCCCTTGGCGCACAAGGGGTTGTGCTGCATCGATGAGCTCAACCTGATGAGGCCTCATGACCGCGGGTCGTTGCTGAACGCGATGGAGAAGGGTTTCGTCACCTATGACAAGGGCACCACGCACCAGCAGCTCCCCGCAGAGGTTCGCGTGTTGGCGACTGCTAATCCAAAGGGAGACCGCTTCGTCGGCGACAACATCTCGTTCCTCAAGGAACAGCTTCCTTTCGACTCCGCGTTGCTGAGCCGGTTCCACCTCGTCTTCTTCATCAGGAGGCCGTCCAAGGATGAGTTCCTCACCATCACGAAGCGCATCGTCGCTGACAAGGAAGAGGCGCTCACCCCTGATGACGTCCGTTTCATCAAAGATTACGTCGCGTACGCCGAGCGGCAGCCAGTAGCATTCAATAAGTCGTTGGAGCCGGTAATCACTGATTTCTTCGATGACCTCAAGTCGCGGGAGGATGAGTACCTCGTAGAGCTCAGCCCGCGACTCGTCCTCGGCGTCGTCCGCCTCGCAAAGGCTGCTGCGCGGATGCGGCTCAAGGAGAAGGTGACGCACGCGGACCTCGTCCAGGTCCTCGACGTCCTCAAGCATTCATTGCTCGTCGCACCTGATGAGGTGGCGAGGAAGCGCAAGTCCCGGTCCTGATCGCTGCTTTTCTTTTTTGGCGGGGGCAGTTCCTTCTTTGAGGAGAGAACAACAACCTATAAAAAGGAGGTTCTCTTGTAGGCCTCTATGCACGAGCAGGCCATCGCCCAGGACATCATCGCGCAGGCCGTCGCTGCCGCGGGCGGACGACCTTTGAAGCGCGTCACCGTCGAGGTAGGAGAAGTCGCCCACCTCCCTGCAAGTGAGCTGCGAGGGGTCCTCGCAGCGCTTCTCCCTGGCGTGGAGGTCGTCATCGAGGGGAAGGACGCGAGGGTGTCTTGCGCGTGCGGCTTCGAAGGCCGGCCCGTGCTCTTGGAGAAGGGGCATGACCACAACGTGTTCAAGTGCCCTGCTTGCGGGGCCATGATGCCCCGTGTCCTTGACGGCAATGACATAGTGCTGGTGAGTATCCATGTCCCGAATTGATTATGCCTGGCCGCTCTTCTTCCTCGTCCTCCTCTTGCTAGCAGGGTGCGACCTCGTCCAGGTGCGCGGGCCGGGTAAGTCTCAGCTTTTTGAGGAGTTCACCCTGAACACGACGGACGGCGTGTTGATTGCGGTGTCGTACTATCCTTCTTCCTCGTCCAAGGGGCTCATCATGCTTCCCATGCTGTCCAAGACGCGCGCCACGTACGATGACGTCGCGCAGGAGCTCATGGCTCACTACAAGGTCTTAGCGGTCGACTTCCGCGGCCATGGCGACAGCGAAGGTGACTACCTCGACCTCGCTGAGGAGGATTTCAGGGACATGGTCCTTGACGTCGAGGCCGCCGCTGCTTACCTTCAGCAGCAGTATGGCGTCGCTGAGGGGGATATCAGTGTCGTGGGCGCGAGCATCGGCGCGAACATCGCCTTGCTGTACGCCTCTGAGCACCCTGTCGACAAGCTCGTCCTCCTCAGCCCTAGCACGCGGATACGGGGGGTTGACATCTCGCGCGTCGTCTATGGCGGGCCGTTGCTCGTACAGGTCGGCCATTATGATGGGTATAGCAGCATCAGCGTTGACTCCTTGGTGCTTAACTGGCAGCGGGGGCGGGTGATGGAGTATGACACCAGCGCTCATGGTACTGACCTCCTCGTCTATGATCTCTCCGCGAGGGAGGATTTCCTCTTCTACCTCTCCTGACGAAACATTTATAAATGATGTACGCTTATCGTTTCATATGAAGAATGTCTGTACAGGATTCTTCGGCACCCTGTCCAACCAGGCAAGGCTCGCCATCCTCTACGCCCTGCGAGAGGGCGATAAGAGCGTGAACGAGATCGTCAAGGCGACCGGGCACGAGCAGAGCCTGATTAGCCACAACCTGCGATTGCTCAAGCAATGTAGCTTCGTCGAATCACGAGTGCAAGGCAAGCAGCGCATCTACTCATTGAACAAGAAGACCATTGTGCCCTTGTTCAACCTCGTGGACAAGCACATGAACACGTTCTGCGTAGGCGAGGGGCACCAGTGCATGGCATGCGCGTGCGGAAAAAAATGACGTTCTCCAGGCGGATGAGGATAGGCGAAGCGGTCAACGAGCACCCCGGGGCTGCCAGGATTATGCTCTCATACGGCCTCCACTGCGTCGGCTGCCACGTGGCCAACTGGGAGACCATCGAGCAGGGCTGCCGCGGCCACGGCATGCCTGAAGAAATGATTGACGAACTGGTCGAGGAGCTCAACGAGTTGGCGGGAGGGGATGGAGATGTGCCTGAGCGTGCCGGGACAAGTCCTCAAGATTAGGGGTGGCGTCGCCGTCATCGACTACAAGGGCGAGCTCCGAGAGGCCGGCACCGCGCTGCTCCCTGACGTCAAGGAAGGGGAGTACGTGATAGTGTCCGCTAAGATGATCGTGCAGCGCGTGCCCGAGGACGAGGCGGAAGCAGTCCTCGCGCTCTGGGACAAGGCCGATGAGGTGGCCGGTGATGCCTGACTCCGCCGCCTCCTACTTCCTCAAGTACGCGTACCCGTGCGCCTACGTGCTCTGCGACCAAGGAAGGCTCTCGGAGAAGGACCACGAACGCCTCCAACAAGCCGCTATCGAGAAGCAAGACGTCCCGTTCGAGGATCTCGAGCGTTTCTTTCCCGCAGCTTTCCGCCGCCTCCGCGAAGTGGCGAAGAAGCGAGGATTGCACCCGTATTCCTACGAGGCGATACGCGCGTATTTCCGCGAGGAGCACAACCGCTACATCGACGCCGGCGACGGCACGTACGCAGCGGCGCCCTACGAGTTCCGAGAGTTCTGCAAGGTCAAGGAGCTTCCCGTGCTGGAGAAGAAGACGATTGACGGCAAGCTCTTCCTCAAGGTAGGAAAGAATCCTGACCGCTGGGTGCAAGCACCGTTCTTCAAGGACGTCGAGACAGGGGTGGTCGTGGCCGTGCATCACGCCCTGGCCGTGGATCTCGTGGAGTGAACGATTTCTCTTTGCAGCCACCAGAACAGAGCGGTGCCGGCGACCAACAGTATCGCTCCTATCACTTGTCCTGGGCTGAACGCCTTGTCCAGGAATGCTGCTTGCAACGACAAGGTGATCACGCTGCCTGCTGACAGCACGGCGACGGCGGTCGACGCGTTCACGAGCTTCAGGCCGTTGTAGAACGTCCACACGTAGCCGAGCAGGAACAATGACGTCACGAGCACCCACCCCCACGCAGTGGCATCCCAGAAGAAGACCGCAGCGAGGTTGCCGGTCACCGTAAGGAGGACGAGGATGAACGCCGCGCCGAACGCCATGCGGCCGAACGCCACGGTCGAACCCGAAACCTCTTTGAGGACTTTCTTGCTGACGAGGACTTCAGCCGACCAGAAGAGCGCGGCGAGGAACGTGTACGCCAGCCCTGCGGACAGGGAGATGCCGGTCAGCCTCAACAGGAGGAAGTTGCCGGCCAGTAGCGCAGCGGCGCCGATGACGAGCTTCCAATCAAGCTTCTCCTTCAGGAACAAGAGCGCTCCCAGGGAGACCCAGAGGATCATGGTCTTGTGCACGAACGCACCCGCAGCCCCGGAACCCATGGATAAACCCTTGAAGAAAAGGAGGAAGGGGACCGAGCCGCCGATGAGGCCTATCATTGCCAGGGAGCCCCATTGCCGCAAGGATAACGACCGCAGCTCTCGCGCCCGCGTCGATAAGAAGATGATGCTGAAGAGGAAGACCGCGACGATAAGGTTCTTCATCCCCGTGAACGCGAACGGGTCCAGCCCGGCGACGCCGAACGCGTTGATGAAGATGCTGATGCCGCTGATGAAAGCGGTCCCGAGCACGAACAGAAACCCCTTGTGCACCTCTTACCACCTCTTTTTTTTTATCGAGAACGCGCTCTCTTATAAATATTGTGCTCTTTTGGGGGTTTGTAGAAAAAGTCAGATCCTGATTGCAGAGCAAGTTATGAGACGACGCTACAGAGTCAAGGATTGGGAGGATTCCAAGAACACCTCATCCAACGTTTTGTAGGATTAAGCGTGTACGTTTCCCGGTAGCAGGCGTTCATTGATGTATCAGGGAAACCCATGGAAGTAATCGTCCTGGCGGCGGACAAAGGGAAGACGACGGGTGATGCTGTTGTTGATGACCTCGCTGGAAAGGCAAGGAGAGCATTCGAGCTATCCAACGAGTATCTCGCGCTACTAAACCTAGAGGGACTCCGCTCGCTGACGGGTCGCTTGAAGGAGAAGCTGCCGGGGAACAATGAGTTGTTAAGAAGGGCTGTCGAGCATGAGCGACGATATCTCCAGCAATTGCAGGGAAGGATAGAGGGGTATTCGTTGGAGGAGCAGCTCGACTACGGCTTCGTGACCTCTGTCAGCACCCCTGCCGCTGTCAGGAACGCGCAAGATAACCGGGCGCTCTACGAGGAATTCCTGTTCAGGCAGTCCTATGCGCAGAAGTGGTTCTCCCTCATCGACGAGACGCCATTCCTGTCGAGGATAGATATACAAGCGGTAATCTGAGATGGATTTCTCCGGACTCCTCAGCATCACCGATGATGATAGAGGTCTTGGCAATGGTCTTTTCCCTTGAGGCAGGACTTGATGGCTCGCAGGTGCTCCTGTGCCTGCTGATACAGTGCCTGGCCCTGCGTGAGCATTGACGTGGCTTCCTTCCCAGGCGAGCCTTCTCCAGTGTTGTACTGCCAGGAGTCCTCGGAAACAAGCTCCCTCTGCTCTTCTCGAGGATTATCCATGGTCATCACCACCATGGCCTATGAATAAATGGCTTCGCCAAAAGGTTCCGGAAGATTTCCGCAACCGTTAAAAACCACCCTTGCCCCAGAGTGATATGCGCACCGTCCTCGTCTTCGGCAACCCGCACCTCAAGGACGACTCCCTCGCCGTCCAAGTGGCGCAGTCGCTCGACCTAGCGGACGTCGAGTTCCGCGTCACCGCCAACCTCAACGACCTCCTCGAAGCCCGCTACGACGCCATCATGGACGTGGCGTACGGCGTGCCCCGAGTCGTCCTCCTCGACGACCTAAGCAAGCTCCGCGAACACCGGATGGTCAGCCTGCACGACTACGACGTCGCCTACTTCCTCAAGCTCATGAAGGCCATGGGCCGGCTCCAGCGCGTGAGGATCATCGCCATCCCTGCCAGCTACCCGTTCGGCAAAGCGCTGGAAGAAGTCGCAAGGCTGCTCGTACACCTCCCCCAGCAATAACCTATATAAATCACTGCTGGTTCTTACCACCCCCATGCCGGAGAAGATCAACACGAAAGGATTGACGGTCAAGAAGGACGAGGACATGCCTGAGTGGTACACCCAAGTCATCCTGAAGAGCGAGCTCGCCGACTACTCAGCCGTGAAGGGCTGCGCGGTCATCAGGCCGCTCGGCTACGACCTGTGGCAGAGCATCATGGACTACTTCAACATCCGCCTCAAAGCCCTCGGTGTCAGGAACGCCTACTTCCCCTTGTTCATCCCAGAATCGTTCTTCGCCAAGGAAGCCGACCACGTCGAAGGCTTCGCCCCTGAAGTGGCATGGGTCGAGCAGAAGTCAAAGGACGAGGAGCGCCTCGCGCTCAGGCCGACGAGCGAGACGGTCATGTACGACTCCTACGCGAAATGGATACGCTCCCATCGGGACCTCCCCCTCCTGATCAACCAGTGGTGCAACATCGTGCGCTGGGAGGTCAAGGACGTCAAGCTGTTCCTCAGGAGCAGGGAATTCCTCTGGCAGGAAGGTCACTGCGTGTTCGAGACGGAACACGAGACTGACGAGCACGTCCTCACCATCATCAAGGAGTACCAGAAGCTCTCAGAGGAATTGCTCGCCGTCCCCGCCACGATAGGCCTCAAGAGCGAGAAGGAGACCTTCGCCGGCGCCAAGCGCACCTACACCATCGAGCAGTTCATGCCGGACGGCAAGGCGTTGCAAGCAGGCACCAGCCACAACCTCGGCCAAGGATTCGCCAAGGCGTTCAACATCACCTATAAAGGAAAGGATGAGCAGGAGCACGAGCCGTGGCAGGCCAGCTGGGGGTTCAGCACCAGGTTGCTCGGTGCCATCATCATGACGCACGGCGACGACAAGGGACTGGTGCTACCCCCACGCATCGCCCCTATCAAGGCCGTCATCATCCCGATCACCAAGGCATCTGACAAGTCGTCCACGGAGAAAGTCCTGGCCGCCGCTAAGAAGATTCATGACGAGTTAGGCAAGGCAGGCATCGCCGCGCACCTCGACGACCGGGACGAGCACTCGCCAGGCTTCAAGTACAACGAGTGGGAGCTCAAGGGCGTGCCTATCAGGATAGAGGTAGGCCCAAAGGACGTCGCCCAGGACGCGTGCGTCCTCGTCAAGCGGAACGACGGCAAGAAGCAGTCCGTCAAGATCACCGAGGCCAAAAAAGTCATCCCCCTGCTCCTCGATGCCATGCAGCAAGAGCTCCTCGCAGCGGCGAGGAAGCGCGCGCAGGCCATGATGGTCCTCGCTAACGACTACGAATCGCTGAGAAGACTCCTCAAGGAGAAGAAGTTCGTCCTCGTCCATCACTGCGGCGGGGAGGAATGCGAGGACGACATCAAGGCGGACACAGAAGGGGCCACGACGAGGTGCCGGCCGCTCGGCGAGGACGAGCCAGACCCTGGTGCGATCTGCGTCCGTTGCGGGAAGCCGGCGAAGTACAAGATCATCTTCGGACGGAACTACTAGCCTGCTGGCACGCAGCACGTCAATCCTTGGCCGCACGCGTACGTCCCGTCCTCAGAGAATCCTTGGCCGCACGCCGCCGCGCATATCCCCCCTGCCTCCCCGCAGGGCTTCTCGGCCGTCACGACCTCGACGACCTTAGGGTAATAGATGATGACCGCGACGATGAGCACGGCGGTGATGACGACCTGCGTCGCCAGGTTACCCTTGGTGTAGAGCGCGAACAACGCTATGCCAAGCGACAAGGCGTAGAACACCGCCGTGCCAGGAGTGCCTGTGCGCTTGCTCAGCTCTGCGAGGATGAAGAACAAGATGGCTATCGCGGTCAGGACGGATTCCTCGTTGTGCTCCCGAACATTAACCAGGTCCATGCATGCCTCATAACCCTTGATTATTTAATCTTATCGCTTGGCGAAACGCGCAAGTCACGCTCCCCTTCTGGGCTTCTGGGGCGCCAAGCAAGGGACAGCCTCTCGTCTCGTCCTGTTACTCCTCATCGTCATGTTCACCACTTCCACATCGCATTTCCGCTAGGCAGCCTAGGAGAAGTTGTTCTAGGAAGCGTTCGAACCCCTGCCGGCGTGAGCGTCTCGCCGTGCTCGGCGCAGTCACTGCTCGCGCACGAAGGGAAACCCTTAAATAGTGTCATGGCTTCGGACCGTCGAGGTGAGCGATTGGGGAAAATTCTCAGGAAGGACCAGTTGAAACCGCTCTTCCAGGCGCTCCAGAGGAAAGGATCCCTCTACGCCCCTGTCAAGACCGACATGGTCCGCTTCCAGGAGATAACGACGCCCGAGGACGTCGACGCCATCGACTTCTCAGGGCACGCGTTCTTCCCGCCAAAGAAGTATCTCTTGCCCAACGAGGAGGAGCTCTTCGCGATAAGGGAAGGAGAACTGCGAGAGACGGTCGCAGAGCTCGACCAGCAGTTCATCGTGAATGTCCGTATGTGCGACCTCAACGCGGTCGGCATCCTCGACAACCTCTACCTCGACCCCGAGTACCCTGACCCATACTACCGGGCGAAACGCGACGCCACGACGTTCATCGGCCTTAACTGCGTCCACGAGCTGGACGAGTACTGCTTCTGCGGTAGCATGGACCTCCAGCGCGAGTACGACCTCCTCCTCCACGACCTCGGAGAAGCGTACTATGTGGATGTCAGGAGCGACAAGGGCATGGCGCTCGTGGAAGGCCTCCCCGACGCGGAGGATGACTTCACACCCCCCTTACCCAGAACGAGCAAGGTGCTCGACCCGAAGGGCCTCTGGCCGTTCTACGCCGATAAGTGGTGGGCGGGTGACAACGAGCTGTGCGTCGGCTGCCAGCGGTGCACCACGCTCTGCCCCACCTGCTTCTGCTTCGACGTCAAGGATGACCTGGACCTCGACGACCTCTCATCAGGGAAGCGGCTGCGTGTCATCGACTCCTGCCACTCACCTGACTTCACGCGCGTCGCGGGCGGCCATGACTTCAGGGCGTCTCGGCTGCAACGCTACCGGCACAGGGTCATGCACAAGCTCCAGTATTACAAGGACGAGTTCAAGCGCAGCATGTGCACTGGCTGCGGCCGGTGCATCAGGTACTGTCACTCAAAGATAGACTTCGTCAAGACCATCAACGAGGAGTTCGTCCATGAATAACTATCTCAAGCACACCCCCGTCAAGATACTGAGCAAGACATGGGAGAGCCCGGACACCGTCACGTTCAAGGTGGACTGGCAGGTGCAGCACGACCCAGGACAGTTCGTCAACATCAGCATCCCTGGCAAGGGCGAGAGCCCTATCAGTTTCTGTTCGTGGAACCCTGACTACTGCGAGTTCAACGTGCGAGTCGTGGGCAACGTCACCGAGGCCATCAGCGAGCTCGAGCCTGGAGGCACTATGCACGTCCGCGGACCTTACGGCAGGGGTTACCCTATGCGCTGCTTCAAGGGCAATCACCTCTTGTTCATCGGTGGCGGGTGCGGCGTCGCCCCTTTGAAAGGCATCATCGAGTACGTGCAGCACCACAGAGAGGACTTCGAAGGGGCCGACCTGTATTTCGGCTACCGGTCACGGGACGACATCCTATTCAAGCATCTCCTCGACGCTTGGAAGAGCGAGTTCTTCCTGCACGTCACTATCGACCGCGACGCAGGCGAGTTCCAGTATTCTTGCCCCACGGGCTTCGTCACCGAGGCCATCAAGCACGCGCAGATAGACCCGAACGGCAAGATAGTGTTCCTTTGCGGCCCGCCCGTCATGATGGACAAGACCATCCCGTTGCTCCTCGAGAAAGGGTTTCATGAGGACCAGCTATGGGTGTCTGCGGAGCGGCACATGAAATGCTGCACGGGGAAGTGCGGCCACTGCATGATCAATGGCAAGTACGCATGCAAGGATGGCCCTGTCTTCAGGTACGACGAGATAAAAGGGGTGACTGAGTGACTGAAGAGAAGCGCAAGCCCAGGATAGCCATCCATAGCATCACGGGCTGCGCCGGGTGCCAGCTCACCATCTACTTCATCAAGGACCGACTCCTTGACTTCCTCGGCGCTGTCGACCTCGTCGCCGCACCGATGATAAAGGGAAAGAACGATGATGACGGTCCTTATGACGTCTGCTTCGTTGAGGGTAGCGTGTCGAACCGTCGCGACCTCGAACACCTCAAGAAATGGAGGGCGCAGTCAAAGGTGCTCGTGGCCTTGGGGACCTGCGCCACGCACGCGAACGTACAGGGCATCAAGAACTTCCACGATGCGAGGACCGTGCACGAGCGCGTGTATGGGCAGGAAGCCGCTAACCTCGAGGGGGGATCAGCGCCCGTGGCGCCGACCCCGCTGGACGAGCATGTCAAGGTCGACTACAAGATATCAGGCTGCCCTCCGGAAGAGGTCGAGATCCTCAAGTTCATCAAGGAATTCCTAACAGGCATGCATCCGCGCATCTACCACGAACCCGTATGCGTGGAGTGCACCAAGCGCGAGATCAGGTGCCTATTGGAGGACGGCAAGGAGTGCATGGGACCCCTCATCCGCGGCGGGTGCAACGCCCTCTGCCCCGGCGTCGGCCACGGCTGCACCGGCTGTCACGGCCCCATAGAGGAGGCGAACATCCCGCAGACCATCGAGCTACTCAAGGCGAACGGCGTCCCGCTCAAGCTCATCAACCAGCACCTGCAGAAATACGCAGGCCTCGCGTTCGATAAGCTCGGCGCTGCCATTAGGAAAGAGGTGGAAGGACCTTGACGGAGATAAAGCTCAATCACATCTGCAAAGTGGAAGGCCACGCAGCTCTCTCGCTCAGGATAACGGGTGGGAAGGTCGTCAAGTGCGAGCTCGGCACCACCGAGGGTGCGCGGTTCTTCGAGGGGCTCGTCATAGGCAGGAAGTGGGACGAGCTCAAGGAGATAACGAGCAGGATATGCGGCATCTGCAGCGTCGCTCACTCCATGACGAGCATCAAGGCGGTGGAGGACGCGTTCGGCATCACGCCCTCTGCACAGACCAAGCTGCTCCGCGAACTCATGACCATCGGCGAGCGCATCAGGTCGCACGCCACTCACCTCTACTTGCTCTCCCTCCCTGACTTCGTGGGGTGCGAGTCAGCCATCGAGATGGCGCCGAGGTACAAGAAGGAGCTTGAGCGGGCGTTGCGCCTCATCAAGCTCGGGAACGAGATCGTCATCAAGCTTGGCGGCCGCCAGATGCACCCCGTCGCCTCGGTCGTAGGCGGGTTCACCGGCGTCCCTTCAAAGGAGGACGTGGCCTGCCTGCGAGGACTCATGCAAACCGCTCGTAAGGATGCGGTGGAGACCCTCAAGCTCTTCCTCGCACTGGACTACCCCCTCCTCCTCCGCGACGTCGAGCACGTGTGCGTCTACCAGAAGGATGCCCTTAGCATCTTGGATGGCGTCATCGTCAGCGATGACGGCCTGCACGTCCGGCCAGGAGCGTACGGCGAGCTCATCGAGGAGTACGTCGTGCCGCACAGCACGGCGAAGTTTGCCGGCCACGACGGCCATGACTACATGCTCGGCGCCCTCGCGCGCATGAACAACTCGTGGCAGTTCGTCGCCCCTGACATCCGTAGGCTGGTCAAGGATTCCAAGCATGCCTTTCCTTCCAAGAACCCGTTCCACAACCTCATCGCGCAAGCAGCGGAATTGGCGCACTGGGTGGACGTCGGGCAGGAACAGCTCGACCGGCTTGAGCTGAGGCCTGAAGCGGTGGTGGACGTGCGGCCCAAGGCTGGTGTCGGCGTCGCGGTGACTGAGGCGCCGCGTGGCCTGCTCTTCCATGAGTATCACTTCGATGAGCAAGGCATCTGCACCGAGTGCCGCATCATGACGCCTACCAGTCAGTTCATCCGGGCGCAGGAGGCGGATGTCAAGTTGTACGTGCAGCAATTGGTGGATGCGGGCAAGGACAAGGATGTCATCGTGTCCGAGGTGGAGAAGCTCATCAGGGCGTTCGACCCGTGCTTCTCGTGCAGCGCGCACTTCCTCGACGTGGACTGGCAGGAGAGCTGAGGGGCACCGGCCACGCCTGACCGTCACCCTTAAATATCGCGGTGCCCTTCTGCGCGTTCATGGCAAAGACGATTCGCGCCTACGTCTTGGAACCCACGTATGCTGTTGATAGGGGGTGTGAGCAGGCCGTTGTTCACCTCTGGTGCCGTCTCGAGGACGGCCGTGCCGCGCTCGTCAAGAAGCCGTTCATCCCCTACTTCTTCGTACGGGCGAAGGATGAGAAGGAAGCAGAGAAGAGCGCTGGCGCCATCAAGGCATCGTTCGAGCGGACCGGTCTCAAGACTATGGGAGGAGAACCAGTCGTCAAGGTCAGCACGCCGTACCCACAGGATGTGCCTAAGCTGCGAGACGCGTTCGAGCGTCGTGGCTTGGCGTGCTATGAAGCTGACATAAGGTTCGCCTATCGTGCCATGATGGATTGGGGCGTGCACGGCACGTTCTCGTTGTTAGGGGAGGAGCAGGAGCCGGGGCGGGGCATCAATGTGGACGTCGTGTTCGATGACCCCGTCATCCGGCCCGTCGATGAGCCCTACACTCCTTCCTTGTCGGTGCTCTCGTTCGACGTGGAGTCGGACAAGGACTCCGACGACCTGTTCTGCATCTCTTGTTATGGCAAGGATCAGCGGGGCGAGGTCTTCCAGGAGAAGCTCATCGTTTCGGAAGAGCCTGTCAGGGGCGCCAAGCATTTCAAGGATGAGAAGTCCTTGCTGGAATCGTTCGTCGCCTATGTCAACGAGGCAAATCCGGATGTCATCACGGGCTGGAACGTCATCGACTTTGACCTCGATTATCTCCACCGGCGCATGAAGCAGCATGAGGTCAGGTGCGGCGTCGGCCGCGACGGCTCCGAGCTCAAGCTCCGCATCCAGTCGAGCTTCTTCCGGGACTCCTCAGCGGATGCCAGGGGGAGGATAATCCTTGATGGTATGCAGCTCCTGCGCAACAGTTTCGTCAGGCTCAAGGACTACAAGCTCGACACCGCCGCCAAGGAGTTCGCCAAGGAGGAGAAGCTCATCCAGTCCACGGGCCAGGAGAAGTACGCTGAGATCAGGCGGTTGTATGACGAGGATAAGCAGGCCTTGCTCAAGTACAACCTGCTGGATGCCAAGCTCGCCTACGACGTTGTCATGAACAGCGGCTCGTTCCCCCTCGCGGTCAAGCGCTCGTTGCTCGTGGGCATGCCTCTCGACCGCGTCAACGCCTCCATCGCCTCGTTGGATTCGCTCTATTTGCGGGAGCTGCGCTCCAGGGGTTACGTCGCGCCGGTCGTGGGCGGCCGCGCCCGCGATGATGAGGGCATCGGTGGTTATGTCATGAATCCCAAGCCGGGCATCTATGATTACGTCATCGTGTGCGATTTCAAGTCGCTGTATCCGAGCTTGATGCGCACGTTCAATATTGACCCGCTCATGTACGTCCCTGACGAGGAGGCGAAGAAGGAGAAAAACCTTATAGAAGCGCCGAACGGCGCACACTTCCGTCGTGAGTTGGGCATCGTGCCTGGGCTCATCGAGCGGTTCTGGAAGGAACGCGAGGAGGCACGCAAGCGCGGGGACGAGCTCGCAAGGTACGCGATTAAGATTCACATGAACAGCATCTACGGCGTGCTTGCCTCTCCTAATTGCCGCTTCTTTAACCGCCAAGTCGGCAATGCCATCACGGGATTCGCCAAGCACTTCATCCAGCTCACCGCGAAGCACGTCAAGGATAAGGGCTACGAGGTCATCTACGGGGATACCGACTCCGTGTTCATCAACTTGGCCTGCGACAGCTATGACGTGGCGCAGCGGCTGGGGAAGTCCATCGAGGAGGGCATGAACGAGTACCTCAAGGGGTATGTCGAGAAGACTTATGGCTTGCCGTCGTTCCTCGAGCTCGAGTTCGAGAAGACGTTCATCCGTTTCGTCCTACCGCGCGTCCGCGGCGCGGACAAGGGGGCGAAGAAGCGGTACGCGGGTCTCGTCAAGAAGGATGGCAGGGAGGACGTCTCGTTCACCGGTCTCGAGATGGTCCGGCGAGACTGGACCGACTTGGCTAAGGAGTTCCAGCGGGAGCTCTACCGGCGCGTGTTCAAGAAGGAAGAAGTTGCAGGGTACGTGCGCGAGGTCATCAAGGATTTGCACGCGGGCAAGTTTGACAAGAAGTTGGTGTATCGCAAGGCGCTGCGCAAGGACGTCTCTGAATACACCAAGACGACGCCGCCACATGTCAAGGCGGCGATGAAGCTCGACCGTATCGAGTCCGAGCTGATTGAGTACGTCATGACTGAGGACGGGCCGGAGCCGGTGCAGAAGTTGGAGCACGACATCGATTATGACCATTACATCGAGAAGCAGCTCAAGCCCATTGCCGACTCGCTGCTCGGGTTCTATGGCACCTCTTTCGACGAGCAGCTCACGGGCTCTTCCCAGTCCTCGTTGGCTGATTTCTAGCCTCTTTTTTTCTGCAGCCAGGCAGTGATATCTTCGTGGAAGAGCGGGATGAGCATGGCGGCCGCGGATAGCATAGGAAGAAACAGTTCCATGAAGTACCTCATGTAGCGTTCTCCAAGGGCGGGTTCCTCGTGGTCATAGCCTAGGTAGACCTCATAGGGTGTGGGCTCGTGTGGCGCGTCGTGGAATCCCATGATGAGCGGCAGTATCAGGAGCGCCACGTAGAAGGCGCCGGTTGAGATGAGTAGCGCGGCCTTGCCCTGTCTGTGTGCCTGCTCGAACCCCTTCCTTTTCTTGAGCCGTGTCGTGGCTTCCCTGATGCTGAGTATCACTACTGCGAAGAGGCTGAGCGTGATGATGATTGGCCCGTCGATGCGGATATCTTCTTGGAGCGGGTCGCCGCCAAGCGCTTTCTTCAGGAAGAGGGGTGTTTTCGCTTCTGGTCCCATGGTGGCATCGACGAAGATGAGTGCGCTGAGCAGGAGGGCGAGGATGAGCGCGCTTTTCGTGATGCTTTTGGCAGGTCCTAAGATTGGTGAGGGATAAGCTTGCCTATCAGTTCATGGAGCTTCTTTTCCTCTGCTATGTTGTCTCCACGAGGCAAAACTATTTAAAGCTGTTTTCTTTTGGTGCTGGGATGGAGAGAGGTGACCAGCGGTTTTCTGGTAGTGAGGAGTTCACGAAATCGCTGGAGCCTTCGTATGGCGAGCAGGAGCGGCGCGTCGTCGGCAGGATGCGCGAAGTGGCGTTCGAGCGGTCCGGGCGTGAGTCTCCTGCTCGCCAACCGCCTGGCAGGCCTCCTCGCAGGGTGCGTCCGCAGGCGCCGCATGACCCGCACGCGCATCATCGCCGCAAGAAGTTCGAGGTGTTCTCTGCCTTTTACCTGTTCCTCCTCCTCGTCCTCATCGCGGTCCTCTCGGCGAGCACGGACGCCACCCCGTTCATCGTCTTCCTCTCTTTCCTGCCCACGCTCTTCACAGTGGTCATCGCCATGATCATCTATGAGGCGCACGCGAACAACAAGAACGTCCTCTGGGTGGTCCCGTTCGTGCTCGTCTTCGCGTTCTACTGGTACGGCAGCACGCAGGGCGGTATCGTCGCAGGTATCGATGTTGGCGTGTTGACCGCTTTGAACGTGTTCGCGAGCTTCCTCTACCTTATCATTAACTATTTCCTCTTGCAATCGTCCGCGTCGAGGCGAGAGCCTGGGGTCCGGGTGGTCGAGCGTGTCGTGGAGAAGGAGGTCGTCCCTGATGACTTGTCTAAGTTCATCGCGTCCATCGAGGATAAGGGCAAGGCCTTGAACTTCGTCATCGGTCGTGTGTACAACGCGTATCACGGCGGCACTAAGGATTTGCGGTCTAAGATTAACATGAAGCAGGAGTGGTACGACCAGTTCTCCCAGCTCCCTGAGGATCCTGGGAAGGTGGATTTCGTCGCGCTCGGCACCCTTATCAGCACTATCGAGTCGCGCCTCCACTTGCTTGAGAAGCGGGAGCGCGATATCTTTGGCGGCGCTCAACTAGGGTTCAAGCACTTGGTGCGCGACCCGCTCGGTAATGATAGCATCCTTGATGTCTTGGATAAGAATGATAAGGACCCGGTGAAGTCGTACGTGGAGGGCGCGCTCCAGTTCTGCAGGAAGGTCAAGGATTTTATCTCGAAGCGTCACGCGCTCGGCGTGAGTAATGAGTACGTGCCTCGTGAGGGTGAGGAGAAGAAGGCTGCTCCTCGTAGTTCTTGGACTGCTAGGGGTGGGTTGGAGCGGTGATCATGCGCGCTTGATGTAGCCTGGTTCTGGTTGTGTGATGAGGTGGTCGTCGATGAGATCGTCGATGAGCCTGAGCGCTTCTGCTTCTGTGAATCCTTCTGCTTGCGCTTCGATGATGATGGTCTCGGTCTGCACTTTGCGGTTGCGGTCGGTGACGAGCTTGTTGATGAGGTCGAGCAGCTTTATCTTGTTGTCGACAGTGGTTTCTTGGATGATGCGTGATGCCATCATGCGCTGGATGCGCAAGAGGTCGTTGAAATCGTTCTGGTCCAAGTGAGCTCCCCCCGTTCCTTAAAAACTCATTGTTCATATATATAATTTCTCTTATTAGTATACGGAAACGGCTATTGGCGGGTGTTTCTTGGGTGTTGTGGCGAAACCCGGACTGCTGCTTCCTCTCCTTGGGGAGAAACGCTTTTATTGCTCTTGTTTTTCCTTTTTGGGGATCATGTCTTTCCTCGAGCGCATCCATGCCTTGGATAACCCTTCCTCGACACGCCCGCTCATGGGGTTGCTTGCCTACCAGCACCGGATGAGGACTGGTCGTGACGTGTCGGGCCTCTTGTTGGTCTATCCTGACATGGGCGAGCTCATCGCGAGCTACACGCACGGCCCTCTCACGCGCATTGCTCGGGCGGAGGTGCATGTGGGTTATGCTGACGTGTTGTTTACCTGTCTCCGTGACGGTTTGTTGGATGGGCGTCTCTCCTCGTATGAGCGGAAGCGGGCGATGCGCGAGATGGCCTCGTTCGAGCGGGGGGTTGGTGGTGCCTTGTCGGTCTTATTGGACCATTATGATGGCTTGTTCTTCTTCGCGGATTCTTTGGCTCGTCGCAGGCCGTCGTTGTTGTCGGCGGGGGACGTCTTGCGCGACGCCGCCGCGGCTGGTGAGGTCCTGCGTCGACTGTACCCTGACGCGGCTGCGTACCGGGGCTTCTCCGATGCTGCTTGGCGGGTGTTTGAGGGCGATGCGCGGCTGTCCGAGGCGCGGCTGCCTGGTGTCGTTGATGAGGTGGCTGCCGCTGGCTTCCTGCGCCGCTATCGCTCGGTCAGCGGCGGCGGCGCTCCTTTGTTGGAGGAGGTCCTTTCTGGTTTGCGCGCCTTGCATGAGAAGTATGTGTGCGAGGACGTCGCTTCGTTGTACGCCTCGGCGCCTATCCTTGCCTCCGCAGCTGGTCCAGGAAGTAGATGAGGCAGTCCGGGCCGTCGAAGCTTGCTTTTTGCCGTAGTTCTGGCGGCCCGAACACGAGGGTGAGGTTGTGGTTCTGGTCGACGTCGTTGTTGCATACTGGGCAGAGTCTTGTCTTGGTGGGTCTGATGTCTTCCAGGCGCTTGGCGATGAGCCGGTCCAGGTTGCCTGCGTGCAGGTCTTTCTGCAGCTTGACGAGGTCCTCGTATGGCATGCTCTCCACGAGTTTTGCCAGCTTGGTCATGGGGTTGTCTCCTCGAGGAGCTTCTTGTACTGTTCCAGGCTTGTTCCGTGCTCCCAGAACGGCTTGGCCTTGCGGATCTTCTCCACGTAGTACTGCTCGTTGTTCTTCAGTCCTTGCTCTATTTCTTCCTTGGTGTGGCTCCAGATGACGATCTTGCGTTCTTTGCCTTCGGGGTTCTTGAGGATGATGTTGCTGTGCTTCTTCCTGATGTTCTCTACGTCCTCTCCGATGGTGAGGAAGTGGGTCTCGTTGTCTTTGGTCTCCAGCAATGCCATGAGGCTGGTGTTCATGATGAATTCTTCGTGTTGGTAGTAGAATTTCTGGAGGAAGTAGAGGTCTTGCTCGTTTTGCTGGAACAGGGTGCTGACGATGAACTGCGCTCGTTTCGCGGGTTTGATCTGGTTGAGGCTGACTTCTCGTGGGTTGATGGCGCCGATGATGACAAGCTCTTTGTTGATGGCGTAGTCGTGTCGTGGCTTGCCCACTTTTTTCTCGCGCGCCTTCTCTTGCTTGAGCCATCCCGCTGCCGCGAGCAGCTTGAGCTGGGTGTTCACGTAGGCGAGGCTGAGGTCGAGCTTCTTGGCGATGGGGGTGGCTGAGGTGTTGCCTGCTGCGATGCTCTCGAGTATGTTCCATCTGTGGGCTGTGAAGAGGAAGGCTGCTTCTTTCTCCATGGTCTTTATCTGTGCTATAATGAGTATTTAAGTTTTTCTATTATAAAAAATACTATATTAACAACA
>JAFGNA010000020.1 GCA_016927245.1 Candidatus Woesearchaeota archaeon
CTCACGCTTGATGAGACTGACGTTGCTGGTAATGCTGGCAAGAAGGCTGCTTTTGCGAGCAGCACTTCTGGTAACGCTTATTTGTCTCAAGAGTTTGGCGAGCCGCAGACCGGCCAGTTCTCTGTCGAGTGGGATATCTACGTTGATAACATCATGACTGTGAGCCCTTATCGTGCTGGCATGGTGCTCGTCGGCGATGACACTTTTGCTGGCAATGGCCCGAACGCTGATAATAGTGAGCGTTTCGTGTACTTGGGCTTTTATAAGAGTGGTGGCGGCGATTCTGGCACGATGAGCTTGGTCGCTCGTGATCGTGATGATGGTTGGACTGCTTTCAGCACCGTCGCGACTGGTCTTGACCTTGATCGGTGGTACACTATTAGGGTTGACCTTGATCTTGATGCTGACACGTATGACGTGTACGTTGATGGTGAGTACCAGGCGACGGTTTCTTCGCGTATTGCTAAGTCTCAGGTCACGCACATCAGCTTCGCGCAGTGGAACGATGGTGCGGGCGCTTTCTACGTGGACAACGTTCGCGAGTACGTCCCTCCGGTGTGCACGGACGCTGATAATGACACCTACGCGGTCGAGGGCGGTCTTTGCGGCTTGATGGACTGCGACGACTCGGATGCCAGCATCAACCCCGGCGCTCTGGAGATTTGCGGTGACGGCCTGGACAATGATTGCAGCGGCGCCATTGATGATGCTGACCTTGACGGAGACAGCTACATAAGCGCTTTTTGCGGCGGCGATGATTGCGATGATTCCAACGCCGCCATCAATCCCGGCGCTACTGAGATCAACGGGAACGGCGTCGACGAGGACTGCGACGGCCTTGACGGCGTGACGGTCTTGTGTTACGCCGATGCCGACCAGGACGGCTACGGGACCGGTTCGTCCTTCTCTGTCGCTGACGGCTCGTGCGACACTGCGCAAGGCGAATCAGCTGTCGACGGTGATTGCGATGACGCTGATGCTTCGGTGCATCCTGGCGCTGTCGAGGTGGTCGGTGATGGTGTTGACCAGGATTGCGATTCGCAGGAGCTTTGCTATCTTGATGGCGATGATGACGGTTTCAGGCCTGATGCGGTGAGCACGTTGTTGAGCGCTGATCTTGACTGCCTCGATGCCGGTGAGGCTTCGGGCTCAGACCCCGCTACTGATTGCGATGATTCCAACGCTGCCATCAACCCCGGCGCTCTGGAGATTTGCGGCAACGGCGTCGATGAGGATTGCGACGGCACAGACGCTGCTTGCCCTGCACTCCTAACAGATGAGACCTTCGACGCGAGTACTTCAGAGGACATAAGGACTGACGACCCAGGCCAGGACTGGTACGAGAGCCGGCAAGACACGGCGAATAATGGTCCTTCTTACTTGAGCGTGGACGAGACAGATGTCGCTGGAAATGATGGTAAGAAGGCGTTATTGACGGGCTCACTCTCGGCGAATACGTATCTCACCCAGGAGTTCAGCTCGCCGCAGACAGGCACGTTCTCAGCGCAATGGGACGTATACGTCGATGAGGTGCTGAACAGGCCTTCAGGCGAGGACAGGAGCACTTTCATGACGATCGGCGATGATGCTGATGGCATAAAAGGTCCTTGTTCTACCGGCGGAGACAGATTTGTCTATCTGTCAGTAGTCAAGGATGGCGGCGGCACAACTGGAACGGCTAACTTGGTGCACAAGAATTCTGCAGGATCAAGCACAATAATAGGCGCCTTGAGCCTCGACCAGTGGTACACGTTCAAGGTGGACATGGACTTAGCGTCGGACACCTATGATATCTACGTCTATGACCAGGAAGATACGCTCGTGCTGAGTAAGGCAAACATTGCCGCGGCAACTACGAAGACTGCATTGACGCACATCTCGTTCGCGACCTGGAACGACGGCCCGAGCACGTTCTACGTGGACAACGTGTACAGCCCCGCGCTGGCATGAACAACAACCATTTTTTTTCTCTTTTTTTTTGTCTTTCTCATAGGCCTCGCCGCGAAGAACCCAGGAAAAGATTTATAAACAAGCGTTCATGGTCATCGCTTCAACGATCCCGAGACGGGTGGACGCATGGACCTCTCCAAGAACAAGTTCTTCAAGCTCTGGCTCATCATCGGCATCATCGCAGGGTTCTCAGCAGTCATCTTCTTCGCCATCACCCACCTCAACGAGAAGGGGCTGTGCAACGTCGACTGCGAGCTCAAGAACCAAGTCATCGTCCTCATCATCCTCCTCTCGCTCTTCGGCATGTTCGTCGGCAGCCTCACCTACTACTTCATCGCGGACAAGTACGAACGGCGCATCACCATGATCCACAAGGACGCCACGGCCACGACTCGCTTCTTGGAAGGAGAGGAAAAAGCCCTCATCGAAGCGCTCCTCCGACGGAAAGGAGTCGCGACGCAGAGCGAGCTCGCGAAGGACGCCGGGATCGCACGCGTCAACGCCTCCCGGACGGTCGCGAAACTAGCGAGGAAAGGCGTCATCACCAAGAACAAGAACGGCATGACCAACACCATACGGCTCTGTGAAGAGCTCCGAGAAGCCCTGCTCGACTAACGAAAAAAAAGGGAAGTGTGACAGGAAAGAACAAGGAAGGTGAAACACTCATGGAACACGACATCGTCATCATAGGAGGAGGGCCAGCAGGCATCACCAGCGCGCTCACCGCGAAGCAGCACAACAAGGAAAAACGAGTCCTCGTCATCAAAGGAGAAGCAGAAGGAGTGATACCCTGCGGCATCCCCTACATGTTCCACGCCCTCGGACGCTGCGAGGACAACGAGATGAGCACCGCGGCGCTGGAGAAGAACGGCATCGACACCGTCACCGACGAAGCCATCAAGATAGACCTGGCAAGCCACCGAGTCGACCTCAAGCAGTCAGGAGAGGCCCGCTACGGCAAGCTCATCCTCGCCACCGGCTCGACACCAATACTCCCCCCCATCAAAGGAGTGGGCCTCCCAGGCGTGCACGCCATCCACAAGGAGATGGGCTACCTCAAACAACTCAAGGAAGCAGTGCTGCGAGCGACGAACATCATCATCATAGGAGGAGGGTTCATCGGCGTCGAGCTCGCCGACGAGATCGCCAGGCACGAAGGCAAACGAGTCACCATCATCGAGCTCGAACGACAACTCCTCCCCAACTCGTTCGACGAGGAATTCTCGAAGCGAGCAGAGGAACAACTACTCCGAACAGGCGTCCAGCTGCGCCTAGGAGTGAAAGCGGAGGAAATCATCGGCGAAGAGGAAGCACGAGAAGTAATACTCTCAACCCAGGAACGGCTCCCCGCAGACCTCATCATCCTCGGCATCGGCGCGAAGCCGAACGCCGCCCTGGCACAAGAAGCAGGCCTACTCCTCGGAGCGACAGGCGGCGTCGCGGTCGACGACTACCTCCACACGTCAGACAAAGACGTCCTCGCAGTAGGCGACTGCGCCGAGAAGAAAGACTTCTTCACCGGCAAGCCCTCGCGCGTCATGCTCGCATCGACCGCCACCGCGGAAGCGAGGATAGCAGGGGCGAACCTGTACGCCGTCACGCGACTCCGGCAACACAAAGGCACCATAGCGGCGTACTCCACCATGATAGGGAACGTGACGCTCGGCTCAGCAGGGCTCACGGAACAAGCGGCGAGGAATAAAGGGTTCGACGTCGTGACCGGAGAAGCAGCAGCCCCTGACAAGCACCCCGGAAAGCTGCCAGGGACGAGCGAGCTACGAGTCAAGCTCGTCTTCCACAAGGAATCAGGCGTGCTCCTCGGAGGACAAGTAGCCGGCGAAGCAGCCGCGGGGGAAGCCATCAACACCATCGCCGTCGCGATCCAGCAAGGCATGTCAGCGTCAGACATAGAAACCCTGCAAGTCGCGACGCACCCCAAGCTCACCCCAGCGCCGACCGTCTACCCGCTCATCGTCGCCGCGCAAGCCGCCGACAAGCCCTGACCCAGAAAAAAGAAGGAGGATTTTTATACTCCTCGCGCCCTTGACGGGAAGACCATGAACCTCTTCACCGCGACAACCACCATCATCCTCTCCAGCGCCGCCCTGTACTTCTCCTCGAGCAGGTTCGCGCGCAGCTCATCAACGATAGGAGACCACCTCCGCCTCCCACGGGACGTCAAAGGAGCGACGTTCGACGCCGTTTCCAGCTCGCTCCCAGAACTCCTCGTCGCCCTGTACTCCGTCGTGTTCTTCAAGGAGTTCGAGGTCGGCATCGGCACCATCGCCGGCTCCGCATTGTTCAACCTCCTCGTCATACCAGGGGTGTGCGTCCTCATAGCCCCCGTCGCGTTCAAAGTGACCAAGAAAGTGATCAGCAGGGACGCCCTGTTCTACCTCATCACCGTCTTCATCCTCATCATCCTCCTCGTGCACCGCCAAGTGTGGGGCTTGCTCGTCGCGCTCACCCTCTTAGCGGTCTACGCGTTCTACCTCAAAGACATCATCAAGCACGCCAACCAGCACAAGAAAACACTCGCAGGAAGAGCAGCAGAAGGAAGGATAGGGAAAGAACTGCTGATAGGAGCCGCCATGCTCATCATCATCGGCGCGTTCACCTACCTCCTCACCCGGTCATCCATCGCGCTCGCGCAACTCCTCCGCGTCCCCCCCGTCATCATCGCCTTCACCGTCACCGCCGCGGCCACGTCAGTGCCGGACACCATCATCTCAGCGGTGAACGCGCGGAAAGGCAGCATCGACGACGCGGCGTCGAACGTCTTCGGATCGAACATCTTCGACATCTCCATAGGGCTCGGCCTCCCACTCCTCATCTACACGCTCATCAAAGGACCGGTCCTCATCGCCTTCGCCAACCTAGAAATCATCTTCGGACTCCTCGGAGCGACCATCCTCGTCCTGTACTTCTTCGCAGAACACCACTCCTTGAACAAGCAACAGGCGTACGCCCTCCTCCTCATGTACGCCGTGTTCGTCCTCTACGTCATCTCGATCGCGACGTGAGCATCACCCCCTCACCAATACCCTGATAATCTATAGGCCCGCCCGGCGCGTTTCGCCAAGTCATTCACCGCTTCTTGCGCCACGGCACCAGCAGAGAGGTGCTTCGCTTGTAGTCTTGGTACGCCTCGAGCCTTCCCCACTTCTCATCAGCCTTCCTCTCCAGCAAAGGGATGCCGGAGACGAAGAGCAACAAGCACGTGATGTAAAGGGGTGAGAGCAGGCCGTACACCCACACGCCGGCGGCGAGGTAGACCCCGACCCAGCACAGGATCTCCCCGAAGTAATTCGGATGCCTCGAATAGCTCCACAGGCCTGATCGGATGAACAACCCCTTGTTCTTCGGGTCTTGCTTGAACGCGTACTTCTGCTGGTCAGCAACCGATTCTATGAGCAGCCCCAAGAGCCAGACGCCCACGCCTATGGGATGGAATGGTCCTTCGAAGAGCGTGACGGGCAGGAGGACGACCCAGACCGTGACCCCTTGCAAGAGCCAGAACCCGAGGAACCGGAAGAAGGAGCCGCGCATACTGTCGAACCGGTCATCCTTCTTCTGCTTGCGTATCCTGATGAAGAGGAACCCTCCGAGCCTGGCCGCCCAGAGGAAGACCATGAGGACGAGCAGCAACCGTCCCGTGCTGAACGGCTCGGCGATGAAGAGGTAGAGGGCGATAGCGACGAACGTGAGGGAATAAGACAGGTCGGTGAGCTTGTCAGTCTGGAAGAAGTACGCGGGCAGGAACATGAGGATGTTGAACCCGACGGCGAAGAGGAATGTTTGCAGGAGCACGCCAAGAGAACGAGCGACGCGCTTTAAATACTTTTGGTGAATCCCTTGTCAGAGACCAATCCTTCCGCCTCGTACCGCCGGCTCTCCAATATTTCCTTCCGCTTCAGCTTGAGCGTCGTCGTTATCTCCTGACCGACCTTCAGCGGAGAGTCGAGCAGGCGCCAGCCCTTTATCCGATGATGCTGCTTCGCCGAGCCGTTGTACATCCGTAACAACTCGTTGTACGCGTCCCTGACACCAGGCGTCTCCAGCGCCTCTGCGAGCGAGCCGTACGATATGCCGTGTTCCTCGCAATACTCCCGCAAGGACGCTTCGTGCGGGACGATGAGCGCGAACAAGAACCTGCTCCCCTCAGGCCTGAACACCAAGGAATGCTCCACCAAGTCATGTTTCGTGAGCCGCTCCTCCAAGCTGGTAGGGTCGATGTTCTCCCCGTCAGGGCCGAGGATGATATCCTTGTAGCGTCCGCGAAGCTTGAGATGCCCGTACCTGTCGAACCTGCCCCTATCACCGGTTTTCAACCACTCCTTGCCATCACCATCGTCGACGAGCGCGCGCCGAGTCCCCTCTGAGTCCTTATAATACCCCTTCATGACCAACGGTCCGCTCACCTGCACCTCGCCATACATCCTCGGCAATAAGGGCTCGTTAGTGTCAGGATCAGCGATGCGCACGTCGACGTTAGGCAAAGGGTAACCGACCGTGTACCGTGACTTCTTACCCTCGCCACGCACCCTCGCCGCGATGACCGGACTGGTTTCCGTCATGCCGTACCCCTCCACTATGTCTATGCCTGCCTTGCGGAAATAATCATCGAGGTACCCTGGTAGCGGGCCGCCGCCGGAGACCGCGAAGCGCATACGACCGCCCACCCGCTCCTGCAAGGAATCCTTCACTTTCCCAGGGACGTACAACTTAGGGATGATGCCCCCGCGCAGCATGGCGCGGAGGAGCACGCCGGAAGGACCGCTCATCTCCTGGGCGGCCCGGTGCGTCTGCTTCATGGCCTTGGCGTAGATGCTCTCCCACAGGCGCGGGACGGTCGGGAAGATGGTCGGCCGTATCTCAGCGAGCTCTTGCGCGGCCTTCGCAGGGGTGGTGTGGAACATCTCGGCGCTGGTGTGCAACGAGCAGTACTCGGCCGCTCGTTGGAACACGTGCCACGGCGGGAGGATGCTCATCCACACGTCATCGTCCCGCATGCCCTCCACCTCCGCGAGGATGGGGAAGTTGGAGAGGAAGTTCTTGTGCGTGAGCATGACGCCTTTAGGCTTGCCAGTAGTGCCTGAGGTGTAGATGATGCAGGACAAGTCATCCTCGTCGACGGGCGGCGACTGGTAGTCGTCGTCGGCGAACGCGGTGACGAGCTGCTCGAGCGGCGCGGCGAAGTCGCCTTCGAGGCTCACCACTGCGCGGACCCGTTCAGGGATGGCGTCCGCGAGCTTCTCATAGGTTCGCTCGTCCTTCACCAAGAGGTACTTCGCGTCCGAGTGGTCGAGGATGTACGCGAGTTCTTCCTCTGAGGAGTCGGATCCCCTAGGCACGTCCACGGCGCCGATGTTGTTCAAGGCCAAAGACACCGCTACCCAGTCAGGATTGTTGTCAGCGACGTGCATGACGTGGTCATCAGGCTTGATGCCGAGGCCTGAGAACGCCTTGCTGAGCGCGATGACGCGGCGGTGATACTCCTCGAACGTCAGTGACTCCTTGGCGCCCTCGTCAGTCCTCCATGACTTGGCCGTGCCTGGCTTGTGCTCCAACGATGCGACCAAGTCCTGCAAGTTCTTCATCTCATCATCGCCGTCGCCTGCGTGAATGGCGGGGACTATAAAAATTTTTTTGCTTAGAAGGGACTGCGCGGCCGCTGGCGGGGTTGCCGGTACCCCTGGTCGATGGCTTTCGTTGCTCGCTAGTGCCTTAGTCCCCCTGGCTGGTCGGATGCTTGGAATTCCATCTGTATCCTGAGCTCCGCGAGCCCGAGGATGAACTTGCTGAGGAGCATGAAGTGCTTGACGATGCTCCTATTCTCCCCTGATAATCCCTCTTTCATGGTGAAGTGTTTTTCGTAGAGCTTGACGTCATGCTTGCCGAACTCGACCGCGAGGTCTCGCTGGTAGGCGTAGTAGAGCTTGTAGTAGAGGTCGAAGTGGTGTTTGACTATGCGCGCGAGGGGGAGGACTTCCTTGGCGCTCTCGCTCGTGGTCGCGAGGTGTTTTCCCACGTACTTGAACTCGTCGCCCGCGAGCTCGAGGATGAAGAGGCTGGAGAAGATGAGTTGTTTCTGGTGCTCTGGGAACAATGCTGGCACTTTGTTGAGGATGCGCGCGCAGTAGTCGACGAACTTGTCGATGCTGAGGTCAATGGTGTGTATCTCTTTGCATAGGTTGGGGTTGCCTATCTCGTCTTTCTCGATGGCTTCTATGATGCGTTCGAAGAGGTGGTTGAGGGTGATGAAGATCCTCCTGAGGGAGTTCTCGAATTCCTTGTGCGACACGGCGGCCATCTCTTTTATCTTGCAGTACGTCTTGCCGGTCTCGATGATGTCGATGCCGATGAACCGGTTCACGGTTTCCTGCAGCATGGCGATGGTCGGTCTGAGCGGTGTCTTCTCTCCGAGCCGCGAGTATTCGAAGTGGGTGGTGTAGTAGTGGTAGGCGTCTTCCCATTCCTTCTTGTGCGGGTCGAAGTAGATGGTGATCTCGTCGCAGCCGGCGCGGTACGCCCCTTGGAGGTAGCGCCAGAGGAGTGGCATGGTGAAGCCGGTGAGGTCGATTTCGCATGTCTTCTTCTCGTCGTGCTCGTGCCCGTTGATGATGAGGGCGTGCTCTTGCTGGGTGAGGTCTACTTCGTCCCCTGCCTCGAGGTGGTGGCTCCTCGTCCATTCCCTGGGGAGGGTGATGGTGAGGGTGTTGTGCCCTTGTTTGATGATGCGGCGTTTCAAACCGTGTGTCCCCCTAATGAACAAGAAAGAGGAATATATATTTATGTGTTTTGAATATACTCCCTAGTGCGCATAGGGTGGTATATAAACCCTTTTTTGGTCGTTTCAACGCGTCGACGACACCATCGTGACGACACGCGAATCAGCGAGGTCCGGCAAGGTATGGCTGGCCGGCTCGTAGTCAGGCGTGACGAGGTACGAGTTAATCTGCGTGGCCCGGCTGTCGATGCCACCCGTCGTGATGTCAGTCTCCCAC
>JAFGNA010000021.1 GCA_016927245.1 Candidatus Woesearchaeota archaeon
AGCCTGACTTCATCGCCATGGAGCCCCCTGAGCTCATCGGGGGAGAAGTGTCCGTGAGCGAGGCGCGACCAGGGCTCATTGGGGAGACGGTCGCGGCGGTGCGCGCCGTGGCGGACGTGCCCGTCCTCGTCGGTGCCGGCGTCAAGGACGGGGAGGACGTGCGCAAGGCCTGCTCGTTGGGGGCTGAGGGTGTGCTCGTCGCGAGCGGCGTGACCAAGGCAGGGGACAAGGAATCGGTCATCGCGGGGCTCGCGGACGGGTTCGACTAGAACAGAAAGAAGCTTTGTTTCAGCGGACCGTGATGAACAATCGTTGCTTCGTACCGGTGTAGAGGTCAGGCGTTGCTCCCTTGCAAACTTCTGGCGAGTCAATATTATTATTATCATCATTATCATCATTATAACAGATATAGACATCGTATAGGTACTGCCCTGCTGGGAGGTCCCGCGGCGTGTCGTAGAGGAGGTAGATGAACTCGTACGCGCCCGACGCTAAAAGCTTCGTATCGCCCGTGCTGTAGCTGTGGAAGAGGAACAGGCTAGGGTTATCACTTAACTCCAAGCCCTTATCATCCCGCCAGGTCGAGAACCGGCTCTCTGCAGGGCTGTCTTGGACGTACTTGGTGACGACGAGGAACTGTTTCTGTTCGTCCTCCTTGTTCACGAAGCCCAAGGTGAAAAACGCTGATTTGCCAGGAGTCACGGTCTTGTGCGGGTCGAGCACGGCGACGCGCTTGCCGTCAGCGAAGTGCAACCGCTTCAGCTCATCCTGATACTCCTTGTCCACCTCATCGTTTATATCATTGGTCTGGTCGACGAGCCTGACCGTGATGATGACGCCCATGCTGATGAGGATGGTGCCGAGGATGAGCACGACGACCGTGTTGATGGCGAGCTCCATGCCCTTCCTGCTCATGGGAGCACCACCTGGTCCGGGTCGATGAAGGGGAGGGAGGCCTGGGCGGTCTCGAGCGAGTCCCGCACCAAGGAGAAGCCGCTGACGCCGAGGCCTTGGTAGGAATAATCTATCTTGACATTGAAGAACCGTTCCTCCTCGAGCTCGGCCATGGTCGGAACGAGCGAGACCTCCACGACGGCCTCGTCCGTCACGTTAAGGAAGATCACGTCGAGCGGTCGCTCGCCGATGAGCTCGTTCCGCGACAACACTTGGAGGTTGGTGATCCTGACCGGTCCCTGCGCGCGCGACTCGTCCATATCGACTAGCTTGACGCGCACCTCGCAGGAGCCCTTGCCGAGCACGAACGGCTGCGACACGCTCGTCACGACCTCGAAGCGAACAACGCCGGGGTGCTCTGAGAGGAGCTGCTTGGACTGCACCTTGGCGGGCGGCACGCCCACGACGCACGAGCCCCCGTCGCAATAATACTCGGCGCGCTCCGCGGCGACGGTGCGGTCCTCTCGCCGCGGGTCGGGGAGCAAGACCTTGCCCGAGCACGAGCCGTCATCAGTGGCGGCGAACGAGCAATCAGCGTTGCAGGTGCACGCGTTCTCCCCCGCTTCCTCCTCGCAAGCGCCGTTGCCGCAACAAGGAGACTCGGTCAAGAATTGGCACTTGCCGCTGTCCAAGCAGCGGGCCGCGGTGCACGCGCCAGGCGCGACGCAGTCAGCATCGGTGCGGCACTCCTTGGCGCACCCGACGAGCGAGAACGCTAGGCTGAGCAGTACGGCGAGCAACAAGGATGACCAGCGCCTCATGATGCCCTCACTTCATGAAGTTGTACTCTCGGAGCAGCAGCCACGTGAACAGGAGCATGATGATCACGCCCGCGAACAGGATGAGCAGGTTCTCCCACACACCCTCCCATATGGTGACGAGGCGGTAGAACCCGAACCCCATGATGAGCACGCCTATCCAGAGGAACTTGTCCAGGACGAGCTTGAGGATGTCGAACTCCTCTTCCCGCGTCAAGTGCTTCTTCATCTTCTTCTCTGCCATGACTATCACCCCGTGACCTCGATGATGAACTGCTCGGACAGGCTCGGCAACTCAACGGTTGGTTGGGCTGCTTCCGCGATGAACATCTCCAGCGTGCAGACGTAAGAGCCGGTCATAACGTTACCCAGCATCGGATCGTCACCATCGAACGCTTTTGCAATATCATCTTGTTTTTCTTCAGGGTTAGAAATCCAAGAATCAATATTCTTACCTGGTATCTGCGTCCCGTAGGGCGAGGCGATGACGATGAACCCCGTCCCCTGGCCGGCTTCCACAGCATGGGTGGGAGAGGCCAAGAGGAAGAAAGTCGTCAAGCCATTCTTATCGATACACGCGATGTACTCCTTGTTATCATTGCTCGCGGGACCGGCGCGCACAGCAGCGTTCGCCTTGTTGTAGAACCCGACTTCGAACTGCTTGCTCTTCCCCGCGCGGACCGACACCGTCGACTCCACCGTCAAGGGATCGTCGAAGCTCGCAGGGTTGTCAATCTTCGTGTCATCGACGATGCTGCCCAGGTTCCTCGTGGCCTTGTCGAACATGCTCCTGATGAACGTCAAGCCGATACCGAGGACGACCATGGCCATGACGAGGACGACGATGGCATTGATGGAGAGCTGCAGGCTCGCGCTCCTATCTTTCCGCAAGCGTTGATCAAAGATTCCCATTGTGTGCTCACACCTCTTCTTTGCATTATTTTGATTTGCAATATTTGACAAAACTCTACTCCTCACTACACCCCGTCATATTTAAAGGTTTCTATGCTCTGAGAACGCGAAGCTTAAATACGCGTCATGATTCAACGCCTACATGGAGCCCTACCGGCAGACCACGCCGCACACCTGCGCCGCCTCCTCGCTCCTCATGGCGCTACACCACCACGACCCGGATACGCCGCTGACGAGAGAGCAAGAGTTCGCCATCTGGCACGCCTCGGCAAACCTGCCCGTCAGGGCTTCCTCCATCTACGGGCTCGCGTGCGTGGCCAAGCGGCGAGGGCTCAACCCCAGGATAGTCCTTGAGGAGAAGGAGTACGACTACCCCGACTACCAAGCGAGAGGCTACACCAAGCGGGACATCGACGAAGCGAAGTTCAGCTCGCGCATGCACCACCGAGAGGCGCGGGAGCTCGGCATCCCCGTCGAGCAGCGAGAGGTCACCATCGACGAGGTGCGCAAGACCCTCGCACAAGGCAAGGTCGTGCTCCTCCGCGTCAACGCGGGCGTGCTGCGCGGCACGAAGAGCACGTCAAAGTACGTCGTGGCGTACCAGGACGAGGATGAGGACACGTTCACCGTCATCGACCCCAAGCACGGCTCCTTCGAGGTCGACGACCGCAAGCTCGAAGAGGCCATGGCCACCTTGCAGGCGGAGAAGAAGCGCGACGTGCGCATGCTCGTATTCGACTAACGCCTCGCGGCGTAGTAGTCCTCGATGAGCAACGCGTCCAGCCCCGCATAATCCTTGACGAGGTACAGCGTCCCCCTGCCCACCTCGACGACTCGCCGAGACAACGACTCTCCCCGCCCGTCAAGCGAGAGGCCGACCACGCTGATGGTCACCCGTGACTGCGCCGCCCTGCTCGCCGCTTCGAGCACCCGGCTCTCAGGGTCTTCGCCAACGGTCTGCACGCCATCCGTCAAGAGCACGAGGTGCTTGACCTCCCTGGCGTTGCCGAAGAGCTGCACGGCCCGATCAATGGTGGCGGCGATGTCAGTCCTGGTGGAGGCGCGGGCCTCCACCACCGTCCTCACGAGAGCGAGGAAGTCCGTGCACGGCGCCTGCTCGCGCTGCACCTCCCTGCCGAACACGATGATGCCGACCTTGTCGCGCTTCCTCGTCGCCTTGAACGAGAGCGCGATGCCTGCGCGCTTCGCCGCCGCGAGCTTGTCCCCCTTCATGCTCCCGCTCGCGTCGATCGCGTAGATGATGCTCGCCCGCTGCTTGTCCTCCCGCTCATAAGCGACGAGGTCGTCCTTTGAGAGCGAGCGGTGGCCTCGCCGCAACGCCTTCTTGATCGTGGCCTTGAGCGCGACGTCCGCGTAGCGCTCCCCCCTGAACGGCTTGTACCCGGCCTTCTCACCAGCTGATGAGCGCGCCGTGCTCGCGCGCTCTCCCAGCACGCCCTTGCGGTTCATGCGCTCGAGCTCGTCGGCCACCATGGTGACGCTGGCCAGGGTGAGGCCGAGCTCGGTGAGGGATCCTTCCTTGTCGATGAGTCCTCGCGACTCGAGGTTGCTGACTCCTTGCTCGAGCCGGTCCTTGAGCTCCCGGCGGAACTCGGGGACGCGCACGTTCCGCTCCACGTACCCTGGCTCGTAGCCGCTCAGCACGCGGATGAGTCGCTCGCCGTAGAGCCGCTCCGCCTGGCGGTAGTCCTTGACGAGCTGCTCGAACAGGGAGTCAGGGGTGAATGATCGCAAGCCGTGGTTGATGCTGTCGGCGAGGAGCAATCCCTGGTCCACGGTGTCCTTGTCGTTCTCCAGGACTGAGCGCATCAGCTTGTCATACTCCTTTGAGTGGGCGAGCTTGCCGTGCAGCTCCTCGCCTTTTGAGAGTTCTTTCACCTTGGCTGGCTTCGGCGAAGGCCCGGCGTCGAGGTCTTTCTTGCGAGGGGGATTCCTGCTACCGGCCACCACCAATTGCTTTGAGGCGGTCCTGCAGCAATTCCTCGTACGCGTGCCGGGCGTGCTGCTCGGGCGTGGTGAGGAACTGCGCGCTGGGCTTGAGGCGGATGCGGTGCGCGATGACGGAGTCCACGGCGGGGCCGAGGTCCTCTACCTGCACGACGCTCCTCCCGGAGAGGTAGGCGTTGCTCTGCGCCCGCTCGTACAAGCCGATGGTGGCGCGCACGCTGGGGAGCTTCTCGAGCTGGTCGTCCTCTCGCAAGGAGCGCACGTAGGTGACGATGAGCTGCTTGAGGTCTTCGGGCACGGTGACGAGTCGTTGCGCCTTGGATTCGACGATGTCCTCCTCGACGCGCTGGGATTCGGGGTAGCCCATGGCGACGAGGTCGAAGCGGTCGAGGAACACGTCACTCAAAGGCTCGGTGCTGTTGTCCTCGGGGTTCATGGTGCCGATGAGGATGAAGTCCGCTTCGAAGTCTACGTCGTAGCTGCCGATGGTGACCTTGTGCTCCTCTAACGCTTGGAGGAGGGCGTTTTGGAGCTTCTCGGAGCAGCGGTTGACCTCGTCGAAGAACAGGATGCCGCCGTCAGCCTTGAATATCTTTCCGGGCGTGAACGCTTCTGGGGAGAGCGGGCCGTGCTCGAGCGCCTTGACGGGGTCGATGTCGCCGATGAGGTCCTCGGCGGTGAGGTCAGGGCTGCCCTGCACGCGGACGAACCGTTGCTTGCCCTCTCGTTCTGGCAGGTAGGAGGCGAGGTTCTTCACCAAGGTGGTCTTGCCGATGCCCGGGGGACCGATGAGGATGACGTGCCGTCCCATGAGCAATGCTGACTTGAGCTGCTGCTTGGCAGGCTCCTGCCCGAGGATGTCGTCGAGGCTTGCTTTGAGGAGGACTGCTTTGAGTCGTTCTCGGTCCATGGAGAAGGGAATAATCGGTCGTCGTTTATATTGGTTATGGTAGGAAGAGGAGGGCCGCGCCGGTGGCGAGGGGTATGAGGAGGTTGTCGTCCAGCCACCACGGCTTTTGCGCGGTCTCGGCGAGCATGGCCACGCCGCTCGCGACGAGGGCTGGCTGCCAGGACAGGAAGAGGTTGGCGGCGAGGAAGCCGGCGAGGAAACCAGCCGCGGTGCCGATGAGGGTCTTGTCCTTGTTCCACCACAACCTTTGCTTGCCCGCGTAGTGGCCGATGAGCGTGGCGGCGCCGTCAGCGTAGACGAGCACGGCGATGGCGGCCGAGGCGATGATGCGGGGGAAGAGGAGGGTGCTGAGGAGCGAGCCGGCGACGAGGGTGAGGGCTCCCCATCCCGGGATGATGGCGTGCTCTCGGTCGAAGTGCTCGATGAGGCTGGCGAGGCCGCCGAACGCGGTGTACGCGTACAGCACGGCCACGGCGCAGAGGATGAGGAGTGCGAGGAGGTCGTGCCAGCATAGCAGGCCGGTGGCTTGGCCTATGAGGATGAGGGTGCCGAGGATGACGTGGGCTCCTTGCCGTTCGAGCTCTTTCATGGTGCGGTGATCACCCAGGTGAAGAGGTTGCTGCCGGTGATGGTGATGATCGTGATGAGGGCCGCGGCGATGAGCACGCCTATTATCGTTGATAGGTAGAAGTGCTTGCGGGTGATGCCGAGGAGCTCTGCGCCGAGGGCGGCGGTGTAGACGCCGCTGCCCGGGAGGGGGATGCTGATGAACGCGGCGACGCCGAGCTCGCCCCATCGCTCCACTTTCTTCTTGATGCGCCGCTGGGCGCGGAGGATGACGCGGGTGAAGAACCGGTCGAACCACTGCAGATGCCTGCACGCCTTGATGAGGACGCCGACGAGCTCGTACAGGAGGAATCCGAGGAGGATGTTCGTGATGACGGCGAGGAGGACGACGAGGAATAGTGGGGCGTCCGTGGCGAGGAGGCCGTACGGGATGCTCGCGCGGAGCTCGAGCGTGGGGATGAGGGTGAGGAGTACGATAAGGAGGGCCGCGTTCATGGGGTGATTGGTAGAGCAACCCTCCTTTATATAATGATGGGGCTTGGTGAGAGAAACGAAACATTTAAATAAGGCCAGGAACAGGGGTGGGTGAGAGAATACTCATTAGATGTTGAGTGAGAGGTGAAGCTACCATGAACAGAAGAGGCCAAGCAGCACTTGAGTTCCTGACGACCTATGGCTGGGCGTTCCTCGTCATCCTCGTGATGATAGGAGCGCTCGCTTATTTCGGCGTCCTCAACCCGGAGAGGTTCCTGCCTGACCGGTGCCAGTTCCAGACGGGGTGGACGTGCGAGCGGTACGTGCTGAACGAAGCAGGTAACGAAGCCGTTTTCGAGATTAGGAATGACGGCCAGGACACGGTCAACCTTGCTGATCTCCAGTACCGCGACGACTCAGGAACCTGGGTAAGTTGTACTAATCCTACCATTGATGGTGATACCATTAACGACGATATCTTCGTGAAGGGCACGACCGCGCAGTTCATATGCCCGATAGGGGCTGGTAAGACACTCGTCGGCGGGGAGAAGACGAAAGTCGAGCTGCGCTTCAGATACAACCTCGGCTCAACGCAGAGTGCCGCTTTCCAGACGTGGGCTGGCGGCGAGATATACGCCGAGGTCAACGAGTAAGCAAAAAAATAATCTTTTTTTGTTTTTCTCTTCACCATGAGATTTAGAATGGCAACTAGACGCGCGCAGGCAGCTTTGGAGTTCCTCACCACGTACGGGTGGATGATCTTCATGGTATTGGCGGCGGGCGGCGCCTTGGCGTACTTCGGCGTGTTCGACTTCGAAAAGAGCCTGCCAGACCAATGCGCCTTCGGCTTCGACTTCTCGTGTAGCCGCCACGTGTTGCTCAGCGACGGCACGGTGCGCGTCGAGCTGGCCAACAAGGTCGGCGAGCCCGTAGAGATGGTTTCCTTCATCTGCACCTATCAGCACGGCGTTTCGAGCAGCATGGACGTCTCCTCGCTCGGTACCTGGGACGTAGGCGAGGACATCACCCTGACCTGCCCCGGCACGACAATGCTACCCCCTAATGAACGCGCAGAGGTCTCAGTGCTCCTGCAGTACCGCAAGGTAAGCGGAGGCTTCATCAAAGGCGTGCAGGGCAGCGTGACCGGCACCGTCGTCGAGGCCTAAACATTTAAATAGCAAGGAATGACCCTTTGTTCTCATCATGGGAAGCCTGAGCGTCAAAGAACGAGAAGCGGCGATGCGCGAGCGGTGGCGCGGCCAAGCGTTGCTAGACCAGCTGCGCGCCAAGCGCAAAGGCGCGAAGAAGTACTTCCTCCTCGACGGCCCGCCGTACGCGAATTACGTGCCGCACGTCGGCCACATCCGGAACACGGTGTACAAGGACCTCTACGTGCGCTGGAACTTCATGAAAGGCAAGGACGTCCTGTTCCAACCAGGGTTCGACACGCACGGGCTGCCCATCGAGAACATGGTGGAGAAGCGGCTCGGCCTCAAGAGCAAGAAGGACATCCAGAAGCTCGGCATCCAATCATTCATGCGGACGTGCAAGGAATCAGCGGCGCTGAACAAGGACCTCTGGATGGAGACGTACGACCTGCTCGGCAGCTGGTACGCGTGGAAGGAGCCGTACCTCACGTACGAGAACAGCTACATCGAATCGGTGTGGTGGGGGTTCAAGCAGCTCTGGGACAAAGGCATGGCGTACGAGGGCAAGCGGCCCGTGTTCTGGTGCCCGCAGTGCGAGACCGCCCTCGCCGGGTACGAAGCTACGGACAGCTACAAGAACGTCACCGACCCTGCCATCTACGTCAAGTTCAAACTCACAGGAGAAGAAGCGTCCCTGCTCGTGTACACGACCACTCCTTGGACCTTGCCAGCGAACTGCGCGGTCATGGTAGCGCCGAAGGAAGACTACGTCAGGGCGAGGACGAAGGAGCACGGAGACCTCATCCTCGCCAAGGAACGATTACCATTGCTACGCGAGCTCGGCATAGACCATGAGATAATCGAGACGTTCAAGGGGAAGAAGCTCGAGGGCAAGCGGTACGAGCCGTTGCTCGACGTCCCCGTCCAGCAATCACTCAAGGAGGACGAGCACGCCCTCCGCGTCTACGCGTCAAGGCCCATCCTCAAGGAACGAGTCGGGAGCAAGGTCGCGGCGAAGAAAGGGCTCACCGGCGGTGACGTGTACGAGGACTTCGTCACGGTCACCGAAGGCACCGGGCTCGTGCACTGCGCCCCGGGCCACGGCAAGACGGACAACGAGATGGGCAAGCATTACGGCCTCCCTTCAGTCTCGCCGCTGGACGACCAGTGCCGGTTCACCGACGAAGCGGGAAAGTTCGCCGGGAGGTTCGTCAAGGAAGCAGACCACGACATCGCCGAGGAACTCCACCAGAACGGCAGGCTGCTGCACTACGGCACCGTCGAGCACGCCTACCCGTTGTGCTGGCGGTGCAAGTCACCCCTCATCTTCCGGCTGAGCGACCAATGGTTCCTCAAGACCGACTCCATCAAGGAATCCATGCTCGAGGCGAACGACAAGGTGGAGTGGCAGCCGGGGTTCGCGCGGGAGCGGTTCGCCGCGTGGGTCGCGAACGCTGATGACTGGAACTTCTCCCGACAACGGTACTGGGGCGTGCCCATACCGGTCTGGAAAGGGAAGAGCGGAAGAACGCTGGCCATCGGCAGCCTCGAAGAGCTCAAGCGGCTCGCCACGACCGCGCTGCCTGACGGCTTCGACCTGCACGCCGCCAACGAGGTCATCCTCAAGCACCCAGAGACAGGGGAATCCATGAAGCGCATCAACGACATCTTCGACGTCTGGTTCGACAGCGGGAGCGCGCCGTACGCCTCGCTCGGCTACCCGTTCAAGAACAAGGAAGTCTTCGAGGAACACTACCCCGTCGACCGCGTCAACGAGTCGCAAGACCAGATCAGGGGGTGGTTCTACAGCCTCATGTTCTGCAACATCGGCGTGTTCGGCAAGGCGCCGTACAAGACCATCAGCATGCCCGGGTGGGTGCTCGACGACAAAGGGGAGAAGATGTCCAAGTCGGCCGGCAACTTCATACCCGCCAAGGAGACACTGGAAGAGCTGGGAGCGGACGCGGTCCGCTTCTATTACTGCTGGGACGTCAGCCCTGGCAGCACGCAAAAGTTCAACAAGGAGACTGTCAAGACGGACGTGCGCCGATTCCTCACCATTTGGCGCAACCTGGTCAGGCTCGTGAGAGAGAACGGGGCGACGTTCACCGGGAAAGAGGAACCCCGCTCGTTGGAAGACCATTGGTTGCGGTCGCGGCTGCACACCACCATCAAGGAGGTGCGCGAGGGCGTCGAGTCGTTCGATATCAACCTCGCAGGACGGGCACTACACCGATTCATCGTCGACGACTTGTCACGGACGTACGTGCAGCTCGTGCGCGAGCGCATGGAACGGGAAGACCTCCCCGCGCAGCTCATCAGCGCGTCATTATGGGATGCCGCCAAGCTCAGCGCGGCCATCACGCCCTTCCAATCAGAACAAGCATACCTCGACCTCAAAGGATTATACGATGGTGAGAGCGAGGAGTCCGTGCACCTCGAACTGCTCCCCGTGCCTGACGCCGCGCTCATCAACGAGGAGCTCGAGGAGCGGATGCGCGCCGCGGGGGACGTCATCGCCGGCATCCTCGCCGCGAGGGACAAGATGGGCGTCGGGGTGCGCTGGCCACTGCAAGCAGCGGTGGTGGACGTCGACGACGAGGCCGCAACGGCGGTGAAGGAGATGAGAACCCTCATCCAGCGGCAGGCCAACGTGAAATTGTTGCGGGCGGAGCGGTTCGTCGTCAAGCATGACGCAACGCCAGACTACCAAGCATTGGGGAAGGCGTATGGCGAGCGGACCGGGGACGCGATCACCGCGTTCCAGCAGCACAAGGAATCCGTCATCGAGGGGGTGACCGGGCCTGTGGGGAAAGCGGCCGTCGGCGGCTTCACGTTCCTGCCCGAGCACGTCAACCTGGAGAAGCTCGTCCCGGACACCCACGTCGCTGGGGAGTGCAAGCACGGCACGGTGTACGTGCAGAAGGCTGTGCCGCGATCGCTCGAGCTCGAAGGGTATGCGCGCGAGGCGACTCGGCGGTTGCAGCAGCTGCGCAAGGAGGCGGGGCTGCAGAAGCAGGACCGGATAGCGGCAGTGGTGGTCATCGGCATCGCTGATGAACTGCAGCCCTTCAGGGAGGACGTCGCCGCCAAGGTCGGCGCGGACGAGCTGACCATCGCTTCCTCGTTCAGCGGCGAGCTGGAGCACTCATCGGAGACTAAGGTCAAAGGCGAAACGTTGCGCGTGCTGCTCGAGAAGCGCGCCTGAAAACAGAAACTTTTATAAGCCTCTTCGGTCGTGTGGGTGCGCATGGGGGTACCAAGGAGGATTTCTCGCGACACGCCGCTCGCCGAGCTCACGCTGCGCAAATACGAGAAGCCCTCGTTGAAGGGGCGCGAGCTCGTGCGCAAGCTCTGCCTCTCCGTCGGGCTGTTGCAACCAGGAGATTCCAGGGACGTCGTCGTGGACGTGTTCCTGGTCTTGCTGGAGAGCAGGGAGGAGTTGACGAGCGTCGAGGTGGAGCAGAAAGTGGTGGAGTCGCGCGAGAAGGAAGGGTTGCCGTTGCTCGGCATCGCGCCCTCGAACATCAGGCGGCAACTCCTCAGGCTCAGGGACTTGTTCTTCGTGGAGAAGGTCGCGAACACGTATCGCATCGCGGAGCATGAGACCTTGTCGGCGTTGTTCAAGGAGAAGGTCGAATCATTCTTGCTAGGCGCCACGGTGAGGCGCGTGAAGGAGTATCTCGAAGCGGTGGACAAGGAGTTCCCGGCGAAACGACAAGTTCTTTAAAGGGTGCGTGTTCATGCGTTCCTGTTATGGTGTATGAACCACAAGAGGATTCGTTCTTGCTGCGGCGATGCCTGCCCTCATCGTTCAAGGGAAAGAAGGTGTTGGAAATGGGGTGCGGCTCTGGCATCATCAGCGTGGAGGCTGCGCGGAGGGGTGGCGAGGTCGTCGCCGTGGACATCGATCCCGAGGCGGTGCTGGCCACGAGGAAGGCGGCGCTCGACGCTCGCGTCACCGTCGTGGCGTGCGAGGGAGACCTGTACGAGCCGTTAAATGATGAGTCGTTCGACTACATCATCTGCAACCCTCCTTACTTGCCGTCCGAGCCAGGGGATCCTGACCTTTCGCTGGACGGCGGCAAGGAAGGATGGGAGTTCATCGACCGATTGTTGGCGGGGGCGAAGGAGCACTTGACGCTTGATGGCAGGGTGCTCTTGGTGTTCTCATCCCATACCTTGCCTGACAGGGTCGCCGATATCATCAAGAGGAACCGGTTCTCATCGAAGCTTCTCGGGAAGAGGGAGGTCGGCTTCTTCGAGGAATTGTTCGTCGTGGAGCTGGTGCCTGATGGATGTTGAGCGGGAGGAATACTTGGCGAGGGGGAAGCGGGGGATCGCCTACACGGGCTTCCTTGACGGCAGGAAGGTCTTGGTGAAGGAGCATAACCCTGCCGCGGAGGTGAACACCATCCGCAACGAGGCTTTGATGCTGCGAGAGCTGAACGAGCGCGGCGTCGGGCCGCGGTTCATCGCGTATGAGGGCGGTCGGCTGGTGCGCGAGTTCGTCGACGGGGAGAGGATCGAGGACTTCCTCGAGCACGCGACCATCGCCGAGGCGAAGGCGGTCGTCAGGCAGGTCCTCGAGCAGTGCCGGGCGATGGACTTGCTCGGCGTCAACAAGTTGGAGATGACGCGCCCGTACAAGCACATACTCGTACGGAGGGTGAAGAGTGGTGTCGAGGCGGTGATGATCGATTTCGAGCGGTGCAAGCGCACGGAGAAGCCGAAGAACGTGACGCAGGCCTGCCAGTACATCGCCCGGTTGCAGCCATTGCTCTCAGTCGCAGGGGTCGACGTGGACGCCGAGAGGGTGAAGGGGTTAGGAGCACGGTACAAGCGGCAGGGCTATGATGAGAAGGCGTTCAAGGAGCTAAAGGGATTGTTCAGGTGATAACCGTGGATTTGAAGACTATGCAGGAGAAGCAGAGGGAGCAGGCGGCCCGCAAGGACCGCCTGCCAAAGGATATGGCTGAGGTAGTGCTGCACTTGGTCGAGGAGGTCGGCGAGGTGTGCGAGGCTATCCGTGAGGGGCAGCCGCGCGAGTACTTCGAGGCCGAGGTCGCCGACGTCCTGTGGCAGCTGAACAAGCTGTGCTGGATGAACGGTTTTGACTTGGAGCGGGCGTTCTTGGCCAAGCTGGAGAAGAAAGAGCGGGGATAGGCAGGTCTGGGTTGTTCGCCGAGCGCGTGCACAAGCAGCCACGCAGGGCGCTTCGCGGCTGGGAGCCCAAGGAACGAGGGGTGTTGTTCGGGCAATCACTCGCTTCTTTTCTTCGCTGACTGCGCAGCGATGAAGCATATCATGCCGACAATGAGCGGGATGAGGAGGAGGGGGACGGTGACGTTCAGAACCCAGTCGGGGACCGCTCCGCTCTCACTGGCGAACCACGCGCCGAGAACCACCAGGAGGAGGAACGCGAACGCCAGCGACGACACGGAGGCGATGACCGCGGCCTCGCCGGTCTCTTTCTCCTTCTGCCCGAACAGTAGCTCTATGAGCCATGGCAGGATGACCAGCGGGAAGAGCAGGACGCGGAGGGCTTGGTTCTTCATCCTCGTCTCCTTCCTCACGAGCCCGACGACGCCGCTGATGACGAGGTCGAGTATGAGCAGCAGGAGAACGGTCACGAAAACCCGTTCGTCCATCACGTCAATCGTGAACGGTCCCAGTAGCCTCTCGAGCATGCGCCCCTTCATCAAACCCCTGGTTTTTAATAGTTACGCTTTCTTCCCTGAGCACATGCCGTCGCTGTTCGCTGAGCAGGTCTACGCTGAGCTCAGAAAGGTTCCTTGGGGCAGGGTGACGACGTACAAGGAGCTTGCGAGAGCGGTCGGCACGAAGGCGTATAGGTCCATCGGTCAGGTCATGCGCGCCAACCCTTTCGCTCCTGAGGTGCCTTGCCATCGCGTCGTTGCGAGCGACGGTAGTATCGGCGGCTTTGGCGGTGAGTGGCGACGAGGGAAGAAGATTGACGACAAGGTCTCCTTGTTAGCAAAGGAAGGCGTGGTCGTCAATGATGGCAGGGTAGTCGATTTCGAGAGGGTCCTGTTTCGTTTCCGGTGATTCTAGTTCTTGATTTTCTGCATGATGATACCGATGCATTCGTCAATGCCGTGCTTGCTCGTGTCGATGACCGTCTCGTAGGGTTGTGCTTCGCCGTATTCCTCGTGGTATGCGCGCATCTGCTCTTCGCCTATCGTCTTGGCGCTCCGTTCGAGGTCTCTTCGTATGGCTACCTCCACCGGACAGGTGAGCCTGAAGCTGTGGACCTCGTAGCCGTGCTCCTTGAAGTAGTCTTGCCCGAAGCGGTTGTAGAGACTTTTTGGGTTGATTTCTTCGGTGATGACGTCCTTTTCTTCCTTGATGAGCTCTCCGATGAGGAAGTAGGCCGCTTGTTTGCTCAGCCGCTTGGCAAGCTCCTTGCCGGCAGGCTTGAGCCCTCGTTTGATGTACGGCCTGTCGACGTAGGCGTAATCGGGGAGTTTCTCTCGCAGGATGGTGGAGAGCGTCGACTTGCCTACCCCTGGCGGACCGTGGAGGTTGATGATGGTTCCCATCATTTCTTCTTCTTCGTCTTCTTGATCTCCTTCTCGAGGTCGAGCTTGTCGAGGAGCTCCTTGTACCGGTTGCGGATGGTGACCTCGGTCACGCCCGCGACGTCAGCCACTTCTCGCTGGGTGCGCTTCTCGCCGTTGATCAGTGCTGCCACGTAGAGCGCGGCGGATGCTATCCCGGTAGGGCCGCGACCAGAGGTGAGCTCGACGTGCTGCGCCTTCTCGATGATCTCGACGCTCTTGCTCTGCGTCTCCGCAGACAATTTCAACGCCGAGGCGAACCGGGCGATGTAATCAGCGGGGTTGGAAGGCAGTATCTTGATGCCAAGTTCGCGCGTGATGAACCTGTAGGTGCGGCCGATTTCCTTCTTCTCTATCGAGGACGCCTCTGAGAGCTCGTCCAGCGTCCTGGGCACGTCGTGCCGCCTGCAAGCGGCGTACAAAGCGCCTGCCACGACGCTTTCCATGCTCCTCCCCCTGACGAGCCCTTTCTGCACGGCCAACGTGTAGATCCTCGATGCCTCTTCCTCCACCGAGGAGGGCAAGCGCAAATACGAGCTGACTCTTTTCAGTTCGGCCAAGGCCAGCTTGAGGTTGCGCTCGATCGCGGTCGAGATGCGTTGCTGCCATTTCCTGAGCCTGAAGAACTTGTTCTTGTTCTTGCCGTCCAGCCGGTAGAAGTCTGATTTCGTGCCGACGTCGGTGCCGAGCCCTTGGTCGAACTGGGTGTAGCTCATGGGCGCCCCTGTTCGTCGCTTTCGTTCAGCGGCGTCCGAGTCGAACTCGCGCCATTCCTGGTCGAAGTCGACCATCTTCTCTTCCACGACGAGGCCGCAGTCCTTGCAGATGATCTCTCCTTTCTCCTTGTTCCAGAGGAGGTTGAGCGAGCCGCATTCAGGGCATTTCTTGACGAAGCCGGTCATGTATCATAACCCCCAACTATCACTATCCATCCGAGTGACGACAATAAACTTATAAATACAGGTAAGAATTCCTATTTAAAACTTTCGTTTTCTTGCTTTCCTCTATTTATTGTTTCCGCAAGCCATATAAAGAAGCGTGGGTGAGGGGGAGAAGAAAATATTTTTATACTCCGGGAGCGCAAGGACCCGCATGGCGGGGAAGAAGACGACGAAGAAAGCAGCAAGGAAGCACGAGGAGGACATCGAGATGAAGAAAGCCAAGAACGCACAGACCTGGTCCATCGACCTCATCGTCGGCGTCATCATATTCATGCTGATCATCGCCGTGTTCTACGCGTTCCTCACGTCGAAGAACGAGCCGAAGCTCAAAGACGTCCAGGACGACAACCAGGCAGCGTCGGCGAAAGTCACCAATGTTGACGTCGGCTCGCTCGGCATCGTGAACAACGGCCGCATCAACATGAGCAAGTACGACGAGCTCTGCAAGGAACCATATGAAGAAGTCAAAGCGATGCTCGGCATCGAGAGCGACTTTTGCATCTACCTCGAGGACCAGTACGGGAACATCATTCCCTGCACCGACGGCGACGGTCACAAGCGGGCCGGCATCGGCAACGGCCAAGACATCAATGTCAGCGAAGACTACTCCTGCGGAGACATCATCTAGGCAAGCACCATGGCAGCGGCGCAGACGTTCATCGCGGGGTTCGCCGGGGCGGCGGGACTCGCCATCGGCGTGCTGGTGAGCAGCGCTGCACGCGAGGAGCTCGCGGACGGCAAGCGATGGTTCCAGCTCTTCAGGAACATCCTCTTCCTGTTCTGCGTGGGGCTCTTCCTCTACCAGTACGGCATCACCATCCTCCTCGTCGGCCTCGTCTTCGGCACCCTGGTCATGCGGCACTTCCACCGTGAGAAGGCCGGCGCCATCGTCTTGCTCACCTTCATCATGCTCATCCTCACCGTCGGCGTGCCGCTGTTCAAGGCCATCGCGGGCGTGTTCCTCCTTATCGGCATGCTCGAAGGAGGCGTCTGGGCGGCGGAGCATGAGAAGGTCTTGCGGCGGGGCGTGTTCCGCAAGAAGACGTGGCGCGCGCTCCTGGCGGACGAGCCGTTCTTCTTCCTTCTGCCCTTCTCTGGCGTCGTGTTCCTGGTGTGAACCGTGCTGACGGCGCGGTGCGAGGACGGCAAAACATTCTTAAAGGCGACCGTGCTCTTCTCGTCACAGGTCCCCGTGGTGTAGCCTGGTCGACGGAACAATATCCTTGTCCCGCCGAGGCACATAGCATTGTGGCTTGCGGAGCCATAGACCCGGGTTCGAATCCCGGCGGGGACAGGCCGCATGGCATGTTGGGAAAAAAAACCGCAATGTTTAAATAGAACCCTTGGAATATAGATTGATTGTTGGGGTAACGTAACATATAGTAATCCATATATATATGAAAAAATAACGTATACAAACGATAAATGCTTAAATCGTATCGGGACAAGAGCACGAACAAGGGGTTGTGATGGCGAAGAACAAGAAGATCTTCAACACGTTTTTCCGCGAGAAACCAGCAATGATGCTCATCACCCTCCTCAACAAGAACAACGACATCTACGCGTCATCACTCGCCAAGATCGTCGACTGCACCTACAGCCACGTCGTCAAGATACTCCAAGAGATGCAAAAAGCAGACCTCATCACGTTCGAGAAGCAAGGACGGCTGAAAGTCCTGACGCTGACCAAGAAAGGACAAGAAACAGCACAGCACATCGACGCCATCAGGAACACCCTCTAAAAGACTCACTCATCGACGTCACGGTCCTCGATGTCACGGCAACCAAAGCAAGGAACGGCGAGGTAGCCATCAACCGACTTCTTCGGATCAAAACAGCACCCCTTCAGATTAAAGAAACACACCCTGCTCCTCTCAGGCTGCGACTCCTGCGGCGAGAACAACGAGAACACCTTCACCATACAGCAAGAACGGAAAGAAGAGAGGTTAATAAGCATTGCGATTGCTCACATGAACCGCTTAATCTCAAGCCTGCCCTTCGCGGAGACGATACGCACCGTATCATCCTCCTTCAGCGACAGCGTCTTCGAGACCACCTCAGGCAGCAACACGCGCGCCCCCCGGAAATCCAGCTGCGTGATGAGCTCATGCTCCTTCCCATGAGAGCCGTTGCCATTGCCCGCGTTGAGCCCGGCCATGAGCTTCTTAGCCTCGGCATCCTTCCGCTCAGCAAGCATCGCCTTCGTGCAGTCATACAAATACTTCGCAATCCTATCAGCGACATCCACACCAGTCGCGGCAGTGATGCCCTGCAACCCAGGACTGATATTCAACTCGATAATCAAAGGACCAGTCACGCCCTCAAGGACATCAACGCCGCAAATCTCGGCGCCGATGGCCTGCGCCGCCTGCACCGCAATCTTCTTCATGTACTCGTCAGGGACGAACGGCTCGCCAAAACCGCCCGCATGGATGTTCGCGCGCTTGTCAGAACCCTTGCTCTTGCGCTTCATCGCAGCGACGACCTTGTCGCCGACGACCATGAGCCGCACGTCGCACGAGCCGGTCTCAACATACTCCTGGACGAGGAAAGGCTGCTTCAACGCGTCAAGCGCGTCAAGGATGGTCGAGGCGCTCGCGAAGCTATCAGCGAACATGACACCCTTGCCCTGAGTCCCCTGAGGGAACTTCATGATGATAGGATAATTCATCTTCGCCAAGACATCCTTGGCCGCGTCGATAGTAGCGGAGAGATAGGTGCGCGGCATGGGCAAGTTCTTCTTCTGCAAGACCAGCTGGGTGAGGAGCTTGTCATGCGCCAAGGTGTACGCGTTCGGCTTGATAGGAAGGAACACGCGGTCGTCAGTAGAGAACAGGTCTGCGAGCGCGCGCAACAACTGGGCATACCTGAAAGAGCCCTTGATAAACACGCAATCATACCGCCCGACAGGCCTCCCCCCATGCAACACCTCGGCCTTCTTGCCAGAGAAGTTTATGTCGATGTGCTTGATGTAGAGGTGGTCTACCTCGTCGAAGTAGTTCCGCAACGCCTCTATGGTCCATTGCGAACTCTTGCTCCTGCCGGAAATGACCGCTGCTCTCATGCTGCATATTCACCTGTTCGGATCGATGAGGAATCCCTTCTTGAGGATGTTCTGGCCGATGAGCACCTTATACTTCATGTGCTCGCGGTCCGCGAGCGTGAACTTCGCCGTAATCACAGTGCCCCGTATCCTAATAGGGGCCTCGATGATGGGGCGGAGCTTGTTGCCATGGGCGCTCTTCACCAGCTTCGACTCGATGACTGGTCCGAGCTTGAGCCTACTCGCCAACTGGTAGTCGACGCTGCTCTTCGTCGCGCCCGTGTCGACGCGAGCCTGCAACCGCTCCGAGAGGCCGCCGCTCCCGACCTCGACCTCCTCTATCATGCCGATGATGACACGGTCCTCGATAGGAGGAGTCATCTGCCATCCTCCTGCGGCTTCATGGTCGGGAAAAGGATGACATCCCTGATGGAAGCGTTGTCGGTGAGAAGCATGACGAGGCGGTCGACCCCGATGCCCACGCCGCTCGTGGGCGGCATGCCGTACTCAATGGCCGCCACGAAGTCGTCGTCCATGGGGTGCGTCTCGTCCTCGCCGGCTCGTCCTCGCTCGACCTGCTCCTCAAGGAGCCGTCGCTGGACGACCGGGTCGTTGAGCTCTGAGTACGCGTTGCCGAGCTCCCAGCCGTTGATGTAGAGCTCGAACCGCTCGACGAACCGCTCATCACCTGACCGATGCGGCTTGGCGAGGGGCGTGCTCTCCACCGGGTAGTCCATGACGAAGGTGGGCTGGACTAACTTGTCCTCGCACGAGGCCTCGAACACAGCCATGACGAGCATGCCCCAACTGCTCGCGTCATACGCGATGCCGTGCTTGTCGCAGTAATCAAGGAGGTCCTCACGTGACGAGGCCTTGACGTCAATCCCCGCGTGGCGCTTGACGGCGTCAGCGACCGAGAGGCGCCTCCACGGCGGCGAGAGGTCTATCTTCGTCCCTTGGAATGCTATATTGGTCGTGCCGAGCACGTCCTTGGCGGCCGTGCTAATGACTTCCTCCACGAGTGCCATGCCATCGTTGTAGTCAGCGTAGGCCTGGTACCATTCCACCTGGGTGAACTCAGGGTTGTGCGTGCGGTCGATGCCTTCGTTGCGGAAGTCCTTGACGAACTCGTACACGCGCTCATAGCCGCCCACCAATAATCGTTTGAGGTAGAGCTCGTTGCTGATGCGGAGGTAGAGCTGCACGTCCAGGGCGTGGTGATGCGTCGTGAAGGGGCGCGCGTTGGCGCCGCCGTAAATCGGCTGGAGCGTAGGAGTCTCTACTTCGAGGAAGCCGTGCTTCTCCAGCGTTCGTTTCATGCTCTGGATAATCTTGCTGCGCTTGATGAAGGTTTCCCGCACCTCAGGGTTGACGATGAGGTCGACGTAGCGCTGGCGGTAGCGGAGCTCGGTGTCCTTGAGGCCGTGGTGCTTCTCAGGCAAGGGGCGGAGGGACTTGCACAGGAGCACTACCTTCTTCGCGTGGACCGTGACCTCCCCTGTCCTCGTCGAGAACACCGTGCCTTCCGCGCCGATGATGTCGCCGAGGTCGAGCTTCTTGAACCGCCCGTACCCCTCCTCGCCGAGGGCGTCCCTCGTGACGTAGAGCTGCTGCGTGCCGGTCTGGTCCTGGATGGTGCAGAACGAGGCCTTGCCCATGATGCGCATGGTCATGATGCGGCCGGCGATGCTGGCGACGTCCTTCGTGGCCTCTTCCGGCTTGAGGCCTTTGTAGGTTTCTTTGATGGCCGCCGCGTCGTGCTTCTTCTGGAACCGGTAAGGATAGGGATTGATGCCTTCTTGTATGAGAGCGGCTCGCTTCTTGCGCCGTTCCTGGATGAGCCGGTTGTCGTCCTCCATAGGAGTAGTGGAGGGCGCGTCCCTTATAAATTTACCTATCGCTCCCCGTCGAGAACTAATACATGGGGAGCTCGCCCGTGACCGCGTCCACGGCCGCTTCCTGCGCTGGCCCGATGGCGACGCAGGTCTTGGTGCCCGGAGCGACGACGGTCTTGCCGGCGTCGGTGATGAGGGAGGAGACGAGCCCTTTCCTCTTCGCTTCTCGTTGGTGGCGCAGCAACGATTCCTCGTCAGCGACTTTCAAGACTATCTTCTTCATGCCTTGCGCGTGCCACTCGTCCACGACGTCGTCGTTGCTTCGGAGCACCGCTTCCACCGATGCGTGCGCGGCTTGCGCGGCCGCCTTCCCTCGGGGCAGCTTGAGGTCTTCCCTGATGAGGATGACTTGTTTGAGGTCGTGGGCGATGCGCGGTTTCTTGGTGAGGAATCCCATGGTTCATCGTTGGTAGCTGCAGGCGCAGTCGACGCGCCACTGCCAGGTGTCCTTGCCTTCGGCGTTCCTGCCTACGTTGACGATCGGCTCCGCTTGCTTGATGAAGCAGAGGTAGGTCGAGGCGTTGTAGCGTTCCTCGAAGGCGTCGTTGCACTCGGTGTCTTTGATGAGCGGCTTGATGGGCTTGTACGTGAAGTAGACTTCCTTGACGTAGGGGCCTGGGGAGAAGCAGGTGTCGAACGGGCAGTTGACGCTCACGTCTTCGCCCGTCTCGATGTCGTTGGCGTCATTGATGAGGTCATCGCATATCTCCGCGCAGTCTTCCATGGCAGGTTGCGTCCCGTCGCAGGCTGTTATGAGGATGAGCGGGATGGCGAGTAGGAAGAGGTGTTCGCGGCGCATACGATTGCTCATAGCAACACACCTTTATAACTGTTTGCCTTAGTCCATGATGGTGGTGATCTCGTCGATGCGGTAGAACAGGTTCTTGACGCCGTCCACGGCTTTGGCTACGATGATGGTGCGCTCGTGTCGTTGCTGGTAGTGGTCGATGGTGGTGACGATGTCCTTTCGCTTGTCGGCGAGGAGGTGGAGCGCGTTGAGGTCTCGTCGGTAGTGGGCTTTCATGATGGCTTCGTAGTGGTTCGCGATGAGGCTGATGATGTCTGCTAGGCCTTCTGCCTGTCCTTCTTCCAGGTCGGTGATGAGCCGTGACAACCGTTTGAGGATGTCGCCGAGCTTTTCCATGATCTGTGCGATGTCCCAGTTGCCGAGGAGGTCTCCTTCCTGCTCGTAGCGTTTGCGGATGCGCGGGTGTTCGAGTGCGTGCCTGATGGCGCGCATGACGAGGAAGCTGAGCCTGTTCACGTCGGTGTCTCGTTCCGCGAGGTTCTTGGTGATGTTGATGTCGCCGAATTTTTTCGGCTCGCGTACCTGTGAGATGATGTCGAGTGTCATGGATCGTATGATGCTGTCCAGCTTGCGGATGAGGTTGCTGATGTTGATGTCGTCCATGTTGAGGTAGCACTTGGCTTGTATGCGCGTGGCTGATTCCTCGATGATCTCGAGTGCCATGAGTTGGTGGATCATCACTCGTATCTCCTTGTTCTTGGTGGGCATCTCCTTTCCGGTGAGGGTGAGGAGGTCGCAGTCGTTGAGGTAGGCGTTGAATATTTTTCGCTTGATGACTCTTGGCGAGTCGTCGTCGATGGCGAAGGTGTACTCTCGTTCCTGTCGTTCCTTTCCTTCTTGGTGTCCTGGTTCGATGATGAGGTCGTGGTCTTGGATGTCCATCCTGACCGTGTCGCCGGGCGAGAGTTGGTTCCTGACGGTCCAGCTCTTGGGCAGGCTGACGATGAGCGAGTTACTGCCGAACTTGATGATTTTCCGGTATTCTGTCATTGACGCACCCCCTGGCACGGAAAACATTCTGCACACATATATATTTGATATATGGTAAATATAGTATAGGGAAAAAGCATATATTTATATGTGTTTCCTAAAAGGACAAGAGGGGGAAACACCAATGCTCTATGCGACCAACACAGGACGTATCCTCTCAGAAGAGGATATCAACCTGCTCACGCCACAGGAAATAGAGCGCGAAGGCATCCACGTCATCGGCGACTGGGACGAATGGTCTTGAACCTGTCGTGAGCAAGGAGCTTCTTTTTATAAAGGCATTCAGGTAGAGAGCAAAAGATTTAAATACGCTCGCTGTTTCTGCAAGCCAAGGATTTCTCGACGAGAAACAACACGAAAACACCATCAAGGAGCTTATAAATGAACCAGACCACTAAGGCCACGCCCGACTACGGCGCGGACAAGATCACCGTGCTCTCAGGCCTGGACGCGGTGCGCAAACGACCAGGCATGTACATCGGCACCACCGGGCCCCGAGGGCTCCACCACCTCGTCTACGAAGTCGTGGACAACAGCATCGACGAAGCCATGGCAGGCCACTGCACCACGATAACCGTGGCCATCGAGCAAGACGGCTCAGTCTCAGTAGCGGACGACGGCAGAGGTATCCCCATAGAAGACCACCCCCGCTACGGCATGCCAGCACTCGAAGTCGTGATGACCAAGCTCCACGCAGGCGGCAAGTTCGACAAGGACAGCTACAAGGTCAGCGGCGGCCTCCACGGCGTCGGCGTCAGCGTGGTGAACGCGCTGTCCAAGAAGCTCATCATCCTCGTCAGGAGGGACGGCAAGGAAGCCACCATGACATTCCAACGAGGCGTGACCACCCAACCACTCATAATCATCGGCGAGGCCGAAGGGACCGGCACCACCGTGAGGTTCTGGCCGGACGAAGACATCTTCCGAGAAACCACGGAATTCCAATACGAGATCCTGCAATCACGCCTCAGAGAACTCGCGTTCCTGAACAAAGGAGCACGCATATCACTAGAAGACAAGCGAAAAGGAAGAGAGCGAAAGGACGAGTTCCACTACGAAGGCGGTATCATCAGCTTCGTCGAATACCTGGACGAGAACAAGCAGCCGCTGCACGACCCGGTCTACCTCAACAAGGAGAAAGACGGCATCGAGCTCGAAGTCGCCATCCAGTACACCGACGCGTACAACGAGAACGTGTTTTCTTTCGTGAACAACATCAACACGCACGAAGGAGGCACCCACCTCTCAGGCTTCAAATCAGCGCTGACGAGAGGCTTCAACACCTACGCCGAACGCGCAGGCCTCATCAAGAACGGGAACGGCAAGCTCAGCAGCGACGACGTCCGAGAAGGCCTCACCGCCATCATCAGCGTCCGCGTCCCCGAACCGCAGTTCGAAGGGCAGACCAAGACCAAACTGGGCAACTCAGAAGTCAAAGGCGTCGTGGACTCCCTCGTGTTCACCGGCCTCACCACGTTCCTCGAAGAGAACCCCCGAGAAGCGCGGCTCATCATCGAGAAATCATTATTGGCCGCGCAGGCGCGCGAAGCGGCGAGGAAGGCGCGAGAGCTGACGAGGAGGAAATCACTCCTGGAATCGAGCACGCTCCCCGGCAAGCTCGCCGACTGCAGCAACAAGGACCCGTCGCAGTCAGAGCTCTTCCTCGTGGAAGGCGACAGCGCAGGGGGGAGCGCTAAGCAAGGACGGCACAAGGAGTTCCAAGCAATCCTTCCCTTGCGGGGCAAGATACTGAACGTGGAGAAGGCCAGGCTGAACAAGATCATGAGCTCTAACGAGATCATCACGATGATCACGGCGATGGGCTGCGGCATCGCAGAGGACTTCAACCTTGGAAAGGCGCGGTACCACAAGATCGTCATCATGACCGATAGCGACGTTGACGGCGCGCACATCAGCACCCTCATACTCACCTTCTTCTTCCGCTACATGCGACCATTGATAGAGGCAGGGTACGTGTACATCGCGCAGCCGCCGCTCTACCAAGTGAGGAAAGGTAAGGAGAAGCGGTACTGCCTCAATGACGAGGAGCTCGCCGTCGCCATGAAAGAGCTCGGGGAAGGAGTGATCATCCAGCGCTACAAGGGCTTAGGGGAGATGAACCCCGACCAGCTCTGGGAAACCACGATGAACCCCGAGACGAGGACGCTCAAGCGCGTCACCATCGAGGACGCCGTGGAAGCGGACAGGATATTCACGGTGCTCATGGGCGACGATGTCGAGCCTCGCCGCAAGTTCATCCAGGAGAACGCGAAGAAGGTCGTGAACCTGGACTTCTAAGGAGCCTCCTCCACGCCGCGCTCGAGCAAGAAGGCCTTCACCCGTCCCAGCTCCTCCTCGGTCAGCGAGCGGAAACGCTTGGTCAAGACGCGCTGCCTGAGAGCGAGCACGCCGTCACGGACGCTGAACGAGGAGATGTTCTTGTACGGCATCTTGCGCTTCCAGTACGACGCGCCCGCGATGCCGAAGACGTTATAGGTCACCCGCCGCTCATCGAGCTCGATCTTGTTCTGCAGCCGCGCATAGCTGATGAGCGCGAAGGCACCGACAATCAGGACTAAGAAGAGGTCGGCGACCAACACCGAAGGATCCCTCTCCATGAACAGCACGGCAAAGGATATGGCGATGAGGAGCGCCACGAGCAGGCAGGTGATGACGAAAGCGGGCTTGTTGTCCTCTAGGCGTTCGCGGAAGCTCGCGTACGGGATGATCAGGGAGGCCATTCTCGTCCCCAAGCCAAGAAGGTTTATAAATCTTCTGCCGGGGCAAGCCAACCACACTATTTATAAGTGACCGTGTCCTTCTCGACAGCCACCATGGTCCTGGACAAGCTCGGCAGCAGCCTGAAGAGCACGCTCCAAAAAATCACGAGGGCGCTGTTCGTGGACGAGAAGCTCATCAACGAGCTAGCAAAGGACATCCAACGATCATTACTGCAAGCGGACGTCTCCGTCAAGCTCGTGTTCGAAGTCACCAAGCGCATCAAGGAACGGGCGTTGCAGGAGAAGGAAGCAAAAGGCCTGGACAAGAAAGAGCAGCTCATCACCATCGTCTACGAAGAGCTCACCAAGTTCATCGGCGGCGATGAAGAACCATTCAGCATCCCGAAGAAGAAGCCGTTCACCATCATGCTCGTCGGCCTGTTCGGCAACGGCAAGACCACCACGGCCGGCAAATTAGCGAACTATTACAAGAAGCGCGGCTCGAAAGTGGCCGTCATCCAAACAGACACGTGGCGGCCCGCGGCGCACGAGCAGCTGCAGACGCTGGCGAAGCAAGCGAGCGTGGACTTCTACGGCAAGGAAGATGAGAAGGACCCTGTGAAGATATACGACGAGCACAAGCAATCATTGCACGGGTACGACCTCGTCATCGTCGACACCGCGGGCAGGGACGCACTCTCACAAGACCTCGTCAAGGAGCTCGAACGCATCAGCAAAGCGGTGCGAGCAGATGAGCGCTGGCTCGTCATGGCAGCGGACGTCGGCCAAGCCGCGCAGCAACAAGCGCAGCAGTTCCACGACACGGCAGAAGTCACAGGCGTCATCATCTCCAAACTGGACGGCACGGCAAAAGGAGGAGGCGCGCTCAGCGCGTGCGCCGTCACCGGCGCGCCCGTCAGGTTCATCGGCGTCGGCGAGAAGATGGACGAGTTCGAGCTGTTCAGCCCGAAAGGATTCGTAGGACGATTACTGGGCATGGGCGACCTCGAAGCATTGCTGGACAAGGCGCAAGCCGCCATCTCAGAAGAGGAAGCGCAAGACCTCGGCCGCAAATTCCTCAAAGGAGAGTTCAACCTCATCGACCTGTACGAGCAGATGCAAGCCATGAAGAAGATGGGACCCCTGAACAAGATAGTAGAGATGGTCCCAGGGTTCAGCCAGCTCAAGATGCCCAAGGAGGCATTGAAAGTGCAAGAAGGAAAGCTCGAGCTCTGGAGAGTCCTCATGGACAGCATGACCAAAGAGGAATTGGAAGACCCCGACACCATCCGCGGCAGCAGGCTCGAACGCATCAGCAAGGGAAGCGGCATCCCCGCCTCTGAGCTGAGAGGCCTGCTCAAGCAGTACAAGCAGTCGAAGAAGCTGATGAAGATGATGAAAGGAGGATCGGAGAAGGACATGCAGAAGCTCATGCAGCGCATGGGCGGCAAAGGCATGAGCGGGATGAAGTTCTGATGCAAGCAGAAACACACCTCGAAGGGTTCTTCTCCAGAAACAAGCCGCTCCGCGTCCTCATCGAGGGTTGCTTCCAGCCGGGAAGGGAGAACATCAACCTGGACGTCGGCGAGTACGTCATCCCCGAGACCACGACGAGCATCCAGCTGGGAATCACCGGCTACGACCTCGACCTCGTCGCGCGACTAGACGGCCAAGAATCCATGGAGTTCCTCTCGCAGGCAAGAGAAGGACTGCTCCTCGACTACAACAACCTCACCAGGATCAGGCGGCCGAGATGCCTGCTCGCCGACGACGGGCGGCTGTACTACGACCGCCGGCTCCTCCGCGAGAGGCCGGCACCCGCCGCATCGTTCGTCAGGTTCCTCCACGAGCAGCACCGGGAAGGACGAGGATTCCATGACCTCTACGAGCTCGTCAAACGGCAACGAGGGATCTAGCCCGGGGACGAGAATCCTGGCAACCACGCCCGTCGCCAACGAAGCCGCGGCCACGAAAGGAACAAGAAGAACAACATTTTTAAAAAAAAGGCCTTCCGAAACAAAGCATGCGCGTCCCCAAGAAGAAGGTGTACGGCCAATCCAAGACTGAACGCTGCCCCTTGTGCGGCGACCGGGCGCTCATCAAGAACCCGCAAGGCATCCCTGTCTGCAACGACCACAAAGACTTCATCATCGAGCTGGTATGCAGCTGCGGCGGACCATTGGAACCGAAGCAAGGGAAATGGGGCGTCTTCTTCGTCTGCGAACGCTGCGGCCCGATCTCATGGAGCAAGGCCATGGCCATGAACGACCTCGGCTAAAGAGAAATATTTATATAATCCTTGTGCAGGAAAGGCAAAGGGAGTATCGATTTCGAGGTGGTTTCATGAAGGGAGAAGGCAACACGAGAAAAGCGGAGATGGGCATCGGGACCCTCATCATCTTCATCGCATTGCTGCTCGTCGCGGCGGTAGCGGCCGGGGTCCTCATCCAGACTGCCGGCAGCTTGCAGGAACGGGCGCTGACGACGGGCGACCAGGCGAAAGGACAGATCAGCACGAACGTCAAGGTCGTCGAGGTCAGCGGCAGTAACGGCCAGGACGGAGACCTCGAGGAGTTCGAGCAGATCGTCAAGCTCAGCCCGGGCAGCAGTGACATCAAGCTCGAGCAGGTCTTGCTCACCATGAACACCTATGACCGGACAGCGACGCTCACCTATAGGGGCACGGACGGGACGTACGAGAACGACTACACCAACGGGTTCTACACCCTAGGCCTCGAGGTGTTGGGGAACATCACCACCACCCCCGCTAACCTCTCAGAGGACTACGACCTCGACGGCATCGCAGACCAGGTCTCCATCGACGGCAACGGCAACCTACTCTTCGAGTTCAGCGGCGGGGAGAACTACACCCTGACCGAGGAGAACTGCACGGGCGCTGAGCACGACGTCACCACCTCGGTCGTGGCGGTGAGCAACTACATCGAGGCCATCATCCTCGAGGGGACGTGCGGCGGCGACGAAGCCAACACGCAGAACATCACCATCACCGTGACGCCCGTCGACCTCGGCGTCGGCCACTTCACCGTGGAGTACCTCCAAAGAGGCACCAACCCCGTGGACGGCAACCTCCAGATAGGGGACGTCATCAAGCTGTACTACGAGGCGCCTCGGGAAGTAGGAGAGGATGAAGAGGTCAGGCTGAACTTCATCCCGAAGATAGGCACGCCCACACTGACCCAGTTCATCACCCCTGAAGTGATCAGCACGGAGCGCGTGTACCTCTACCCCTGAACACCATTATTTTTTTCCTCCCCCATGATTTATAAATAGGGGTTTCTTTCCCAACAACAGCATGTGCGGCATCCTCGGACTCTGGAACACTAGCGGCAAAGACGTCAGGGCGGCGATGAGCCTCCTCCAAGCCAGGGGTAACGACGGCGCAGGGTGGACCGACGGAGAGGAAGTGCAGCACGCACAGGAAGCCAGCAAGCTCACGCTCACCACGACCGGGATGGGCCACACCCTCCACGCCATCGTCGACCACCAACCGCAACCCATCAAGAAGGAAGGGGTGCTGGTCGCGAACTGCGAAATCTACAACTGGCGAGCCCTCGCCGAGAAGCACCACGTCAAGGCGGAGAACGACGCCGCCCTGCTGTGCGCCCTCCTCGACAAGATAGAACTCGTGAAGGAAAGCGTCCACGCGCTGCTCGAAGAGCTCGACGGCGTCTACGCCTTCGCGTACCGGCGCGAAGGCCGTTCAGTCATCGCCCGAGACCTCCTCGGCGTCAAGCCGCTGTGGTACACGCACCAAGACGGCTTCTCGTACGCCTCTGAGCGGAAAGCGCTCCTCGCGCTCGGCCACCACGACGTCAACGAGCTCGACCCACGCACCATCCTGCACTACGATGAGGAGAAGAACCGGCTGCGACGATGGCGACGACCGTTCTACGACGTCACCGTCACGGAAGACGACGAGGCGTCCCTCGCGACGAGGACGAAAGCGCTCCTTGTCGAGGCGATACGGAAACGCGTCCCGGACCGGAACATACAGGCAGGCATCCTCTTCTCAGGGGGCATCGACAGCACCATCATCGCGAAGACGTGCAAGGACCTCGGAGTCAAGGCGACGTGCTACACCGCCGTCGCTGAGAACCCGCGCGGCAAGGAGCCCCACGACCTCGTCACGGCCAAGGAGGTAGCGGCCAAGCACCGCTTCAAGCACGAGGTGGTACGCGTCGACGAAAGCAACATCCCCCAACTCGCCGAGGAGACAGCGAATCTCATCGAGGAGGCGCACGCAGTCAAGGTGGCCGTGGGCATGCCCTTCCTCGCGGCCGCGAAACAAGCGCGGAAGGATGGGTGCAAGGTCTTGTTCAGCGGCCTGGGAGCGGAGGAGCTATACGCGGGTTACCAACGGCACAAGCACGCGCAGGACGTGAACGACGAGTGCTACGCCGGCCTGCTCTGGCTGTACGAACGAGACCTGTACCGTGACGACGTCATCACCATGCGCAACGGCCTCGAGCTCCGCCTCCCCTTCCTCGACAAGGAGTTGACGAAACAAGCCCTTACCATACCCGGGTCGTTGAAGCTCAAGGACGGCAAGGAGAAATACTTGCTCAGGAAAGCGGCGCTGCTCCTCGGCATCGACGAGCAAGACGCGTTCCGACCAAAGAAGGCAGCGCAGTACGGGAGCGGGTTCGACCGGGCGCTAGAAAGAGTCGCCCGAAGCAAGGGAGAGAGCCGGTCGCAGTACCTGCGCGCAGCGCTCCCGAACGCGAACAGGAAGCTCGGCATCTTGTGCTCCGGTGGCAAGGACTCCTGGTACGCCGCGTACGTCACGAAACGGCTGAACTACGACCTGGCCTGCGTCATGACCATGAGGAGCGAGAACCAAGACAGCTACCTGTTCCACACGCCAGCGGTGGAGCTCGTGAAACTGCAGGCACGGGCTGCGGAGCTGCCCTACCTCGAGCAATCCACAAAAGGCGAGAAGGAAGAAGAGCTGGAAGACCTCAAGGCACTCTTACAGAAGGCGAAGGAAGAGCACCAGGTAGAAGGCGTCGTGACCGGCGCGCTGCGCAGCCAGTACCAGCGGAGCAGGTTCGAGCAGGCATGCGACGAGCTCGGCCTCAAGGCGTACGCGCCGCTCTGGCACCTCGAGCAGGAGTCGGAATTGCGGGAGTTGCTCCGTGAGGGTTTTGTCGTCACGATGAGCTCTATCGCCGGCGAGGGGTTGTCCGAGGAGTGGCTCGGAAGAGCTATCGGTGAGAAAGAAGTAGAGGTGCTTGTCAGGCTCCGCGATAAGATAGGCTTCAACGTGGCTGGCGAAGGGGGAGAATACGAATCATTAGTATTGGACTGCCCGTTATTCAAAAAAAGGCTGATGATCCAGGCCAAGAGGGAGATGGAGAACAGCATCACCGGCAGAATCACGGTGACGAAGGCGTTCCTGGCGGAGAAATGAATGTATCGCAAAAAAGTATAGTTCAATTAAGTCATATGACTTTAATGAGATGGCAATTATGAAAATATGCTCAACAGCCAGAAACAGCATCCACGAAATAACCAATACGTTAAAATTCCTCCAATGTCATTTTTTTGCCAACAATTTGAAGGAGCTTTAGACCTAGCGAGTATGAAGCCTCCGCCGAGATTTGAACTCGGGACCTGCTGCTTACGAGGCAGCCGCTGATGCCGCACGGAGAGCGCTCTGGCCGCTGAGCTACGGAGGCGTCTCTTGCAAGAACAAGAACCCCTTTTTTAAAGCTTTTCCTTGAGCTCCGCTGCTGAGTAGCGCCGCTGGCAAGCCTGGCACACCAAGTGCTGCTTCCCTTTCCGGTCACGCACCCACGTCCCCAACGGCTTCTGCAGGAAGGTCAGCCCGACTTTCTCCTTGCACAATGAGCATCGCTGCGCCATATCATCACTTCCTCAAACCCTTGTGGATCTCGTTGAGTTGCTGGTACAGCTCCTTGACGTCCTTGTACACCTGCTCGACGTCCCAGTTCGCCTTGCCCAGGGCGCGCTCGTTGCCGATGACGACCTTGAGCTTGTTCGCCATGCCCTCGAGCAACTCGAGGTGGTGGTAGCAGTTGCGAGGGTCCTTGTACGCGCCTTCGCGGATGTTCTGCTGGATGGCGTCGAGCGAGCGCCGCTCGTGCGGCTCGAGCTCGTAGTCGATGAACTCGCGGTCCACCCAGTCATTGTTGGACCACTCCTCAGGGTCAGGGCTGTACGGCACGGCGCAGGGGAAGCGAGATTTTCTTAAGAGCCTTTGCATTTCATATATAAATATGGGTGGTGAATGAGAGCACGCACGCCGCTACGAGGAGGGCCGCGTAAGCCTTCTTGTCCCAGGCAAGCACGGCGCTCCCGTCAAACCCAGGGAGCGGGAGAAGGTTGAACAAGGCGAGGAACGCGTTGACCCACGCGCCGAGGCCGCCGACAACAGGGAAGAGGAACAGGAAGGGGAGGAAGAGCAGGGCTAACACCAGGTTCGCCGAGGGGCCCGCGGCGGCGATGCGGCCTCGCTGCTCCCTCGTCGTCTGTCCCTTGAACCACACCGCGCCGGGAGCGGCGAAGACGAAGCCGAGGAAACTCATCGCCACAGCGAGGAAGAGCATGCCCTTGTTGGCCCTGAAGCCCGCCTCGCACCCGTAGCTGAGGGCCACGGCCTTGTGCGCGAGCTCGTGCACGAGGAATCCTACGCCGACGGTCAGGGCGGCGAGGAACAGCGTGACGAGAAAGCCCCTGGTGAATGACAGGCCGCCGGCGAACACGACAGCGAACGCCAGCGAGATGAGCCCCCACGCCAAGCAGAGGTCCTTGGTCTCCCTGCGCGAGAACGAGACGACAGTCTTCCGAAAGGCCATGGCATGAGAGGGCACCCATAAGCCGTTTATATGCGTGGCGGCTCATCGTGACCATTAGGGAATGGTGAACAACAAGAAAAATTTTTTAAACCCGACCCCTTTCCTGGTCGCCATGAGGACGTCAAGATCGCTCCCGCTCACCCTGGTCGCGCAGCTCCTCTTCCTCGGGCTCGTCCTCACCACCACGGGACCAGCGAAGATGGCGGTGTTCGCGCTGTTCTGGCTCACCACGATAGCGACCCTGTTCGTGCTGGTCAACCGCGAATGGTGGCGTGAAACATCATGGATAGCGTTCGGCGCGCTCTGCGCCTCCCTCATCGTCGGCGTCCTGCTCTCCACGCACGCGCTGGAAGACCCTGTCGGCGTCGGGGTGAGCGTGATGGGACTGCTCCTCGTCGCCGCGGCGCTGAGCGTGCTGCCGACGAGGAGGAAGAGGCGCACGAAGCCCCAACGAGGCCTCCCTGACATCTTCTACAGCATCCCAGGCAGCGAGAAGTACCACCGCAAAGGCTGCCGCATGCTCACGGACAGGGATGACCTCGAGGGCTACGCCTCCGAGGCAGAGGCGCGCAGGGCGGGGAAGACCCCTTGCCGGCTGTGCCACTAGAAGAATCCTTGGAGGCCGCTCTGCCCCTTGTTATGCCGCTCCAAGCGCTTAGGAGGCTGCACCGCGACGTGCCGGAACCCCCACTGCTCAAGCATGGCCAGGGCGTTCGCCGAGATGGCAGGAGAGGCCATGACGCCCTTCACCCCCCGCACGCCCTTGAGCTCCTCGATCTTCTCGACGTAGCGTCGCAGCTGCGTCACGCACGCCAAGGAGGCGGTGTAGCGCTTGCACTCCACCACGACAAGGTTGCCCGCGCCGTCATGGCCGAACACGTCGATGAACCCGAACTTGGTGTGCTCCTCGCGCGACAAGGGGATGAAGTCAGGGCTGATGAGCTCGGGGTTATCCTTGATCATGTCGCTCATGTCCCTCTCGTTCCCCTGCAAGACTTGTTTCTGGCCGTCCTCAAGCTTCCCGGCCATGGCGTCGTACACCCTGAACAAGCGGACGTCGAGGAAGTCCTTGCCGCTCCTCGCCCGCAGGACCAACCCGTCCTCCGCTTCCAGCCGCAACTCCGCCCCGGGCTTGAGGTAGTTGACCGGGTTGCCGTTGACGGGCTGGTGCACCAAGAGGCTCTGGTCCTCCTTGATGATGATGAGCCGATCCCCCCGCGGCAAGTAAGCCTCAGCGCGGCCAGAGTAGCGTATCTCACAGTTACAGAAGAACACGAACACCTGGTGCGACGCCAGCGCGCGATCGAACAGCTCCCGGAAATCATGTTTCTCCATTGCCAGCACCGCCAATGGTGAACCGGCGCTCATTTAAAAAAGTGTGTTCTTGCGAGCACCAGAACATTTATAAACCGAGTGTTGTTCTCACCACTCCCGGCACCACGGCAAGCAATCGGGGCTGTGGGGTAACTTGGCTATCCTTTTCGGTTTGGGACCCCTTCACGAGCCCCGAAGCCACGAAGGGGCAAAAAGCCGAATGATCCCGGTTCAAATCCGGGCAGCCCCATCCCGGCACGCGAGGAGACGCACCAATGGCAGGCAAGAAGACCAAGCACGGATCCACCAAGCGGTTCGGCCCGCGATACGGAAGGACATTGAAGAACAAGATCGGGAAGATCGAGCAACAGCAGAAGCGGCCGCAACGATGCCCGCAATGCCGCTACCAGCAAGTCAGCCGCGAGAGCAAAGGCATCTGGACGTGCAAGAAATGCGGTGCGAAGTTCACGAGCAAGGCGTACAGCGTGGCCAAGATGCCATCGCTCAAGCCAGAGACAAAAGAGTGATACCCATGGTCGAGTACAAGTGCTTCAGCTGCGGCAAGACCATCGCCGACACACACATCAGGAAGAAGATCAGGTGCGTGTACTGCGGCTCCAAGATCATCTTCAAGCCGCGCACCACCATCACGCACGTCAAGGCACGATGATAGCCGCGACCATCACCATCAACGACGAGGAAGACCACCTCCGACCCTTGTTCGCGGCGGAGGAACAACGGCTGCTCAACGGCCGCGCCTCCTACGAGGTCACCCGCCGAGGAAGCGACACGACCATCACCGCGAAGGCCGAGGACGCCACGGCGCTGCGGGCGCTGCTGAACAGCGCGTGCAAGGCCTTGATCGTGTACGAGAAGACGAAGAGGACGACACGATGAGCCACGAGGAAGCAACGCAGAGACTCCTGCAACTCGAGCAAGGGCTCGAACAACTCTCCCTGCAGAAGAAGCAGTTCCGAACGCAACTCGCAGAAGCAGAAGCAGCCCTCACAGCCACCGAGCAAGCAAGAGAAGCTTATCGCATCATCGGCAACCTCATGATCAAGCAGCCAGCGGCGACGATCAAGAAAGAGCTCGACGAGAAACAAGAAACCCTGCGGGTGCGCATCGCGACCATCGAGAAGCAAGAGGGCAAGCTCCGAACGCAGCTCAAGGAAGCGCAGGAAACAGCGATGCAGCAAAAGAAAAAGAAGTGATGACCTATGGACCAGCGCGTAGAAGAGATAATCGCATTGCTCAAGGAACTCCAGGAAGACAACACCGTCCCCCGCAACGTCAAGCTCAAGCTCCAACACATGCAAGCATCGCTCGAGGACGAGGGCGGCGAGATATCCCTCAAAGTGAACAAGATACTCAGCGACGTCGAGGACATCGCCAACGACATCAACCTGCCCATGTTCATCAGGACGCAGATATGGAACCTGACAAGCATGCTCGAAGGCATCAACGCCTGACTAGCGCTTCCTCAGCCGATTCTCCACGACGTACTCCTCCTTCAAGAACAGCCTGTTCGGGAGGAACAAGCGATCACCACCATCGACGACGGTCGTCGAGGTCAACGACACCCGCTCCACGCGCCCATCAACACCCTTGATGCGCACCCGCACCCCCGGCACGACGCGCCCACGATACCGGAGCACCACCCCCGCTACGAGGTTAGGGAAGAAATCCTTGATTGAGAGAAGGAACGAGACGACGAGGATGAGCGCGAACAACGACAAGAGAGCCAACGCCGCCACCCTGAGCGCGTCGAGACGGCCAAGAACAAGGATGAGCGTCACCGCGTACACCACGAAGCTCACCAGCAACCCCAGCTTCTGCTCGAGCGACACGCGGTAATGCGTGACGCGGCGCATGTGCTTGTCGAAGCCGACGCCGCGCAGCACGCGACGAACGACGAGGCCGAGGAGCCTGCCCACGACGAAGCCGCCGAGGAGGATGAGCAACGACTCCAGCGAGGCGATGACGAAGGGGTGCTCCTCCAGCGAGGAGAGGAAGGAGAGCACGAGTATCACGGCGAGCCACCACCCGCCGCGACCGGCTCGTACAAGACCACGAAGCAATCATGATAATCCTCCACCGTCGTGAACCGGGAGAAACGCTCCTTGAGGTCATCGATGCTCAGACGAGCAGGACGCTTCTCCTGATAGGCGAGCTGCTCGTACTCGATGGACGCGTACGTCGCCGCCTTGCTCAGCCTAGTGAACACGAACCCCTCATCCACGCGGAGAGCGTCGCCATCACGGAAGACGTAGCCCTGTTCCAGCAACGGTCGCAACTCATCATCGATAGCGACCGAGCCGCCGACCGCGGCGGCCAACGACTGCACCGTTGACGCCTTGCCAGAGAACACGCTCTGGAGCAACGACAACTCGCGAGGCGAGAGCTTATGCAGCTCGGGGAGCCGCTTGGTCTCGAAGGACTCCTTGTCCGTCACAATGGCGCCGTGCTCACGCTCGACCAACAAATGGTATCGTTGCTCTCCCTCACGGCAACGCAACTGGTAGGCAGGGATGAGGACCGTGTCGACACGGGAGAGGGGCTGCTCGCTCATCACCTCAAGGTCGCGCGGCGTCACGCTCGGCTTGATGAGAGGGAGGAGCTCCTGCGACTGGAAGGAAGAAGCCTGCTCGAGCAAGCCGTCATCGGCGACGGGCGCGTCGCCCTTGAGCATGTCGACAGCGTGGCCGCCGTGCGCAGTCCTCCTCGGCCTGACAACGACGAACAAAGGAACATCGGTAGCGCCGGTGATGAGCGCGGTGCCGACGGGCAGGTTCTGTATCTCCTGCTCCGCCTCCGCCGTGATGCCCTCGACGGACTGGCCGATGGCGCGGAGGTCATTCGGGTTGGTGACCTTGAGGATAACCTGGGTGCTGCACTGGCTCAGCACGGACTTGTCCACCCTCGCGGGCCGCTGGCTGACCACGCACAAGCCGAGGCCGAACTTGCGCCCCTCAGAAGCGATGTCCCGGAGCACCTTCGAGGCCTTGGTCTCGCCGAAGCTGCGCTCAGGGCAATAATTATGAGCCTCTTCGATGACGAGGAAGAACGGGCTGACCTTGTTCTGCTTTCGGAGGAGGAACAAGTCCTTGCACAACTTGTAGATGATGATCTCCTGGACGTCAGGACTGACTCCCTTGAGATTGATCACCGTTGCCTGGCCTGGCTTAACGAGCTCGTTGTACGGGGTGGGCGCGGCGGAGAAGAAAGGAAGGGAGCGGAGGTAGTCGACCGTGCTGATGATATTGTACTTGGCAGGACTCTCCTCGGCCTCGAGCTCGTACAGCAACGAGTCGAACGTGACGTCATCAAGGTTCTTCAACGCCGCGTACAGCACGGCCTGCTGGTTGGCGGAGAGCTTGCCGGGGAGGAGGTGCGCGAGCTCGGCAGCGGAGAGGCGGGTGGAGATGCGCAACGGCCTGACCCCTGGTACGAAACGGTCGTCGCCGTACTCGGCCACGGGATAAGCCTTAGGCTCGACACCATAGGCGGCCATGCGCTCTCGGTCAGCCTCGTCAGGGTTGGGCTCGGCCAATCGGCCGTACTCGCCATGCGGGTCGACGATGACGAGGGGGACTCCTCGCTCGGCGATCTCCTCGAGGAGGACGCCGACGGTGTAGCTCTTGCCCGCGCCGCTCTTCGCGAGCACGGCGACGTGCTTGGTCATCATGGCATTGAGGTCGAGGGCGACGGGAAGGGTCCTGCCGTCGAGGTGTCCGAGCACGGCGTGAGGGGAACGACCATCACTGGCGGAGGGGAGCGCGATGACCCTCGCGACGAAGTCGTCCTCCGCGCGGAAAACCTCGCTACCAGGCTCGAACGGTATCCTTGGCCGCTTTACCCGTTCCTGTTCCTTGTACCCGATGACCTGGCAGGCAGCCATGGTCTTGCCTTCAGTCTTGGTGACCTCGATGATCTGGCACAGCACGAAATCATACACGGGGTGGTAGACCTGGACGTACTCGAAGTTCTTCGGCTCTTCCTTCGCGACGAAGGAGAACTTGCTCGTCGTGATCCGGCCGTCGATGGTGCCGAGGAGCATTGCCTGGCAGAAGCGACCCTTGTTTAAAAGCTTTCTCTTCTCCTTGAGAGGTGCAGCGCCGCGAGGGTTCCGGAAGACTTATAAACCATCTTTCTCAGGAGGACCATGCTATCGCTGACCAACACCACGTGATGCCTGATGACCGATACGAAGAAGGACGTGAGGAAGATGGCGATGACGAGCAGGATGATGACGGTCAGCATCGGGTATCAGGGCTCAAGCAAGGTTTCGTTCCCAGGGCATCCCAGCCCCGCAAGCATTTAAATAGTTTTCTGTGTTTCTCGTAAGGAGCGTATCGCGATCCCTAGGTCTTCCGAGGCGTAGATGGCGTTGCCCGCGACGATGATGGAGGCGCCGGCCTCCCTGGCCAGGGCGGCGGTCTCAGGGTTCATGCCGCCGTCCATCTCGATGGGCAGTTCTGGGAATCGCTGCTTGATGATGATGACCTTGGTGAGGGTGTCAGGGAGGAACTCCTGGCCTGCCTTGCCGGGATGGACGCTGAGCACCAATGCGTAGTCCGCCAGGGAGAGGTAGGGGAGTATCTTCTCCGCTGGCGTCTCAGGATTGAGCACGATGCCAGCCTTGACCCCCGCTCTCCTGAGACGGGAGAGGAGCCTTTCCGGTTCCTTCGCCGCCTCGACGTGGAATGCGAGCATGGACGCGCCCGCGCTGACAAACTCCTCGAGGCGGTCGTCAGGGTCCTGTATCATGATGTGAATGTCCAGAGGCAGCCCCGTGGCGATGGCTTTGATGGCGGCGGGGTCGTTCCACCTCGTAGTCTCCGGCACGAACGTTCCGTCCATGACGTCGACGTGGAGGAGGTCTGCGCCTGCCGCTTCCGCCGCGCTGGCCGCTGCTTGCACTTCTTCCTGGGTGGCGTGCGGGGCTGCGAGGATGGACGCGGAGACGAGGAGGTCTTTGGCCATGGTCCTTCCTTGACAAGAGGTGCTTATATAGGTTGCTGTTCGGAAAAGCATTTAAAGAGTCGTTGCTGCAAGTAATGGTATGAAGGTGTTCCTTGGTTGCGACCATGAGGGCTACTCGTTGAAGGAGAAGGTGAAGCGCCTCGAGGGGTTCGTCGACCGCTCATCATTGTTGGTGCCGGGCGATGATTACCCTGACGTCGCCGCCGCCGTGGCGAAGGAGGTCGCGGAGAAGCGGGCGAAGGGCGTCCTCATCTGCGGCTCTGGCATCGGGATGTGCATCGCTGCTAACAAGGTCGCGGGCGTGCGGGCAGCGGTGTGTCGTGACGTGAGAGAGGCGGTGCTGGCGCGGGAGCACAACGACGCGAACGTGCTCTGCCTGGCCGGGCGGGTGACGAGCAGCGACGCTGCCGAGCGCATCATCGACGCGTTCCTAGGCACGAGGTTCCTGGGCGGGCGGCACAAGCGCAGGGTGGAGAAGATCCGCGCGTTGGAGCGGTTACCTATCACTCGCGTAACGCTCTCATGACGGCACTCGAGATGCCCTGCGCGTCCAGCCCGTGTTTCTTGTAGAGTTGTCCCGGCGTTCCTGATTCGCCGAACCGGTCGTTGACGCCAAGCCTGATGAGGGGGGCGGCCCTCCTTTCCCTTGCGAGGAGTTCTGCCGCCGCGCTGCCGAGCCCGCCGATGACGTCGTGGTCTTCGAGGGTGATGACGAGCTCGTGCTTGCCTGCTCGTTCGAGGGCGGCGGCGTCGAGCGGCTTGATCGTGTGCGCGTGCAGGACGCTCGCTGATTTCTTGTGCTTCGCCCAGAGCCGTTTCGCCGCTTCGAGGGCGGGGAATGCCATGCTGCCCGTGGTGATGATACAGACGTCGTCCCCTTCGAGGAGCCAGCTGCCTTTGCCGATGAGGGCTGGTCTCTTGATGAGCTGCGGCGTCTTCTCCCTGGCGAGGCGCAGGTAGGCGGGCTTGCCTTTCTTGATGGCTGCTCGTATGAGGAATGCCGCTTCGTTCCCGTCGCCCGGGCTCAGGATGGTCATCCCTGGCAGGCTTCTCATCAGGGCCACGTCTTCCAGTGCTTGGTGCGTGGCGCCGTCCTCGCCGGTGGCGAGGCCTGCGTGGCTGCCGACGATGATGACTGGTAGCCGGGAGTAGGCTATCTGCGTCCTGATGAAGTCCCAGTTCCTCCCGGGGCTGAACACGGCGAAGCTCGCCATGACGGGCTTGAGGCCTTCTGATGCCATGCCTGCGGCGATGCCTGCTAATGATTGCTCGGCGACGCCGACGTCGACGAACCGCTTCGGGTATCGCTCCGCGAACGCTGAGAGGCCGGTTGATCCTTTGAGGTCTGCGGTCAAGGCGTAGACTCGTTCGTCCTGTTTCGCCGCCGCGACGATGCCTCGTCCAAACCCTTGCCTGGTGGCCTCTCTCTGCAATGATTCCTTACCAGTCAGCCACCACTTCTTCGCGGCGTCGGTGAGGTTGCGCGGCCGCGGCTTCATCGGAGCACCCCTTTGCTGCGCAGCAGTCTCTTGAGGTGCTTGGCGCGCTGCTTGCGGTCGAGCTCTCTCAGGGCTTGGGCGAGTTCCTCGTCATCAAGGGCTTTGCCGTGCCATAACGGGTTGTTTTCCATGAACGTGACGCCCTTGCCGATCGTGGTGTGCGCGATGATGCAGAACGGCTTGTCGTCCTGCTGGTAGGTGAAGTAGGTGAGCGCGTCTTCGATGAGGCGGTGGTTGTGGCCGTCTATCTCGACCGTCTTCCAGCCGAACGCCTTGTACTTCCGCTTGAGGTCCTTGAGGTCTAGTACGTCAGTGGTGCGGCCGCTTATCTGTATGTCGTTGCGGTCGATGATGACGCACAGGTTTCCTAGGTTGTGGTGCGCCGCTTCCTGCGCCGCTTCCCACACCGCTCCTTCGTCGTGCTCCCCGTCGCTGGCGAGGCAGTACGTCTTCCATTTCTTCTTCTGCAGCTTGGCCGCCATCGCCTTGCCGACGGCGAACGCGTAGCCTTGGCCGAGGGGGCCGCTGCTGTTCTCTATCCCTGGGAGTGAGCCGAGCTCGGGGTGTCCTTGCAGGGGGCTGCCGAGCTTGCGCAAGGTGGACAATCGTTTCTTGGGGAAGTAGCCTTGGTCTGCGAGGACTGCGTAGAGGGCTGGGCAGACGTGGCCCGCGCTGAGCACGAACCGGTCTCTCCTTGGCCAGGCAGGCCTTTCCGGGTCGTGCTTCAGGATTCTTTCGTAGAGGACGAGGAGGAGGTCTATGCTGGAGAGGGAGCCGCCTGGATGTCCTGAGCCGGCGGCGTGCACCATGCGGAGGATGTCCTTCCTGAGCTCGTACGCCTTCTCTTTGAGGGAGTCTTTCTGCTTAGCGGTGCGTGCCATAGCGTGCCTGCCTGCCGAGGTGCTCCTCGATGCGGAGGAGCTGGTTGTACTTCGCCGTCCGTTCGCCTCTTGCGGGGGCGCCGAGCTTGATCTGGCCGCAGCCCAGGCCGACGGCGAGGTCGGCGATGAACGGGTCTTCGGTCTCTCCTGAGCGGTGGCTGACCATGACGCGCCAGCCTGCTTTCCTTGCCATGCTCGCCGCTCGCAGGGCTTCGGTGAGGGTGCCTACCTGGTTGGCCTTGAGGAGGAGGGCGTTGCACCAGTGCTCGTCGATGGCGTAGCGGATGCGTCCCGGGTTCGTGACGGTGAGGTCGTCTCCCACGACTTGGAAGTCTTTCTTGCGCTTGGCCGCCTTGGTGAACGCTTGCCAGGACTCGGTGTCGTCCTGGTCGAACGGGTCTTCGAGGCTGATGAGGGGGTAGCTCGTGATGAGGCTGCGGTAATAGGTGGCGAGCTGGGTGGGCTTGAGCCGCTTGGCCGTGTAGGTCTTGCCGTTGGGGTGGTAGAGCTCGCTCGCCGCGGCGTCCATGGCTAGTTGCAGCTTGCCGTCGTGCCCTGCGTGCTTGATGGCGCGCTGCAGGAGGCCTAATGCTTCCTCTGCCGTGCCTATTGGTGGGGCGAACCCTCCTTCGTCGCCGAGGTGGGCGGCTTGGGCGCCGTAGCGCTCCTGGATGAGGAGTTTGAGCTCGTGGTACGTCTCCGCGACCATCTGCGCTGCTTGGGCGAAGGTCTTGGCCTTCGTAGGGACTATCATGAACTCTTGGAACTCGAGCTTGCCAGCGGCGTGCATGCCCCCGTTGATGACGTTCGCGTACGGGACGGGGAGTGATGGTTTGGTGCCTGCGAGTTCGGCGATGCGCTGGAAGAATGGCTGGTCTTTCGCCGCGGCTGATGCGCGGGCGACGGCGAGGCTGACCCCCAGTAATGCGTTCGCCCCTAGTTTATGCTTGTCCTTGGTGCCGTCGAGGTGGAGGAGCTCGCCATCAATGTGGGCTTGGTCGTGGGCGTCCTTGCCGAGGAGGGCTTTCCTGATGGCGGTGTTGACGTTGCGCACGGCCTTGGTGACGGCCTTGCCGTGGTACGCCTTGGTGTGGTCGCGCAATTCGTGGGCTTCGTGCTTGCCCGTGCTCGCGCCGGAGGGCACCATGGCCGAGCCGACGGCTGTTTCCGTGGTGACATCGACTTCTAAGGTAGGGTTGCCCCTGCTGTCCAGGACTTGTCGTGCCTTGATGTCGAGAATGCGTTCCAATGAGTCACCCCTCTCTAGGTGGCAAAGGGACTAGTCGTATTTAAATGTTGCGAGAAGAAAGAAAAAAGAAAAAAGAAAGGAAGTCTATTTACGCCAGGATTTCGGCGTCGACCGCGCCGCTGTGGGGGCGAACCTGACCGGTGCTCGGCGTGATGTAGGCGAAGGTAAGGTCGCTCTTGAACTTGTCGCCAGCGGTCTTGCCACCGAAGTTCGTACAGGTAAAGGTGAGCAAGAATGACTCGCCGTTAGGGATGGTGTGCCCAGAGGTGCCCAACGTGATGTCCGTTCCGTTGGTGAACTCAGCAGTCAAGCCCATGCCGGCCGTGGGGCAGTCGCCATTAGCGCTCACGTTGCCAGCGGCATCTGCTATCCTGATGCTCTCTCCTTTGTTGTTCCTGAAGGGAATCTCGATTGAGTAACCCGTCTCGTACACGATGGCGTTGTCGATGCTGGGGATCGGCGCTTTGAACACCGTCCTTTCTGGCAGGAGCTTGCCAGGGCTGAGCACGCCGAAGTACGCGAGTGCGCCGATGGCTGCCAGGACGACCAGGATGGCCCATCCGTAGGTCATCAGGAACTCCATTGCTGCTTGTCCTTTTCTCATTATTTCACCTCGTTGTTTTCCGGAAAACCGTTATTTCCAGTATTGGTTGCGTTGTCTTTGTGCGCACTCCTATTTAAATGTTGCGGTTTTTTGTATACTGGTATCCTTTTAATTATGTTATTATGGGGGAGTGGTTAGAGCTCTAAGAGCCCGCCCAACAAGAACCCGAGCACCCACGTCGCCAAGAAATACAACGCCAGCGTCGCCAATACGAACATCGGGATGTACTTCGCCCCCTCCTTGACATTCCCCTTCCTGATGATGCTGATGATGAACGAAGAAAACAACGACGTCACGAACAACGTCGCCACGGAGAAAATACGGAAATCCTTGAGCGTGATGGAATCACCCGACAAGCTAATGCTGAACATGCCCGTGCTGGCGCCACTCCCCGCCCCCTCAGCCGCCATCAAGCCCATGATCTTCTGGATGATGATAAGCAATTGCCCAGCGAGGCCGAACAAGACAGGAGCGGCCACGACGGTCGCGAAGCCGATGAAGATGGCATACGTCATCACGTTAGCAGCCATCTCCTTCTTCAGAATCCTGGTCTCCTGGATGTTCAGCGCGATCTTGTTCAGCAGCTCAGCCATCTCCCCACCAGACTCCATACCCTCCAGCAAGAGGTTGATGCTCCGCTTCAGCACCACGGAATCATACTTCGCCGTGAACTTGGCCAACGCGTCCCTCAAGTCCTCGCCCGACACCGTGGACTTCGCCACGTCCTCTATCTCCTTAGCCAATATCCCGAACCGCGGACGAACAGCGAACCACAACGCGCGGTCCACCGGCATGCCAGCACTGATGTTCGCGCTCGCCAACTGCAAGAAATCAGGCAACACCTCCTCGATCTCCAAGGTACGCTTGAAAATCTTGATATCCAAGAAGATGTACAACAACACCCACGCCAAGACGAACAAACCGGCAAAAATGCCGGTCCAGAGGCCGGTAAGGAAGACGATGGAATCCTTGACGCCCGGCTTGCCCATCGAGGCGATGATCAACGCCCCGCCCGAGAGGACGAGACAAGCCACGATGATGATGCGGAAGATGTTCTTCGACACCACAGACTCATCAGCCTCCTCGAACCCCGCCTTGTCCAAGTACTTGCGAAGGAGCTGGCGGTTGCGGAGCTTGCGACGCTGCTGCTTCTGCTGCCGCTGCCGCCGCAGCACGAGCTGCTTGTCAGAGAGCTGCTCAAGCCGCTTCAGCTTCCTCTTCGCCTCGGCATCGACCCGTCGGCGCTGCTCATCAAGCCTCTGAGAAGCGGCCGACAACCCAGAAGGACGAGGCCTGGAGAACAACCCCCGCAAGCCCTTCCGCCTCCCAGAAACAGGCGCAGCACCCTCTCGCTTCGCAAGCGCTCCCTGCCGCTCCGGCCGCCGCCGGCCCTTCTCCTTCCGCTGCTCCACAGTCTTCTTCATAGTTCCATAGGGGGACGGATAGTCTTGATGATAGAGAGGAACATGAACTGCACGAACGCCACCATGCCCGTGATGATGAGAAGGACGCCGAGCGAGAGGTGCAGCCCGATGAACGTGGCGAGGATGACCAGCATGGTCACGCCCAAGGAAGGGATAATGATAGCCGCCATCATGTAGAACATGGCGAGCGGGTTAAGCTTCCGGCCGTACTCCTTCACCTCAATCTGCTGCTCGCGCACGATCTGGTCTATCACGACGTTCAACGACCGGGTGACGTCGCTGCCCGTCTTCATGCTGTTGAGGAGCTGCCAGAGCATCTTGCGGAAGTTCGGCGAGGGCGTGAGCAAGATGGTCTCATTGATGGCATCCTCCATCCCCGTGCCGAGGTCGACCTTCTCCACGACCTCCGCGAAGTACGGGCCGATGATCTCATAGTTCTTGGCGAGGTTCTTGAACGTGGTGTACATAGGAACGCCGCTCTCCAGCTCGATGATGAGGAACCTCCCCGCGAAGATGATCTCCTGGTTGATACCGTTGTTCACCCGTTGAATCTTCATGTCGACGTAGTTCAGGAAGTAAGTGAACACCATGGGGAAGACGAGCGGGAGGGCGAGGAAGACGAGCAATGACTGCACGAAGAAGAACGCGACGAACAACAAGCCGAACGAGAGGTAGAGGGAGGTGAAGAAGATGCGCTTGATGTACTCCTCCTCGTTCTCGTACAGCCGCGCCTGGCGGAGCTTGAGCCCGAGGTCGGGTATGCGCCTGGCGATCTTCCTGTACAGGATGGTCATAAGAGGTCCTTCCGTCTTAGTTGGTGAGCTGCTTGCCGGACTTGACATGCTGGAGCAAGAGCTCCTTGTTCGTGTAGTACTCGGCGATGACGCGGCCGACGCCGTCCACGGAGGTGATGTCGAGCTTTTCCAAGTAGTCCAGGATAGCCATCTTCTCGTGGAGGTCCTCCTGGATGTCGTGATCGGTCATGCCGGTGTAGAGCTTGAGGTTGGCGTAGAGCTGCCGGGACTTGTTCTTCTTCACCAATCGGTCCAGCTTGTTGTCGTACTGCATGAGCACGTTCGGCTCGCTACCAGGCAGTATCTCGGCTATCTGGAACGTCCTCCTCGTACCCGTCCGGCGGTTGCGGAACTGGACGATGATGAGGCTGATGGCAGGGAGCATGATCTTCGGCACGTTGATGGGCGGATTGGTCAAGCGCTCGACCGTCTCCGCGGCGTTGTTCGCGTGGAACGTGGCGTAGACTGAGTGGCCGGTGTGGATGGCCTCGAACAAGGTCTCCGCCTCCCGCTGACGCCTGACCTCGCCGACGAGGATGCGGTCCGGTCGCATACGCAACGAGTTGACGAGGAGGTCTCCCATGCTGACCTCTCCCTTACCCTCAGCGTTGGGCAAGCGAGTGTTCATGGGCACCCAGTGCAGGAAGCTCGGCAGCCTGATCTCGCGCGTGTCCTCTATGCTGATGATACGCTGGTTCGGCGGGAAGAAGTTCGCCAAGACGTTCAGCGCCGACGTCTTGCCGGAGGCGGTGCCGCCGGCGATGATGGCGCTCATCTCGTACTGCATGGCGAGCCAGATGAGGGCTGCTGCTTCCACGCTGATGGTCTTGCTCCTGATGAACTTGGTGATGGTCCACGGGTCCCGCGAGAACTTGCGGATGGTGATGGTGTTGCCCGCCGTGCTGATAGGGCTGATGGTCGCGTTGACGCGGTCACCCTCGTTGAGGTGCGCGTCGAGCAATGGCTCGAGCACCGTGATCTGGCGTCCGACCTTGCGACCGATGATGGCGGCGTAGTGCTTGGTCTGGTCCTCGTCTCGCATCGTGATGTTCGTCTTCAGCCAGCCGTGCTTCTTCTGGTACACCCAGATGGGCTGGTCGGCCTGGTTCACCACTATCTCCTCGAGCAAGGCGTCGTTCATGAGGATCTCGATGCTTCCCAGTCCTAACGCCTTGGCGATGAGGTAGGTCTTGAGGAACCCTTTCGTGCTGTCATTGGCGTCGGGGAAGTACTTGTCGATGAGCAGGACGATGTACTCCTTGAACTTGTCCTCCACGACAGTCGCCTTCTTGATGTCCGCGAGGTCCACCAATCCCAAGGAGACCCGCTTGATGAGCTCCTGCCTGATCTTCTCGAGGATGTACTCAGTGGTGCGGCTGATATTGCTGATCTCGACGTTGTAGATGGGGACGAACTCTCCCGTGACACGCTGCACCGTGATGGTGATGGGAATATCGCCGCTCTTGAACTCATACCTGTCAATCACCACAGCCTTCTTCTCAGGCGCCTGCGCGCGAGCCTGTTTCTTGGCGGGCTTCCCCGCAGCGGTTTTCATAGCGCGCTTCTTACCAGCATGACGGACAGGCCTCTTGGCAGGCGCCTTGGCGACGGAGTGGCGTGATGAGCGGTGCTTGGGCTTCCCAGCACGATTCTTACCGGCACGACGGACAGGCCTCTTGGCCGTCGAGCGGTGCTCATGAGAATGTTTTTTCGTCGCCACTGGCTCCTCACCCCTTCTCCTCAAGCCCCACAAGGCAACTCCCCCTTTATAAAACTTTTGTTCTTCCCCGTCTGAGAAAAAAAAAACCGTCACTTATGGACGAGGGAGGTGAGCTTCCTGATCTCCTCCCTGAGCGAGCTGCGGTGCGACTCCACCTTCTTGTACTCTGCCTCCAGCTCCGCGACGTGCTTCTTCACCGTCGCGTTCTTGCTGATAGCATTGAACGCCCGCGCCTTCTTCATGAGGCCTTCGTACTCCTGCTTGAGCTGCGACTTCTTCTTCTCGATGCTCCCCAAGAGCTTCTCCGCCTGCGCTTTCTTATCGAAGAACTTCTTGAGGTCCTTGTACACCGCCTTCTTCTGCCCCTTGTACGAGTCGAGATCAGCCTTCTTCTGCTTGAGCTGCTCCAAGATCTTCTCCTGCAGGTTGAAAATCTTATTGCTGTGCTCCTCGCTCAGCTTGATCAACGGCAGGATGGCCTGGTGCTTCTTGTTCTTCATGCGGTGCTCGATCTGGTCGACGTAGGACTCGAGCTTGGCGAGGTTATTATCAGACACCTCGATGTCCTTCTGCTCCTTCTTGATGGTGTCCCTCAGATCGTCGATGAACTCGTTCATGTCCTTGATACGCTGCAACAAGAGGGCCTCCTGGCCCTCCAAGTCCTTGATGACATGCTTGTCCTTCTTCACCCTGAGTCGTTCCTGCTCGACCTGGGCCATCATCTCCCGGTAGCGACGCTCCTCCGCCTTGATGCCCTGATGAGACTCCTCCATCAACTTCCCGTACTCCGACTTCTGCTTCTCGATGTCCTTGTCGATGTTGTTCTTCAAGTTCTCATAGTACTCGAGCTCCTTGAAATCCTTCTTGACGGCCTCTATCTCGCCGCCGATGCTCTTCTTGAGGTCGGCGAACTCCTCCTTCATCTTCTCGAAGCCGATCGTGTCCTTCTCAAGGCTCTGCAGCGTGGTCTCGACCTTGCGCACGAACGACTCCTTCTTGCTCGTGTACTCCTTGGTCTTCTTCTCAACCTCTGACTTGCTCAGCTTCCGCTCCACCAACCAGACCTTTGAGAGGGTGTACTCCACGCTGATGAGGCCGTCCTCCTCAAGGAAATCAGCCCATTCCTGGACCAAGACCTTGCTGACACCGAGCTGCTTGGCAGCTTCATCGAGGGAGACCCGCTTCTTCTGCTCGATGAGGGAGACGAGCTTGTCCACACCAGTCTCGATGTCTCTCATAAGCCTGGCAAGAGGCTCCAGGGTTTAAATATCTTTCGGGCGCTTGACGACGAGAAGGTCGCCCACGCGCACCTCACCAGCAGCGCCTGCGGGGAGCTCGACAAAGGCGTCAGCGAGCGCTCTGGCCGTGGTGAACGTGAACGGCCTGAGCCTTCGCCGCACATCAACGACGAGGAACCCTTCCCGGAGACGCTCGCAGAACAAGACATCGATGGGGAAGAACACGAAGAGCATGTGCAGGGAGAGGCGTTCCTTGCGGGCCATGAGGAAGAGGAGCGCCTCGCCGCGACCGAGCTTCCGGAACATCAGGCCCATCGCTCGTTGCGGCACCGTGGTCGCGCCGAAGAGCCGGACGGCGAGCGCCGTGCCCGTACGGGCACTGACGAGCGACAACCACGTCGGGACCCTGAACCTGAGCGCGCGCAACGACACCATAACAATGCAGGAAGAGGCGCGCTCCTATAAAAAACGCGCGGTCACGAGCAAGGAGAGGAGGATAAGGCGTCGAGCTCGTAATCATCCATGCTCTGGTTGCCCAGCCGGAACCAGTCAGGCACATAGACCATGTTCTGTATCTGGCAGCGATCACCGGAGCCGTCAGGACTAGCGGAGAAGTACACGTGGTCCACGACGCTCCTGTCAGTCTTGACCACGATGCCCTGGTCTGAGAGCGCGGGAAGGTAGACGAGGCTCTCGATGCCGTCAGGCGAGGGGGAGAGGTCATTGGTGAACCGTTGGAGGAAGCTCGGAGCCTCGTCGGACTCACGGTAGTATGACCCCTCGACGAATTCCTGAAGCACGGCCGTGTCATTGGTCGACTCGTCCACGTAGCCGGTGGGCGGCGAGGTGAAGTTGATGATCGTGTTCGGCACGCGGCCCGCGGTGTTGACCGTGTACAAGGGGTCTTTGAGGTCATAGATGGGCACCACGGTCATGAACGTCCGGTTGTACGCCCACCACGCGAGGCCGAGGTTGTCCGAGAGGAGGAACTCGCCGTCGAACGAGATGGAGATGTGCCAGGGGGACACCTGCTCCAAGGTGACGTTGGTGACGTCGATGGCGAGTGAGAGTCCTATCCTGTCCGCGAGCTCGCCCACTCGTGAGAGGTAATCCTCGAAGCTGGAGTCGTCCAGCACGGCGAGGCTGGTACCATTGATAGTGCCGTTGATGAACGCGTGCCTGAACGCCTCTTCCATGGACTCCTGGTCGTGGAAGAAGACGCCTCGCTGGGAGAGGTATTCCTCGAGCCCTATCATCGCCCTGAAGCCTGAGATGAACGCCGCCCGGTGGAGGTCCTCGTGCAGGTCCTCCGCGAAGTCGTTCATGGTGTGCACGCGGATGGCGACGACCTCCTGTCGGTCGTGATACTTGTACGCGTTGAACGTGAAGAAGACGGCGCTGAACAGCACGAGGAAGATGACAGCCATGAAGAGGTAGAGCATGCCACTCCTGTTCGAGGTCATTGCCACAGTTCCACCTCCACGATGGCCGGTCCCCAAAGGTAGGGCACGTCGCTGACGAGCGTGACGATGATCTCGAGGTCCTCAGCGGCGAGGTTGACGAACACCCGGCCGTCACCGTCGAAGTCGAGCTGGGAGAGCAGGCCGAAGACTGCGATGTCATACGCTTCCTGCTCGTCATAGACGTAGGAGGCGTTGGTGTACCGGCAAGTCCTGGTCCCTGAGTAAGAGGAGGGAACGCTGAACGTGAGGAAGCTGCCGTCTTCGAACTCCACCGTCCACTCGCAACCATCATCCTTCTCGACCACGGTGGACCTCGTCGTGGAGGAGTTGATGAAGCCTGTGTAGATGAGGCTGTTGTTGAAAGAGCAATTGGTGGTGTTGGAGCTGTCATCACCGGTGTACACCGAGATGAGGTGCTCCCCAGGAGTGAGGTGCTCGACAGGGATGTACACGCTGAACGGGTCGCCGAAGGCGGAGTAGTTCTCCCCGTACACTGAGAGGTTGAACACAGTGGTATCGTCTACCTTGACGAGCGACGTCCAGTGCTCCCCTGAGTAAGAGACCACTTTTGCGTCTGAGACGCGAAGCCCTTGCGGGACGGTGATGTTTGCTTCGCAGGCGCCGAACTGCGGCGTCTGGAACACGAGCTCTATCTCATTGGGGTGCGGTTGGTGGTACGTGGACGAGTGATTGATGATGATGCACGAGTCGTTGTACAGGATTGATTGCTGGACGTCACCGCCGCTAGAGAACACGAGTGATTGCGACCTCCTCGTCGCTTCGAGGATGCTGAGCGCGACGTCCTGGTAGAAGGTGACGAGCTCGCCGACGTCGTCGCTCTTATAGAACAGGCCGTTGCCGCACGCCGCGATGCGCGAGAGCACCTCCTCATCAGCCTCGTCGCTGAACCCGACCGCGTGAACGACCACTGCGTAGTCCTCGGCGGCGTCGCACGCCGCTTGGATGGCGTCATCCCCTGGCTCATCAGCCTCGCCGTCATAATCGAGATCATCAGTCCATCCCTGTTCGAGGCATTCCCTGTTCGCGACGCCGTCGCTCATCACGAACATGACCTTGTCACGGTCGCTGGAGAGCCCGTACAGCTCGAGGTCCATGCGCGCCGACTGCGCGGCGTTCGTGAGCTCCACCGCGAGGAGGTTTGTGCCGACGACAAAGCGCTCCTGGTCGATGATGTGCCCCCTGACATCCCAGTACTCGCCGACGTGGCGACCCTTGTCCTCGAGGATGATCTCGCCGTTGAGGTAGACCAGCGCGTTGTCATCGGCGAGGAGGTTCATCGCGCCCCGCTTGACGTCGTCGAGGCTAGCGACGGAGAACTCCTTGCGGAAATAGTAGTGGTCCGTGACGTTCCTCGCGACGAGGAGGATGTTGTCGAACAGGAAGTAGCCCCATTCATTCGAAGCACTCCGCTCGAGCTTGCCGCCCAGCTCGAGGTAGTACGTCCCAGGACCCTCTATCCACGGCGAGAGGTCCTGGCTGAAGAAGCCATCGGGGATGTCCATGTTAGGGTTGTCCTCGGCGGCTATCTCTGGGTAGGTGTCAGCTCCTTGGTGATCGCCGTCCAGCTCCTGTCCGAGCCAGTGAGCCCCTGAGTAGGGAGAAGTCCACCGGCCCTTCACCCAGACCTGGTCTGCGTTCTCGAAATAGTTCTGGTAGTCGTCCCAGGCGTAGTCGAAGTACAGCACGGCTGAGCCGTTGCTGGATATCATGTCGTACTGCTGCTCAGTGATGGTGACCTGGACGCCGTACGCGCCGGACACGTCGCCGCTGCCCGTGCTCGGCGTTTCTATGCGCAACTGATTGTTCCACACTCCTGAGAAGGCGACGCTGCCGGCGAAGTCGAACGTGCCCGAAGACCAGTCCCAACCGTCATCGCCGGCGCCGAGGCCGTACGTGTTCGCCGTGCTGTTCAGCCC
>JAFGNA010000022.1 GCA_016927245.1 Candidatus Woesearchaeota archaeon
CCGAAGCCGGGGAATCCTTGGATGATGATGGGGTTTTGCGGTTTCTTCTTCAGGTCTATGCGCACCGGGCGGTCACCTCTTCTGGCACTTCTAAGGAAGGGTTGTTTATAAGCGTTATGCCGCCAACAAACAGAAAGATATATAAACAGGTATACGAAAACCCCTCCCCTTATACATATTTGGAGGGATGGGTGTGCGGAAGATATGCATCATCAACCAGAAAGGCGGCGTCGGCAAGACCACCACAGCAGTAAACCTCGCGGCAGGCCTAGCAAGGCAAGGAAAGAAAGTACTCCTCATCGACCTCGACGCGCAAGGCAATATCCAGACCAGCATCGGAGCGACGAGCCAGAAATCACTCTACCACCTCCTCATCGAGAACGCGGAGCCCAACGAGTGCATCAGCATGCTCGGCAAGAACCTCGACATCCTCCGCAGCGACGAGACCCTCACCAAGGCAGAGACCATGATCACCAAGCTGCCCGAAAGCAACACGTCAGTGCTGAAAGAGAAGCTCGCCGAAATCAATGGCTACGACTACATCCTCATCGACTGCGCACCCTCGCTCGGCATACTCAACCAGAACGCCATGCTCTACGCTGACGAAGCCATCATCCCAGCCAGCACAGACCATCTCGGACTAGATGCCCTCACCAAGATGTTAGAGGCAGTGCAGAACCTCAACGACTACTTCGACCACCACCTCCGCATCACGAGAATCGTGCCCACGCTGTACGACGCCCGTGTCAAGACGTGCAAAGAATCCCTGCAGCACCTCCAGAACGACCATTACGAACTGCTCGCAGAGCCCATCCGCACCAACAGCAAGCTCAAAGAGGCACCGAAAGCCATGCAGAGCATCTTCAAGTACGCGCCGAGCAGCAGGGGCGCAAAGGACTACGCCAGCCTCGTCAGCGCCGTGCTGTCAGACGAAGCAGCGGCGCAAAAGAGCAACGGACAGCACAAGTACGCGGAGACAGAGGCTTGACCATGGCACGACGAGCACGGCCAAGACGCTACGCCGCCCGGGAGCGGCGAGCGACGGAGACGCCTCAAGACGGAGCGGCGCCCGCCTGATCGATGAGACCGAGGAAGAAGGACACGGGGCGACGCTCGCCACGGTAACGATAATAATTAGGCTTCAGCAAGAGCTTCTCGCGCAGACGCCCCTTGATCACGCCCACAGCGGCAGCATCAGGCGCCCAGTCACCGCGCAGCGAGGAAGGAAACCCTGTGAGGTCGACCTCCTTAACAGGCACGAAACCCCTCATCCGCATCTCCTCCTTGAGCAACCCGTGGCGTCGCTGCACGTACAACAACTTATCCTTGAAGAAAGAGACGTGCCCCTCGCCCAAGCGATAGGATGCAGGGATCCCTCTTAAGGAAGGATGCTTCCGCACATAGCCCAAGAACATGAGTATCTCATTGTACTCAGCGATAAGGTGCTGGTCCGCCAAGGCGGCAGGGTCTACGAGGTTAAGCCGCACCATGGAATACGCGAGAACACGCCCGTATTTAAATATTATTCACAAGTACTTGATCATGGAAGGGATGACGCGGTCAGCCTCCACGAATCCCGGCAGGACGACTTGCTCGTCAAACATCTCATAGCCCATGCGCTCCCAGAAAGGCGCGTTGCCATTGGTACTGATGAGGACTGCCTCCACGCCGGCCTCAAGGCACACAGCCTCGCGGAACGAGACCAAGCAGTGCCCCAAGCCGCGGCCCCGCAGACCAGGATGCACCCAGAGGTAGCCATTGTACGACAACCGCTCATGCAAATCGAGGTCGAAGGAGTACTCGCCGAACGGCGCGCAGTCGAAGCGCGCAACCCCCACGCGGAACAAGCCACCAAGCCGTCGCTCAGCGCGGTACTCGCCGGAGACGTAGGGCGGCGGCGCATTCCCAAAGAGGTGGACCCGGGCAAGGCCCCGCACGAGCAATGTCAGCGCATCAGCATCCATAGCAGGAGGAAAAGCGCAACCGCCAGAAATAACTTGCGAAACACAGAACCTTTATAAATAACGCGTGCCTCGACAACGCCATGCTGAAGCGCAAGACCCACGTGTTCCTGGACACCAACGTGCTCCTCCTCCCAGGCAAGGGCATCGACGTGTTCACCCTCCTCCACCGAGCGATGGAAGAGCCGTACCGGCTGTGCACGTACGAAGGCGTCATCAAGGAGCTCGAGACCATCATGAAAGGAGAGAAGAAGCAGAGCTTCGACGCCAAGCTCGGCTACATCCTCGCCAAACAAAAAGCTTTAAAAACACTCGCCAGTTCCTCAGGAGCGCACATCGATGACGTCTTCGTCGCCAAAACAGGCACGAGAGACATCGTCGCGACGCAGGACAAAGAGCTCACCAAGCGGCTCAAGGAGAAGGGGGTGCGCGTCCTGCGCTACCAGCAGCAAAAGTTCATCTTCGCATAAGGGGCACACACGTGTACTACAAGGTAAAGGTCAAGGACTTCATCCGCCTCCCCCCCGACCAGTTCGGCAAGGACATCGACGAGGCGTTGGTAGGCGAGGTCAAGAAGAAGTACGACGGTTACATCAGCAAGGAGCTCGGCCTCGTCATCGACGTCGAACAAGTCCACGACATCACAGAGGGCATCATCATCCCTGGAGACGGAGCGTGCTACTACGAGACCACGTTCGACCTCATCACCTTCATCCCAGAACTGCAGGAGGTGGTGTACGGCACCATCAAGGACATCGCCGACTTCGGCGCGTTCATCAGCCTCGGCCCCATGGACGGCATGATCCACATCTCACAGGCCATGAACGACTTCGTCAGCTTCTCCAAGGACAAGACGCTCGCGGGCAAGGAGACGAAGCGGACGCTGCACGTGAACGACCTGTGCAAGGCGCGCATCATCGCCGTCAGCTACAAGGACGTGACGAACCCGAAGCTCGGACTGACCATGCGACAGGCAGGCCTCGGCAAGGAAGACTGGATCGTCGCGGACCTGGAGAAGAAGTAAACGCAGGTGAAGACCCATGATAACCGTGAAGGACTGGATGAGCAAGCCCGTGATCACGATCAAGCCCGACGTCAACATCCTGGCCGCGGCGGAGCTGATGACCAAGCACAACATCGGGTGCGTCGTCGTCAGCGAGGACGGCAAGAAACCAAAAGGCATCCTCACGGAGCGGGACATCCTCGGAAAGATCATCGCGGGGGAGCAGGACCCGAAGACCACGCCGGTAGGCGACGTCATGACGAAGAAGGTCATGACAGTAGACGTCAAGACCTCGCTCCTCGACATCAGCAAGATTATGAGCAAGAACGAGCTGCGCAGGGTGCTCGTCGCCGAGGACGGCAAGATGATAGGCATCATCACCTCGCGAGACCTGTTGCAACTCATGGCAGGGTGACACGATGGGCAAGAAGAAAGCATGCAGGACGTGCAAGCTGTTCACAGAGGAGGACATCTGCCCCCTCTGCAAGAAATCGAGCTTCACGAACAACTTCCAAGGCAGGATACACTTCCTGGACGTGAAGAAGAGCCTCGTCGCGCACGAGATGGACGTGACGCTGAACGGCGAGTACGCCATCAAGGTACGCTAGCGTGAATGACAATGGTGACGATAACCAGCAAGGAAGAACAGCCTCTCCTCGGCAGGACGGTCATTAAGGCCACGGCGGAGTTCGAGGGCCCCACGCCTGATAGGAAGAGCATCAGGAAGGACGTGGCGAAGGCGGCGGGAGCCAAGGAGGAAGAGGTCATCATCAGGCGCATCCTCACCGGTCACGGCGGAGGCGCGGTGGAGATAGAGGCAGCGGTGTACAAGGACGCCGCGGACGCGGCGGCGCTCGAGCACAAGAGCATCATCGCCAAGCACGCCGCGAAGAAGCAGAAGGACGGGAACGCTGAGGGAGAGGCAGCCCCGCCAGCCGAGGAGAAGAAGGACGAGTGATGATCTATGGCGGACAAGAAAGCCACGAAGAAGAAGAAGCCGGCGTACACGTACGCGAGCAATTACGAGGTCGCGGGGAGCAACCTCAAGCGCAAAGGCAAGAGCTGCCCCAAGTGCGGCTCTGGCGTGTTCATGGCAGACCACAAAGACCGGTGGACGTGCGGCAAGTGCGGCTACATGGAAAAACGGGCGAAGAAGGAATAGGGTCCGTGCTTGTTCTCAAAAGCTTTTTATGAGAGGAGCGATTCCCGCGAGGATAACCATGGCGAAACGGAAGCGAGAGGCAGAGCGCAACCCTATCATCATCCACGAGCACCCATTACCCGAAGAGTTGTGGGGAGCGGACATCCATAGCGGACCAGGAGAGAGGGATGAGGACAAGTGGTACGTCGCCATCTTCGAGGAGGGCAAGCAGTTCTACCAGGTCTGCCCTGATGGCAACGTGGTCAAGGGACGCGTGCCTAAGCCGGGGAGGATATCCCTCGAGGATGCGGTGTTCGAGTACGACCCGCCGAGGCCTGGCGAGCAGGTCATCGACGCGAACGTCTACTTGCACGACAATGAGATATACCTCGGCCGGTTGCCCACGCGCCTCTGGGAAGGCGTGTATGAGAAAGAGGATTGACGTGCGCGTTCCTCTCAGCGAGACCCACTTTTAGGAACATTTATTAATCCCTGGTCGTATCATCCCTCTAACGGTTAGGGGGTTACTATGATGAAAAAGGATGTCATTGAGAAATTAGCAGCGCTCATCACCGCGGCTTTCGGCCTCGTCGCGGCGTTGGCCTGGAACGACACGATAAAGATTATCTTCGCCGCTATTTTCGGTGAGCAGAGCACGGTCGGTGCCATGGTCGTCTACGCGGTCATCGTCACCATACTGGCAGTCATCGCGACCATCTGGATCGCGAAGGCCGCTGCGAGAGCGCCTAGCAACAAGAAATGAAGCCTTTGTTTCTTTTTTTTTCTTTCCCACTTAGCGGCCGTGCACGACTGTTCCTAGGAATTCTTGGCCGGCGACCATCTTCTCGAGCTGCTCGTACTGCCCTATGAGCAATGTGAACCCTTTGTACGCGAGTTCCTGCCCTATCCTGCACGCTGCTGGGTCGAGCGGATAGTTGCCTCCTGATCGCCAGTCATCCCCTACTAATGAGTGCAGCTTGTTCCATGTCATCTCTGGCAGGGGTTCATAGCCGCTAAGCAGTTCTTTGTCGAACGCGGTGGCCTGCACGTCGAGCACGACGGGGAAGTCCGATATCTTGATGGCACGGTCCGCGTTGAAGCTTTTCGCGAGGAGCATCATGTCATAATCCGTGCTGGAGCCGGGCAGGGCGCCAGTGGCGAGGTAGACCCTGAAGCCTGCTGGCTGCTTGGCGTGTGGGTCGATGATAAGTTGGGGGCACAACTGTTCCTTGAGGATTGGTTTGAGCTTTTCTAGGACGTAGCGCGCGTTAATCTTGGTCACGGCGATGCCGATCTCGTCCCGGGCGTTGTGCAGCTGGTCAGCGGGCAACATAGGGGCGAAGGTGGCTTCGGCCGCTTCTTGGAGCTGGCGACAGACCTTGCCGCCGCCGATGATGAAGCAGAACTGCTCGTCTGGGTGCTGCTTGATGAGGGTGGTGAGTCTGTCGATCGCTGCTTGGTCGTACTTGCCATCGGGGTTGAGGATGCTGCCGCCGTACTTGATGATGATCATGTGAGGGGGCAGGATGGCGCGCGTTTATATGCGTTGCGGAGAGAAAAGAAAAAAAATGCGCGCCTCCGAGAAAAAACATGGTGTTGGGGGGTGATGTTTTCGGACAGAGGCGCGGCGGAGAAAAGAAAAAAATGAAAGGTCGCCCGCTCAGCGGACGATTTCGATGCCTAACTCGTGGGAGAGCTGCTGCCTCGCGGCGGCCGCTTCCTTGGCGGTGGGCTTGCCGAGGATCCAGGGGCTCTTCACGCCGGTGATGATGGTCATCACGGTGAGCTTCCCTTTCATGTCCTCCGCGACGCGGGCGCCCCAGATGACGTTGGCGTCGTCGTCCATGCTCTCCGTGACGAGCTCGCCTACTTTGGAGATCTCGTCCAGGGTCATGTCAGGGCCGCCGGCGATGTGGATGATGGCGCCTGAGGATCCTTCGTAGCTGATGTCGAGGAGGGGGTTGCTCAGCGCTCCCTTGACTGCTTCTTCCACGCGGTTGGCTGTGTCGCTCGCGCCGACGCCGATGGCCGCGACGCCGCCGTCGGTCATGATGGTCTTGACGTCTGCGTAGTCAAGGTTGACTAGGCTGGGGACCGCGATGGTCTCGACGATGCCTTTGATCATGGTCGCGATGAGCTCGTTAGCTACGGCGAACGCTTGCTGCACGGGCAGGTTGCCTGCTATCTGGACGAGCCGGTTGTTGTCGATGACGATGACGGTGTCGCTGACTTTCCTGAGCTGTTGCAGCCCGAACTCGGCTTTGTCTATGCGTGCCCGCTCGATCTTGAAGGGCATGGTGACCGTGCCGATGACGATGCTGCCAGAGTCCCTGGCGACTTGGGCTACGATGGGGGCTGCGCCGGTGCCGGTGCCGCCGCCCATGCCTGCGCAGACGAAGGCCATGTCAGCGTCCTTCATGCTTTCTTTGATTATCTGGATGCTTTCTTGCGCCGCTTCTGCTCCTTTCTCTGGGAAGCCGCCGCAGCCTAGGCCTCGGGTGACGTCCTTGCCGATGAGGAATTTCCTGTCTGATTCCACCATCCTGAGGTGTTGCTGGTCGGTGTTGCAGGCGATAATCTCGGCTCCTTGTATGCCTTTCATGTAGAGCCAGTTGACCATGTTGGTTCCTGCTCCGCCGACACCGATGACCTTGATGTTGGCCTGCCCTACTTCGACGCCTTCGAAGGCGTTCGCGTTCTGTTGCTTCGCGTTGTCCACGATGAAGTCCATCTTCTTCGTACCCCCTATTGGTTGTTGCGCTAGTGTTGGTCTGAGAACAACGCGCTTGTTGTCGTTGTCGCACCCACCAAACCCAGGATTTTTTCTCCCTTGCCACAAGGGTCAGGAAGGTTAAAACCCCTCTTGGTATACAAGATTGCTGAGCTCATATATAAATATTGTTGGGTTTTTATAGTGCATACTAGAAAATTATTTTCTATGTGGAAATTATTGCTCGTACAGGATGACTTTCTTGCCGGGGTAGAGGCCCATACTGCTCATCTGGTTGTACTGGTCGGGGTCGAGCGTGAGGTGAATGATGTTGAAGCCGTAGGTCTCCTTGGCTTGCAACGCGGCCGTCCTGATGAGTTCTTGGTCTATATGGGTACCCATGATGAGGAGGTTGGCCTTGGTGCGTTCCTCCTTGCCATGAAGCACCACCATAGTGATGTTCGGGTCTTGTTTGATGGCCTCCACGAACTCCTGGACCGCCGATTTCCTGTCTGCGAGGATGTCTGCGAGGAATTCCGCGTCCTCATGCAGGCGGTAGAACTTGAACTTCTTGACCCGGTGCTCTTTGATGAGTTCGAGCTTGAGGAGCCGCTGCACCACCCTGTAGGTGCTTGCTGGTGGCACTTTCGCCCGTTTCGCGATCTCTCGCAAGTAGAATTCCTGGTCTGGGTTGTTGATGAAGAGTCGGAGGACCTTGAGGAGTTGCCGGTCGAGGAGGTCTTCGAGCACTTGGCGTTTGTCCATCGGATTCTTTGCGGAGGAGGCTTCTATATAAACATTTCTATTTTTTGGAACATTGTTCCATTAAAGAAATATTGTTTCATTTTAGAAACAATAATATTCAGAAGGACCTTGTGGTGGAAGAAGCAGAAACCATAGCGACGCAAAAGGAGAAAAGCGCCCCGCCGAGAAGGTACTGTTGAGGTGGTGGTGGGAAACAAGCGCGATCCGGCGGGGCGCGTGAAAGGGAGGTGACCGGTGCCCCCGCAAAAGGTGGGTGAGGTGGTGTGTGAGGTGGTGTGGCATGATAGAATCTTGCCGCAAGAGCACCGGTCGTGTTGATGAGCGGATGGTCGAGACCACCTTTGTCGTCACCAACAAGTAACAGTATATGTGAGGACTTCTATAAATACTTTTCGGTTTTTGAGTACTTTTTAGTAACAACAATGATTATGTGGTAAGTCGCCCGCCCCACCCATGCAACCGCAAAACAGAAGATTCCAAAGAAATCCTTGCACACCCTTAAGAGAGCAAAAACGCTCAACACAAGAGCACCCTTCTGCAATGACTCCTCCATGAATAGTTCAAGAGCTAGCCACGCCCCCGCTGCCGCTCATACGCAGTCTCGACCATGGACAACGTCGTCAAGTCCTCCACGCCGCGATCAGGCCGCAGCTTCACGAACCGTGGGAACCGTAACGCGTACCCCGACGTGTACGAAGGTGATTTCTGGATCTCCTCGAACTTGACCTCGACGACCACTTCAGGCCGCACCACAACGTCACGGCCGGAAGCGGACCGGATCAGCGGCTTCAAGCGCTCAGTCATCCCATCGAACGTGACCGCATCGCCTGACACGGCCTCCTCCTTCTCCTTGATACCCGTGCCGAACCTGCCGATAGTGACGAGTTCCTCTTGCTGTTCATCAAAGCACGCCACCGTGTAAGACGTGAGCCAGCCGCTCCGCTTGCCAGTCCCCCACTCCGCACCGACGATGACCAGGTCGAGCGTGTCCATCACCGGCTTGAGCTTAATCATCGTACCCACGCGCGAACCAGGTTGATAAGGGGCATCGAGCTTCTTCAACATGACCCCCTCATTACCCGCGGCGAGCGACTCCTTATAGAACTCCTCAGCCTCCGCAACCTCGCCCGTGACCACCCGGGGCATAACGACCACGTGCTGCGGCCGCTCCCTGACTATCCGCTCGACGAGCGCTCGTCGCTCAAAGAACGGCCTATCCAAGCACTCCTCGCCATCATAAAAAAGGATGTCGAAGACAGCCAGCTCGACGGGCAGCTTCTTCTTCAGCGTCTCAATGTCATATTTCCGCCGGATGCGCTGGCTGATGTCCTGGAATGGCCGGTACTTCTTGGTACGAGGATCATAGCCCGCCGCTTCAGCGTCAATAATGAATTCCCTCCCGACGACGCGCTCTCGAACGACCTCTACCACGTCAGGGAACTGCTCAGTAACCTCTTCCAGACGACGAGTAAACAACCTAATATCGCCCTCCGAGGACTTGTGCACCTGGACCCGGAAGCCATCCATTTTGTACTCAACAGCACAAGGCTTACCCACACGCTCGAACCCCTCCTCGAAATCGATGACCTTCTGCGCCAGCATGACCTTCAACGGCTTGCCCGGCACGACGGAAACCTCTCTGAGGCCAGAGGCACCCTGCTCCTGGGCGATCCTGGCAACGAGCACGAAGTCGTTCGAGCGGTCCAAGGCCGCCCGCAGCTCAGGGAACCCATTGACCGGCTCGCCGTCCTTGAGCAGAGCGTTCTTCTCCTCGTCGTAGGTGTAGTCCTTGACGAGATAAGCCCACCCAATGGCATCCCTGAGCGTCCCCTCGGCGATGCCGACGCGCAAGTCGCCGATGGCGCTACGGACGACGTAACGGGCCTCGACGCCCTTGGCAGAGGAGAGGAGCTGCGCGACGAGCTTCACCTTGGTGCCCATCGCGCCCTTCCCCTCGCTGGAAGCCACCTTGCGCAGATTGTCAAAGACAGCCTTGACCGTCAAGTCCTCGGAGAACAGGGTCGACTGGGACTTCTTCTCCAATAACGACTCAGCCACCCGGCCGATATCGCCCAGATCCCGCCACGTATCAATCACCTGCCGCTCAGAGGCGCCAGACGACGCGGCGATGGCCTTGACCAATAATTTCTCAGACAGGCCGAGGACGCGCTTGTCCCACAACGGGAAGACCCGTCCCTGCAAGAGCAAGATGACCCGCTCCAGCTCAGCGGCAGGCGTCCCCTGCAAGAAATCAGCCAGCAAAGCCGTCTTCTCCAAGCGCTTGGAGGTGTTCGACAGGGCATCGTAGACGGCGGCGAGCTTCTCGTAGTCCATAGCAGAAATAGAGGAAGCACCCCTTAAAATAGTTATGCGTACAGCCAAGATTGCAGCCTAGGCAAAAACTATTAATAGAAGAAAATTCCTGATGTTCATATGAAACAAGTCATCACATTCTTCCTGCTCATCACGATGAGCACCTCCTTCGTATCAGCGGACGTTACTGTGCCAGGGACAAAAGCCATCGACTATTGTACTCGCATCACAAACGCTGACAGTTTCCCTGATTACTACATCGTCGGCGTAGTGGCAGGGCCTATGAACTGGCAAGCGACTATCCTGCACGACAACGAGTGCTTTGGCATCGGCTATAAGTTCAACAGCGGCGCGTACTACGCAGTCAAGAAGACCGAAGCCTACCGATTGGACGAAATCAACCTCGCAGAAAGTGACTGGAGGGAAGCCCAGCCAGCCTTGGAGCGACTCATCAATGAAGGCGTGCTCGAACCAATCCCCATCAAAATCAACAGGGTCTTGCGCACAAAGATGACCAACCCCAAGACCGGTGTGACGGACACCCACACACTCACCCTTGAAGATGGAGTGTTCACCGCAAAAACCCGACGGACAACGACGTACGCACCAAGATACATTGCCCTACCAATTATCTCCCTCATCGCGATAGCACTCATCATCCTCGAGCTGCGACGGAGGAAACGGCAATGAGCAACTTCCTCTATGACTTCTTCATGCCTATAGCATTGCCAATCATCATCGGATACCTCACAGAGGCAAGCGTCTTCAGGATCACGACCAAAGCACGATGGAAACAGGTGTTCTGGTATGCGCTCATCATCAATGCTGCCACGATGCCGCTGGCGAACCTGCTCGTCGGAGCGATTGCCAGCCCGGCAGGCTTCCTCATGGCAGAAGCATTCGCCATCATCGCAGAAATATTCTTCATTAAATACTTGTTCGAACAGCGGTGGGGTAAGAGCATTCTCATCAGCGTTGTCGCGAACGTGCTGTCAGCAGTACTTGGTTTCATCCTCTCACTCTCCTGGCTGTTCTAGAAAGCCGAGAGAAATTCTGTCCCGATGGCACAAACTATATAAAAAACGGCTTCGTCCATGCTCCCATGGGGTTGTTCGACGACGTCCTGAAAGGCAACGAATCCTTGATCAAGAACGAGGACGCTCTAGACTACGAGTTCCTGCCAAAGCTCCTCCCATACCGCGAGCAGGAGCAACGATACCTGGCCGCGTGCATCAAGCCGTTGTTCCAGAAGCGCTCCGGCAGGAACCTCCTCATCCACGGCCCGCCAGGCATCGGGAAGACCGCGGCGGCGAGGTTCGTCCTGCGCGACCTCGAGGAGGAGACGGATGACATCCACGCCGTCTACGTGAACTGCTGGCAGAAGAACACGACGTACAAGGTCCTCCTCGAGGTCTGCGACCAGGTCGGGTACAAGTTCACCCAGAACAAGAAGACGACCGAGCTCATGGACGTGGCGCAGCGCATCATCAACAAGTCAGCGGCGGTGTTCGTCTTCGACGAGATCGACAAGGCAGAGGACTTCGACTTCCTCTACTTCGTCCTCGAAGAGGTCTATCACAAGGCAGTCTTCCTCCTCACCAATTACCGGAGCTGGCTCGTGGAATTGGACGAGCGCATCAAGAGCAGGCTCACCCCTGAGTTGGTCGAGTTCAAGCAGTACAACGCGGCGGAGACCAAAGGCATCATGGAAGAGCGCAGGGACTACGCATTCCCTGATGGCGTGTGGGACGAGAAGGCATTCGCGAGCGTGGTGCAGAAGACCGCGCAGCTCAAGGACATCCGTTCAGGATTGTTCCTGATGCGCGAGGCCGCCCTGCAGGCGGAGGAGCGGAGCGAGAAGCGCATCGGGGAGTCGCACGTCATCGTCGCGGTGAAGAAGCTCGACGACTTCACGGTCAAGAACAGCGCTGAGCTGGCGGCTGACGAGCAGCTCATCCTTCAAGCGGTGAAGGAGCACTCAGGGAGCAAGATAGGGGACTTGTTCAAGCACTACCAGAAGCAGGGCGGCGCCGCCAGCTACAAGACGTTCCAGCGCAAGATCAAGAAGCTCGAGGAAGGCAAGTTCATCGATGTGGAGAAGACCATGGGCGGCGCCGAGGGCAACACGACCATCGTGAACAGGAAACTCACTGATTTCTGAACCGGCCCGCGAGAACGCATCCCTGATGAAGGACGAGCAGGAACCAACAACAACATTTATAAAGCCTCATCTGTTCCTCGGCACAACCCCTCACGAGGAGGTTGTCATCCCATGGCAGACATCAAGCACAAGTCCGCAGGCACCATGCAGAAAGGCAACTATGTCGTCATCGACGGCGTCGCGTCCATCGTCACCGACGTGAAGATCAGCCGTCCCGGGAAGCACGGCCACGCCAAGGTCAACCTCACCGCCGTCGGCATGCTCGACGACAAGAAACGGAACATCGTCGTCCCTGGCCATGACAACCTCGAAGTGCCCATCATCGAGAAGAAGAACGCCCAGGTCCTCTCCGTCACGGGGGAGACGTGCAACGTGATGGAAATGGAGACATACGAGACCTTCGACCTCAAGATCCCGGGCGAGCTCAAGGGACAAGTCGCGGAGGGGCAGACCGTGGTGTACTGGTCCATCCTGAACGACCGGGTGCTCAAGCAGATCAAGAACGAGGGCGAATGAGATGGCGAAGTTCCCAGAAGCAGAGGCGCGAATGTTCAAGAACATGTTCGTGTGCCGCAAGTGCAAGTCAAGGATCAGGACGACCAACCTCCGCGTCCTCGCAGGCAAGACCTCTTGCCGGAAGTGCGGCGGCAAGGCATTGAAGCCGGTCAGGAAGAAGTAATCTCCGTTCTTAGAAACATTTATAAAAGCGCTGCTCTCGTAGCGCTCCTATGTCTTTCATCTCCCAGTACGGCAGCGTCATCATCTTCTACGCCGCCATCATCGGCATCATCTACGCCAACAGGAAGAAGTTCGACTTCCCCGCCAAGCTCATCGCCATGTACCGCACCAAGATAGGCATCAGGCTGATGCACAAATGGGGCGAAGGAGCAGAGAGATTCATCAAGGCGCTCGCGCTCATCGGCATCTACGTCGGCTTCGCGGGCATGCTCCTCGCGTGCTGGCTCATCATCAAGGGATGGTTCAACCTCCTCTTCGTCCCAGAAGCGCCGGCCATGTTCGCGCCCGTGCTGCCAGGAGTCAAGATTCCTGGCGTGGACGTATTCATACCATTCTGGTACGGCATCATCGCCCTCTTCCTCACCATCGTCGTGCACGAGTTCAGCCACGGCGTCGTCGCGGCCGCGCACAGGCTCAAGGTGAAACACTCAGGATTCGTCATGTTCGGGCCGCTGCCAGGAGCGTTCGTCGAACCCGACGAGAAGCAACTGATGAAGGCGAAGCCCAAGGTGCAACTAGGGGTGTACGCCGCGGGGCCATTCAGCAACATCCTCCTCACCCTCATCCTCATACTCGCATTCGGATTCCTCCCCTTCTTCGCCGCGAACCTAGGAGGCGGGAGCGAAGGTCTCGAACGGTTCACCGAGAAAACGAGCATCACGAGCTTCACCGAACTGTTCGACGAGCTGTACCGGCCCGCAGGCCTCCCCACCAATGCAGTCCCAGGAGGAGCAGCGGCCGAAGCAGGCGTGATGAACGGCACCGTGGTGAAGGCCATCAACGGCGTCGAGATCTACAACCTCACCGCATTCATCGACGAGTACCTTGCCATCGCGAACCTCACCCCTGGCGACACCATCACGCTGAGCAACGCCACGCACGATTTCATCATCACGACAAGGACGCACCCGGACAACGAATCACGCGCCTACCTTGGCGTGTTCTTCGACTGGAACGCCGCCGCTGTCGAGCCGGACCCCGCAGCGCAGGAGCGGTTCGGCCCGGCAGGGTTCAAGTTCCGCGAAGTAGCGTTCTGGCAGGTGTTCTGGCTCATCGTGCTGAGCAGCGGCATCGGCCTCGCAAACCTCCTGCCCATAGGGCCTGTGGATGGCGGGCGCATGTTCCTCATCGCCCTTGAACGAGTCTTCCCAGAGGAGCGCGCTAGGAAGCTATGGGGCAAGGTCAGCGCGTTCGTGCTCATCAGCATCATCATCCTCGTGCTCGCGCCCATCATCAAGCACTTGTTGTTCTGAACGACCGCGCCTTTTATAAAAAGAGGCTCATTCTCATAGGCCATGGATTGGCAAGCCCTGAGGCAACGAGCGCTCAAGGATACCAAGCGGGCAGTGGCGACCTCCGTTGATGACGACAACCTCATCACCCAAGCCATCTCAGCCATGGAGGACGTCGACCGCGCGGCGAACACGCTCACCCGCAGGCTGCGGGAATGGTACGAGCTCTATAGTCCAGAGTTCTCGAAGGCCGTCGACGACAATGAGGCGTTCGTCAGGCGCGTCCTGGAGAAGCCCCGGGAGGAGCAACTCCGGGAGCTCGGGCTGCACGAGACCATGGGAGCCGACCTCGAGCGAGCGGACGTCCAGGAATCGGAGCGGCTCGCCAAGGCCATCAAGGCGCTGCGCGAGGAGCGCGACCAGCTGGAATCATACCTGGACAGGGTCATGCTCCGGCGTTGCCCGAACGTGCTCGTCCTCGCAGGCCCCACCATCGGCGCACGCCTCCTCCGGGAAGCCGGCAGCCTCAAACGGCTCGCCATGGTGCAGGCCAGCACCATCCAGCTCTACGGCGCCGAGAAAGCATTGTTCCGCCACCTCAAGACAGGGGCGAAGCCTCCCAAGCACGGCCACCTCATCAACCACCCCTTATTGGCCAAGGCTGGCAAGGAGGATAAGGGCAAGGTCGCCCGGGCGTTGGCGGACAAGATCAGCATCGCCGCCAAGGTCGACTACTTCAAGGGAGAGCCGATAGGCGAGACCTTGAAACAACAGTTGGAGGCGCGGTTCGGATGAGGCAGGCGCGGTTCGACAACATCTACGAGCTCAAGACGAAGCGAGGGGTGCGATTGTTCACGAAGAGCCTCTACCGAAGTTTTCGCGGCTTCGAGGAAGCTATCATCAAGAAGGACGGCGTCGCGTACCGAGAGGTTGACCCTGAGCGCAGCAAGCTCTTCGCCGCGGTCGCCAAGGGCGCGAGCCAGATAGGCATCAGGGAGGGCAGCAGCGTGCTGTACCTCGGGGCCTCGCATGGGTACACACCCTCCTATGTCAGCGACGTCATCGGCGAGGAAGGCAAGGTCATCTGCGTGGACTTCGCGCCGCGCGTGGTCAGGGACTTGGTGTTCCTCTGTGAAAAACGAGAGAACATGCTCCCCCTCCTCAAGGACTGCCGCCACCCTGAGACGTACCAGGACTACCTCCCTGAAAAAGTCGACGTCGTGTTCCAGGACGTAGCGCAACGAGACCAGGTCGCGATCTTCCTCAAGAACGTCCGCGCCTACCTCAAACGCGGCGGCTACGGCTTGCTCGCCCTGAAGGCGAGGAGCGTGGACGTGACGATGAAGCCAGAAGCCATCTTCAAGGACGTGTTCAAGGAGTTGGAGCGGCAACCGGACGTCACGGTCGTGGACAAGCGGGAATTAGCGCCGTACGAGAAAGACCACATATTGTTTGTGGTGAAACGCAGATGAGCAGCAGGCAAGCATCGAAGGACAATCAATCTGGAGTCGCGCGCCACCCACTTCCAAATCGATGAGTTGCTGTCCATCGGTGGACATACTCGCTCTCATATAAGAACAGCTGATGTGATTGTTCAACTTCAACTGGGCAACGTCCGTTCCTGTTCCTCCTAGTAGTCGTCCTCGTGCGTCGTGATGGCGTGGTCGACGAAGTATGACACCAACCGTTCCAGGTAGAACCCGATGATCATGGTGCCGACGAGCACCGGCCACACCCACCATTCCAGTGGGACCACCCTGAAGAACTCCCTGATCGGCGTGTACAGGATGATGAGCTGGAAGAACAACGGCAGCAGCAGTGCCGCCACGAGGTAACGGTTGCCGAGGAGCGGGGTCCCTTCCTCTTGCTTGATCGTCATGATCCTGATGAAGTGCCAGAGGATGAGCCAGGTGAACGCGACGGTCTGCGCCAATCGGAGGTCGCCGGTGAAGGCGTAGAAACCATAGAACAGCGCGAACAGCAACACGACCTTCTTGAGGCTGATGTACACCGCCAACGCTGTTATGCGGTGGGTGAGGAAGCGCTCCTTCTTGCCGGTCGGCTTGCGGCGCATGATGTCTGGCGGCGCGGGGTCGAGGCCGAGGGCCATGGCCTGCGCGTGATTCGAGACGAAGTTGACCCAGAGGAGCTGGATGGCGAGGAAGGGCATGAGACCAAAGAAGCTGCCGATGACGACGAGGAGTATCTCGCCGAGGTTAGCGGTCAACAGGTAGTTGAGCACCTTACGGATGTTGTAGAAGATGGTCCTGCCTTCCCGGATGCCGTCGGCGATGCTCTCGAAGTGGTCATTGAGGATGATGAGGCCTGCTGCTTCCTTGGCCATGTCGGCGCTGTGCCTGCCCATGGCGATGCCGACCTCCGCTTCTTGGAGCGCGGGCACGTCGTTCACGCCGTCGCCGGTGATGGCGACGCGGCGGCCTCCTTCCCGCAACGCCCTCACGATAAGGAGTTTGTGCTCTGGGCTCATGCGCGAGAACACGTTGTGCTCCTCGACGGTCTCCCGCAGCTGCTCTGCTGAGAGGTCGCGCAAATCCTTCCAGTCAATCGCCTTGGGCTCCTTGAAGCCGGCGACCGCGGCGACGGAGAGCGCGGTCTCCTTGCTGTCGCCGGTTATCATCTTCACCTCGATGCCAGCGTCGTAGACGGCTCGTATGGAGTCCCGCAGGCCTTTCTTCGGCTCGTCGTACAGGCCGACGATGCCGATGAACACGCACGCTCCCCTTCCTTCCTTGTAGCTGAGCGCGATGCTCTTCAGCGATTCCTTGGAGAACTCGTTGATGCGCTGCTCGATGCCCTCTCGCCGTTGCCTCGTCAATGCTACCTTTTTGGTGCCGACGAGCATCTTCTTGCATGCGTCTAGGACGTGCTCTGGCGCGCCTTTGGTGTACGTAATCTTCTTCCTGCCTATATTGTTCGTTGAGGAGACGGTGTTGGTCTCTGCTGAGAATGATTCAAGGGATGATCGTGGGTGCTTCTCGTACAGCTCGATGAGGTCGTAGCCTTTGCTGTTGAAGTAGTCGATCAGGGCTATGTCTATCTCGTCGCCGATGAATCCTTGCTCCGATGCCTGCGACGTGTTGGCTAGTAGCGAGGCGTAGGCGAAGTGTTGTTGCGCTTGTTTCGGCAGCTGCTCGTACGCGGCGCGCTTGCCCGCGACGAATATCTCCTTGACGGAGAGCCTGTTGGAGGTGAGCGTGCCGGTCTTGTCCACGCAGATGACGTCCACGCCGCCCAGTATCTCTATGAGTGAGTGCCGTTTCACGAGGACTTTCTTCTGTCCGAGCGCCTTGTTGCCAGCGGCGATGGTGAACCTGATTATGGTGGGCAGGCCTTCAGGGATGGCGCCGATGAGGAGCGCTGAGGCGAGGAGGACGATGTCTGACCAGCCCATGATGCCTTGTGCCATGAAGAGGATGACGACGAGGAAGATGAGGCTGACGGCGATGATGGTGATGCGGTTCGTGGCAACATCTACTTCTTGGAGGAAGGGGTCTGTGTCCTTCCGCTGCAGGGTCGAGGCGATCCTCCCCATCTCCGTGTTTTTGCCGGTGGTGGTGACGACGGCGGTGGCGCTGCCGTTCTTGATGAACGTGCTCATGAACACCAGGTTGCTCTGGCGGTCGATCGGGCGCTCTTCCTTGACGGTCTCCGCCTTCTTCGTTACGGGGAGGCTTTCCCCGGTGAGGAGTGTCTCGTCCGCTTCGAGGCTGACTGACTTGAGGAGGTAGGCGTCGGCGGGCACCTTCATGCCTTTGCTGAGCAGGATGATGTCTCCTGGTACGAGGTCTTCAACGGGCAGGGTCGTTATCTTGCCGTCGCGCATCGCCGTGCACGTGTCGGTGTGGAGTTCCTGGAGCTGATGGGTTTCCTTGTGCGCTTTGAACTCTTGGTACGCGCCGAGGCTCGCGTTCACGATGAGGATGAAGAGGATGACGACGCCGTCGAAGAAGTGTTCGTGGAGGCCGAGGTAGGCGTCCGCGGCGAACGCGAGGAGCGCGAGGGCGAAGAGGAGCCAGGGGAGGAACGTCCTGAACTGGTTGATGAGGAGCTTGAGGTAGTGCGGGTGATGAGGCTCCTCGATGCGGTTCTTGCCGTGCTCTTGCTGCCGGCGCTCCGCTTCTATGGTCGCGAGTCCGAGGAGGCTGGAGCGTAGCCTGGCCAGCACCTCTTTTTTGTCAAGCCTGTACCACTCCACTGCTTCTCTCCCGAGATGAGGATTTATATATGTTTACCTTTTTGAAAGGGCTTATAACGGTGAGGGGGTGTTGTTGGGGGGTGTGGTGCACGCACGGGCAGGATTGTTCACCAGCGACGGGCGCCTGATGAGCTTCATTTCTTTTCCTGCTCGCCGAGCTCGATGGCTAGCTCATCGCCCTCGTAGGTGATGGTCTGCGCGTTCGTCACCGCTTTGAGGTCTTCCTCGACTGGTCGCAGGGCTTTCTGGAGCGCTCGGGGAAGGGCGAGGGTCGTGACGGGCGTCTTGAGGGAGACGTTCGCCTCGGATTTCTTCCTGCGGACGTGGTTCACGACCTCTGTGAGCGCGTCGCCTGATTGCTCTGCGGCTTCGTCCATGAGCTTCTCCTCGTAGGCGGGCCAGTCAGAGGTGTGGATGCTGTCTTTCTCGTCCTTCGCGTAGGCGTAGCTGTAGATCTCTTCGGTGACGTACGGCATGATGGGGGCGAATAGTTTGAGGATGGTTTGCAGTGAGCGGTGCAGGGCGTGCTGCGCTGAGCGCTTGGCATCCTCGCCCCTGGTTGAGGGATTGTAGATGCGGTCCTTGATGATCTCGAGGTAGTGGTCGCAGAACGTGTTCCAGAAGAAGTTGTCCACGAGCGATTTTGCCTTGGCGTACTCGTAGCTCTCGTACGTGGCGGTGCTCTCCTTGATGATTCGTTGCAGCTTTGAGAGCATCCATTTGTCCGTGGCGAGGAGTGCTTTGGGCTTGGTGCCATCGTAGTCGGCGAGTTGCATGAGCGCGAATCGAGACGCGTTCCAGAGCTTGTTGACCGTCTTTGCCCCTGTCTGGACGTCCTTCTCCATGTAGGGTTGGTCGTCCCCGAGCTTCGAGCCGGCTGCCCAGTAGCGGAGCGCGTCGGCGCCGTACTTGTCCATGACGTCTTGTGGGTTGATGACGTTGCCGCGGCTCTTGCTCATCTTGTTCCCTTTGGGGTCGAGGACGAATCCTGATATCATGATGTGCTTCCATGGCGCCTTCTTCTCGTGATAGACGCCCCTGGTGATGGTGTAGAACGCCCAGGTCCTGATGATGTCGTGCGCTTGCGGCCGGACGTCCATGGGGAACGCTTTCTTGAAGAGCGGGTTGTTGTCAGCCCAGCCGAGGGCTAGTTGCGGGGTGAGGGAGCTAGTCGCCCAGGTATCGATGACGTCGTGCTCAGGGATGAGTTCTCCTTGGTGGCCTGCTGGGCGGTCCGTGAGGGGGTCGATAGGGAGTTGTTCCTCTCGTGGCAGGATGACGTCGCCGTCGTTGGTGTACCAGACAGGGAAGGGGATGCCGAAGTGGCGTTGCCGAGAGATGCACCAGTCCCAGTTCAGGTTCTCCACCCAGTGGACGTACCTGGTCTTCATGTGCGGGGGGTGCCAGTCGATATCGTCTGCTGCTTTGATGAGTGCTTGCTTGTGGTCGAGCACGTTGACGAACCATTGGTAGGTGTTCAGGAATTCTATGTCCGTGCCGCAGCGCTCGTGCACGTTCACGGGGTGCGTGATGGGTTTGGAGGAGATGAGCAGGCCTTCTCGTTCCAGGTCTTCCTTTATGGCGTTGCGGGCTTCTTTCAGGGTCGTGCCTGCGTACGTGCCCGTGGTCTCGTTCATCCTGCCATCTTTGGTGATGACGACTCTTAGCGGCAAGTCGTACTTGTGCCATTTCTCGATGTCTTCCTTGTCGCCGAACGTGCAGCACATCATGAGCCCTGTGCCCTTGTCCATGGCGACCGTTTCATCAGCGATGATGGGGACTTCGTGGCCGAACAACGGCACCTTGGCGAACGATCCTTTGAGGTGTTGGTAGCGCTCGTCCGCGGGGTGGTAGAACAGGCCGACGCATGCCGGCAGCAGTTCAGGCCTGGTCGTGGCGACGATGAGGTCTTCCGCTCCTGACTTGAAGATGATGTCGTTGAAGTGGCTGGTCATGTCGACGTTCTCGAATTCTGCTTGCGCGATGGCGGTCTGGCAGTGCGGGCACCAGCTGACAGGGGTTTCCTTGCGGTAGACGAGTCCTTTCTTGTGCAGCTCGAGGAACCCTTTTTGCGATGCTTTCTGGACCGCTTCGGAGATCGTGCTGTACGGGTTGGTGAAGTCGCAGCTCATCCCTAGGGTCTTCCAGTCCTCAATGAATCCTGGGAGTATCTCTTGGACGGTGCGGTGCGCTAGTGAGAGGTAGTCTTCCCGCTTCATGGACTTGGCCTTGACCTTCTTGGTCTTCTCGACGAGCCTGTCAGTGGCGAGGCCGTTGTCGTCCGTTCCGAACGGGTAGAACACGTTCTTGCCCCTCATCCTGTGGAAGCGGGCGATGAAGTCCTCGTGCGCGTAGCTGAAGGAGTGGCCGATGTGCATCTTGCCGCTGACCGTGGGCGGAGGTGTGTCGATGCTGTATACGGGCTTGTTGCTCTTGCGGTCGAACGCGTAGGTCTTGTTGGCCTCCCATGCCTCTTTCCATTTCCGCTCTGACGCTTTGAAGTCGTATGTCTTGGGGAGTTCTTTCATGAGCGTTCCCTCTTGCTTCCTTCCGGACAGTTAAGCTTTTCGGTCATCGCCTGTCTCGGAGAAGGGGTGGATGGGTGGCGCGTTTCACGCCATGGCGACGACGGCTATGGGCATGGATGAGGGTGAGAAAAAGCCCTTATTTAAAGGTTATGGTGGGTAGAAGGGAAAAAAAAGGGAAAAACTGTTTGCTTAGAACTTCTTGATGTTCGCCGCGGCGGTGAACTTGACCGTCCTGTACGCGGGGATCTTGAGCGGCTTGCCCGTGGCGGGGTTGACGCCCGTCCTGGCCTTCCTCTTGACCGGCTTGAATGTGCCGAGTCCGAGGAGGATGACAGTCTCTTTCTTGGCAGCTTTTGCGATGACGTCGATGGCCTCGTTCAGTATCTCCGTTATCGCGGTCTTCGGGTAGTCCGTCTTCTTCGCCACAAGGTCTACTATGTCTCCTTTGTTCATGGTTCATATCACCTGTTACTTGTTCAAACCCCCCACTACACCAGGGTCTTGGACGGGTCGAAGTCGAGGTCATATTTAAATTTACTGCTTTTGTCGGTCCTTTGCAGGGTGCGGAGAAGAAGGGTTTATATAGGCTTGGTGTGTGCTGGGGGGTGCGGGCCCGTAGCCTAGCCTGGATAAGGCGACAGCCTTCTAAGCTGTAGATCGGGGGTTCGAATCCCCTCGGGCCCATTTTTTTTCGCTCGTGGGCGTTCCTGCCTTGCCAAAGGGGCGTGCAGCCTTCCTGCGCGGGGCTCACGCCGTTGGTATCTCTATGGCTTTGCCGTTGATGAGCGCGTCGGTGACCTTGTCCCTGGCGTCGGTGAGGATCCTTTGCAGGGTGCTCTGGTGCACGCCCATGAACTCCGCGGCGGCTCGTTGGTCCATGCGGAGGATGTTGATGAGGCGCAAGGCTTCTATCTCGTCGAGCGCGAGGTGGACGCGTTCCAGTTTCTCGTCATCGGCGCCGCATGGCTTGAAGCACGTCACGCGTGGCTTGAACTCGATACATCGTTCTTTCTTCGGACGGGGCATCTTTCGCATCATGATGCGAAAAGGATATTTAAATGTTGCGGTCGCGGACGAGGCGGCGGAGCAACCATTTCGACAGGCGAAGGAGCGGCCGCATAAAAAGAAGCGAGCGCCTCACTTTTCCAGCACGTTCTTCCGCCGCAGGATGATATTCTGCCCCGCCTCCTTAATCTCATCAGGAGAGACCTCTATCTCCTGTTTCCTGAACGCACCGGTCTTCTTGGACACCATGAGAGCGCGAAGCTCGCCATCCTCGATGAGCACAGTGGTGACCGCCCCCAACAATTTGCCCTCGCCGGAGAGCACCTGCTTGCCCTTCAAGAGGTGATAGGGCATCTTGTTGAGGAGCACGGCGTCCACGCCGAAGCTGCGCACATGCTCGATGCCCACGAACAAGTCAGGCTTCATGAACCCTTGGTCGACGGTGATGCCCTGCAACGTCTTCTTGTGCTTGTCCACGTGCAGCTTGACCACGACGCCAAGGAGGTCGCCGTGCGGGTCCACAGCGGTCTTGCCAAGGATGTCGTCCGAGGTGATAGAAGAAGCCATTTTACCACTAGTACGCCTTGTTCAGGATGATGTTCTTCTTCGAGGTCTCGATGTCAGCATAAGGCACCTCCACCGGCTTCTTGAACAAACTCTTCCTGACGAGGATGGTATCACACGTGTTCCGCACGCCCGTCCGCTCGAACCCGACGACGCGGCCGAGCCGCTTCCCCTCGCTGTCGAACACCACCTTGCCCCTCAGCATGGTGACGGGGTCAACCTTGAGGATGATGTTGTCCACGGTCTCCGGCTCGCAGTAATCCTTATCGATGAACAGCTTCCGCCTGCCCTGCACGAGGAGCCCGACGTACGCACCCTCATAGAGGACGACGTCGTACACCCGCCCCACATAGTCACCTGAAGTCGAGTACACCTTCTTGCCGAAGTAGTCCTTCACCGTAGTGGTGTTGTCCATTGTGGAGAGACGCTTCGAAAGGAGTATGGGCTCTTGTTTCGTCATGGTGAGTTCACCCAGGCAACCCTAATATATAAATGTAGGTGATTGCAATGGCCGCGTACTTGAGGAATTGCCCTGAGACGAAGTACACATAGAACTTCACCCTGTTGTACTTGAACACGCCGAGAACGGTGCTGAGGGGTTGCGAGGGGAGGAAAGGGATGGCGTTGATCGCGAACACCGCCCAGGAGCCATACCTGTTCAGGACGCCCTTGATCTTGTAGAACTTCTTAGGACTGATCACCTTCTTGCTGAACGTGTCCAGCTTGACGCCGATGTAGTAGTTGGCCGTGAAGCTGATGATGAACCCGCCGATGAACGTGAAGAGGAGGAAGTACGGGTTGGTGCCCGCGCGCAAGAAGGAGATGAACACGAGCTCCATAGGGATGGTGATGAAGAACAGGCCGCCGAACAAGGAAGCGTAGAGCACGCCGAGGAGCGTGCCGGCGTCGATGTTTTGGGTGATGTGCGCGATGATACCCCTGAAGAACTCGAGGAACGCGATGTCCTTGTGCTGGAGGAAGAGGAAGTAGCTCGCAGCGAACATGGCGATGAAGAAGAGGACCACGTAGAGCAGGAACGCGAAGCGGAACTTGCGCTGCCGATTATACTGGAACATGGCCGTAGCGGAGAAGTCCTCACCCATACCCACCCCAAAAAGAAGGACTATTAAATAGTTTTTCATTACGGCAACGCACGCCACCACCACAGAAACCTATTTAAAGCTCTTCAAAATCGCCCATAGGTAGCGCGCAGGTAGCCAAGCGGCTAAGGCGACCGCCTGCAGAGCGGTTATTCGGGGGTTCGAATCCCTCCCTGCGCTGGCTTTCTCTTACCCATTTCTCCATCGCAGACAAAGGTCGATGATGATCAGCACACCCACGGCGGAAAGGATGAAGAGGATTGCGAAGGCGATACACAACGACGCGATGATAACTGCCGCGTCGCTGGTGAAGTGAAACTACCCGCCGACCATTCCTCCTGGCAGATAGGTTGGCTTTCTCTTGACGCCGATGACAACCCACACGAGCATAGGCAGGCCTATGCAGAGGTTGAAGAAGGCGAGGAACCACTCGCCAAACAAGTCCATATCGAGGCCGATGACGTCGCCAACGAGCGGCGCACTAAAGAAGAGGATGATGAGCCCGCCGATGATGATGGCCGCGCGTGAGAACCATTCCTTGACGCGTTCCGCGAGGGCATCATGACTGAGATGGCACGAGGCCTGCGCGGCCACGAAGAAGAGCAATTATACTTTGAGTCACTTGCCCGTGAGTTCATCACGAAACGAACAAATCAAAGAGTTGCGGAAAAAGGCATATAAACTCCTGCCAATTCTCCTTTTTTTATATGGATTCGAAGGTGCTGATACGCTTGCCCCGCAAGCAGTACGTCGAGGAGCTCGGCCGCGAGATATCCCTCGGAGAGTTCGAGAAGCATGTCATCACCAGGACTGACCAGTCATACAGCGACAAGAAACACACCATCACGCCAGAGTCCTTGCAACAGGAGCCGCACCGGTTCATTATCAAGAAAGACGAATACCTCCTCTTAGAAGCTGACTTCCTCGATGAGTACAAGCAGCTCAAGCGACTCGCGCAGATCATCACGCTCAAGGATCTCGGCCGCATCATCACCTTGCTCGGCGTCACGAAGGACTCAGTCGTGGTCGAGGCAGGCACCGGGTCGGGCGCCGCCACATGCTACCTCGCGAAGGTCGCGAGAGAGGTGCACTCCTACGAGGTCAACGAGGAACACCTCACCGTTGCGAGGGAGAACACTGAAAGGCTCGGCATAAGCAACGTCCAGTTCCACAAGACAGACGTTTACGAGGGGATGAAAGACCACGGGGCTGACGCATTCCTCCTCGACGTCCCCGACCCTGCAAGGGCGTTGCCTCAGGTCATCAAGGCATTGCGCATGGGCGGCCGCTGCGTGGTGTACACGCCTAACCTGACCCAGGCCCGGGACGTCGCGAACAGCCTGCCCGACGCCTTGCTGTACGAAGGCGTGATCGAGCTCACCGAGCGCGGCTGGCAGGTCCAAGGAAGGCAATTGCGGCCGCGCATGCAGGGACTCGGCCACACCTCATTCCTCACCTTGCTCAGGAAGATACCAGGAGGTGCTAGCAGATGAACGCGTACGTACTGATAGCGCTGGCCGACTGCGACGAGCAGGTCGTGCTGGAAGAACTGCAGGGATTCCCTGAGGTGAAGGAGGCGCACATCCTGTTCGGGGAATGGGACCTCATCGCCAAGCTCGAGGTCGAGAACCCTGAGGCGGCGGGCACGTTCGTCATGGAGCACATCCGCAAGCTCGAAGACGTCAAGCTGACCTCGACGTTAATCGTGGCGAGATGAGCCTCGCAGAGATGAGCAGGAACCCCGCGGCGACGGCGTTCTTAGCCAGGACGTAGCCTGCGGCGAGCGGGAAGAAGCTCCCGCTCCACAACCGCATCATGAGCGATGCGCCTCCGAACCGCCAGTTGCCCGTGAAGAGGAGTTCGTGGAAGCGGGTGAAGAACCAGTCCCAGCGCATTGCGGAGAGGGCGAGCACCACGGTCAGGACGACGATGATGATGCTTGTTCGCCGGAACAGCCGCTGGAACACGTCGCGCCGGCCGGCCTGGCCTGCGAGGGCCACGAAGAGTATGGCGAGCGCCGCGATGAGGAGGCGCGCGATGCCCACGCCCGTCCTGTAAAGTCCTTTCACATCCTCGAGGTGCGCTGCTTGTTGTTCGTCGAATAATGCCAGTGCTGCCTCGTCCTCAAGGTAGGATTGGAAGTTCTCGGTCACCGACCATACCAGCTCATCACCTAATCGGTCGAACGCGCCGTTCTGTCCGTACGCGCATCGGTAGAACGCGTCGTCGTGGAACGTGCCGAGGACTGATAAGAGGAGTGTCAGGGCGGTGAGGAGGCCTGCAGAGGCCCAAACGATCGATGCCATGGTGGCGTGCGTGTCTCGTTAGTCAGCGGCGAAGTATCGTGGTTCCCGCTCGCAGAGGCGTTCCAGCCCTCGCGCTCGGGCGACGTACCTGCTTGTCCGTTCCATCTCAGGGCGCTCTTTGAGTATCTTCCTGAGCTCTTCGAGGTGTCTCTGCGCTTTCGGGAGGTATGCCCGGTCGCCGAAGTAGTCTGCAAGGACGGTCGCGGCACGTAGCCGGTCCGACATGATAAACAATGAGTTTTTGCCGAGGGGTGCCATCACGCCGTCGACGAAGGAGTCATTGAGAGCGTCGTACCACCCGGTTGCGGCCTGCTCCTGCTCTTCCCTGAACAATGAAGGGTTCTTGAAACAGAACCTGAAGCGCTCCTTCTTCGCGAGGAGGCTGTCGGTGAAGAGGTGTAAGTAATGCCCTGTCCCTAGCGAGCGGAAGAGCAGCGCCGCCGCTTTCGCGCTGTCATGCCACCGGGCAACATCATTAATCACTCGTTTCGCGTACTTCCTCGCCGAAGGGATGTCGTTCTCCACGAAGTCGTTGAACCTCGATTCCTCCCTGGCGTAACGGTTCTTCCACACGTCTGCTTCCACCTGGTGGATGCTCGCTTCGAGACGGTCGAGGTATGTTCCGAAGTTCTTGTCCGCACGGTACTTCTTAGCCTTCACGGCAACGAGGCTGTTGCTGTCGAGCAACGAGATTTTTTCCAGCAGCCACGTCGGCACTCGTTCCTCAGGAAGGAGGAGCGATCGTTGCCCTCGGAATCGCCAGTCTGATTCCTTGCGAGTAGCTCCTAGGTAGAGCCGTAGGAGCTCGTTCAACTGCTTGGTGGCCCTTATGCTTGTCACATGAGGGTTGCCCGTGCATCTCAGCTCCTTCTTGAGGGTCTCTTCGAGAGCTGGCGTCACCGACTTGCCGGCCTCGTTGAAGAGGCGGAAGAGCCTACCGGTGAACACGACGTCCTTGTCTCCCTTGAACATGGCGCGTGGGCAGTGGAGCGACGAATAAAAAAGTTTGCTTGTTCAGCAGTAGTACAGCTTGCCGTTGCCCTTTTGTTCCCGGTCTTTTTGCGATCCGAGCTTGTTCACCCGCGGCCTGCCGGACTCCTCATCCCTCCTGAACGTGATCTGCAGTCCGTCAAGGAACGCGTTCATGCCTTGCTCCATCGTGAAGGGCCCTTCGGCGCGACCCGTGACCGCTGGTTCCCCTTCAAACACGAGGAGGCCTGTGGAGAGGTAGTCGATGAACAACAAGTCGTGGTCGACTATCAGCGCTGATTTCCCCTGCGCGGCCATGAGGTCGCCGATGACCTTGCTCACCAGGAGTCGCTGCTCCACGTCGAGGTAGGCGGAGGGCTCGTCCAGCAGGTAGAGGTCTGCTTCTTTCGCGAGGCAGGCGGCGATGGCCACTCGCTGGAGCTCTCCGCCAGAGAGTTGGTTCAGGGTCTTCTGGAAGAGCTCCTTGAGCTCGAGCGGCGCGATGAGCTGCTGCTCGTACCGCGACGCATCGTGCAGGTAGGTGACGACGAGGTCGTCGTTCTTCTCGAGGTATTGCGGCTTGTAGCTGACTCTCAGGTCGAGGGCTTGGCCTCTTTCTTCGCCTGCGAGGAGTTTCACGAAGCTCGTCTTGCCGATGCCATTCTCTCCTAGTATGCCGATGACATCGTGCTTGTTAATCCTGCCGGCGGCCGCTGAGAGGTGGAAGTCGCCGAGCTCGTGCTCGAACCCTTCCCACGAGGTGAGCTTCTCGGCGTGCGCTTCCTTCGTCGGCGGCCGCTTCTCGAACATGATGGGCTTGTCCCTGAACCGGACGTTCTCCTCGCGCAAGTAGCCGGAGAGGTAGGTGTTGATGCCTGCTTTCGTTGTGTGCGGGTGGCTGACGACGCCGAACGCCCCTGCCTGTCCGTACATGAGGTGGACGAGGTCGGTCATGGCATCAAGGATGATGAGGTCATGCTCGATGACCATGACCGCGGTGCCTTCGCCCGCAATCGACCTGATGAACCTGCTGACCTTGATGCGCTGCTTGATGTCTAGGTAGCTCGTGGGCTCATCAAAGAGGTAGAGGTTCGCTTTTTTCAGGACGGTGGCGGCTATTGCGGCTCGTTGCAGCTCGCCGCCGCTGAGGTGCTTGACGTCGCGGTCGAGGAACTTGTCCAGGTCCAGCAAGGCCGCTAGCTCTTCCAGCCTGTTGGTCTCGTCCACCTGTTCGAGAAGTTCGCGCACGGTCCCTTCGAACTGTCTTGGTATCAGGTCGACTTGTTGCGGCTTGTACGCCACCTTGATCTCGCCTTTGTCGAGCTTGTCGAAGAACGCTTGCGCCTCGCTGCCTCTGTACCTAGTGGCGAGCTCTTTGTAGGTGGATTCCTTGTCTGCCTGCCCGAGGTTGGGCTTGAGCAGGCCGGCGATGATCTGCAGCGCCGTGCTTTTTCCGATGCCGTTCCTGCCCACGATGCCGACCACTTTCCCGAATATCGGGATGGGGAGTTGGAAGAGCGCGAAACCGTTCTTGCCGTAGCGGTGGATAGGGTCCTCTTCCAACGCTTCGGGCAGGTTGACCATCATGAGGGCGCCGAACGGACACTTGTTCGCCGCTATCCGGTCGACGTCGCTGATGACCTCTTCATTCACTTCGACCTTGCCGTCAGCGCTCTTCACGATGGCGTCCTTCCCAGCCCTGTTGCTGGGCGAGACCCGCATGCATAGGTAGCCGCCGCAGCCCTGCGGGTTGCACTTCTCCTTCCGCACGATCATGATGCGCTTGGCCATGCGTGCAGAAGAAACACCTGTTCTTTATAAAGGGTACGGTGCAAACATTTATAAATCAGCGTTGAGGGTACTCAAGCGAGAGGTGGGCAACACGGCGCAAACATTCCTTCTCGTGCTGAACTCAGGCTCGTCATCACTGAAATACTCCTTATTCGAGGAGAAATCCTTGAGGGAGGTCCTGCAAGGCCACGTCGACGGCATCGGCTTGGACAGGTGCTGCCTCAAGGTCAAGCGAGATAACCAATGGACAGAGACCAAGTTCCTCGCCGAAGACCACCTCCACGCAGTCATAAAGGCGTTCCAATCACTCAAGGACAACGATATCCTCCAAGGATTCGACCAGATACAAAAAGTGGGACACAGAGTCGTGCACGGCGGCGAGAAGTTCACCCAGCCCACGAGGATAACGCCGGCGGTGCTGAAGAAGATAAAATCGCTCTCCGTCCTGGCACCATTGCACAACCCACCGGCATTAGCAGGCATATTGGCGGTCAAGAAAATCTTGCCGAAAGTCCCGCAGATAGCGGTGTTCGACACCGCGTTCCACCACTCCATCCCGAAAGAGGCGTTCCTGTACGGCCTGCCCTACCAACTGTACGAGGAGCTCGGCATCCGCAAGTACGGCTTCCACGGCATCAGTCATGAGTACGTCTCGAGATTGGCGAGGAAGGCGCTGAACAAGCAGAGGAGCGAGCAGGAAGAGATAATAACGTGCCACCTCGGCAACGGCTCCTCCATCACCGCGGTGAAGAACGGCAGGTCCGTGGACACCAGCATGGGCTTCACCCCGCTCGACGGGCTCATCATGGGCACCCGTTCAGGAGAGATGGACCCGGAGATCATCTTGTTCCTGCTCAACCAGAAGCACTACACGACGGCGCAGCTCGAGAAGATACTGCAGAAGCAATCAGGCCTAAAGGGATTGGCTGGGAGCAGCGACGTTCGAGAGCTGCACGACCGAGCCTTGAAGAAAGACAAGCAAGCAATCCTGGCACTGGACATGCTCGCCTACCGCATCGCCAAGTTCATCGGCGCCTACGCGGCAGCCCTCAAAGGATTGGACGCCATCGTGTTCACCGCGGGGATAGGCGAGAACGCGTACTACCTGCGCAAGAAGGCGTGCTCATACCTCGGCTTTCTCGGCGTCAAGCTCGACGCTCACGCCAACCGCAAGAACTTGACCTACATCTCGAAGCCGAGCAGCAAGGTGAAGGTGCTCGTGCTGCACACGGACGAGGCACGGGCGATAGCGGAGCAGCTCTGAGTCACAACCTTTATATACCTGGAACGCCCTTCGCCTGTCAGGGGTGCGTGATGCGGTCACCGGGCGAGACGAAGGAGTTCCAGAAGAAGCTGGACGGGCTATCCAAGCACGAGTTGCGCGAACTCGTCATGGTCAACACGTACAAGCTCGCCCTGACGAGGAACCAATTAGACGCGGTCATCGACATCCTCATCAAGAAGAAGCTCACCACCTATGAGGAAGTGTGGAAGCGCACCAACGAGCGCTTCCAAGAATCGCAGTTGTGACAAGCCAAAAAAAAGAGGTGTGTTTTCCATGGTACGAGTAGCCATTAACGGTTTCGGCCGCATCGGCCGCATGGTTTTCAGGGCGGGCCACCAAGACCCGGAGATAGAGTTCGTCGCAATCAACGACCTCACGGACACGAAGATGCTCGCCCACCTGCTCAGGTATGATTCCGTGCACGGCATCTTCGAGGGCGACATCGGCTTCACAGACAGTACGTTGACGGTGAACGGCCGTGAGATGAAGGTGTACGCCGAGAAGGACCCGTCAGCGCTCCCTTGGGAGGAGCTGGGCATCGACGTGGTCGTCGAGTCCACAGGGTTCTTCCGTACCAAGGACAAGGCGTCACTGCACCTCCAGGCGGGCGCGAGGAAGGTGCTCATCAGCGCCCCCGCCAAGGGCGGCGACGTCAAGACTGTCGTGAAGGGGGTGAACGAGCACGACCTCCACCCAGATGACACCATAGTGAGCTGCGCTTCTTGCACGACGAACTGCCTCGCCCCTATCGTAAAGGTGTTGGACGACAACTTCGGCGTCGAGGAAGGGTTCATGACCACCGTGCACGCGTACACCTCCGACCAGCGATTGGTGGACTCGCCGCATAAGGACTATCGGCGCGCGCGCTCAGCAGCGTTGAGCATCGTGCCCACGACCACAGGGGCCGCGCAGGCGGTGGCCGAGGTGATACCGCACCTCAAGGGGCGGCTGGACGGCATGGCCATGCGCGTCCCCACCGCTGATGGTAGCATCACTGATTTCGTGTGCAGGCTCAAACGGCCGGTCTCGGTCGAAGAGGTCAATGGCCTTATGAAGAGTGTGGCGGGCAACGAGCTCCGCGGCGTCCTGCAGTTCACCGAGGACCCCGTCGTCAGCGTCGACATCGTCGGCAACCGCCACAGCAGCGTCTTCGACGCCGGGCTGACCAAGGCGATGGGCTCCGGGCTCGTCAAGGTCGTCTCTTGGTATGACAACGAGTTCGGCTACAGCAACCGGATGCTCGACCTGGTCAAGCTGATGGGCAAGCAGTAATCTTTTTATTGTCCTCTCTCCTTTTTTCTTCTCCGATGCGCAAGCAGCACTCCAAGAAGGACATTAAGAGGTTCTTAGAGCAACACCCCCAAGCAGAAGGGTTCATGGACAAGAAATCAGTCGTCATCGAGGAGGATGACAAAATCACGGTCGATGGCAACACGTATTTCAGGAAGCACGGAGAGGGATGGATTCCTTCCTTGGAGCTCCTACGCGAGCACCACGTTCTACCAGTGGTCATCGTGGACAAAGGGACGCCACCGTTCATCCTGAAAGGGGCTGATCTGATGCGGCCAGGCGTCATCAGCTGCGAGTCCTTCAAGAAAGGGGATGTTATCGTCATCGTCGACGAGCAGCACCGCTACCCCCTCGCCACGGGAAAGGCACTGCTCTCATCAGAGGAGGTAATGGCTAAAAAAGAGGGGAAGGTCGTCAAGGTCATCCACAATCTCAAGAGCGGATGAGCTGTTTGCACAGCTCGTTCACGTAGGCGAGCGTGTCGTCGCCCGTCACGACGACGTCGTAGGCGTCGAGATACACGTCTAGCTTGTCCTCGTCATGCAGGAAGCCTGCCTTGATGACGGTATCATGCTCGAGGCCGTCGGTCATCCCCGTGTCGCCGAGGAGCAGCACGTTAGGGCGGTCCCTGATGATAGGGAAGAACGCCTGCTCGCGTAGCTGGACCTCGCTCTTGTTGTAGGAGTGCACGATGCGTCCTTGGTAACCGGTCGCGTACCCGTCATCGTCGAAGGCAAAGAAGTTGGCGATGACGTGCATATTGGGATAAAGGACCGCTTCTTTTTTTTAGGAAGCCCTTGATGAGGTCTCCGAGCCCCGAGGAGAAGATGAGGAGGGGCACCCCATGATCATGCAGCATCCTAAGGAACTCATCAGCCCCTTCTTTCAGTATTCCTTGGTGGTCGTCGAGTATGCGCTTGAGGACTCCCTTGCTCATGCCCGACCGTATCATGAGTTCGTCGTGGGTCGACCACCATTCCTGCATCTTCTGCATCCGTTCCTGTGCGCTCAGCGAAGAGTCTTCTTCAAGGGGCCGGTACGTGTCGTACAGCGCGTACGCTTGCTCGGGGTACTCGTGGGAGAGGTACGATCAGCTCCTGATGAGGCCGAACAATGACGGTACCTTTTTTCCTTCGATGACGCTCCGGGAGAGGGTGCGGTCGAAGTCGGAGATGACGTGCAGCGACTCCCTGCCTGCTGATTGGATAGTCGCGACCTTGCGGTGCAACCTTTCTGGGCGCTTAACGTGCACGGTCATAGGTCACACCTTCAGGGAAGTGACTTTGCTCATGCCGTGCTCGTTCATGCTGATGCCGTAGAGGTTGTCAGACTCGGTGATGACGCCGTCATTATGGGAGATGATGATGTACTGCGCTCGCTTAGCATAGGTCTGTATGAGTTTTGCCAATCGTTCCGAATTCTTCTTGTCTAGGGCCGCGTCCACCTCGTCGAGGATGTAGAACGGCGCGGGCTCGTGCTCCTGCACGGCGAAGATGAACGCCAACGCCGTTAGGGTCTTCTCCCCGCCGGAGAGCGACCTGATATCGAGGAATTTCTTGCCCGTGATGCGCACCTTGAGCGTGAGTCCTCCGTCGAAGACCTCTTTGGGGTCCTCTAGCTCAAGGGTGGCTTCTCCTTTCGTCGACAGCGAGTCGAACAATCGCTTGAAGTTGGCGTTCACCACGTTGTACGTCTTCATGAACAACTCCTTCTTCTTCGCATCTACCTCGTTGATCATGACGAGCACGTTCTCGCGCTCGCCGCCGAGGGAATCCTTCTTCGCCAGCAGTTTCTTGTGCTCTGCATCCACCGTCTCGTAGATCTCGAGGGCCTTCATGTTAACGGCGCCGATATCCTCGACCATGCGCTCGAACTGGTTGATTTCCCGCTGGATGGAGAGCAATGACTTGTCCTTGAACAAGGGCACGCCCTCGTATTGCTTGAACTCTTCTTCCAGACCTGCGATTTCAGCCTTGACACGTGCCTGCTCGAGGCTGTTGGCGTTGACCTTCGCTTCTTGGCCGCGGACCTGCTCATTCTTGGCCATGATGTCATTCTCTGCCTTGTTCGCCTCATCGGTCATCTTTGATCGCTTGTTGAAGAGCTCCTTGAACTGGTTGTAGAACGCTTTCTGCGCCTTGTCCTTCTCCACGAGCTCCTTCTCTTGCTGCTTGATGAGCTCCTGTAAGGACCGCTTCTCCTCCTTGAACGATTCTTCTTCCTTTGCGTGCTGCTTGAGGATGTCCTGAATCTTCTCTCCCTCTGGGCCGAGGAGGTTGGATGATTCTGCCTCGATGGACTTGAGCTCGATGGTGAGCTCGGTGACTTGCCGCTTGAGCTCCTCTTTCTTCTCCTCGAAACTGTTCAGCTCGGCGAGCAAAGCCGGGCTCTGCAACGCGTTTATCTGCTCGCGCAGCTGCTGCTTCTCGACTTTCAGCGCCGCGAGCTTTCGGTTCTCAGATGAAATCTTGTCGGTGACGTCATCATAGCGTTTGTCGAGGTCTCCGAGCTCTTTCTGCAACTTCTTCTTCTCGTCCTTGTCGACGCCCGCGTCGTCGGCGTCAAGGTGCAGGCTCTTCTCGAGCTTGATGACCTCTCCTTCCAACGCCGCTTTGTGCTCACGGAGCCGCTGGATCGCTTCTTCGTTGTCCTGCTTCTCCTGGGCGACGCGCGCGATCACTGCTTCCTGATCAGCGATCTCTTTTTCGAGCTTTTCGAGGCTGGAGGAAATCTCTTGGTCTTGAAACCCGAGCCCTTTGGTGTGCTGCCGGTATCCTCCTTGCATGGCGCCGCTGGTCTCGACGAGATCCCCGGTCAGGGTGACCATACGCGCCTTGCCGACGCCTATCCTGCGTGCGGTGGCGACGTCATCCACCACAAGGGTGTTGCCGAACACGTAGTGGAAAACCTTCTCGTACTTCTTCTCGTAGTTCAGGAGGTCTATGGCCAGGCCGTGGACGCCTTTCCCTTTCATGAACCGTATCGTGGGCTCGATGATAGGTGGTTTGAGCTTGTTCAGCGGGAGGAAGGTGGCGACGCCGAGCTTGTGCTTCTTGAGGTGGCTGATGCAGTCCTCAGCGATGCTGTCATCGTCCACGACGACGCTCCTGATCCTGCCCCCTGCGGCTATCTCCATGGCGACGGCGTATTCCTTCTTGGCGCGTCCGAGCTCTGAGACCACGCCGTGGACGCCTTTTCGCTTCATGTCAAGGATGGCATTCATGGCCGTGCCACCGGCGATGCTCTCGCGTACCCGTGCTTGCTGTCCGCGCAGCTTGGAGTACTCTTCCTGTCGTGAGAGGAGCTTTGTGCGCGCGTTGGCGAGCTGTGCCGCGAGCGACGAGTCCTGGTTGAAGCATTTGGAGAGCTCGACCGTCGCCTGCTTGAACGCGTCCTTCTTGGCCTTGAGCTCCTGTAGTTGTCCTTTGTGCTCCTTCTCTAATCCTAGGACTCGTTGTATCTTCTCGTCGATGGTCTGGAGGCGCATCTCGTACTTGTCCTTCTCGCGCAGCAGCTGCTGCTGCTCTTCCCGCATGGCGCCTATGCCTTCCGCTACCTTGTCGGCTTCTTGGTCGATGCGCTCCATGCGCCCGTGCATGCCGGACGCGTCTGCCATGTTATGCTTCTTCTTGAACTCCTCTATACGGCCGTCGATGCGTCGTATCTCGTCCTGCTTGCCCTTGATCTGCTTCTCTAGGTCCTGCTTGCTCTTACGCAGAAGGGATGTCTTGTTGGAGAGCTCTTCAAGGCTCTTCTCGAGCTCCTGCTTCCGCTGCTTGAGCTTTTCGAGCTCGGCGTCCAGCGTCTGGACTCGTTGCTTGTCAACGGCGTTCCGCACCTTCAGCGATTCTGTCTCCTTGTGCAGCTTGACTTGTTCCTGCTCGCCTTTCTCCTCGACCTCCTTGTTGATGGCCTCTGCCTGTTTCCGCCGCTCCTCGACTTTTGCCCGGAGCTTCTCTATGTCCTTTTGATAGCTCGCTATCTTCTTCTTGGCATCGTCGACGGCTGATTGGAACTTAGCGGATTCCTCTTTCTTCTCGCGCAGCTGCTTGTCTAGCATCGTCGCCTTGTTGCGCTTGATCTTCTCGTCGAGGTCCTTGAACTTCTGCGCTTGGTCGCGCTCCTCCTTGAGCTCCTTGAGGTATACTTCTCTCTCGGTGAGGATGATGTCCGCCTCGTTCAGGCGTTCCTCCACCCTGGCGAGCTCGCGCAGGGCCTTCTCCTTCTTCTCCTCGTAAATGTTGATGCCGGCTATCTCCTCGATGATCTTGCGGCGCTCGTTCGTGCTCATCTCCACGAGGCGCACGATGTCTCCTTGGAGTATGATGTTGTAGCCATCAGGGTCGATGCGTGCGCGTGATAGGAGTTCGAGCACTTGTTGTCGTGTCATGGTCTTGTTGTTAATCTTGTACACGCTCTGGCCTGATTGCCTGATGAGGCGGGTGATCTTGACCTCGTCGCCGCCGATGCCGAACGCGTCGCGCTCGTTGGAGAACCAGATGCTCACTTCTCCTTCCTTGGCAGGCTTCTTGAGCTTTCCGCCATTGTAGATGAGGTTGGCTGATTTCTCCGCTCGCAGCCCTTTTGCGGAGGCCTTGCCGAGGACGAAGCACAAGGCGTCTATGATGTTGCTCTTCCCCGAGCCGTTGGGGCCGAGGACGCAGTTGAACCGGTCGCCGAAGAGCACCTCTGTCTTGTATGCGAAACTCTTAAAGCCCCGCATCTGCATTCTCGTCACTTGTACCATATTCCTAGTCGGTGGATTGAAAAAGCCTAGTATTTAAAGCTATCGTGTCGTCGCGAGCGACGGCGATGACAAGCATGACAAGAATAAACTATATAAATGAAGGGTGGCTTCGCCCCATCTATATGGTGGACATCGAGACCGTATTGGCGACGGCGTTCTGGGGGAACACGGTGCAGGACTACGCGATAGCCACTGGCATGCTCATCGCAGGCATCCTCGTCCTGTGGTTCTTCAAGTTCGTCATCATCCAACGGTTCAAGCGGTTGGCGGAGAGGACCAAGAACGACCTTGACGATATGGTTATCGAGGCGGGGAACGCCATCGGGTGGCCGTTCTACGTCATCCTCTCCGTGTTCGTCGCCCTGAAGTCCCTGTCGGTCCACCCTGCCTTGGACAAGGGCGTCTACTTCCTCCTCATCATCACCTTGACGTTCTACGCGGGGAGGATTGTGCACAAGATCATCAGCTTCTTCGCGGAGAAGTGGGACAAGAAGAACGACAAGAAGGGCTCGGTGGCGCACAGCCCCATCGTGAACATGCTCAAGACGTTCGCGCAGGCCGTGCTGTGGATCATCGTCATCCTCGTCATACTGGACAACCTCGGCTTCGACGTGACTACCATGCTGGCTGGTATCGGCATCGGCGGCGTGGCCATCGCCATCGCGCTGCAAGGCATCCTCTCAGACGTCTTCGCCTCGGTGAGCATCTACTTCGACAAGCCTTTCGAGGTGGGCGATTTCATCATCATCGGCGCTGACATGGGCACGGTGGAGAAGATAGGCATCAAATCCACGAGGATCAGGACATTGCAGGGGCAGGAGCTCGTCGTGTCCAACCAGGAACTGACGAGCTCGCGCATCAACAACTACAAGAAGATGCAGCGCCGGCGCATCGTGTTCTCGTTCGGCGTCACCTACGACACCCCTGCCAGCAAGCTGCAGAGGATACCAGGCGTGGTAAAGAAGATCATCGACAAAGAGGACCTCGCTGACATCGATCGCTGCCATTTCAAGTCCTTCGATGATTCCAGCCTGACATTCGAGGTCGTGTACTACATGAAGGTCAGCGATTACAACAAGTACATGGACACCCAGCAGTCCATCAACCTCGAGATAGTCAAGGCGTTCGACAAGGCGAAGATAGAGATGGCCTTCCCGACCAGGACGGTGCACTTGAAGAAGTGACCAGCCCTTGCGCGGCGAAGAAGTTCTCGGCGGCGATGGACCTCGTCAAGGAAGAGCTTCCTCAGCAACTCTTCCCTTGGAACAGCTCGACGAACGCTATCTTGACCCAGCCAAGCAAGGGTATCCTCGTCACGCCGACACCGATGATTTGTTGCTCGTACACCGACTCCTCGACGATGCCTCTCGCAGGGTCATCGATCATGTCAGGGTTGTGATCGCCCTTAGTCTGGAACACGTGGCCGGTAGCAGTCATCTCAGCACCGATGACGCGGTGGATGATGGGATAAGGAGGATTGGCATCCTTGTTAGTAGGCACCGCCTGGAAGACGATGATGTCGCCGACCTCGATGGCCTCGGGGTCCTTGCCGCGCAGCACGATGATATCTCCCTTGGAGAACCCTTCGCTGAAAGGGAACGTTGAGAACTCCTCTTCCAGGATGCCATAATCCTCGTACCAGTCACCGCACACCTCCCAGAAGTCGTGGTCCGCCGGGCGTTGCCTCTCGATGTCGTCGCAGAGCGCGTACGTCTTCTCACAAGCGTTGCGGGTATAGCCGTGGTCCATGCTCTCACTCACCACGGCGACGACGGGCAAAGACGTCCCCATGACGAGGCCGAGCAGGGGGTAGACGACGAACTTTATGAGGATGAACGCGAGCACGATGTTGACGGCCCAGCTCGCCAATGAGTCCTCGTACCAGATGAAATACCAAGCCTTGCCCAGGGGTGTGACTGGCTTCCTTCGCTGCTTCGCCATGAGGGGTGCTGAAACACCGTAGTTTTATAAAGGTTTGTGCTTTTCTGCAGGGCATGCCATTCTGCCCGAAATGCGGGAAGGACATCCCTTTAGGCCAGGAGTTCTGCGAGGAGCACGCCCCCGTCGAGATAAAGCTACGGCCGTTCGAGATAGCGGTGTGCAGCTGCGGCCGCGTCAGGACTCATGATCGCTGGTTCACACCTACAAACCTCGAAGCGAGCGTCCTCAAGGCGGCCAAGGAGCACTGCCAGCAGAGGGCTTCGTTCCGTGTCGAGGAACTGGTCGTGCCCGAGCGGCGCGGCGAGAGAACGACGTGCAAGCTCGTCGCCTCATACCAAGGTAAGGAGTACCCGTCGTCGTGCACCGTACGCAACCAGCGATGCGACAAGTGCGCGCGCATGGGCACCGAGTACTTCACGGCCAAGGTGCAGCTCCGCGACCCACCAGAAGGGGTGCTCGAGTATATCGAGTCGTTCCTCGAGCCGCTCACCAGCAAAGGAGTGGCTGTCAACAAGGTGGAAGAAACCCTGAGGGGGCCGGACCTCTACCTAACGCACAAATCCTCAGCCAGGCAGCTGGGAGAGAAGCTGGTCAGGAGGTTCGGCGGCGCCATGAAGGCTTCGGAGCAGTTGTTCAGCAGGGACAAGCAGACCTCGAAGGGCCTCTACCGCCTTAACGTCGTGGTGCAGTTCCCTTCCTTCACGGTCGGCGACGTCGTCCTGGTTGAGAGCCGCGCCGTGCTCGTCACCGGGCTGGGCAAGCGGTGCACCGGCAGGGACGTGGAACACGACAGGAAGGTCGTGTTCGTGCCGGGCGATGAGGCCGAGGTGCTGCAGCAGTACAAGACCACGATTAGCATGGTTCATCCTCGGCTAGAGGCCATCCACCCCGTGACGTTCCAATCAGTGCCCGTACGCAACCATCCCGCCATGCTAGGCGCGTATGAGCTTGGCCGGAAGGTGAAGGCGGTGCTGGCGGGGAAGCGACTCCTTATCATCTGAGGCAGGACAGCCTAAAAGCTTTTAAGTGATGTCTTGTTCCCTCTCGTTAGGGACGTCATCATGATTAGGGGGGATTTCCACTTATTCTCGTGCCGGAGCGGGCAGCCCTATGCCGAGAAGGTGATGGGCCAGCTAGAATACCTCATTAACCAGCGGGGAGGAGAGCTTCGTGGCAAGGACCACCTACGGTCGCACGAGCACAGGGAGATGGAATTCATCGACTATTTCCATGACGAGAACTTGAGCATCGGCAAGGTCGACAGGCGCCATTTCGAAGACGACGAGATGAAGCTGAACCTAGAGTCGTACGAGAACGTTAGGGATAAGGATGTCTACCTCATCCAGAACGCGTATAACACGACGGAAGGGTTGTTGCTGAGCCAGAACATCATGGAGACGCTCATCACCCTTGATTCCTTGCGACGGGTGAAGGCAGGGAACATCACGCTTGTCTGGTTGTACTTCGCGTACGGCCGTGGTGATAAGGAGCACGGCAAGGGAGGCATCCCTGCTAGGTTGATGGCGGACCTGCTCACGACCGCAGGCATGGACCGGTTGTTGACCATGGACCTGCACGCGGACCAGATAACCGGCTTCTTCGACAAGCGACTCGTGCAGGTGGAGCACCTCCACGCCTCTCCGCTGATCATCCATTACGCGAAGAGCATCGCTGGTATCGACGCGACCATCGCCGCTCCGGACACGGGCGCGGCTGGCAGGTCTGAGTTCTATGCGAAGCATCTCAAGGATGACATGGTGATGGGGTACAAGAAGCGCGATTATTCGGTGAACCACAAGGTCGATAATATCAATGTGCTCGGGAAGCCCCATAAGCGGGCCGCTTTCATCGTGGATGACATCGTCAGCAAGGGCAGCACCATGATCAAGATGATGGAGCAACTGCGCAAGAAGGGCGTCAAGGAGGCGTATCTCGGCTGCACGCACCCTTTGCTCATCTGCGATGCGATAGAACGGTTCGACAAGTTCTACCAGGACAGGAAGCATCCTTTCAAGCGATTGATTGGCACTGATGCGATCCCGCAAGATGATGCTATCAAGGAACGCCCGTGGTACGTGGAGATTGACACGAGCAGGTTCATCGCGAAGGCCATCTATGAGATGCACACCTCTGGCAGCCTGACCAAGCTGCATGACCCGTTCTGCGTGGAGAAGTATGACCTCTGGGTCGGAACGAACAAGGATTAGCCTATCCTGTACGGGCTTTTCGGCAGCTTTTTGCGCTTCGTGTTCCACTCGCTGAGCAGGATGCTGCTGTTGATGAGGGCTATGTGCGTGTACGCCTGCGGGAAGTTGCCGAGCGGGTGCTTGGTCTTGAGGTCTAGGTCTTCTGAGTAGAGGTCGAGGTGGTTGCTGTACTTGGCGAGCTGGTCGTACAGCTTCCTCGCAGCTCCCTGCTCGCCGATGTTGTACAGGGCGTCGATGAGCCAGAAGCTGCAGATGGTGAACGCTGATCCTGAGACGCCGAAGTCATCCCGTATCTTGTAGCGCTGCACGAGGCCTGCTGTGCGGAGCTCGTCGTTGATGGCCTTGACGGTATTGATGAGCCTAGGGTCATCTGGCTGGAGGAATTCATGATAGCTCATCATCAGCACTGCGGCGTCGAGCTCTTCTCCTCCGTAGTACATGGTGAACGCGCGCTTCCGCTCATGCCACGCCTTGCGCAGGATGTCAGCCTGTATCCTGTCCCTGAGCTGCGCCCATTGCTCGGCCTGTTCGTGCTTCTTGTAGTGCTGGGCTAGCTTGACCGCGCGGTCCACGCCGACGTAGCACATCAGCTTGGAGTAGGTGAAGTGCTGCTTGATGCCGCGGAACTCCCATATCCCTTGGTCTTTCCTCCTCCATCGCTTCTCTATCTCCTTGACGAGGTAGACGAGGAAGTTCCAGTACTGCTTAGGTAGGCGCTTCTCGTACTCGTAGTAGGCATAGTACAGGTAGAGGAGGTCGATGAGGCTGCCGTAGATGTCGTGCTGCTTCTGGTCGTACGCCGCGTTGCCTACCCGTACCGGCCTGCTGCCGCGGTGGCCTGAGAGGTGGTCGAGAGTCTTCTCTGTGAGTTTGGCCTCGCCGTAGATGCCGTACATGAGCTGGAGTGGTTTGTGCTTCTTGCTCGAGTTCTCGAGGAAGAAGTTGAGGAGCTTCTTCGCCTCGTGGTCTCGTCCTATCTTCTTGAACGCGTCGACCGTGAAGGCGGCGTCGCGCACCCAGCAGTAGCGGTAGTCCCAGTTGCGCTCCTCGCCGAGTTCCTCCGGTAGCGAGGTCGTGGGAGCGGCCACGATGGCCCCTGTCTCTGAGTAGGTGAGGAGTTTGAGGATGAGGGCTGACCTGATGATGCGCTCGCGATGCTGCTCAGGGAGGGTCATCGAGCGCACCCAGCGCCTCCAGTAGGTCCTCGTCGCGTTCTCGAGACGCTTGAGGTAGGTGGCGTTGACGTAGCCGTGGTCGTGTACCTCGCCTATCATGAAGTACTTGGTGTGGTCTAGTTTGAAGTGTAGTTGTTGGAGGATGAGGTCGTAGTCGACGTTGCTGTTCAGGCAGAGCTTGTGGTGCTTGTTCCTTGTGATGAGGTTGCCTTTGAAGACGCGGTGCCGGTTGTCTCCTTGCGCGTAGTTGAGCTTGGGATCGTAGATGACCTTGATGATAGGCTTGCCTTTGAGGGGTTTGATGAGCCTGACGAGGTTGTTCTGGCGGAAGAGCTGCTCGTGGTTGTTTTCGAGGAGTTTGCGATACCTCGGGAAGAAGTCGATGATGACGAACTTGTCCCTCCCGTTGTCGTACGTGGTCTCTAGGATGTTGGTGTGCTCTTGGTACTGCTGCGAGATCTTGTAGTTCCCCCTCGCCTCTATGCTGAGGCTGCCGCCTTTGTCCTCGTCGAGTATCTTGGCGAACACGCTCGGGCTGGCGAAGTGGGGGAAGCAGAACCAGTCGACGCTGCCTTTCTTGTCGATGAGCGCGCAGGCCTTGCAGTTCCCGATGATGCCGTAGTCGAGCATGAGGAACGCTGAGGGATGATCATTTTTAAGTTTTGTCCCAATCTGGGAGTGCTTTCTGGCCCTTCCGCTTGTTCGGCTTTGTTTGCACGTGTTCTGGGGAGAGATTCTGTCCTACTTGTTCTTTGAGCTTGTAGGCAATGGCCTTGCCGACGAGTTGCGATAGCGCGGTGATGTCGGCGCGCTGCACGCCCGTGACGTCCTTGATGCCGTTCTGGAAGAGCTTCCTCGCTCGTGCCCTGCCGATGCCGCGCAGCTTGAGGAGGGGGAGCAGTTCCTCCTTCGCGCCGTGCTTGAGCCGGATTCGGAGTTGCAACAAGGACTTACGCTGCTCATGGAAGGATGCCATCTTTGCGAGTTCTGACGCGGCGTACACGATCCAGTCCATCCGCTCTAGTTTTGCATGTAGTTCTCCCGGCCGGGCGCCGTGTTTCTCGAGCAATGATTCCTCATCCTCCTCCTCCATCCAGTCCTCGAAGAGCATGGCCGTCTTGATGGTGTCGAGGTAGGTGTCGAACTCGTCGCTGTAGCGCGTGGGTGCGAGGTAGAGCAATCGTGACTCCTCCGTGGCCAGCTTCTCCTCTACCTGGTCGTGCTCCGCGTTGCGCACCTTGACGTACGGCCGTAATTCCAGGCAGGAGGCGCACAGGTGCGTCCATGCGAAGGCGTTCGGCACGAGCGACGCGCTCCGCCGCAACCCATTGAGGAGGTGGTGCGCCGTGTACGGGTCGAGGTACAATTCAGAGACGCGCCTGCCGAGAGGTGTCGCTCGTAGCTCGTCATCGCCTCGCAGGTCCGCCGCGCTGGTGAAGCCATCCGCTGCCCCTGCTCCTTTGAGGAACTCCCATTCGCGCAGCTTGCAGACCATGCGGTCCAGTATCCGGCGTAGCTTGTCCGTGTCGCCGTACTGGTGCGCGTAGAACGTCCGGGAGAAGAAACCGCGCAGGGTCCGCTCGTCATTGATGAACTCACCAGCCAACAATGAGAGGATGTAGGTCCTGAGCACGGGCTCTACGGCCAGCTTGGAGTATACCTCCTCTGGCTCACCGCGAAGATAGGTCTCGACAATGTGCTGCGATTCGCGCTCGTTCTTAGCGATGCATATCGCCTCTCCCCAGGGGTCTTTGCCCGGCCTGCCTGCGCGTCCGGCCATCTGCTCGTACTCGAGTACTGGTATGGAGGTCATCCCCCACGGCCCGCCATAGCGCTTAAGGTCTCGGATGATGACACGGAACGCGGGAAGATCGACGCCTGCCGCGAGGGTAGGGGTGGCGCAGATGGCCTTGATGACCTTGTCGCGGAAGCCTTCCTCTATGAGTTCTCGCTGCTTGGCGTGCAGGCCTGCGTGGTGGAACGCGACGCCTCTCTTGAGGCAGGTTGCGAGGCGCTTGCACTGCTTGGTCGGCGATGACAAGACTTTGAGCGCCTTGTTCGAGAGGAGTTCGAGCTCGGGCGAGGCCTCCAGTTTTCCAGCCATCTTCTCCGCCTGCGACTCGGCGCCTCGTTTCGTGTTGACGAAGACGATCAATTGCCGCTCTTGCAACACGGTGTCCTTGGCGATGTTGATGATCGGGTCTGATGTGCGGGTCTGCAGTTCCAAGACGTCGCCTGGTTTGGGCTCGTGCATGGCGCAGGCTAACAATCATCATTATATATAGGTTTGGCAGGTCTGGCCAGTGGGAGAACAGGTTATGAGCCCGGGAGGATTTCCACTCACGGGACAACCGCCCGCGCAAGGGCTATTAACCATGGTTATCTTCCCAAATAGCATGATTATCTCCATCCCTGCGCACATGTCTTCTTCTCTCGCAGAAGAAATCGGTTGGCATCTGGGCGACGGCAGCATGAATGTCTACAAAGGAAAAGGTTTGTATCAACTCAGAGGGCACATTGAAGATGACAGGGACTATTATGATACCAGAATCATACCAGAATCAACGCGGTGTTCAAGGAAGTATACGACGTGTATCCATCCATGCGTCCTATGAAGCAAACCAGTGTCTACGGCTTCAGATATGGTCTGACGAACTTGTCACGTTCAAGGAATCTCTAGGCCTGCCCTTAGGAAAAAAGACCGATTTCACCATTCCAAAGATAATCCTTGAGAAAAATGAATGGGTACTATCCTTCATCAGGGGATTCTTCGACACGGACGGCTGCCTCTACATCCAGAACAAGAGAGGAAAGCCATATCCTCGTCTCTAAATGGGATCGGTGAGCGAACCTTTCATCAAGCAACTACACCGTCTTCTTAAGGAAAGAGGCTTCAAGCCGACGATATATTGCGAGAAAAGAAGCTGTAAGGGTTGGCAGGATTTATGGCGGATACGAATAAACGGCACCATGATGATGGATCGCTGGTTCGAAGAGATTAGGCCTATGAATAACAAGCACGAGAAAAAAAAAGGCGCTTGGTGGACACCGGATGGTAAATTTTTGTGATGGGCCCGCCGAGATTTGAACTCGGGACCACCCGATTATCAGTCTTGCCTCCGCCCAGAGGCATCCTCTGGACGAAACGGGCACTCCACCAGGCTAAGCTACGGGCCCATGCTAGGCGCCTCCAGCCGACTTCCTCACTCGCGTTCAGGGCCGGCCTTCGGCTGACGCCTCCGGCCGGGATCGAACCGGCGACCTTGCGGTGACAGCCCCGGCCAGGATGATTCCCTGGCCGCTTAACAGCCGCACGCTCTACCGCTAAGCTACGGAGGCAGCGCTATGCTGGACTGCCACGTCATTTATAAAATTACCGTTCGCTCACCTCAAGAGGGAGAAAAGCGAAAAGTATATATAAGACCGAGAGAAATGAACCAACTAAATAGTAACTAAAATATGGTGTGTGAACAACATGAATGAGGACATCTCCAAGAACACCTTATTGATTCTGGTCGTACTCACCATCATCGTCTCCCTCTTGGGGACGTGGACGGTAATCAACGAGGCGGGCAAGGTCAGGGCAGACGCCGCCCCGGCAGTGGTCGGGGAGGCCTCGACGACCGGCAAGGTCGCGATCGACGTCGCGGCGCCGCCCGAACCAGTCTCCAGCACGGGACGAGTAGTTTTGAATATTGAGAAAGTATGAGGAGGATACAAAAATGGACATATCGAACAAGTCATTAGCAATGTTTCTGGTGGCGGCTATCGTCGTCTCCATCGCTGGCACGGTCATCAGCTTGAACAAGCTCGGCACCATGACGGGCGTACCGACAGGATTCAATACGTTCGACGTCGGCAACGTCACCCTAGAGGTCGGCCAGACGCTGAGCATCACCTTGGATGATGAAACCATCGATTTCGGCACGTGCACGCCGGACAGCGGCGGGATGAACCACATCAACATCAGCTCCACCTTGCAGTATGGCAACGGTGTCGACACGTGCACCGCGCCAGCAGCAGTGGGTGGTGACGGCCTGGACCTCAGGAATGACGGCAACCTCGCCGCGAACGTGACGATGAACGTCACCGCAACAGCGGTCGGCGCGGCGGACAGCGGCAGCTTCCTGGACAGCGGCACCACGTCCGCTTCGAGGGTATGGTACCGGGTGGACAACACCAGCGCGAACATCCCGACGTATGACGGCGGCTGCTTCGGCGCAATCCAGGACGCCTATTACCAGCTGACAGGAGCGGCGGACTATCTCCCCATCTGTGAGAACCTCGAGAACCGCGCCGGCGGCAACGGCAGGAACAGCGTCCGCATCGACTTCAACATCACGCTACCGTACGACGTCACGGAGAACGACTATTTCGAAGTGGACCTCTGGGCGAAACAAGCATAAGCGTGAAAGGACATGAGGTTTTTCCTTTATTTTATCGTTTTGATTATGCTTCTCTCTCTCGTATCAGGCATCGGCATCTCTCCCGGCCGCTACGAGGTCGACTTCTCCCCCTGGCTCGAGCAGGAGTTCTCCTTCGTCATCATCAACAACGAAGGACAAGACTACACAGTAGGCATCGGCGTGGGAGGAGACCTCGCAGAGCACGTCACGCTCTCAGACCAGGAAGTGTTCGTCAAGGGAGGCAGCATGGCCCCCTTCACCGCGCGTCTCGAACTGCCCGCCGCGATCGAGACTCCGGGCAGGCACGTCATCAGCTTCTATGTCATGGAGAAAAGCGAGGAATCAAGTGGTGGCATCGGCGCCCGCGTGGGCGTCATCCCGCAGATCTACGTGCACGTCCCGTACCCTGGGAAGTATGCTGAGATCAGTTCGTTCATCATCGCTGATGATAAGGGCGGGGTGAACGAGGGCGAGGACACGCCCGGCTCGTTCAGTATTAGGAGCAGGGGCGAGGAGGCCATCACCGGCGCACGGGCGGAGGTCTCGTACTACAGCCTCGCCAACGGCGGCCTGCTGGAGACCGTCACCTATGACGACCTCACCATCCCACCGATCTCGACCATCACGAAGACGTTCACGTTCACTACCGCTGGCTCGCCGCCGAGCGATTACCGCGCGGTCCTCCGCTTCTTCTACGGTGATGAGGAGCGCAACGCCACGAAGGGATTCCGCGTCGGCTCGTTCGACGTCGAGCTCGTCGAATACCAAGAGGTCGTGGAGCGGGATGGCATCGTGCCGTTCGCGGCCAAGGTCCGCAACTTGTGGAAGGGCAGGATAGCGGCGGACGCCACGCTCCGTGTCCCCGGCCTCGAACCCGCGACGTCCGCGAGGGTCGGGCTCGTCGACTTCCAGCAGCGGGAGCTGACCGTCTACCTCGACACATCCTCATTGCCGCTCGGTAAGAACAACGGCTCTTTGGTCATCAGGGCTGAGAAGCAGGTGAAGGGCGCTGATAACAACGAGGTGGCGAAGGAGTACCCCGTCACGTTCACCCTCGTCGAAGCAATCGTGGAGGTCGAGGAGCGGCCAGGATTCCTGACCGGTAGCAGCGTGTTGCACGTCTTGCTCGTCATCCTCATCCTGCTCTTGGCGGCGAGCGTGTACTTCTTGGTGCGGGTCCTCAAGGAGAAGAAGTGATGCTTCGATGAAAGGGAAACTCCTCCTCGTCCTCATAGGGGTGTGCGTACTCCTCGTCGTAGTGCTCGCGACGGGCGCGTGGCTCATCACGCCTAGGTATGAGCGGGTGGTGGAGACGCACGTCAAGGTGGCTGACTACATCGGCATCAACGTCGATGATGACAAGTTGTACTTCGGCGCGAACAATCCTGGCGGTGGTGGGAGGCGCGACGTCTTCATCACTAGCGGGGAGGAGGCGTTCGTCATGCTCAGGACGGGGGGCGACATGGCCGGGTGGCTGTGGCTGAGCGAGGACCGGTTCCTCATCAGCCCTGGTGAGGAGCGGGGGGTGACCGTCCATCTGCGCATCCCTGAAGAAGCGGCGTACGGCAATTACACCGGAGCGGTCGTCGCCGAGTTCTACCGGCCGGCAGCGCGCGTGCTCCTCGGCTGAAGACGCAATATTTATATAGCTCGTGATGGAGGGAGAATGATATGGAGAAAGTTCCTCTCGAACGGTTGCTCGTGGCGACGCTCATCTTGTTGCTCATCGTGGTGGCGATCATCGGCTTCCTGGTCGTGCAGCAGGTGCGTGACGCGAAGGATACTGGTGGCAACTCCGCGGCCTCGTCGCAGGGCAGCGGCAAGGTGCACGTCAGGATCTCGCCGGAACCAGCGAACGAGAGCGACAACCCTGAAGTTGGAGGAGATACTGGATGAGCGTGTCCAATAAGTCGTTGCTCGTCGCGGTCTGCGCCGCCTTTGCCGTCACGTTCATCGGCACGTTCCTGGCCGTCTCCTCGTTCTCTTCCTTGCTGTCCAGCAGGCAGGTCCCGTCGACAGGGTACGCTTCTTCCGCGCAGGGTAACGTGACGATGCACATCGCCAAGGCGTTGTCCATCACGACCGTTGACAGCGAGGTCATCAACTTCACGGGGTGCGCTCCTGGAAGGGTTATCTATTCCAACGTGACCGGCGGCAATGACCATAGCGATTGCCCTTCCTTCCTGCCGGCGTCCATCGTGGTGCGGAACGACGGGGGGTACGAGGCGAACATCACCATGAACGCGACTGATTGGGGAGAGGCGCATGGTGGTTTGTTCCTGGACTCCTCTACTGATGACTCGTGGTTGGCGTTCAGCGTGAAGAATGATTCCTCTCATGCCGTGTACGGCGGTGGCTGCATGGATTACTTCCCTGGTGGCTGGGTGAACATCACGAACGGCTCATTGATGCGTGTGTGCGACAACCTTGTTGGCGGCGAGACGCATAACAGCTTGTCGTTCGACGTCGCCATCTACGTCCCGAACGCCACGGGTAACGGGACGAGCGAGACCCTTTTCACGTTCTGGGCGAGCCAGATATGGTGACAACGAAAACCTTTAAATAGGTGTCTCTTCCTGGAAGTGATGTATGAGAAGGGTCGTGGGGTTTTCCTTCATCGGGTTGTCGTTGCTCCTCGTATTCGTTGGCGGGTGGTGGTTGCAGCACGAGGGCTCGCTCAGCTTCTCAGGCTTCCCCTTCACGGGCGAGGCTCCCGGCCTGGCGTTCCTGTGCATCAACACGCCGCCCGATATTAACTTCTCGTGCGCTGATTCGTTCAACCAGTCCACGAGCATCGAGGACAACGGGCTGTCTTGCGCCGTCAACGGCTCTGACGCTGATGGCGAGTCTGTCTCGTTGGGCGTGGAGCTTGATGAGGGCATGGGGTGGGCGTACGTGCAGAACGGTCGTCTCTACTTGCGGCCATTCCAGGACCAGGTGGGCAATCATAGCATCAACTTGACCGCTACGGATGGTTCTCAGTGCTCGAACAACCTGACTAAGTTCCGGTATGACTTCTCCGTGCTGGACGTCAACGACCCGCCTTACCTTGTCGAGGACGTGCCTGATGATGAGTTCTCGAGCGGCAGCAGCAGCTCTCCGTACTCTTTGTATTCCTATTTCGATGATCCTGACGGGGATTCGTTGTCGTTCTCGGTGATCGGCGCCGGGTTGGTGAACGTGACCATCTCCCAGGTGACGGGCAACGTCTTCTACACCTCTGACGGCTGCGGTGAGGATTACATGTATTTCCGTGCCGTTGATCCCGGCAATCTCAGTGCTGACAGCAACATCGTGGAGGTGGAGGTGCTCTGCGAGGACCCTGATGGCAGCGGGGGCGGCATTGGGGGGAGCACGTCTTCCTTCACGTGCACGCCGAAGTGGAAGTGTGGAGAGTGGTCTGATTGCTTCGTGAATGGGACGCGCTACCGTGAGTGCTATGACTTGAATGGGTGCGACTATGATGATTACCATCGCGTGTTCTGGGAGGAGTGCGAGTACGTCCCGACGTGCCATGATGGCATCCAGAACAACGGCGAGGAGGGAGTCGACTGCGGCGGTCCTTGCCCGCCGTGCGGCACGTGCCATGACGGCATCCAGAACAATGACGAGGAGGGGGTCGACTGCGGCGGGACGTATTGCGAGCCGTGCTTCAACTGCACAGACGGCATCCAGAACTGGGGCGAGACGGGCGTCGATTGCGGCGGGCCTGTCTGCGATCCGTGCCCGAGTTGCTTCGATGGCGTCCAGAACCAGAACGAGACGGGCGTCGACTGCGGCGGTCCTTGCCCGCCGTGCATCATCCCTGAGATGCCGGGCGTGGTGGAGAAGCCTTCGCCGCTCACCAACCTGCTCCTCATGCTCTTGGGGGTGCTCATCACCTTGCTTGTTGTGTTCAAGTTCTATCATCACCAGTTGTACGCAGCGGTCGCTCGGTTGGGGTGGTATTTCACGAGGAAGCGTCGGAAGCAGGTCTTGTTGAGCGATGAGCACAAGCGTGAGTTGCTGCGTCGGTTGGCCTCGATTGGGCGCGTGCTGGCTGAGGGGAATCCTTCGACGGCTGCCGTCATGGAGCGGCTTGCGGGGTTGTCCAGGTCGTTCTTCATGTACGCGTTCTCGTTGCCGTTCGCGTTCACCGCTGATGATTTGGAGGTGTCGATGAAAGCCTCGCTTAATCACGAGTCGTTGCGCCGCGTGCTCAGGTCTTTCTTTGCCAAGACTGCTCGTCTGGAGCGGGTTGACGCCCGTTATTCCTTGTTGGAGTGCTCGGTGTTCGTTGAGGAGTTGCGGCAGCTGGTGTTCCAGACGAGCGTGGTGGTGGGTGAGGATCTCACTGAGGAGGCGTCGGAGTTGGCGCTGTCCGGCTCGCCGTTGGAGCGGTGCTGGCAGTCGTTGTACAACGTGTTCTTGGCCTTGCAGTTCGAGGAGGTCGACGCGGCGAAGGGTCATTACCTGAAGCTCTTGTCCTCGTATGAGTTGCTTGGCGAGCGCCAGAAGGGGTTGGTGGCGGCTGATGTGGCGAGGTGCTTCCATGAGGTCAGGTACTTGTTGTCTTGGCATCGTAGGTGAGCCCTATCCGGAACATTTATATACGAGTAAGTTAGCGAAGCTAAATAACGTAGCAAGAATAACCATCCTAAATAAATAAAGTAAATAAACAAGTTAAGTTAGCGAAATAAACAAAGTCAAGTAAGTAAAATGAGTTAGTAACATGAAAAACCTCAACATCACCATACCAGAAGAGCTCCACAAACAACTCAAGATAGCAGCAGCCACGCAAGGAACCACGCTCAAAGAAGAAATAGTGGCGGCGCTCGAAGAAGGGATACGGCGATGAAAAACATCAACATCACCATACCAGAAGAGCTCCACAAACAACTCAAGATAGCAGCAGCCACGCAAGGAACCACGATCAAGGAACTCTCCATCAATCTGCTGGAACAACGCATAAAAAGAGGTGGACGAGCATGAACGGACGCCTCGCGAAGACGCTCACAATCATCATCCTCACCCTCGCAGCAGCAGGAGCCATCCTCGCCACCAGCTTCAGCGACGGCCCCGACATCAGCCCGCTGAACAGCGAGCACCCCACCACGAGCGACAACATCGTCTGCTCATGGGACAGCACCGACGCCACCCAGCAATGGGTGAGCTGGATCAACGGCAGCACGGTACACAGCGGACCGATAAAAATAATACTGCCGCAAGAGAGCCACACGCTCACCGCAGGGACCGCCAAGCGAGGAGAGACCTGGGCGTGCAACGTGACGCTCAGCAACGGCACCGCGAACATCACCGCATCAACAGGAGGGTTCACCATCAAGAACGCGCCGCCAACGGCGCCGAACGCCACGGACAGAACATTCTACGAGGACCAGACCGCCGTCTTCACCATCAAGAGCACCGACGCGGACGGCGACACGACGAGGTACTACCTCATCGACCCGGCAGAAGCGGACGAGCGATACTGCACCGTCGGCGAGACCACAGGGGAAGTGAGCTGCACCCCCAACAAAGAGGACAACGGCACGACGAGGTACGAGTACCTCGTCCTCGACCTCAACGGCGGCTACAACGGCAAGAACATCACCTACCAAGTCATCCTCGTGAACGACCCGCCAAGCATCACCCTCACAGACCAAGAAGCCATCGAGGACACAGCATTCAACTACTCATTCAACGTGACGGACGAGGAAGGACACTTCCCGATCAACTTCACCTTCGAGAGCAACCTCACCAGCATCAACCTCACACAGACCGGGAGCAACAGCGCGTACATCACGTTCAACCGCGAGAGCAACGCCCCAGTCTTCGGCGAGAAAGGGTTGTGGTGGGTGCGCGTGAACGTGACGGACAACGGGCCGACGAGCGACACACCATATGACAACCCGAACGCCACAGCAACCTTCCTCCTGAACGTGACCACCATCAACCAGCTCCCGAACATCACAACAGACCTCGACGCGCTCGGCCTGGAAGGGACGCAACGGCAGCTGTTCAACTTCACCGTCCACGCCGAAGACCTCGACGAAGCGGACACGCTCACGTTCTCCATAAGCTCCAACTGCACCCTAGCAACAGACCCCTGGACCACGAACATCTCCACGACGAACAGCAGTCCCGAGAACGCCACCGCTCTCATCAGCGCAAACCTCACCAACGATCACGTCGTGTGCAGGTGGGTGACCATCACCGTCGACGACGGGGAGGCTCAGGACGAAGAGACCGTCTGGCTCAACCTCACGAACAAGAACGACCCCCCAGTCATCAACGCCATCAGCGACCAGGAGACCGTGAAAGGAGCGACGTACACCTACCAGGTATCAGCACACGACCCGGACGAGCTCACCTACGAAGGGGAAGAGCTCACGTACTGGCTGAACGACACGCTCTTCTCCATCAACACCACCACAGGGTTCATCAGCACCGTCATCAACGACACCCACGTCGGCAACCACACCCTCCTCATCAACGTCTCAGACGACGACGGCGAGAGCGACGCCAAGACCTTCAAGGTCGAGGTCAAGAACAACACCTTGCCCGTGCTGCGAAGCATAGGAGACGTGACGTGCGACGAGGGAGACCTGTGCACGGTCTACCTCATCGTCGACGACCCTGACCCTGGAGAGGACTTCACCTCGAGATTCACGAGCAACGACACAGCAGTATTCCCCATCGTCAACGTTAACCAGACCGCCTGGCAGCACCAGCAATACCATAACGACACCGGAGAGGTCGGGAGCTACAGCATCAACATCACCGTCGCGGACCGCTATGGCTTCACCGACACCGAGACCTTCACGTTCACCATCAACAACACGAACGACGCGCCGTACTTCAACAGCGTGAACATCAACTGCACCCCTATCGTGAAGGGAAAGGCGTACTACCGAACGGTCGACGTCATTGACGAGGACGTCATGTACGACCTCGACACGCTCACCTACAACTGGTCCTTCATCACCATGGCGAACGCGACCTTCACCCAAGACTTCTCGTTCACGGAGAACGGCACCGACTACTTCACCATGCGACTGACCCCTGAGGAAGGGCAGGCAGGCTTCTACGAGGTCAACCTCTCAACAACTGATAGCGAAGGCGCCACGCACTTCGAAATAGTCTCGTTCGACGTGCTCACCCCGAGCACCCCGCCGTATATCGAGTTCGTGAGGCCATACTGGAACGGCACGGCCAACCGCACCGAGACGACAATGGGCAACGCCTCATCGTTCCCGAGCAACCGCACGTCCATCAACGCGTCGGAGAACTCATCATTGGTGTTCGACGCCATCGCCATCAACGACTCCAGCTTCCCGTACAACTCGCTCGACTACCACTGGTACCTCTATGGCTCATGGGACTCCACGTTGACGAACGTCAAGATGAGCGGCTCATCATCGAACGCCTCCTACGACTTGACCTTCGGGTTCTTCGACGAGGGCACCATCGAGGTGGTGCTCATGATAGAGGATTACAAGGACTCGGTGGCGAACTGGACGTGGGAGGTCAACATCACCGACCTGAACAGGCCGCCGACGCTCATCAACGACCTCCCGAACATGACAGTAGAAGGCAGCTACAAGGACGGGAATGATTACTTCGCCGGATCTCAGGAAGGCACAGGGCTGGCGAACTGGCGCCAGCGGTTCTACGACCCTGATGATGACACCAGCACTGATGAGGGGTTCATCTCCCCGTTCCCCTACGCGACGCCGCCCGGCGACGGCGTGCGCACGTCATCGCCGAGCATCGACGAGGAGACGAGCCTCACCTACAGCCTCGCGCCCGGAGAGAGCTGCACCAATGCCGAGATAACCTTGAACGGCGATGACGTCGACGTGGTGGGCGTCGCCGTCGGGGAGTGCAGCGTGGTGTTCCGCGCGACCGACCCGTACGGCGAGTACGTAGACAGCAACAAGGTGTACATCACGGTCACGGCGATCAACGAACAGGAGGTCAAGGACCCGTCGCCCTCATCATCAAGCCCGCGGCCACGACCGGTGCCGATACCCATCGATAACCCTGTTGAGACACCGTACCCCATCGAGCTCATCACACCGAAGGATGTGTTCACCTACGCTAACGAGACGGTAGAGATACCGCTCACCATCAAGAACACGTGGAACGACACGCTGTTCGGCGTCACGCTGAACGCCACGGCAGACAACCTCACCGAGGACGTCTCGTTCCGATTCACCGAGTGGTCCTTTCCCTCATTGGAGACCGGCGAGAACATCTCAGTCAGCCTGTTCATCGACGGGTACCGCAAGGAAGCCCCCCTCGCAGTGGTCGTCTCTGCATGGGTGGACGATCCCGAATACGTCGACCGCGCGACGGTGATGATAAGCTCGATGGAGCAGCAGGACAGCGGCGACGACGTGGAGAGCAAGGTCGTGTTCGCCCGTGACCTGATGAACGACAACCCTGAGTGCCAGGAGCTCGTCGAGCTCATCGACAGGGCGGAGCAGGAGCGTTTGCGGCACAACTATGACGAGGCGGTGAAGCTGGTGGAGACCGCGGTGAACGGTTGCAAGTACCTCATCAACGAGCAGAAGGACGTCGAGGAGGAGCGGCCGAAGGATTTCTTCGCGACCATGACCATCAGTCCCGAGCAGCTGCCCGCGCTGATCATCGGCGGCGTCATCGTCATCATCCTGCTCGTATTCGGCATCATCATGCTCTTCTCAGGCAGGAAGGACGGGAGCAAGCTGGACATCTAGACTGCACCTGGACTGACAGCTAGGACGATAACCCTTCATTATTGGAGCTTCGCGTAGAGTTCCTGCAGCTTGCCGTAGTAGCGGTGCTTGTCATGCTCAGGCAAGGCGTCGTAGTGCTCGAGGAGCTGGCGATAGGCGTCCTGCGCCCCTGCCAGGTCCTGCTGCGCGATGAGGTGCTCTACCCCTACGATGAGGTGGTCTAGGTCTGGCGGATGCCGCGCGGCCGCGGAGGAGGAGTCATCCTCCTTGATGACGTCATCGAGTTGTTCTGCCAAGCGGTTGAGGTCATCGGAGAGCTCCTCATCATCCCCGAAGTACACCTCCGAGTCGTTGTCATCAGGAGAGGAGTATTGCTGGGCTGGCGCGTGCTCAGGGATGGTCGCCTGTGCCTGTTCTTGTAGCGGCGCCTCGGGAACGGCGTCTTCTGGAGGCGTGGAAGGAACGGTGTCAGTATCTGGGATGGCCTCTTGCGGCGGGGCTTGCTCCTCAAGAACGGGCTCGGTGGTTGGCTGGTCGCCGGATGCTTGCGTTTCTTCCTGGCTCGGCGCCTCAGGAACGGCATCCTGTGCTGGCGAGGGTTGGGTCGTGCCCGAAGGCTCCGTGGATGCTTGCTGTTCAAACGGTAAGGGCTCGTCATCGCTGACGGATGGCGCGTCATGGTTGGCGTGATCGTCGGACGACCAGTCATCGGCCATCGATGGGCGGAGGGCTTCTGGCGACTCCTGCGGCTCTACCCATGAAGGCGCCTTGCCGGTGTCAGGAGCCGCCGGTTGCTCCCCTGCTGGTCGTTGCTCTTCTGCTAGCGGCTCCTGCGGGGCGCCTTGCTCCTCTGGTGAGGGTTCGAGCGACGGCACCTCGAATTGTCCTTCCATGGTCGCCGGCGAAGGCGAGGGTCTCGGAGCGTCTTCTAATGAGGAAGCAGGGAGTTCCGGGGCGGTCTCGGGGAGCGCGTCCTTCCGCACTTCTCGTTCCTCTTGGGGGGTGAGTTGCGGCGAATCCTTGGCGGCGGGGACTTCCTTGCTCCCGAACAGGCGTGAGAACAACCCTCCTCGTTGCATCTCCTTCTTGATGAGGGAGTTCACGAGCTTGGAGAACGAGGTGAGGATGTTCCGCAACACCTCTTGAGGTATTTCTTCGTCTTTGTACTCGATGGTGCTGAAGTCCTTGAGGAGGCGGAACAGGCTCTCCTTGACCTGCTTCTCGATGTACACCTTCTTGAGCTCCTCGGTGAGCTCGTCGAACGTGAACTCATAGTTGGCGTGGAGGTATTCCTTGAAGAATTCCTTGATGACCGTGTAGACGTCGACGTCCTTGATGGAGTGCTTGCTGAGCAGGTACGCTATCTTTTTGTCCGTCATCTCCTTGAGGAGGGCTTGTGTCATGCCTGACTCGGACTTGACGCCAACAGTCGCTATGTGCTCACCCCTTTGTTGAAAGGTTCCTCCCTGTCGAGATATTTAAATCTTTCTACGCTGAGTGCCGACGACGAATACAAAATTATTTAAATAAGCGGGGTTCAAGGACAAGCGATGGCGGATAGCTTTGAGGGCATCAGCCCTCAAGAGTTGAAAAAAGAGGTGGCCCAGTACCAACAGCGCTTCGACCGTATCCGTTCAGAGATTAGCAAGATCATGGTCGGACAGCGTCACATCGTCGACGCGCTGATAGAGGCTATCCTCTGCAACGGCCACGTCCTCCTTGAGGGCATCCCTGGCTTGGGGAAGACACTTCTCGTCCGCACGATCAGCACGATTACCGGGTCGTCGTTCAGCCGCATCCAGTTCACCCCGGACCTCTTGCCCACCGATATCATCGGCATCACGACGTACGAGGAGGGGAAGGGGTTCTACACGGTGAAAGGCCCTATCTTCGCGAATTTCGTCCTGGCGGACGAGATCAACCGCGCCCCGCCGAAGGTGCAGTCAGCCTTGCTGGAGGGCATGCAGGAACGACAGGTGACTATTGGTAAGGAGACGTTCAGGCTCCCGTTCCCCTTTTTCGTCATGGCAACGGAGAACCCCGTCGAGCAATTAGGGACGTACAAGTTGCCAGAGGCGCAGCTCGACCGCTTCTTGTACAAGGTGATGATGACGTACCCGACGTTCGAGGAGGAGCTCCTCATCCTCAAGCAAAACATTACCACGCGTGACTTCAGCGAGTTCGACCTGACGCCGGTATTGACCCCTGAGGAGATCATACGCGCGCAGCAGCTCGTCAAGCACATCAGGCTCGATACCAAGATTGAGAATTACATCGTCAGAATCGTGGAGGCGACGCGCGACGCGGAGAAGTACAAGCTGGAGAGCGGCAAGTACATCAGCTTCGGCGCCTCCCCTCGTTCGAGCATCGCGTTGTTCATCGCTTCGAAGGCCCACGCGCTCATGCGCGGGAGCGAGGTGGTGAAGCCGATGGACGTGAAGAGCGTCGCTTATCAGGTGTTACGGCATCGTATCATTCTGAATTTCGAGGGCCAAGCCGAAGAGATCAATCCAGACGTCATCATCAAGGAAATCCTCGACAAGGTCCCGATCGTGTGATCAGGCCGCGCAGGACGTGATGCGCATGGCTATCAAAGACTTGCGGGTCGACTTGACCCCACATATCAGGAAGGCGGAGATCTACGCGAAGCGCTCCGTCCTGTCCAAGAACATCGCTGGCAGCTGGGTGACCACGTTCAAGGGGCGCGGCATAGAGTTCGCGGGTTACAGGAGCTACCAGTACGGCGACGACGCATCCCTTATCGACTGGCGGGCTTCGCTGCGCGCCAAGGAATCGTTGGTACGCGAGTTCGAGGAGTACCGCAGCTTCTCCGTGTTCATCATGCTCGACGTCTCGAACAGCATGCTCTTCTCCTCTACTGGCAAGCTCAAGGCGGAGTACGCGGCGGAGCTGACCTACGGGCTCGCCGATGGCATCCTGCGCGGCGGCGACGCCGTAGGCCTCGGGATGTTCACGGATGACCTAGACGTGAGCATCTACCCTGACATCGGTAAGGGGATGCTGGAGAAGATGTCGCAGGAGCTCGGCGACCCGAACAACTACGGCGGCAAGTTCGATTTCAAGAAGGTGCTCCGCCAGACAGTCTCTTTCCTGAAGAGCAACGCGGTGCTCATCGTCGTGTCAGACTTCCTCGGCCTTGAGGAGGGGTGGGAGCGGTACATCAGGATGATGTCGCAGCACTTCGAGATTATCGGCATCATGGTGCGCGACCCGCGAGACCGGGCGCTCCCGAAAGGCGTTGGGCAGTTCGCCCTTGAGGACCCGTACACGAACGACTACTTGTACATTGATACGAGGCAGTATGCCGAGAAGTACCGTTCGTTGGTCCTCGAGGAGGAAGAGCACGTCAAGCGCGTCTTCGAGGGCGTGAAGGGAGGATTCACGCTCATCACCACTGACAAGGATTATGTTGAGCCGTTGATGCGGTTCCTGAGGAGAAGGCAGTTTATCACCATGACGACGTGAGAGCATGTACTTGACGTTCGAGAACCCGGCCTACTTGTGGTACCTTGCTAGCTTGCCCTTGCTGGTCATGACGCACTTCCTGTCGTTGCGCGGCGCGAAGCGGCGGGCAATGCAGTTCGCGAATTTCCAGACGCTGAAGCGCGTGGCTGGCAGGCGATTCGTCACGAAGAACATGACGGTGCTGCTCATGCGCATCGCCATCTTGGTCATGCTCATCTTCTCCGCGGCGGGCATACAGCTCTGGCACCAGGCCGAGCGCCTGCCGAGCAATTACGTCATCGCCATCGATATCTCCTCGTCCATGGCCGCTAAGGATTTCGAGCCGAGCAGGCTTGAAGTGGCTAAGGATTACGCTACGAGGTTCGTGGATACCTTGCACGCGGAAGCAAAGGTCGGCGTGGTCACGTTCTCGGGCGTGACGATCATCAAGCAGGTGCTCACCGATGACAAGAATGCCGTTAAGATCGCTATTGATAGCATCGAGATTACAAAGGCTGGTGGTACTGACATCCCCGGCGCGCTCATAACGAGCACGAACCTGCTCCTCGCGGACCCTGACTTGGGCAAGACGATAGTCTTGTTCACCGACGGGACTTCCACCTTGGGCAATTTCATCGACAACTCCATGGTGCGGGCGGTGAGCTACGCGCAGGAGCACAAGGTCGTCATCGACTGCGTGGGCATCGGGAGCGAGTCGGCGCCTATCGGTTACTTGCCGGAGTACTATAACATCACGGCGACGTACGACCCGGAGAACTTGTACATGCTGAGCAACGCGACGGGGGGCGTCGTCATCCCTGCTAGTGATGAGGACACCTTGGAGGAGTCGTTCGAGGGATTGCTAGAGAGCGCTGATGAGGTGTTCGTGAGCAAGCGGCTCGACCTGGGATTGTTGGTCGTCGGGATATTGTTGCTGTTCATCGAGTGGGGGCTCATCAACTCGCGGTATCGGAGGATTACGTGATGTTGCTCGAGTTGTTGACGCACCCGTTGTTCTTGTCAGCGTTCTGTACGTGGCTGGCGGCGGGTGCCATCAAGTTCGCGGTGGTGAGCGTGAATGGTGGGAATCGGCCGTCGTTCGCTGAGGAGTTGTTCAAGACGGGAGGGATGCCTTCTGGCCACAGCGCGGTCGTGGCCGCGACGACGATGTCCGTGTTCTTCCTTCAGGGCGTGTCGACCTTGTTCCTCGTGTGCGCCGTGTTCAGCATCATCATCATCCGTGACAGCTTCGGCGTGCGGTGGAGCGTGGGCCAACAAGCAAAGGTTTTGAACAAGCTGGCGCAGAAGGAGAAGTTGCACGAGAAGGTCAAGGTCGTCCTGGGCCATACCTTGTCCCAGGCCGTCGCGGGCATCATTCTGGGCGTGATCGTCGCGGTTGTCGTGCATCTAGCCGTCTGAGAAGAAAAACCTTTAAAAACCTCGTTCTGGTACGCTCTGGTGCGCCTCCGTAGCATAGTGGCTAGTGCGTCGGTCTTGTATTGCGAAAACGAGGGTTTTCGAAACTCTCGCTGTCGTTCGAGCAAACCGAAGGTCCCGGGTTCGACTCCCGGCGGGGGCTTCTTTCTCTTATTATAAACAGGTATAACAAATATCCTGCTTTTTGGCCGCTTTGTCTTATACCTCCATGTTGATTTTTCTGTATAATGATGAATTTGTGCTAGTGAGTTGTTATTTTATTCGGGTTGCAGGAAAAAATAACGGGCTATTTCTTCTTTGATGCAGTCCCCTTTGCATTGAATGTTCTGTATAATGCGGGTAACGCACTAAGCGATTCTCTCAAATCAATGCCTAACGATTCCATCGTATTGAAATAATTATCAAGGTTAAGATTGTCATCGCTAGTGATTTCTACGATAAATTTTTTGTTGAGTTTTTGAGAAATGCGTCTAAGTTCATGTTCTTCAGGAGAATATTCTGTTTCTCGTCCTGCGAATCTCTTGAAGAATGTGGGGGCTTTCGTTTCTAAGCCAGTGTCAGCCGTCCAATACATCTCGTCGTTGAAGAAATCTGTTTTCACGAATTCCTCAAAGTAATGTGCTTTTTCTAGCATGAATTTTGATACTTTGGGTAATGGACCGAGTCGCCACACATCCATTGTCGATGGGTTTTTTCCTTTGCTTTGTATGTCTATGCGCTCGATTAATCCTTTTTTTGCGAGTTGTTTTAGTGCGTTAGCGCAGTGTGTTTTCTTGTATTTTTGGTGCAATCCATCTTTTATGAATGGACCCGTCATCATGTAAGAATCATAATATCTTTGTGCCCTGACATGCTTCGCAGTCCATTGGATGTATTTAGGTTTTCCAGCAAAGACATCACCATCATCTTGCCCATCGTCGGTCTTGCCACCATCGTAATTCCTTTTGAAATCTGTTGCTCTCGCGAATAGTTGATTTTCGTTTAGTGTTGTAGAGGTTATTTTTTGCGTTTTTTTCTCTTCATCAGTCTTGGGGTTGGGGTGAGGATTGGCCATAAAAAGTATTATTTGTTCTTGTATGTCTTTCGGGTATTTAGTCCGTTTATTGGCTGTTTTCACGGAGTATATGGACTGTATATCTGCTATTTATAAGTATCTATTTTGACCTTTAAATAACGTATTTTGTTCACAAAAAAACTCTATTAGCGTAGGAAAATAATTTTTACAAGCATGAATACCCCATTAACATGAAGGAATTACCACGAGAAGTGGAAGAGCAACTCAGCATAGAAGTTCGCATAATACGAGCCTTTTACTTCTCGAAGCGGAGGGAAAAACATGAAGCAAGAAGTCAAGCAACTGATGGTGTACGTGCCGAAGACAATCCACAATAGGCTACGGCAACACTCAAAGAAAGTAGGCATCAACATGAGCGCACTAGCAAAACTAGCACTACACCAATACCTGGAGAACGAGGCGAACAACGATGAACGTGCACAATAGACTCATGAAGGACGAGTTCCGCTTCATCCTTTTAGAAGATGGAGGAAAGCCAATGGAACCCGCATGGCGAGAAAAGAACAACTATACCTATAGAGACAAGAAACTCAAAGACCACGTCTGGAAGAACCTCCCTTACGCCATCCTTTGCGGCAAGGGCAATCTCGTTGCAGTAAGCTTCAAGGACCGAGAAGCCTATGATAAGTATGCTGATGCATTGCCCTTGACACTCATGGCATCCCTCAAGACACTTAGCAAAGTAAGTTACTATTATTGCGAGAACGCCCGAACAAAGATAATTAGGAACAAGAAGAACAAGCACGTAGCAACAATTCATGGAAAAGGCTCGTACTGCCTCGCACCAGAAAAGAGCCTAACCAGTTCATCGTGGTGTGATTACGTGTTCGACGTTCCCATTACTCGCATTAAGTACGAAGAACTAGAAGCCGTTTTCGATGAAAAATGACCATCCCTGAACGACTTAGAACAGACGAAGCTCGATTCATTATAATGTGGGGAAAGAAAGGGAGCGAGGGTTGGACGACCAATGCAAATTATCATTGGAGCAATAATAAATTACAGGAGCACATAGGTAAAGGAGGAAATTATGGGCTTTTGTGCGGTGCTGGTAATTACCTCGTAGTTGATTTCGATGATGTAAAAACTATGAATAAGTATTACCCTCTGCTTCCATCATCGTTCACTGTAGAGACTGGTTCGGGGAAGAAACATGTATATTTCAAATGCGACACACCTATATCTAAAAGAATAAAAAATAAAGAAGGCAAATCGCTAATTGACATTCAAGGCAATAAGACGGCAGTGCTCTGCCCAGGAAGCAAACATCCTGACACAAATAAAGAGTATAAAGTAATCAAAAACACAGATGTTGTTCCTATCGAATATCATGAACTTCTAGAATTATTTTCAGAATTAATAGTTAACGAAGACCTTGAGTCATCGACCAAGAAACAACGCATTACGTATAAAGATGAAATTACCGAAAGGATTAAAGAACTAGAAAAAATATCAAACACACTATCAGACATGGGGATTCCAACAAACAAAAACCCAACGGAATGCCCATTTCATGCCTCAAAAAGAGGGCAGTGCCTAAGTTTTGACGACGAGAAGGGCTTATGGCACTGTTTCCACTGCCTTGAAGGGGGCGACATATTCAACCTTTATATGAAAAAGGAAAACTGGTCATTCATCGAAACAAAGAAGTATTTGATGGAAAAGCATAACCTATTTGAGGCTAAGGAAGAACCAGAGAAAAAAAGAAATATCGATTGGCGAAAGTTAGCACTAGAACTCCATAAAATAAACCCCTATTTCTTTGACAAAGGACAAAACTTTTGGGCGTGGGCACATCAAAGGAAAGCCTACGAACTTGTTGATAAGATTGATATGATGAATATGTTTGATGCCGCATTTAACATGCCAGGAACCAGCTCAATAAGAACTCAAGCAACAATACTAGAATCCCTAAGAAGAATTGGGCGACTAAAAATTCCTAAGGACATGCCCCCTACATGGGTACAATTCAAGGATAAGGTTGTTGATATTTCAACTGGTGAAGAACTACTCCCTTCGCCAGAGTACTTTGCAGCAAATCCTATACCTTGGAAGTACGTTGTGGGAAAAGAAACCCCAAGAATAAACGAATTGCTCATAGAATGGGTTGGGGAGGAATACGCTTTGTCCTTGAAAGAAATAATGGCATTCGCAATGATTCCAAACTACTTCATTCATAGAATGTTTTGCTTTATAGGGCAAGGAACGAATGGGAAGTCATCTCTCACCAAACTAATCTCCACGTTCCTTGGTGAAGATAATTGCTCAAGCGTTGACTTCCACTTCCTCATAACAGATAGGTTTGCAACAGCACAAAAACTATACAAGAAGCTAACTTGCCTAATCACGGAAACCGACTTTGATGATGTCAAGAAAACAGCAAAATTCAAAAGCATTGTAGGCGACAAAGACAAAATGAGTTTTGAGTACAAGCACAAAACATCATTTGATGGCTATAATTACGCAAAGCCAATCATTACCACCAACCACCTCCCTCAAACTTACGACCAAAGTGATGGCTTTTTTCGCAGATGGTTCATCATTGATTTTCCGAACAAGTTTCCGGAAGACATTGACCCATTACTAACGATACCTGAAGAAGAATATGAGAACCTCACTGGCGAACTCGTAGAAATCGGGAAAAGGCTTTGGGTGGAAAGAAGATTTACCAACGAAGGAACAGTTGAACAAAGAAAAGAAAACTACGAAAAGCACAGCAACCCACTAAAGACGTTCATCGACACCAGACTAAAAAAAGACATCAATGAATTTATCGTGAAGAGAGAGTTCTTTGAGCTTTTTGAAAAATATTGCGAGGAAAAGCAAATACCAAAGTGGACCGAAAAAACAGTTGGCTCGGTAATGAGAAAACTCGAATATGAGACTGATAGAAAGTACATCAATGGGGAACTGCACAGAGTCTTTACAGGAATCTATGTTGAGCGCAAAGATGAAAAGATTGCTGACACCAATATTCTTGACTTCGAGAAAGACGTTAATGGGTAAGTGTTGCCAGGATTGCCATAATTGCCACCATTCTTATATTGTGAATACCACTTATTGTATTTGGTATAATGGAATAAAGAAAGGTGGCAAACCTGACAATTGTGGCAAAAAGAAGCATAAGCATTATATTTGCCATCACATTCCCACAGGCATGGTCTACGAAGCCCGTACATTTGGTGCCTGGGAGGTCGAGGACGACCTCATCCAAATAGGCATCCTTGACTACCCAATAATCCTTTCGTTCACCTACGAGCAACTTAATAGCATTAGAAGGGACCTCTCACAGCTGCCTGATTTCCAGGTCTACGATGACGAGCTACGAGATTTTGACTCGATTAGAGCATACACGTCACCCGGAGAGGAAATGGTCTACGTCCTCTTCAAAGAGCTAGGAGGACTAAGCGTAGGCATACCTAAGAAGGAGTTCTCGACCTTCTGCGAGGAGCTGGTGCAGCTCAACCCGCAATTCATGCTGGAACGGGAAAATTGACATTCCCTCAAGCCATTTATAAACAGTTTGTTTATAAACAGTTCATTTATAAACGGCGATAGAGGGGCAGGGAGTATTTTAAGGATGGATTAAAATAACGCCACCAAAAGGAGGCTTTCGAGCATTTCTCGCCTTCAAATTGCAAATCTATATAAGAATCACCTTTTAACCACTTCAAAGTATGCTGACTGAAGACATTGCACTGTACCAAGAGCTACTCGACTTATGCGGGGACATTACCCAATATACCGAAAACACACAGACATTCCATTCTCAAATGTCTTGGACACCCCTCAATGAAAAATGTAATCATACAATATTACCATTATCAGAAGTAGTACCAAGACAAAGCTTATTTCCTAAAATACCGGAATTAGAGCAAGAATGTAAAGAATGCTGGAAATTCTATCTCTCACCGAGAAACAAGAGCATTAGAGTTCTGGACATACAATTAGGAAGAAAATTTGAATTCAAGCTCATCGAGTTCCTGAAAAGAAAAGGTATCGACTGCAGAAAAGGAGATGAGGAAGACAAACGGTTTCCTGATAATGTTGTTTATACTGACGGGAAAAAATCAGCATATTTGGAGATAAAGTATCAATCAGCACCATGGCTGTGGGCTTATCGTGAAGAAGGCTCCAATAGAGAATGTTATGAAGGCAGCCCCGCATTAGACATAAAAAAATTAAAACAACAATATGAACTAATAAAGTCAGGTGCAATAACCATCCCATCGTATTATGTTTACTGGTTGGACTTCCCATGCATCAAAGGAGTATTTTTCATCTCAATAGAAGATATGTATAAATTCTTTGAAGAAGAGGCAATTCTTTTTGATAGAAAGGAAAGAGAAGGAGACTTCAAAACAATTAATGGAGTAAAAAAGAAAGTTTCAGCCACAATAAAAATTCATCCTTCATTATTTAGAATGAAATCATTTTCACAATTGCTTGAGGTTTTGATATAGATGTTTGAATTAAAAAAGAAAATAGGTTCTATTAGAAGCGGAGTATTTCATAGTAATAAGAAAGCAAGTTCTACGCCTTGTTTTTTCGCCACGTCAAATTTTGGAGGTGGTGGAACGAATGTTTCTCGCCTGTTGGTATATTCTGATTTGTTAAGTGAATCGAATATTAATCTGTTATTAAATTATTATTATATTGATATTGACTCTGATTTGAGTCCAAGATTCGACACCTCTTTGGTTGAGGATTTCAAAGGTATGAAAGATATACTTGATTTTATTAAACACATTAAGAAAGCATACTGTGAGAAAAGTGATGCTCTTAAGAAAGATTATTCCATATCTGAATCGGAGTGGAAGCCTGTAGTTTTGTTAGATAGTGGCTCAGGAAACATTCTCAGGAATAAAATAAAAAATAAAGAGTTGACCAAAGATAATTATTCAGAGAAGTATAAATCTGTTGTTGATGATTACCTTTCATTCTTAGAAAAACATCTTTTTGATATAGGTATTGTAATGGACTTTGCTAAGAAAAATACTTACAAGGCAGGAGAACTTAGCGATGTTGAATATGTGAAAAATATAACTTTTTTCACAACAAAGAACTTTGACCTCTTGAAAATGACACTTCAAGAACAAAAACAGAAGTTTCCCAATCTTAATTTGTTTGTTCCAATTCACGGAGATTCACTTGAAGAATATTATGATTATTTAAAGAATATACTTAAATTAGAATCAAAAGAAAAATTTCTTTTCAAGGGATTTGCTATAGGGGGTTTAGGAAATCCTAATAAGGTAGATAAGACTATTTGGGGTATTCCTGATGAAGTTAATGGGAAAGTTAAAGGGATGCTTTATCTCAATAAAATAGCTGCAAAAATAAGAAAAACACTTGATGAAAGAAGCGACGATAGGCCTATTCACATTCTCGGCGCGGCATCACCATATAACCTAATACCCTTACTTTTATCAGGAATGGATACTTTTGATTGTCATAGTGCGTGGAGACGAGCGTCTGATGGCAACAGCGATTCAAAAGACTATGTGTTGAAGTCAATAAAAGAAAATGTCAAGGTTGATGGAGATGTAAAATTCTCTAAAATACTTGTTCCTTTACTAAAAAAAGACCTGTCCATTATTGTGGAAAATAAATCATCATTTTTAGAATTCGAAAAATTACATTTGATTAAAAATGATAATTGGAATTGTGATTGTCCAGTTTGTGAAAAGTTTTCAATTAATCAAATTAAAGAATTATTTTCGGGTGACCAAGAAAGAAACTTTTTTTCAAAAATATTGATTTACATTCATAGCATATATCAATATCAATACATTTGCGAATTGTTTTCCTCCTTTGATAAGTATGATGATGTTGGAAGGTTTATAGAATCGCTCCCTGATTGTTCCTATAAAACTAACCTTAAAACGTTTTTAGAACACATAATATAGTTACATGAAATCTTTCAGGTTTGATTCTTTTTTCAATCTGTTTCTGGTCATTTCACAATATTTCTTATCTAAATCTATACCAATAGAATTCCTTCCAAGCTTTTTTGCAGCTAACAAGGTTGTTCCAGAACCGACAAACGGGTCAAGTACCCAATCACCCTTATTGGAAGACATTTTTATGATTCGCTCAATCATGTCTACTGGATAAATGCAAGGGTGTTCAGTTATTCCCAACTTCTTCTTAGTCATGTTATTAACTCTATTGAAAAACCAAACATCTGTTGGGTTTCTACCAGAACTTGCATCGAACCGCTTATCATTTTGAGTAATGACGGGAATTTTTACATCTTTTAGGTTGAATACATAGTTGTTAATATCTTTTACGAACCACAATACCGCCTCCCATCTCCCGGCCAGTCGTTTTGTTGGATTTTGCATATTATTAAAATGCCAGATTATTTTATTACGTAGAAAAAAACCATTCTTTTTTCCTATTCCCCATGCAATTGAATCTAATGGGATTATTTCCTTTGTCTTTTTGTCAGGTATAGGACTCACATTCAAAAAGAAGCTTCCATCAGGGGTTAATACTCTTTTCAGTTCTTTGAAAGTAGCGCTTATCAGTTTCTTCCATTCATCAATATGGACATCATCAATGTAGAGCAAATAATCTTTTTTTAGATTGTATGGTGGCGAGGTAACAGCAAGTCTAATTGATTTGCTCTTGAGTTTCTTTAGTTCTTTAATACAATCTCCTTGTATTATGTTAGCTTCAACCATTATACTTAATCTCCATAGGTTTTCTTGTTGAAAAAGCGTCTGATTCGTTCAAAAGTCCTAAAACCCACGATTTTGCTTGCTTTAAGACGTGCCTTAGCTCACGACTCCCCACCCATTCTCCTTCACTAAACAATTCATCAACCCTATCAGCTTGTGTTTTTGTTAGAATATGTTTTGTTTTCGTCAAAGTATTTTCATATGTTATTCTACTGTCATTAATTTCTACTAATTTGTACGTGAAACGCCCATTTACAGATTTGATAATCTGTTGATTTTTTTTCTTAATATACTCAAATAGCATTATCTAGTTCGCCCATTATTTTTTACAAACTCACCTAATGTGTGATTATCCATCTCCCAATAATAAACACGAGTATCTTTTGACTTTTTCTTTTTTCTTTGAATTGGTTGTTTCAATCTTATTTCAGCCATATTAACATATTCTTGTTCAGTATCATAACCAATATACTTTCTTTCCAAATCTTTCGCTATTCTAGCCGTTGTTCCTGAACCAATAAAAGGGTCCAATACAACATCTCCTTTATTTGAAGCAAATTTTACTATTCGTTCAATTAACTCTTCTGGATATTGAGCAGGGTGAGTTGTTCGTTCAGGATAATTACCACTTACCATTTGGATATACCAAACATCAGACGGGTTTTTCATTTGACTTTTGAAACGGTCAGGACGATAATTCAAAGCAGGAACTTTTACTTCATCTAAATTAAATATGTAGTTATCTTTCGATTTTGTGAACCAGAAAACGTACTCATATCTTGGTGAAAACCTTTTGCTCGTTGAACCACCCCAATCAAAATTCCATATAATTATGTTTTTCAAATACATATCAGAAAAGAAATCCAATAGCCAAAAAGGAGGTATTATTACCCCATTGACAAAGCGGTTCTTAATATTAACCCATATTGAACCATCTTTTTTTAGCACTCGTTTACATTCATTGAAGACGTTTTCTAGCAACTTTCTGTATTCTTCTTCTTCCCTATTATCATGATAAGCAATACCCTTCTTTTCAACTGCTCGACCATTCACGTGTTTATTACCATAATTAATATTGATGTTATAAGGAGGAGATGTGACAACAAGAGAGACTGATTCATCGTCCACTTCTCTCATTTCTTCTGAGCTCTTACAATATATCTTATCAATTTCCATCGTCAATCTCCCTTTTCATAAAATTCTCTATACTCTTTGATAACGCAACAGCTTCTTTTTCACAATGAGCCCTATACTTACTATAAATCTCTTCATCAATGCTCAAAGTGACATTCTTCCTCATGACGATAACACCCCAAATGAATCCAATTGAGCTCAAATATATCTGTTTAAATATCTTTTCCTCACGAAGACCAGTGGTTTATAAATAAAAACTCGACAAAAAATGAATAAAATCCCTAATTATTGATATGCGATTTAAGCTTTTCCAACAACTTGACCATCGCCCAGGTGTCCAGCTTACAATATTCTAACAAACCTGCTCTTTTCGTTTGTATCTCCTCAACTGACATTCGTGTGCCATCCCAAAATCCGTGAACTGTGTAGTAGTAGGCAGCACTGGCTTCGTCTCCTTTGCTTATGGTCATTCCTTGGTATGAGAGGTCTGTCATTGCTGGTAGGACATTCTTTATTGATGCGCTCCCTTTCTGCTTTGTGTCGTAGTAATAGAAACTTCCGAATGGTTCGTATAGGTCTATGACTCTGCTTGAGATGTGTGCCACCCATTCTTGGTGTTCTGGGAACGCTTCTGCTAGTTCTCTGAGGACTCCTAGTTCGAATGATTGGTAATATGCGAGTACTGAGCCTTGTTCTCCTATTGATTCTTTGAGGTTTTCTATGAACGCTCTTCGGGTGTCTGTTTCTTCGCTTGGTGCGAGGAATTCTTTGTGTTCTATCTCTCCGTTTTCGTGTTCTACGTGCACTGAGAATTGGAATGGTATCCTTTGGTATGGCTTTAGCCCGTCATAGGGCGGTACTGCTAAGCTGTACGTCTCGAAGTCCATGTGATAAATAGGATATCTTATTCTTTCTAGGAATCTTTGTATGCTCTGTGCGTCTATGTGTATGTTGTCGTTTCTTGCGCAGTTGTATTGTATTTCCTGCTTCGCGCCTAATCGGGTTGTTGGTGGTATTTCTCCTATTGTGTGTATTCCTGCTGTTTGTAATTCTTCAGCTAGTTTTTTTCCTCGATACAAGGTGAACACGCTGTCATCAGGGACATTAGCCCAACAAAGAGGTTTCAATGGACAAGCGTTTGGGTCATCGCAATGAGTTCCTATTGGCATGTTTGGTGGATTTTGAGAGCAGATTGCCTCGTTTATTTCTTGAAGGAACACTTCAAAATCTCTTATTATCTCGTCAGCTTCTTCTGTAACATCAACTTTCGTGAATAATTGAGAATAATCAAGGTCGCCGTTTCTTACGAATTCATTATTGATGAGCATAAGATATGCTTTGTCTACTCGCGTACCGCTTTTTTGGATGACATATTTTTGGAAAGCCACGTCACTAATGTCAATGCTCTTTGCGGCTGTTGAACTTTTGACTTCTATGAGTTCAAAGCAATCAGGGTTGGGAACAAAGATGTCAACCCTCACAAAAGCATTAGTATATTGGAAACTCCCTTCAAAGAAAGTCTTGCCCTGATTCACCAACTCTTTCGTCTTGATGATAGAACCTTGGAAATCCTTATGTATCTGTGCATTCACTCCATCGGGGAAGAGTTTCTGCGCTAGTTTACCCACATACACTCCTTGCTGCATACGGAACAGTGATTGGGTGTCAGGAGGAGGGATATCCTCCTCCTTGTGAAATGAGTACCACAAGTATTTCAGGCATTGACAAGCACGTCTGAAACGTGTCTTGGTGAGTAATTTGGGCATTATACCCTTTGAAAAGAGAGGTAATATTTAAATGATGCTCACGGAATGGCCAGTGGGATAAGAACCCTCTGAGGTTCAGTGAAAATGAGTTTAACCGGATGGAGGTCATCCCCTCAGAGAGCAATTTCAGCAAATAACAGGCATTTATAATCGTTTTTTAACTTTTTTTGGATATTATTCGGGCATGATAAAAAGATTAATATTCTCTCGTAATTTACAGACAAAAAGGTGGTTTTTGATGGTGATAATGAAGTGCCCTAATTGTAAGGTCAATATGAAAAGAATGGACCACGTAGTGTGGGAGTGTCCGAAATGCGAAAACGCGTTCATATACCGTTATAGCGAGTTTCATCCAGCAAAAGCCCCAAAAACATTCTCTATTGAACAAATTAACAACATGAAAAATTGGCTTGATTGGCAGTTAGTTGGCAAAAAGAAGGAGACCTCAAGAAGTCAAAGAAGTACATCGAAATGGCACTTAACCAGTTAGACAAGGGGAACGTTAAACACCCTAAACAGGTTAAGCCCATATATCATACGTAATTCTTAAATCAATGAAATCCAGAAAATAAGATTGGTTACCAGTATTAGCAACATTGCTATGAAGACAGGACCCCAAGGATGTTGAGCAAGCCATTCCCTAATCGCATCTTCGACATCGTGCAGGAAATCTCGAATCTTGTTTCTGATTTTTCGTTGCTCTTTCCGATTCAAGACTTTCACATTTATCTCAAGATTGATTTCAAAGAGCTTGAGTGTAAGACTTACACCAAACCCAAAGAACAAGATAAATGCTTGGATGTGGTACACAACAATGTTGTTGAAGAGTATTGTCTTGTCTTCATAGACCTTGACAAAGAAGTAGTTGTAAAAAGGTTTTCTTGCTTCTTCTAATTCCTTCATCGTTTGAGTGAGATTTTGGCTGCATTGTTCTACAGCAGTTTCCGAATCACCAAGAGAATCATAGCATTCTCTTAGCTTGGTCTCGTAATCAAGACTTCGCTCAATAAGGTCTTGTCGACACCCTGTGAGCGCTGTTTCAAGTCGTGAAATATCTCCACTCAATGTCTTAATCTGTGATTTCTCCTCTTGACAACTTGAGGAGTCAATAGCATCACCAACAGCATTGAAGATGCTTATTAAGACAGGCGCAAGAACAACTAGAACGAGGAACCCCCACAAATACTCTGCTTGACCTTTTCTTCTCATGGAAAAAGGTAACCTTTATTTCTTTAAAAGGTGTTCGACATGATGACCAGTGCTATTGTGACATCTTATTCTTGAATCGAAGGAACTCTTCCATCATCTTTGGATTACTAGATATCTCCATAAGGTATTGGAACGCTTTGTCAGTCTCTTCTTTAACAGCCTTTTCTACCTCAATTGCGGTCTTGAATTCAAGAGCTGCACGGCATCGTCCACAATAGGTCATTTCTGCACCATTTATTAGACCGCATCGAGGGCATTTTTTTGGTTGGAGGGGATTTTCGTCTATTTCTTCCTCTTCGATTTTTATACCACTAAGTTTCAAAACAGCACTATTAATGTCTCGCCCCGATAGATGTACATACGTCCTCGTCTGGCCACTTCCAGGGACCCAACCAAAGAATTTACACATCTGCATTTCAGTAAGGTCTCGAGCCAACTCTGTTGCCCGAGAGTGACGAAAAAGATGTGGGTGAACTTTTTTCTTTACTCCTGCTCGTTTAAAAGTAATTTTAAGCATTTTTCCACAACCTTGATACCCTAATGGTTTCCCATAACGAGAATCTTCTTGTATAATCCATAAAGGCGCATCAGGATTTTCTCTATCAGGATGTTGTTCAAGATACTTAATAATCAAAGGAACGGAATTGACTATTGGGTTGACACGCTCACCAGTCTTACCCTTGAGTTTAACCGTTGCATAGTGCTTTTCTTGTTCAAAGTCCTTAATATCCATAGACAATACTTCGCCAATTCTTCCCCCTGATTCATATAATGTTGCAATAAGGGCTTGGTCCCGTATATTTTTTGCCGCTTGAATTCCTCTTAGTATTTCTTCACGAGTAAATATTTGGTCGACAAGACGATTATCTTGTTGCTTCATAGCAAACCTGAAATTCTTGAAGTAAGCAGGACTTACTCCATCATTGAGCCAACGAATTATTTGTCTTATGCTCTTCTTGTAATCAATCTTAGTCGATTTTTTTATTTCCCACGAATTGATTATGGCAAACACATTCGCTAAATCTTCTCGTGTGACTTCCTTTAAGGATTTCTTGAATAGAGGACCGACTTTTAATAAGAGACGACCAATTTTATCAACTCTCCAATCAGTGATATCATCCTCGATAGCCCATTGCGTCAAGTAAGTCACGATGAGTTTTTTATTCTCTTCGAGCATATTACTCGCCATTATTCTTTCCTTTTGCTTTTCTGGCTTTGCTCTTTTTCCGTATATCTCGTGCATCATTTTTTCGTAAGACATAACGGTATTTGTCGTTTTGGTACACAAATCTTCATTTTTTGTGTTCAAAACGCAACAGGAAATTTTTACCTGTTTAAATTCGAGAAAGGAGTTCCGCCAGGGGCTTCACCCAAACCTTAATATACGGTAAAAGTCTCCAGGAGCTTTATACCGATATATATTCCCTCAATAAATTCCGGAGGGGGCTTCATGATTCTTTTTTATTCCGGTATAAGTCCCCTCACGAAAAAATCGGCTCGAAACCGACTCGTCCAGTGATTTGGAGATATATACCAGTTTTTCAATCATCGATGAATTCCGGCGGGGGCTTACTCATTTCGTATAACTCCCCTCGCTTTTTTCCGGGGCTTAGGGCTTTACCCTTCCCCTCTACGCTTGGCAGTGGCGTACTCATTTAGATACAAGGGATAAAACTTTTAAACATGGGCCGTGTTGGATTAATATGAAGAAAGCTCATCGTATTCTGATATTAGGTGCTCCTGGAACTGGTAAGAACTGGCTTAGTGAGCGAGTTTCTACGGCGCTTAGCATCCCTTTTTTTGATACGGACGATATTGCCTGGAAGCGCAAGTACGCACAGAAACGAACGCATGAGGAAATATGTGCTCTCGTAGAAAAAAATGTCGTCAAAGATTCCTGGGTTATCGGGAGTGGTGCGCGATCGTACTTGGAATCTGCTGTCATGAGAAGTACGCATATAATCATCCTTCAGGAGCCTTTCGCAAGGACGGTCTTCCGCATCTTCCGAAGATATCTGAATCGAAAGGTCAAGAGGGAGTATGACACGTTGAAGGGAGTGCTCTGGCTGGTGAAAGATAGCCGCCAACGATACTATAAATCTAGCGGTAAGATATATCAGTTCTATGAACAATTAAAAAAAGATTTTCCTGAAAAAACAATGGTTCTCTCAAAAAAAGGAACTAAAGAGTATCTTTCCAAGCTTTCTTAAGAGCTTTCTCCTCTCTAAGGATTAGCGGCGGGGGCTTACCATTCTAGGAGAACTCCCTAGTTATTTACCAGAAATCTCTCTTCCTTTCCGATCTAGTTCACAGCCGCAGTTAGAGCAGGTCCATCCGCCCCATAAGGCCTGCCTCATGTTCTTGGGCATTCTCACCACGGGCATTTCCGCGTGGCATTTCGAACAATGTCTTGGCTTGAACGCATTATACAGAAAAACCCCTACCAACACTATGAGCACAACAATCCCTACCAATACCACAAGCGCGCCAATGAGTAACGTGTTATCATTTATTGGCAGTGGGTCCATACGAAATTATTAATACCGAGAATATAAAAAATTATCTATCCATCAGGCGTGTCGAGGCGTTCTCCTCTTCCCGTGTTGTCGGCGGCGGCTCTTTTTCTCGCAACTTTCTTATAGGAGTGACGCGCATCTGTCCTTTATGGAGCTCCGCCTGCTCAAGTCGAAGCTGTTCAAGCGCGTCTCCGCGACCTATCAGCGGGCGTTGCATAACCCTGCGAAGGTGCAGGAGGACCTCCTCAAGCACATCTTGCATCACAACCGAGAGACGGCGTATGGCCGCAAGTACGGCTTCGCGGCTATCAAGTCGATCGAGGAGTTCCAGGAAAAGGTCCCTGTCGTCACGTATGACGACCTCTTCCCGTATGTCGAGTGCATGCTCCAGGGCATGCGCAACGTCCTGGTCAAGGACAAGGTGGTGTTCTTCGCCACGACGAGCGGGACGACGAGCAAGCCCAAGCTCATCCCCGTGACGAATGTGAGGAAGCAGCAGTTGCAGCAGGAGTTGCTCCTGTGGTTGTCGTTCATGGCCAAGCGCGGATTGTTGAAGGGCATCCGCGGCAAGACACTCTACTTTGCGGGGCCGTTCCGTGAGGAGGTCTCTATGGGCGGGACGTTGATGGGTTCCATCTCTGGTTACATGGCGTGGAAGAGCCCGGTGTGGGCGAAGTCAAAGCTGGTCGTGCCGCCGGAGTTCTATAACGAGATGGACTTCGACAAGAAGACGCGGATGATCGCCTTGAAGGCGTTGGCGACTAGGAACATCACGCAGATAGGGTTCGCCGCGCCGATAGAGGCCATCTTGTTCTTCGACTACGTGAAGAAGCACAAGCGCTCCTTGCTCAAGGAACTGGAGCGCTTGGGGAAGAATCACCGCGTGAGACAACTCGCCAAGCTTACTGACTTCTCCCCAGGGAGGATTTGGCCGAGGCTTTCGCTCATCAACTGTATCAAGTCAGAGACGAACATGCCTTACCTTGAGGTCGTCGAGGAGAAGGTGGGGCTGCCGGGACTCGTCATCCGGGACCCGGGCATCTTCGCGAGCGAGGGGCGCCTCACGCTGGGCATCACAGACCATGACCGTGCCGGCGTCTTGGTCGCGCAGGAGAACTTCTTCGAGTTCATGGAATTAGCCGGGGAGGTGTACAAAGCGCCGGTCACTATTGAGAAGGTGAAGCGGGGGAGGAAATACAAGGTCATCCTCACCACGCAGGAGGGCCTGTACCGGTATGACATCGGCGACGTCGTGGAGGTCGTTGATTTCAAAGGGAAGCTGCCGGTCGTACGGTTCGTGCAGCGGGACAACTTCTTGAACATCGTCGGCGAGTTCTCTCCTGAGAACCAGTTGTTGGCAGCGATGGATGCTGTTGCCGGAAGGTTAGGCGTTTCCTATGAGGGTTATACCTTCATCCCTTATACGCGTGACTTGGAGCGGCGGCCATGCTACGAGGTGCTCCTCGAGCCGAAGGGCGACCTTGATGACGAGGAGGTGCGGAGGCTCATGCGGGAGCTGGATAAGGAGTTGGTCTCTCGCATCCAGGATTATCGCCAGATGCGCCAGGAGTTCGGCCGACTCGGCCACCTCCGCGTCTCACTCGTCAGGCGGGGCTCGTATGAGCTGTTGGCGAGGGAGCAGCTCTCCCGTTCGGGGCAGCCCAAGCCGGTCAGGGTGGCGAAGGATGCCTCGTTCCGGGACCGGTTCGCGATCGAGAAGGAGTTCTTTGCGGGGTAAGGGTCTTTTCTTCGGCTTGGCCGCTCGTTGGGGAGGCGTGTCTCATCGTTTTCCGCAAAGTATTTAAATTAAGAAACTTTCGCTAAAATACAACTATTTATAAAAAATTAAAAAATGATAAAATTTTCAAGTGTTTGAACGTGTATCAAGGACTGCCAGCGGAAGAAGAATTGTACCGGGAAGTCGTCGACCTCGGCATCAAATCAGGAGCGAAGACACTCTTCGCGAAGGTCAACGCGATACTCTTCCTCGAACCAGGACCAGTCCCGCTAGAAGAGCTCGCAGAGAAGACCGGCTACTCCCTCGCCTCGGTGAGCAATGCGGTCAAGCAGCTCGAGACGTTCAAGCACGTGCGCAGGGTGAAACAACCAGGATCGAAGAAGATCTACGTCCAAGGAGAGAAGAACGTCATCAAGATGTTGCACGAGCAGATAAGCAAGAGCATGGACCTCACCGTCAGGCCGATGAGGGACATCATGCCCCGCATCATCAGCGACCTCAAGAAAGACCTCAAAGACCGACACCTCAGCGAGGAGAAACAGCAAGACCTCAAAGCAAAGATAGCGTGGTACGAGAACTACCTCGATCAGAACAGGGAGATAGAAGCTGTATTCGAGAAAGTGCACCGGGAATTCCGCAAGTGCGAGCAGGAACACAGGTAAACGCCATGGCCAAGACCATCATCAACATCAAGGACGTCTGGAAGACGTACAAGATAGGAGAGAACGAGGTTCACGCCCTCCGCGGGCTCGACCTCGAAGTCAAGGAAGGGGAGTTCCTCGCCATCATGGGACCATCAGGCAGCGGCAAGTCAACAGCGATGAACATGATAGGGTGCCTCGACATCCCCACCAAGGGGAGCGTCTACCTAGCAGGCAAGGACATCAGCAAGATGACGGAATCGAACCTCGCGCAGATACGAGGCAGGATGATAGGGTTCATCTTCCAGAAGTTCAACCTCATCAACACCCTATCTGCGAAGGAGAACATCATGCTCCCCATGACCTTCCAAGCCACGCCCATCGAGAGACGCAGCCGCAAGGCCGACGAACTCCTCAAGATGGTAGAGCTAGACGACCGCAAAGACCACCGACCCAACGAGCTGTCAGGAGGGCAGCAGCAACGGGTCGCCATCGCCCGATCCCTCGCCAACAACCCAACAGTCATCCTCGCGGACGAACCAACAGGGAACCTAGACAGCAAGACAGGAGAGAACGTCATGGAATTCCTCAAGAAACTGCACAAGCAGGAAGGGACCACCATCGTCCTAGTCACGCACGACGAAGAAGTCGCGAAAAACGCCGACAGGGTAGAGTACCTCAAGGACGGCAGAATAGTTGAATCATTGAAGAAGAGAAGGTGATAGGAAAATGAAAAGGACAACAATCATGATCGTGCTCGTGGTCACCATGGGCCTGTTAGCAGTGCAAGCCGTTGCAGCAAGTAATCCGAGGCTGGATGCCAGCCTGCTCAGCTACACGCCAGTGCCGGCAGAGCCCGGCAGCTTCATCACGGTGACCATCAAGATAGAGAACGAAGGGGACGCATCAACCCCCAACGCCGCGGTGGAGTTCGTGGACAACTACCCGTTCACGGTGCAGAACGAGAAACTGAAGCGCATCGGCAGCCTCAACGCACAAGGATACTACCTCGCAGAGTACCGCGTGCGCATCGACAGCCAGGCAGCTGAGGGAACGAACATCCTCAAGATCAGGTACACGCCCAACATGGAAGACCAGAACACCTGGGTGAGAAAAGACATCGAGCTGAGCATCAACAGCGTGCAGAAGACCATCAGCATCAACGACATCGTCATCACCCCGGAAGTGATCAGCCCAGGAGGGCAGGCCAAGGCGGAATTCAAGGTGAAGAACATCGGCACCTCCAACCTGCGGGAAGTCTCCCTGAAGCTCAACCTCGAAGGAATCCTCATAGGGTCGACGTACGTCGACATCCCCCTCGCGCCCATCGGGTCATCAGTGGAGAAGCAGATAGCACTGCTGGAGAGCGGCCAGACAGCTGATTTCGAGTTCGTCCTGCAAGCATACCCTGATGCCGAGGCGGGCATCTACAAGATACCCATCACCCTCACCTACACCGACGACGCGGGCACCGAATATACGAGGACGGACCTCTATGGCATGGTCATCAACGGCGACGTCGACATCCTGATCCAGGTCGACAGCACCACGCTATACACTTGCAACGGCAAGGGCGACGTCACCATCTCAGCCACGAACAAAGGGTTCTCCGAGATAAAGTTCGCCACCATCTTGCTGGAGGACACCGACGACTACGACATCAAGTCGCTGAGCAACGAAGTCTACGTCGGCAACATCGACAGCGACGACTATGAGACAGCAGAGTTCACGGTGAAGATGGAGAAACAAGGGCTCGACGAGGTAACACTACCAGTCACCCTGACGTTCAAGGACGCGCTCAACAAGGAACACGTCGTGCACAAGGACATCTCCCTAGAACTCGTCAGCGCAACAGAGGCCGGCCACAAGGACTCCAAAGCAGGGCTGGTCATCGTCATCATCGCTGCTGTCGCGGTCATCGGGTTCCTCCTGTACCGAAGGAGCAAGAGCAGGAAGCGCCGAACATGATTCTTTTTCCTTTTCCTCGAATGAGGAGTTGAACAGACCAATGCTGGCCGACTACTTCCGACAAGGCGTGAAGAACCTGACGCAGAAACGGCTGAGAAGCATCCTCACCATGATAGGCATCTTCATCGGCGTCGCCCTCGTCGTCGCCCTGCTCAGCCTAGGCCAAGGCATGCAGAACGCCATCGTCGGCCAGTTCTCGAACATCGGCGCAGAGACCATTACCGTCCAGGCAGCCGGCGGCGGCTACGGCCCCCCAGGAAGCTATCAATCAGTCACCATCGATGAGGAAGACCTCAAAGTAATCAAGCGGACTCCTGGAGTCGAGGAGGCGTTCGGCAGGACCATTAATATAGGATCAGTTACGGTCAAAGGCAATGAGGAGTACGGCTACTATGTCTCCATGCCGGAAGATAAAGGGGAGTACGACCTCGCACTGACCATACCCACAAAGCTGGCCGTCGAGAAAGGACGACTCATCAAGCCAGGAGATTCCGGCAAGATTATGATAGGCAACAACATCGCCACTAAGGACGTCTTCGGCAAGAAGCTCAAGGTAGGGGACAAGATAGAGATAGGCGGCGAACGGTTCGACATCGTGGGCCTCCTCGAGAAGACTGGGAATCCACAACTGGACATCGTGTTCTGGATGATGGAAGGGGATGCGGAGGATCTCACCGGCAAGGACAACTACGGCCTCATCGTGGTCAGGACGGAGAAAGGGAAGGACCTCGACGCGGTGAAGGCAGCCATAGAGAAGGCGTTGCGCAAGAGCAGGGACGTCGAGCTGGGAAAAGAGGACTTCGTCGTGACGACCAGCCAGGATACCATCGACGCGCTCAATTCAGTCCTAGGAGCGGTGAAGTGGTTCCTCATCGGCATCGCCAGCATCAGCATCGCCGTAGGAGCGGTAGGCATCACCAACACCATGTACACGTCAGTGCTGGAGCGGACGAGGGAAATCGGCATCATGAAGGCCATCGGCGCCAGGAACAGCGACGTCCTCCTGCTGTTCCTCATCGAATCAGGACTGCTCGGCGTGGTCGGCGGCATCATCGGCATCGCCATAGGGCTAGGGCTGTCATTCACCGTCCAAGCCATCGCGCAACAGACGCTCGGCGGCGATATCATCAAGGCGCATATCTCCTTCTGGTTGCTGTTCGGAGCGATCCTCGGCTCGTTCATCCTAGGATCCGCAGCCGGTGTCACGCCCGCGAGGCAGGCGTCGAGGATGAAGCCGGTGGAGGCGTTGCGCTATGGTTGACAGGGAGCAGCTCAAGGACTTCCTCAGCATCGCCCTCAAAGGAATCGCGAAGCGCCGCATGCGCTCATGGCTGACGATGGTCGGCATCTTCATCGGCATCGCCGCTGTCGTCGCGCTCGTGAGCCTCGGTCAAGGGCTGGAAGGAGCCATCAACGAGGAGTTCGAGAAGTTAGGAGCGGACAAGATTTTCATCTCACCAGCAGGGTCGCTCTACGGTTTCGGCGGGTCAGACTCGCTGACAGAAGACGATATCGACGTTGTCAAGCGCACGAGAGGCGTCGACCTGGTCACGGGCTACGTGATGAGCACCGCGCAGATCCAATGGGAGGATGAGAATTGGTGGCACATCGTCATCGGCCTTCACGGGGAAAAGGAAGACTTCGAGATGATAGACGAGCTTTATGACATCGAAGAAGGTCGGTGGTTCAATGAGGGGGAGAAACACAAGGCGGTCGTCGGATATGACTACGCGACGCACCCCGCGTTCGACGACAATCTGCGCATAGGAGACAAGTTCACCATTAATGGCCAGGAATTCGAGGTCGTCGGGTCGCTCGCGAAGATGGGCAACAGCGTGGACGACCGCACGGTGGCTATCCCGATGGATACTGCCAGGAAAATCCTGGACATCCCCACTCGGCTGGACAACATCATGGTCAAGGTCAAGGAAGGAGCCGAACCTGAAGAGGTCTCGCTGCAGATAGAGGAAGCAATGAGAAAGGACAGGAACCTCGACGAAGGGGAAGAGGACTTCACCGTGCAGACCTTCATGGACCTCCTGGACAGCGTCCTCGTCATCCTGGATATCGTCACCACAGTCCTCGTCGCCATTGCTGCCATCAGCCTCATCATCGGCGCCATCGGCATCATGAACACCATGTACACCGCCGTGATGGAGAGGACCAAGGAGATCGGCATCATGAAGGCCATCGGCGCCAGGAACAGCGACGTCCTCCTGCTGTTCCTCATCGAATCAGGACTGCTCGGCGTGGCGGGCGGCATCATCGGCATCCTGATAGGTATAGGGTTCGCCTCGCTCGCAGCGTACCTGGCTCAGACCGTGGGCGGCTTCGTGTACCTGGAAGCGCACTTCCCATGGTGGCTCATCCTCGGCGCCTTGGCGTTCTCCTTCGTCGTCGGCATGGCGGCGGGCGCCATCCCATCGCACCAAGCGTCGAGGAAGAACCCTGTGGACTCCCTCCGCTACGAATGAGGAGGGTCCCGCACTAGGCCAAGCAACGATAAGGAAAAACTATTTATAAGACTGAAACTGGTCTTGGTGGAAGAGGTGCCACGGTGAAACAGAAAACCAACATCAACTTCTTCATCGTAGTGCTGCTCCTCTTCCTCTACCTCTCAGCACTAGTGGTATGGCCATACATGGGCTTCATCATCCTCTCTATCGTCATTGCCTACGCGGCCTACCCTTTGTATGAGCGCATCCTGCGATGGCTCAAGCGGCCGTGGCTGGCCTCCGCTATCATGGTGTTTCTCGCCGCCGTGGTGCTGTTCCTGCCGTCCATCTTCCTCATGAGAGAGTTGGTGTCACAGGCATCCTCTACCATCTCATCCATCGATATGGAGGTGGTGACGAGGGTTACCGACCGGGCCTCAGAGTTGCTCCACGTCAACCTAGACGTGGCGTCCATCATCAGCACCACGACGAGCAGGATGAAGGACTTCTTCCTGAACGAGAGCATCAGCGTCATCAGCGGCATAGCGGACAGCGTCATCGGCATCATCATCACGTTCTTCGTCCTCTTCTACCTGTTCCGCGACGGCAAGCACTTGTACCGAGCGATATACGACCTCCTGCCGTTGAACAAGAAGCACAAGGACGTCTTGTTCGGGGAGATGCAAATCGTGACGAACGCGGTCATCTACGGCCAACTCATCATCGCGCTCATCCAAGGATTGCTCGGTGGCCTGGCATTCCTCATCTTCGGACTGGAGAACCCGGTGTTCTGGGGGTTCATCATCGCTATCATCTCATTCTTGCCAGTGATCGGGACGCTCGTCATCTTCATCCCCGCCGGGCTGCTGCAGCTGTCGCACGGCAACCTCGTACCAGGCTTCGGGATCATCATCTTCGGCGTCGTACTGGTGATGAACGTGGACAGCATCGTACGGCCACTTATCATCAGCGAGAAGTCGCGGCTGAACGCAGCCCTCATACTCATCGGCGTCATCGGCGGGCTGAAGGCGTTCGGGTTCATGGGATTCGTCCTGGGGCCGCTGGTGCTCGCGCTGCTGATATCATTGCTGCAGGCCTACCGCAAGGATTTCAGGCCTTCAAAGGAACTAAGAGAGGCGCAGAAGAAGAAGGACGCTCTTATCGTCCCGCTGCACAGCAGGCCTCCTGACGAGCACCGCGTCGATGACGACGAAGAGCGGAAGGAGGCGACGAAGAAGCCTTAGCCCTTCAGCGGCCTCGACGCCAATCGGCGCGATTATTTCTTCAAGCGTTCGATGAGCTTGTGGCTGCCCGCGCCGACAGAGATGACTGAGGTCAGCACCGTGTCCACCTTGGCATCGATGAACCGGACTCGCTTGTCGGGGACGTGATAGATGTTGCCGCTGGTCGGGTTCGGGCCTGTCGGGACGAACACGGTGATGTAGCCCTTGGCGCGGTCCGTGACGAAAGCGGTCATGAGCATGCCATTATCCCAGAGGTCCACCAGCGCGACTGATTTGAAACTCTTCGTGAAGCTCTTGCCGATGAACGGCTCGAGTATCTGCTTGATGGTGCGGTAGCCGGGGAGGTAGCTGAACACGTGCCGTTCCAAGTTCAAGATGGTCCACCTCCCTGGCTTCGTGCGCGCGGAGACCCCGACGAGGAAGAGGACGAGGACCAGCAGGGCAAGCACGGCGGCTACCTCGACGATACCGGGCGCGTCGTAGAACGTCACGTAAGGCGAGATGATGTTGTCAAGGATGCTGTACAGCCAGACGAGGACGAGGAGAAGAAGGCTGATGGGGAGGAGTACGACGATGCCGGTGAGTAAGTGCGACTTGAACGTGAACCGCTCGGCAACGGCCTTCCTGCCCTTCATATGCCTAGCGAAGCGAGGCTCATATTTAAATCTAAGGTCACAACCTTTAAATACTGCCGTTCTCGAGACAGCCACATGGCTGAGGAAAGCGTGTTCCGGCAAGCAGCGGCGAAAGGAGCGGTGTTCAGCTTCGTGTTCTACCTCTTCCTCATGATGAGCGCCCTCCCTATCATCATGCTCTTCTTCGGCAGCTTCGTCACGTGGAACCCCGCAGGGCTCATCCTTCCCCTCTTGTTCGGCGCGATTCTGGCGAGGGACATCAAGACCAAAAACTTGTTCCGGACATGCCGCGACATGGCCGTCCTCAACCTCACCATGTGGTTCCTGCTCGGCCTCTTCCCCCTCCTGCAGAGCTTCATGGCAGGCGCCTCGGGAATGGGCTTCTACCTCTTGCTCCTGCCGTACGGCATCATCTCCGGCTACCTCGTGTACTACCTGCTCTCCCGGGCGGACGGGAAGCGCCCACGGAGAGTGCTCTGGGGGGGTGTCGCGGTCTCGACCATGATGGCCGCTATCAGCGCTATCAACGGCGCAGTGACAAGCGCCATCAACGAGCTGAACGAGCGGTTGGTAGGGTTGGTGGCAACGGGCGGGGAGGCTGGCAGTCCTTTCATCTCCTCGTTCGGGTCAATCTCGCTCAACCCACACCTATCATTCCTCATCGTTCTCGTCCTGTTCAACGTCCCGTTCATAAGGTATTATTGGAAGCGAGGGAAGGGCAAGCAGCTCTTCCTCGCGTACCTCATCCCTATCGCTGTCTACCTCGCGCTCACGGGTATCTGGTTCGCGGTCAAGGACTTGCTGCTCGGGGCGATAGCGATGGTATGACTGCAACCCGATTGGCACCCAAACAAGAGTATTTATATAAGCTGGTCTTACTCAAGGAGAGGTGATACCCATGACTATTAAGGCATCGACGAGCATCGCATTTACCGTTATAATCGCAGCCCTCTTCGTGTTGGCCGCGTGCACGGTTCCAGGCCCGCTAGGTCCAGGAACGACAACGACCACCGGCACGTATGACGACGCGCGAGTCTTCACGCCCGATCAAAAGCTCGAGGCGAAGGCGTTCACGAGCGTCGCCGATCTCGAGTCGTTCCTCCAGGAGAACCAAGGATCCTCGTACTACGGCGGTTGGGCGGGGAGCACGATAGAGATGGACATGGTCGCCGAAGAGATGGCTATGGACGCAGCGGTGCCGGCGCCGACAGCGAATAAGGCCCAGGGCGGCAGCGACGACTACTCAGAGACCAATGTCCAGGTCCAGGGCGTCGACGAGGGCGACATCATCAAGACGGACGGCGAGTACATCTACACGGTGTCTGGTAGCACGTTGTTCATCGTTAAGGCCTATCCTGGTGATGAGGCGGCGGTCGAGCACCGCCTATCGTTCGGCAAGGGGCAACCGCAAGGATTATTCGTCAAGGACGACCGGCTCGTCGTTTTCGGCCGGCTTACCGACTATGGCTTGTTCGACGAGCTGGGCATCACGTCGAGGACGAGCATGACGTACGTCGAGGTGTATGACGTGAGCGACAAGGACGACCCTGAGCTCGAGGAGGAGTTCTTGTTCGAGGGCAACTACTTCGAGTCCCGGATGATTGACGACCATGTCTACGTCGTCACGCAGAGCTATCCGGAGTATGGACCGCGGCCGATGCCCCTCTTCGTAGATGGCGACGTCGTGAAAGAGGTTCCTATCAGCAGCATCAGGTACTTCCCGTACCCATATGACTCGGTCTCGTTCGTCACCATCAACGCTATCGACCTGGACAGCGGCGACCACTCATCTGAGACACTGGCGGTCGAGGCGAGCAGGGAGTTGTACATGTCCCATAACAATATCTACTTGGCCTACACGAAGCACATCAATGAGTGGGAGCTCCAGCGGCGGATAATGATAGACCTCGTCGTGCCGGAGTTGTCAGAAGCGGACCAGGAGCTGGTCGAGAAGATCAAGCTGACTGATAACGACGTCCTGTCACGGGCTGAGAAGGAGCAGAAGATCTTCAGCATCATCGAGCGGTACACCAACTACTTGTCCCCTGATGAGGCTGACGAGCTCGAGGAGCGCATGGAAGCGGCGCTCGAGGAGGAATTGGCCAAGTATGACTACTTCGAGTACACGGTCATCAACAAGGTCGCTGTTGACGGGTTGGACATCGAGCCGGTCGCGAACGGCAAGGTGCCAGGGTACGTGAATAACCAGTTCTCCCTTGATGAGTATGATGGCGTGCTCCGCGTGGCCACCACGGTGAACGCTCGGTGGTCATCGGTGAAGGATTCCAGGACAGAGTCAGAGAACTTCGTGTTCACCCTTGATGAGGACCTCGAGATATTGGACTCGCTGGACGGCATCGCGCCAGGCGAGAGCATCTACTCCACCAGGTACATGGGCGAGCGGCTGTACATGGTCACGTTCCGCCAGGTCGACCCGTTCTTCGTCATCGACCTCTCGAATCCGAAGGATATCGAGCCTTTGGGCGAGCTCAAGATACCTGGTTTTAGCAGGTACCTCCATCCTTACGACGAGGACACCATCATCGGCATAGGCAGGGACGCGACCGTTTCCGGCAGGACGCAGGGATTGAAGATATCGCTGTTCGACGTCAGCGACGTCGCGAGCCCGGAAGAGGTGGCGAGTTGGGTGTCGACGCAGCAGTACAGCCAGAGCACGGCCGAGTACGAGCACAAGGCATTCTTGTTCAGCAAGGAGAAGGGCCTGCTCGTCATCCCTGCGTACAGCTATGATTGGCGCTACGGCGAGGACCGCGGCTACAACGGAGCGCTCGTCTTCGACATTAGCAAGGATGACATCAATGTGCGCGGCCTCATCGACCATTCCAAGGGTGCCCAGCGCTCGTGGGGCCAGGCGGTGGAGCGGTCGTTGTACATCGATGACTTCTTGTACACGAAGTCGTACGGCCTGCTGCGCATCAACTCGTTGGACGACTTGGAGAGTGTCAAGGACGTCGAGTTGGACCAGAAGGTAGAGGGTGACATCCCGGTGTACTAGCGGAACAGCCTCTTCCAGAACCCTCTTCTTTTCTTTTTCTTTTGCATCCTGCGCAGCTTCGGCCAGTCGTCCTCGTCCACGATGTAACCGACGCACCGGGGAGAGCCGCACCTGCACGGGTGGTCCTCATAGCTGTCTATGTCGTAGCCGTAGTTGTAGGTGATCTCCTCTCCCTTCCTGATACTGCGCTTTGCCTGGATGAGTATCCTCCTTCCCGTGTTCACGGCCTCGGCGTTGGGGCTGCAGGAGTGGTTGATATACCTCGCAGTGTTCCAGGGGACGTTGCCGTCGATGTCCCAGGTCTTGTTGAGCTCGAAGATGTACACCGCCCCGTTATTCTCGGCGTCCCGCTCATGGCGCTCGCGTTGCTCCTCATAGACGCTGTCCGATTCCTCCTTGGTGATCTTTCTCCCGCTGTACTCGATGATGATTGCTCCTCTCGGTATGTCCTTCTTCGCGTAGGCGCCGTTGCCGTGGATGCGTGACCTGCGAACCTCGATGTAGGGTGACGTGGTCGGCTGCATGGTGCGTGCGGGTCTGATGGCTTCTTAAATAATTATTGGTGTTCCCGCGCCTCGTCCCATGGCTGTTATCAGCTAGTGAAGAGATATCGCCGTACGCGGATGGACCGGCTGACGCACCGTTCTGGTCGCGCGGCGCGTCGTGAGCGGTGCGCTAGCCGACGATCTTGACGACTTGTTCTCTCAGTTCTTGCAGCCGTTGTTCGTCCTTGCTCTCCATGCGGAGCCGCAGCAACGGCTCGGTGTTGCTCGGCCTCGCGATGAGCCAGGTTCCTTTGCCGTCCTTGAAGTCCACCATGACGCCATCTATGGCTGTCTGGTCGTGGTCTTTGAACGCGTCGGCGACCCTCTTCACCGCTGCCGCGGCGTCCTTGACGGGGATGTTTATCTGGCCTGTGTCGTAGAACGCTGTGTTCGGCCGGGCAATCGCTGATAACGGCTCGCCCTTCTTCGCGACGATCTGCATCACTCGTAACAGGGTGTACACGGCGTGGTCCGCGTCCTTCATGTCGCGGTAGAAGTAGTGTCCTGAGTCCTCAGCGCCGAAGATGGCCTGTTCTTCTCGCATGCGGCGTGCCATGAATGCCGCGCCGGTCCTGTTCAGCAGTGGCTTGCCGCCTGCTTGCTCGACGGCTTCCTTGACGACGTGGCTGCTGACGACGTCGTAGACTATCGCTGCTCCTGGTTCTCGGGCGAGGCAGTCCCGCGCTATCATGGCCGCGATATTGCCTCTCGGGACGGGTCTTCCTTGTTCGTCGATGAAGACTGCGCGGTCAGCGTCGGCGTCGAAGACGCAGCCGAGGTCTGCTCCTTGCTCGGCCACCGCCGCGGCTGCCTGCTTGGTCGCTCCTGGGCTGAGCGGGTTGGGATCGTGGCCGGGGAAGTCGCCGTCGGGTTCGAAGTTCAGGGCTGAGTATTGTATGTTAATCTTGGGAAATAATGACTCGCACACCTTGCCTGCGGGGCCGTTGCTCGCGTCGACGATGACGTGCAGTTGGGTGAGGTCAGTGGTGATGTGTGCTGCGAGGAGGTCGGTGTAGTCGTCCATGATTTCCTGCTTGGTGATGGTGCCGCGTATCTGCGCATCAGTGAACTCTGATGAGGCCACCAGCCGCTCTATCTCTGGGAGCCCGTCGGCGCCGGTTATTTGCTGGGCGTCCTCGGCGTAGAGCTTCATCCCGCCGTACTCCTTGGGGTTGTGCGACGCGGTGACTTGGATGGCGTGGCCGTAGCCGAGGTGTTGCTGCATCATCTTGATCATGGGCGTGGTGACGAGTCCTATGTTGAGCACGTCCGCTCCTGCAGCGATGATCCCTTTAATGAGCGCATTGGCGAGGGGCGGGGAGCTGTTCCTGGCGTCCCTGCCGACGAGGACTCGTTCTGCTCCTGTGCTGGTGATGAATGCGCGCCCGATGCGTTCGGCCACCTCCTCGTCTATCTCTTCAGGGTAGATGCCTCTGATGTCGTATGCCTTGAAGATGCCGCCCATGCGGTTGCTTGCGAGGAATCCAGTGGTTATAAGCTTTGCGATTCTAGGAGGGATGATTGTAATTGTTTGTTGGTCGAGCTGATTGGAGTTGCGGGGAGGTTTCTGGTCTTGTGGGCGAGGTGATGGTTGTCATGCTGCTCAGCGCGCGATTGCTCTCGGCGCTTCAGGTGAGAGCAGTAGTGATGTCTTTTCTTGATGTTCATCACAGCACCCGAAAGATTATATATTGATAACGGTTTCCTTTTGATAATGATTATCAGGTGAGGCGTGTGGCAGCGACGAGGATGACGACCCAGAGGCTCAGGATTATGGAGTACTTGCGCAGGACGCGCACCCATCCCACTGCAGAGCAAGTGCACCGAGCCATCTCCGCAGAGCTACCCACCATCACCCTCGCCACTGTGTACAGGAATCTCAACAAGCTCACAGAAGGAGGGAGTATCATCAGGCTCAAGGTCGGCAACACCTACCACTACGACGGCAAGGAAGGCGACCACATCCATGGCATCTGCTCTGCCACGGGCGATATCGTTGACATTGATCAGCCTGAGCTCGTGCGGTACGTGAAGCGCAGGCTCAAGCACCCTGGCTTCACGCCGCAAGACATCAGGATCATCGTCACTGGAACATGCGACAAGAGGTGAAACGACATGGCATATGAGACACCACCACTGCCCTACGCGTACGACGCGCTCGAGCCCCACATCGACGAGGAAACCATGAGGCTGCACCACGACAAGCACCACGTGGCCTACACGGAAAAGCTGAACGCCGCGCTGGAGCAGCACCCGGAACTCTCCGAGAAATCAGCGGAAGCGCTCATCAAGGGCTTGGCAGGCGTGCCCGAGGACATCCGATCCGCGGTGCGCAACAACGGCGGCGGCCACGTCAACCACGCGTTCTTCTGGCCATTGCTCAAGAAGGACGTCCCCGCTGAAGGAGCGGTCATCGACGCCATCAAGGAACGGTTCGGCAGCTTCGAATCCTTCAAGGATGAATTCACTAAAGCAGCAGCCATGAGATTCGGATCCGGGTGGGCATGGCTCGTCCTAGACGGAGGCGAGCTCGAGATCACGAGCACCGCTAACCAGGACTCGCCGCTCACGCAAGGGAAGACGCCGTTGCTCACCCTGGATGTGTGGGAGCACGCTTACTACCTCAAGTACCAGAACAGGCGGCCTGACTACATCGAGGCGTTCTTCAAGGTCATCGACTGGGAGCGGGTCAACAAGCACTACGAGGCGGCGAAGGCCGGCCAAGAGAAGGTTTAAATAGTGCCGCTCGCTCCGGTCAGGCAGGGACGAGGGGAATCGAAAGACAGGAACAACCAAGAAGGTGATTGCACATGATGGAGAAACTATTATCGGACATGGCATTGTTGTACCAGAAGTTCAGGAACTACCACTGGAACGTCACAGGACCAGGGTTCATGCAGCTGCACAAGTTCCTCGAGGACGAGTACGACGCCCTCGCAGAAGAGGTCGATGAGGTGGCTGAGCTCGTGCGCATGAAAGGTGAGAAGCCGCTCTCGACGTACAAGGAGTTCTTGGCGAACGCCAGGCTCAAGGAAGGCGACAAAGACAAGAGCAAGGACGAGATGGTACAGGAGCTCATCAAGGACTACGAGCAATTGCTCGGCTACCTCAAGCAGGAGTTCAACGGCGACGTGAAGACCGAGGACCTCCTCACCGGTATCATCGCGAGGGTGGAGAAGAGCATCTGGCTGATGCGCGCCTCGCTCTAAGCCAAGAATTTTATATCCTTTTAGTATTCATCGTGAAGGGGTAAAGACGCATGGCGATAAATCCTGACATCATAGCGGAGAAGGTATGGGACATCATCCTGACGTACGGGCCGAAGCTCCTGCTCGCGATCATCATCCTCGTCGTCGGCTTCTGGATCATCAGGCGAGTCGGCAAGGTCCTCGACAAGGTGATGGCGAGGCGCAAGGTGGACAAGACGCTCAGGCCGTTCCTGCACAAGCTGGTGACGATTAGCCTGAAGGTCCTATTGCTCATCAGCGTCGCGGGCATGGCTGGCATCGCGGTCACCAGCTTCATCGCGGTCATAGGGGCAGCGGGACTAGCATTAGGGCTCGCGTTGCAGGGCTCATTGGCGAACTTCGCCGGCGGCGTCCTCATATTGTTGTTCAAGCCGTTCGAGGTCGGCGACTACATAGAGGCGCAGGGAGAGGCAGGCTCGGTGGAGAAGATAGAGATATTCCACACCACGCTCAAGACGCCCGACAACAAGGTCGTTATCATCCCGAACGGCCCGATGGCGAACGGGAACGTGACGAACTATTCCCGGGAGAAGACGCGCAGGCTGGACCTCGTCTTCGGCATCGGCTACGGCGACGACATCGACAAGGCACGGAAGGTGATGGCCGACATCATCAAGAAGGACAAGCGAGTACTCAAGGATCCTGGGCCGCAAATACTCCTTTCTGAGCTCGCCGACAACAGCGTGAACTTCACCGTTCGTCTCTGGCTGAAAGGTGGCGATTACTGGCCGGTCAGGTTCGAGATGACCGAAGCAGTGAAGAAGTCCTTCGACAAGCACAAGATAGGCATCCCCTTCCCGCAGATGGACGTGCACCTGCACAAATAGGAGGATGTTTTTATTGTTGTTTTTTTCCGTTACTTTTTTATAGCTCTCTTCCTTGATGGCAAGATGACATCAGTGGACATTCACGAGGTATATGCCATCCTTGAGCGGGAATACCCGAAGTGGCACGTGCCCGTCGCCGATTTGGTAGAAGCGCAGACCAATGATCCGTTCAAGGTGCTCGTCGGCACAGTCCTGTCTGCGCAGACCAAGGACCGGGTGACCGCAGCAGTCTGCCAACGGTTGTTCAAGAAGGTGGATGACTATAGGGATATGGAGAGGATTGACGAGGACGAACTGCGCGAATTGATCTACCCGGTCAGCTATTACAAGACGAAGGCGAAGCACCTGAAGATATTGGCGAAGCAATTGCGCGAGGAGTTCGATGGCGAAGTGCCTGACGAAGTGGACGAGCTGGTGAAGCTCGCAGGGGTCGGCAGGAAGACGGCGAACGTCGTAGTGGCGAGCGCGTTCAAGAAGCCCGCGATAGGGGTTGACATACACGTATTCAGGATATCTAATCGATTGGGATACGTGCGCACCAAGAATCGAGAAGAGACCGAGTGGCGGCTCCGCAAGAAGCTGCCGAGGAAGTACTGGGTGCGCTACAATACCTATCTCGTCGCCCTCGGACAAAGAATCTGCCATCCCACGAGCCCGAAGTGCTCCGAATGCCCGCTGAACCACCTGTGCAGGAAGGTAGGCGTGACGAGGAGCAGATAATTTTATTAATGAAATGCCTTCCTGTACCTTCATGCGACTCTTCCTCACCCGCCACGGGGAAACGGTGGAGAACACTAAGGGCATCATCCAGGGGCATCTCCCCGGCCAGCTCACCGAACGAGGCAAGGAGCAGGCGAGGAAGCTGGCTGAGCGGCTCAAGGACGAGCGGTTCGACATCATCTATGCCTCTGACCTCGCACGGGTGGAGGATACGGTCAAGGAAGTGGCCAGGTATCATGAGGGCACCACCCTCTGCCTTACCGAGTCGTTGCGGGAAAGGAACTTCGGTGACCTTCAGGGCAAGACGAAGGAGGAGGTCTGGGACGATGAGCACCTGCACTACCAGGAGATGGTCGGCGGCGAGACCTTGAAGGAGTTCTACGAGCGGGTCGTGTCGTTCTATGAGTCGCTCAAGGAGCAGCACATGGGCCAGGAAGTGCTGTGCGTGAGCCACGGCGGCACCACCACCGCTCTCGTCGCGGCCATCACGGCGGGGACCATGACGGCCATGCGTGACCTGCCGGATTTCGGCAACACCGGCCTGACCGTCATCGACATCACCGATCAAGGGTACGAGGTGGAACTCATGAATGACATGAGCCACGTGGAGGGATGATTATGGGAGACGTTTCATGGTTTATCGCTTGTTGCTTGGTGCTCGTCCTCGTCTCGGGCTGCGGCGGGGATGATGAGGGGAATGGCGATGACAGGGAGTTGCCCCCTGACCCGGCGGGCAGGGAAGTGGTAGGCAATTGGTCATGGGTGAGCGGCACCGCGGAGGGGGAGCCGGTGACGCAGATACGCTCAGGGTGGCTGGCGTTTCACGATGACGGCACGTGGTCGTTCTCGTTCGACTACGGCTACACCGTCAACGCGCAGGCAGGGACGTACCAGGCAGGTGACGGCAGGCTCGTCATGTCAACGTTCCACGACGACAGGCCGAGCAGCTGGACGTCCTCCTCGACGTATGCGTTCACGGACGACGG
>JAFGNA010000023.1 GCA_016927245.1 Candidatus Woesearchaeota archaeon
ACGCCGGTATTGCTACCTGACTTGCATGGCTTAATCGAATCCCCATAGCAGCAACCTCCCGCAGGATCAACGGGTGTTCGTGGAAAAAACTTTGTTCTGCCGCGTTTTTTCCGGACAATCGCGCTTGCGCGTTCTTGCCAATCCTCTTGGTCGCAAAAATCGTTATGGTTCGTAAACGTTTCCTTTAAGGAATTAGTTCTCGGGTATGTACCTTTGAACTAGTTCGTCACAATTACGAAGAAAGACGCGCTTATCGCCGCCTCGGTTTCGGGCAGCGCGTCCGCGCCCTTCCCTCGTACTTGCCGGTGTACCCATACTTGAGCATGGAGATGGCTATCTCAAGCACGATAATCTGTCTTCGGCGGATCACGGGGAAACGCCGCGGTTGATTCCCGTCTCATTGGCCCCCTTCGACTCGAGGGGGAATCGACCGAGAATGGGCGGTGATTCGCTCATTTTTGATGAGCAGGGAGAGGGAGAGCGCGTCCCTTTATAAATCTTGTGGCTGCTTCCCGACCAGGAACACACAAATAGGAGTGCCGCCCCGCAAGGGCTGTCGGGAAGGGGTTGGTAGAAAATCTTTTGCTCGTCATGCGGTTAGCGTTTGCGCCTCCTCCGCATGACCGAAAAAACATGCTTCATATATGAGCAGACTGTTTTGTAGCGTCGTCTCATAACTTGCTCTGCAATCAGGCCCTGACTTTTTCTACAAACCCCCAGGGAAGCATAACTTTTTAAACAACTTTTTTTCTCTGGTAGTAGACGCACCGGTAGTCTAATGGCTAGGATAGCGGCCTTCCAAGCCGTTGATCCGGGTTCGAATCCCGGCCGGTGCACCAGTTCTCCTTTCCCGAAAGAATAATTTTTTGTGCTCGACTTTGCCAAGCAGGAACATGAATCTGGCTCGAACCAGATGCTCCATGGATCAGATAGGCGTTCTGGGCAGCCATCGCCGTTAATGCATGCTTATCAGCGACGAACACGCAAGGATGCTTGAGGATGGCCCCTGTCAGGGGCGGGCCATAGAATCATCTGCTTGCATCCCCGCCACTACATAGCCCTTTATCTTCACAGTCCTCCTCTACGTCACGTGGGAAGCATTCCATGGTCTCACACCCAAGCGGCAGCGAAGCGCCTACGCTCAAGCACACCGCAACCATTAAATACCATAAGAGCGGCAGAGCAATCCCATGAACAAGAAAGCAGTCGAGCTCGCCATCAACACAGTCATCATCATCACTCTCGGGCTGTTGGTCCTCGTCGTGAGCGTGTTCCTCATCAAGGGTTTCTGGGAAAATATCAGCATCCCTGAGGTGGAGCCGCCGTTCATGGCTTCCCGCGACAACCCGTTGGTCATGCACCACAAGGACGTCCAGGCAGGCAGGACGGCAGAGGTGGACGTTGACTTCCTCAACACCGGCAAGGCCGTGACCGCGGCCCCTTCCATCGCGTGCCTAGGAGGACCGGACATCACCCTGCAAGCCATGCCCCTCACCGTGGCCCCAGGCGAAGGCAAGCGCTACGAGGCATTGCTCGCAGCAGGGGAGAGCGTCGAGCCCAAGCAGTACCCATGCACGGTCATCCTCGCTGGCCACGAGTCACAAGCCATCATCACCGTGACCTAGGCCACTACATTTATATAATGCCTTGCTCCATCCTCACACCATGCGACACCAGAAGACCGTGCTGTGCATCTGCGCGCACAGCGACGACCAGATCTTCGGTCCCGGCGGCACCTTGGCCAAGCACGCCAAGGAAGGCAAGAAAGTCTACACCGTCATCCTCAGCTACGGCGAGAAGAGCCATCCTCACTTCAAGGAGGGCGTCATCACCAAGATACGAGTGGAAGAAGCGAGGGCGGCGGACGAGGTCATCGGCGGCTCAGGAGTGATATTCTTCGGTATGAAAGAGGGCCGGTTCAGGAAGGAAGCGGAGGAGAAGGACATCGTGCCCAGGCTCATCGACGTGTTCAAGCAGCACGACATCGACCGCATCTACACCCACGCCTCTGACGACCCGCACACAGACCACAAGGCCACGTTCGCCATCGTCAAGGAAGCCTATGACAAGGGCGGGCTCTCCTGCCCCTTGTACACGTTCGACGTGTGGACGCCGTTCAGCACGCAGAAACGAGACGCGCCCAAGCTCGTCATGGACGTCAGCGACACCTACCGGAAAAAGCTCAAGGCCCTCAAGCAGTTCAGGAGCCAGATGGGCTTCTGGGGCTTCCTCATCAACATCTACTACCTCTACTTCGGCATGCTGTGGCGCAACGCCACCGCCGGGCTCAGGTACGGCTACCGATTCGCGGAGGTGTTCTACAAATTCCGCTAGCAAGCAAGGACTGGAAGAAGAAGCCGCGGCTCGTCATCGCGAGCGACAGCTTCCTCCCTCGATGGGACGGCATCTCACGATTCCTCGCAGAAGTCATCCCGCGGCTCGCGGAGAAGTATGACATCACCGCCATCGCCCCTGACTACGGCCACGTCGACCTCGAGGGATGCCGCGTCATCAAGGTCACCGCGAGGAAGCGGCGGTTCGGGGACTACCAGCCCGCACGGCTGCGCTACTGGCTCGTCAGCCGAGAAGCGAAACGGGCGGACGTCGTGTTCGCGCAATCAATCGGCCCCATCGGCGCCTCGGCCATCATCGCCGCTAAGCGGCACCGCAGGCCGGTGGTGTGCTACATCCACAACCTGGAATCACAACTCGTCCCCCTCGCCATCGGGCCCAACCCGCTGCGCAAACTCCTCTACCCGCTCATGCGCTGGTACTCGCGACTCATGTACAACAAGGCAGACCTCCTCATCACCCCCTCCGAATGGGTGTCTGACGAGCTGTTCTGGAACCGCATCACCAGGGCGAAGCGCGTGGTCAGGCTCGGGGTGGACACCGATCGTTTCAGGCCAGGAGACGCCGAGGAGCTTCGACGAAAGCTCGGCATCGGCGAAGAGGACGTCGTCATCGGACAGCACGGCAGGCTCGCCCGAGAGAAGGATCTCAAGACCCTGCTGCGGTCGTTCATCAGGCTCCGCGCAAAGGACAAGCATGTCAAACTCCTCATCATCGGCGAAGGCGTGCCGAGCATCAAGCGATTGCTGGAACGGCAGGAAGGCGTCATCCTCCCTGGTAAGCAGGACGACGTCACCCCTTACCTCCAAGCGCTGGACGTGTTCGTCCTCACCAGCCTGACCGAGACGACCTGCCTCGCGGCGCTGGAAGCCATGAGCTGCGGCAAGCCTGTCGTGAGCACGCCCGTCGGGTTCGTCAAGGACTACGTTAAGGATGGCGAGAACGGGTTCCTCATCGACACCGGTGACGCGTACGCGCTCAAGCAGAAGCTGGCCTGGCTCATCGAGCACCCCACCTTGCGGGGGCGCATGGGAACTGAAGCGAGGAAGACCGTGCTCGACGGGTTCGGGTGGGAGCAGACCATTACCGGGATAGAGGCGGCGTTGCAGGAAGCCATGGAGCGCTAGCAGAGGTACGCCTTCTTCTGCCCCTTGAGCCGCTTCTCGACCACCTCGTTGTGCGGCTTCACCTTCCGCACGAATTCCTCTTCTGTGAGGGCGAAGAGGGGGGAAACCTCGACTGCTTCCAATCGCTCGATAACCCCTTTGGAGATGCCCGCAGCCTCGAGCCACCTCTTGGCCTGGGCGACTTGGAGGTTGCGGGAGGAGTCGGGGCTATCGCGCCCCTCTGCGTTCTTGATAGGAGCGAACTCGTCACCGCGACTGACGCTCATGAGGACGACGTTGAGGGCTTCGGGGAACGCGTCGAAGACGAAGCTCTCGAACTTGTACGCGTTGGGCTGCAAGGGGGTGATGCGGTCGCCGTGCTTGTCGACGTGATTGACGCGCTTGTGCGCGAGGTATGAGGGGAGCCGTACGTCGCTCGCGACCCGCTCGACGAACGATCGGCTGAGGAGGTGGATGGCGATGTTGCCCGCACGGTAGGCGAGCTTGTGCTCTTTGTCTCGTTGGTACAGCAATTCCTCGAGCATGAAGATGTATTCGATGAGCCTGGTCGCGCCTTCCTGGTCCACGAACACGCCCACCCGCTCCTCGGGATACGTCTTCTCCACGACCTTCGCGGTGACCTCTGCTCGTTCCTGGAGGTGGAGCCCTATGAAGGAGGGGTCGGGGATCACGGCGAGCGGGTTGTCCACGTTGATGTAGTGGAGGTGGTCTATTCCGTGCTCCGCCATGCGCCTCGTAATGCCTGCGCGGACGAGGGCGCGGTAGACGCCGCCCGTGCCGCCAGGCGCCAGGGCTAGCTCGCCCTTGTCCTTGAGGAGCAGCTTGCCGTCCTCGTCCACGGCGGGGAGCATCTCCTGCTTGAACAGGACGACCTTGTCCTTGTCCAGGCCGAAGCGACCGTGGTCTTCGAGGAATGACGCGGTGGCGTCGTGGTTGTCTTCGCTCGTCATGACGTAGAGCTCTGGCTCGGAGCCGTACCGCTCCTTCGTGGCGAGTACTCGTTCGCAGAACAATTGGAATAATGGTTTCTTCTTCACCGGCGTGGCGGGGAAGACGCCTTTGGGGCCGTCGATGCCGAGCCTTGATCCTTGGCCGCCGGCGACGATGAGCACCGCGACCTTTCCTTCCTTGAGGGCTTGTTCGCCCTTCTGGGTGATGTCCGCTGGGAGTGATCGCTTGTCCGTGATGAGGGGCGGCTTGATGCCGTCCGTGCTCGGCCGTTGGGCGGCGCGCTCCCGGTAGATGCGCTCGATGAGGGCGTAGTCCAGGGCCTCTGCCTGGCCGAGCAGCCGGAGCTTCTGCTCCGTTCTGAGCTCGTCCCAGAACTGGAAGATGTGCTCCTGGTCGTACCTGTTGGCCTGCTCGTAGGCCACGTCGTAGCGGTGCTCGAGGCTCATTGGTCGTCGGGTAAGGTGTCACTCTTTATGAGTATTGCGCTTTTTCCTCGTTGTGGTATTGTCGCGAGGACAACAAAGCTTAAATATACGCTTCCCTATAACAGTATAGCAGTATAAACTGCCTTGCCGAGGTGCCAGCCACATACTCAAGCATGACGAGTACGTCGAACGACTGTACGAACAGCTCAAGGGCTGCTACGACCTCATATACAGGGGGCTCCCCCTCCACTCCGCCAAAGGACGACTAATAGGAGAGATCGACCTCTTAGCAGTAAACCAGCACGCCGTAGACATCTTCGAGGTCAAGTGCTCGTACAGGCCGACCAAGGCAAAGAAGCAGCTCCAGAAGATCAGCAAGCTCTTCGGCACCGAGCCCGACAAGACCGTGAGCACGTGGTTCTACTGCGGCGAAGCCGCGAAGCTCGTCAAGATATAGGCGAGGAGACACCGCACGAAAGCGACAATGAGCATTCATCACCGCTTGCGCTTCCTGAACTCCTCCACGCTGACGCCGCCGAAGCACAAGTCATAGTAGTCGCACTGCCCCGTCCGCCACTTGCACAGCGGCCCCGGCCGCAACGGGTAATCATCAATGCCCTCCGAGGAGGTGCTCGCGTGGATCTGCTCGAGCTCGAACTTGGCTTGATTGAGGAGCTCCTCATCCACCTTGAGCACCTGCTCCACTGACTTGAGGAAGTCGATGCCGACGAAGTCCGGGCGGACGCCATGCCGCTCCTCGTACAACAACGCGTAGATGGCGAGCTGCAGCTTGTACTCAGGCGTGATGTAGCCGTTCTTGCTCGTCTTGTAATCCAAGACGACGACCTTGCCGTCGAGTTCGTGGATGGCGTCGATGAAGCCGCGCACCATGAACTCCTCGCTCAGGTACTCCTCCTCCCGCCGAGGCTTGAGGTGCGCGAACGCCTCTGGGAAGGAGACGCCGCGCTTCTCCACCCGCTTCTGCATGCGGGCCTTGAACCGCGAGAACCATGCCTGCAGCATCACTACTGATTCATCCCTGTACTGGTCGAGCTCCTCAGGCGCCAATCCCAACGACGACAGCCGCTCCTCGTTCCGCAACCAGTACTTCCTGAACAATGACTGCAGCCGTGCATGGAGGAAGCGGTAGTCATGCGTGACGGGGTCTGACAGGTCCGCTTCGAAGAAGTCCTCGAGCGCCTTGTGCACGACGCCGCCCCTGATGAGGTGGATGCTCGTCCCCGTGGGCAGCTTCTCGACGTACTGATAATAGTACTTGCGCGGGCACTGCTTGTACGTGTTGATGCTGCTCGGGGACTCCACCCTGCGGCCATGGAGCGCCATGGAAACGGCTACCAGGAAGGACGTTTTAAAGCTTTCCCCCTTTAGGAACGGCCAATGCCTCAAGGCATGAACGGGCTCTGCTCCGTCGGCGGCCTCATCATGGGCACCGGTCGCCCCTGGAAGTAGCCTATCAAGGCATAGCCATTCAAGCGGGAAAGCTCGAAAGTCGCGATGAGCGCCCCTGGACTGCCGTACTCGCGCAGGCTCATCACCCTGACATCAGGGTAGGACTGCAGCAAGGCCTCCAAGCAACGGTTGATCGAGGAGGAGTCCTGCACCTTCAACGGCAGGTTGAGCTTGCCGACAAGTTCCTGCCCCTGCCAGTCAGGCCTGTTGTACAGGACGTCATAGAACGAGTGGACGCGCTCATAGAGCGGGCCGCGGGGCTCATAATGGAACCGGCGTCCATGCTCATCCACCGGCACGGTCGTGAGCCGGCCATGAGAAGCGTCCTCGACGAACGATTGCACGGCAGAAGGGCGCGTGAAGAGCGGGGCGCGACCCTTACCCTGGCGCAGGGATGATCTGACAGCCTCGAGCTCGAACCAGGTAGTAATAGTGCAGGCCTCGTCGGTGATAGGACTACTCCAGGAAGCAGGAGTATTTAATTATTACGCAAAAAAACAAGAGGGGGTCAGCCGTCATAGGCGAGGAGGGCGAACCGAGCAAGAACCTGCTCCTCGGCCCCTGAAACATGGTACGCCTTGAGCTCCGCGCCTGCCAAGGTCTGCGTCCAGCCACGCGTGAAGGACTCGATCTCCGTGCCGTGCGGCGTGGTCACGCGCACGATGATAGCGTCCTCGGTCCCGCCGAGCGGCTCGACCACGATTCGGTCCCCGTCCGCGTCGATGACCACCGTGTTCCGGAGCGAGGCGCTGAACACGAGCGAGAACGGAAGCGGGTGGCCGCGATAGGCGTACCCGTCCACGAGCGGCTCAGTGCTGACGCGCCCGAAACCCGCCGCGCCGCTCGGGCTCTCCAAGCCGACGGCGAGCGACGAGCTCCCACGCGCCATGACGACCAACGCCGCTACGCCCACGACGGCGACGATGCCGACCATGATCACGTACGCGTACTGCTCAACATTCCTCCTTGCCATGACGATACCACCCCGTGAAGCTGCTGCTCTCCACACAGCACCAGATACTATATAAAAGTATTGGTCCTGGGAGCGACGAGCCAACATTTAAAAATGAGGTCATATCACTCCAGGCCATGGCAGAGCTCGGCAGGAAAGGGCAAACGGTGAAGCTGACCGCGAAGGAACGGCACCACCTCAAGCAGTTCATCAAGGACATCGAGCAATACCGAGGCAGGGGCACCGAGCTGGTGAGCGTGTACATCCCTGCCGGGTACGACATCAACGCGATCAACACGCACATCGCCCAGGAGCAAGGCACGGCGAGCAACATCAAGAGCAAGCAGACCAGGGACAACGTCATCAACGCGCTCGAAAGGATGATCCAGCACCTCAAGCTCTTTCCCAAGACCCCGCCCAACGGCCTGGCAGCGTTCTCGGGCAACGTGGCGGAACGGGAAGGCCAGCAGGACTACCAGGTCTGGAGCATCGAGCCGCCCGTCCCGCTCAACACGCGCATCTACCGGTGCGACAAGGAGTTCGTCACCGAGCCCCTCAGGGACCTAGTCGAGGACAAGGAAGTCTACGGGCTGGTGGTCATGGACCGGCGCGACGCGACCATCGCGCTGCTGAAAGGAAAAACGATAGTTCCCCTGACCAAGACGCACTCAGAAGTGGCGGGGAAGACCCGTGCTGGAGGCCAGTGTCTTTCCAAGGACACGCTCGTCCAGATAGCCGACGGATCACTGGAACAGATAAAAAAACTCCACAATCCATTCGTCGTCAAGGCGGCGGATATCACGAATGGGACCATCAATGATTCACCAATCACAGATAAATGGGACACCAAAGAGAAGCAATCATTAATCATCACGACGAAGAGTCCTCGATTGCAGGTCACTGCGTCACCAGACCACACGTTTTTCGTCAGTACAAAGATAGGTGTCGAGGAGAAAAAAGCAAGATATCTCACCGACAAAGACGTTCTTGTCATGCCGGAAAAGATAGCGGTGAAAGGATCGGTCCAATCACTAAAAGCAAACCAGTTCTACAACGCATTCATCATTAATGAACAAGGAAGAAAGCTCCTCAAGAAAAAAAGGGAAGAGAAAGGATTCCTGCAAAGAGAACTCGCGAAGAAGATAGGAGCCACGCAGACCTACATCTCCTTCGTCGAGATCGGCAAGAGAAACAGCAACAGGAAACTACTAAAGGATCTCTGCAAGACCCTAGATATCGACTACGCATCATTCCTCAAAGAGCACACCACACCTTCACTGAGAGGGGAGATCAGCCTATCGGAGAAGCTCACGCCAGCATTCGCCCAATTCATCGGTTACCTCATGGGAGACGGCACCATCGAGAGAGACAGGATAACCTTCTTCGAGCAGGAAAAGGAAGTCGCAGCCCAATACAGGAAGACATACGAGAACTGCTTCAATATCAGCGTTTCTTACCGTTTCAGGAAGTCCAAGAACTACCATCAGCTGCGATTCACGAGCAGACCGTTAGTCAGGCTCATCAAGGAAATATTCCCCGAGATCAGGCAAGCAAGGGATTCGAGCATCCCGGAAAAAATCATGAGATCACCTGATAAGACAGTAGCAGCATTCCTCAAAGGGTTCTTCGACGCAGAAGGATACGTACGCGAGAGAGGCATCAGCCTAGGCATCAACAACAAATCGTTGGCGCAACAAATCCAGATGGCATTGCTCCGCTTCAGTATCATCAGCTCAATCCATGAGTATGACAACAAGCAAAACCCCTACTCTGATGAGCGCCGATTCACCATTGATATCACCGAAAAACAATCATTGCGACTTTTCAGGAAACACATTGGATTCACGCTTTCCAGGAAGTCATCGACGCTAGAGAGCAGCATCAAGTCAAAGACCGAGAAAAGCACCGTCAGGCAAATCATCACACCAGGAACCACCGTCAGAAAGATTATAGAGAAAGCAGGCTACAACCTCGAACTGTTCCCAAAAGTCAACAATTTCTTCAGGGACGAACGCATGATGAGCAAAGAGACCTTCAAGCGATCCATCATGGGACAGGTGAAAGACAAGAAATTACTCGCCAAACTCCAAGAAATCCACGACAACGAATTGCTGCCCGTACAGATAGCGAGCATCAGGAAAGGGAAGAAGATGCTCATGACCGACATCTCCGTCAAGCAAGAGAACTTCATCGCTAATGGATTACTAGTGCACAACTCAGCCCCCAGGTTCGCGAGGCTGCGCGAAGGCGCGACCAAGGACCACTACAAGAAGGTCGCGGACTACATGAAGGACAACTTCCTCTTCATGGAAGGCCTCAAGGGGATCATCCTCGGTGGCCCTTCCACGACGACGAATGATTTCATGAACAAGGATTATTTGACGGGAGACGTGAAGAAGAAGATCATCGCCACCAAGGACCTGTCGTACACGGACGAGTTCGGGCTCCAGGAACTCTTGGAGAAGTCGCAGGACGTCCTCGCGGAAGAAGAGGTCGCGAAGGAGAAGGAGATCATGCAACGGTTCTTCAACAAGTTGGCGAAGGAGCCGGACAGCGCCTCGTACGGGCTGGAAGCGACGAGGAAGGCGATGGAGCTGGGAGCGGTGGACGTGCTATTGCTGTCAGAGGAGCTCGATGACAAGACCGAGGAGGAGCTCGAGCAGAAGGCCGAGCAGTTCGGTTCTTCAGTGGAGATCATCAGCACGGACACGAGGGAAGGGGCGCAGCTCCGTGACCTCGGGAAAGTCGCCGCTATTCTCAGGTTCCCGGTGCAGTCATAAGGGTTATAAGTCAGTCCTCGTTCGCGTGGAACCGGTCCCCAACCAACAGGGGGTCACGACGGGCGAGGAGGGCGCGCTCACAGAGATCATCGACACGTTCTTCCTCGAGACGAAGGAGTACATCGATGAGCAGTTCCCCGGCAACAACCACTACCGCATCGACCGCTCGGCGCTGCTGAAGTACGACAAGCCGAGCGATGAGGAATTGCTGCTCATGCGATGGCATGACCGGGTCGTGGCGGGCGTGCTGTGCTCCAGGACCGACCTCAACAACGTCCAGTACACGTTTTTCAGGTCCCTTGACAAGGTGGAACGGCTGTACAGCAGCGGGGAACAGCCGTGAACCATTGTTGGGTCGTAGTCCGGGGCGGGGCAACCATCTTTTGAAGAATCTTGGGGACTCTTCAAAGTCCAGAAAAGTTTTATAAAATAACTTAAATTCTGATATTTTATGGATTATTCAAAAGCAAAAGAAATATTGCAAATCAAAAAGAAAAACCCTTCTTGGATTGAAATCAGACTTTGTTATAATAAAAGACTTTTTGAAACTCATCCAGACATTACTAGAAAATATACAGAAGAACAAGTTAGAGAAGTTTACGAGGCATTTCAATTTCTTAAAAAGAATTATTCTAGAATAGAAAAAAATGTTCCCCCTGAAGATAAACAACCTGCATTTAAAGAAGAAAAACTTTCTGAAGAGATAATAAATGCTATTAAAAAAAATTTATTTGATAAATATATTTCTCCTGAAATCAATTATTTTAAATCTAAACATAAAATATTTGAAGAATGTTTTAAAGATGTTAAACCAACTCAAGAGTATTTTTTCAAAAAAGGAATTTTCAAACATCCTCGTTCATTATTGGAAACAGATATAGATTTACTAAGCGGATTCTTATTTTATGAAGATTTTTTCTGGCCTAACATTACATATGAAACGGATTTTGAAATGTTGTTAAAAAGAACTCAAGATACAGAATTACTTACAAAATACATTCTTTTGTCAAGTCCAGAAAGACATCTTGCATCCCCCCTTCCTTTAAATGGAAACAACATACAAGGTCTTGAATTAGTTGTGGATTTTTATGGTCCTCACAAAACAAGAAATAGCTCTATACAGGAAGGAACTTCAATTCATCAAGTATATGGAAAAGATTTTTCGGTAGAAGATATGCTTTTGAACTTAAGAGTTGGAAATTCTTATGAACATTGGGAAGGATTTAATGATTTGTATTCTATACCTTTATGTAATGCTGGAGACTGGGGAAAAGGATTAGATTTAACAACTCTAACAAAAATTTTAGAAAAGATCACTTCTGCCTTAGCTTCAAAAGACTTCAAAATAGAATTATCAACAAAAGTTCCTGAAAATTTCCCTCTTCTAAAAGCTGAAGAAAAAGATAGGGGCAAATCATATGCAGACGTATTAAGGGAATCAAGAAATAAAGGTTATTCTCAGAAATATGGATTTTACATAAAGAATTTTGTAGTTGAAGACTTTCCATTAATTGTTGAAGGAGGCCCTACAGACATTAAGTACTATTTTAGTTCTCCTTCACATTTAGAATGATTTTGGTGCCTTTCTCAGAGTTCTACGTAATCTCTCGTATGTCGCCGCTCCGATTGTCGAGCGGGCGGAGCTATTATAAACGTTGCCCGCGGTTTTCCGGAAAACAGAGGAACCTATAAAAACCATGTCGGGAACCGCGTGCCATGAACCTCGCAGTGAAAGCCGTGCGGGAGCTGTTCCCGGAACGGGACGAGACGAGACGGTTGGAGGTCACGTACTCCGGCAGGTTCTCCTCATACAACGCGAACGTGAAGTACTCATCGACATATCTCCAATTCTCGCTATCGAAATCATTCCTGGAACTCTCAGAGGAGATACGGCAGGGGGTGATAGAACACTTATTGAACAAGGTGTACGGCACGAAGAGGCGGAGCACGAACCAGGACCTCTACCACGCGTTCATGAGGAACCTCTCTTCCGTGGCGCGCATCGAGGAGAAGGACCCTTATCTCTTATTCAGGTTCAAGGAGATTAATGAAAGGTATTTCAACGGGCTCATGACCGAGCCCAACCTGAAATGGGGGAAGCAGGCGTACAGGAAACTCGGCCATTACGAGTACGCGTCCGACACCATCGTCATCAGCAGCGTCTTCAAGCCCGCAGCTGAGGACAGGAAGGTGGAGGCGTTGCTGGATTTCGTCCTCTACCATGAGATGCTGCACAAGAAGCACCAATATGACCACAAGGCCGAACGGGCCCGCCACCACACCAAGGCGTTCAAGGAAGACGAGCAGAAGTGGCACGACCAGAAGATAGAAAAGAAGCTAAGCTGGTACCTGGGCAAGAAGCGGCTGAAACGGCTGCTGCTGGACTGGTGAGCCACAGGACAATTCTTTGCACTACCCCTCACCCCAAGAAGAAGCATTCCCAGAAGGCACCAATGAGGAGAAGCCCTCTACCGCGCGGAATCGCACGCCCACTGGACAACCGCCGGCGCCGAGTATAAGAAGGACCAAGCCCATAACCGCCCATGAGGTGATGCGGATGCACAACGACACTAGCTACATCAAGGAACTAACCTTCCAACAGATAAAAGCCTTGACGCAGGCGAGCCAGGAACGGTTGCGGAGCTTCGACCGGCAGTTCAGCGGTTGCGCAGAGGTGATCGCGTGAAGGACCCTGAGAGCAGGTATGACTACTACGCAGAGCAAGTGGCGAGGGTCATGGCCCAGCAAGAGCTCATCTTCGAGGAGGACATCCCCGACGTCGAGCAATTCATCAGGGGGTGCGCGTGATGCTGCTCCGCAAACGGGAATTCATGAAGTGGGAGGAATACCAGCAAAAAATGGTCATGCGCGAGGTACACGAGTGGCAGCAAGCGACGAGGAAGCAATCGCTCAAGAACGCCCTCGCACAAGCAGCTTTATAAGGAATGCAGTACTTTTTTAAACCGAACATTCTTCCTCCCTCCCCAAGATGAGAGTGCTGAACAAGACGGAGTTCGAGCAGCAGCAACGAACCTTGCTCAAGGAGCTCAAGAACAACGTGTTCATCTACCCAACGGACAGCATCTACGGCATCGGGTGCGACGCGACCAACCACGAACTCGTCGAGAAGGTAAGAGAGCTCAAGAACAGCACGCTCCAGCCGTTCAGCATCATCGCACCCAGCAAGGAATGGGTGCGCAAGCACTGCGACGTCACGCCGCAAGCAGAGGAATGGGTAGAGCAGCTCGGCAGGCTCATCGACATAGACGGCGAGCGACGAGCGGTCAGCCTCATCCTCAAGCTCAAGAACAAGAAGGCCGTGGCGCACAACGTCAACCCGGGCAAGGACACCATCAGCGTACGCATACCAGACCACTGGTTCGCCTCGGTCGTCAACAAGCTCGGCGTGCCGGTCATCACGACCAGCGCCAACCCGACAGGCGGCGACTTCATGACCAGCCTGGAAGACCTGCACCCCCGCATCAAGCGAGGCGTGCAGTACTGCATCTACGAAGGAGAGAAGAAAGGCAACCCGTCAACACTGGTGCACCTCGACCAGGAAGAAGTCAAGGTCAAGAAAAGGTGAACCCATGCGCATCCTCGGAGCGGCGGACTTCCACGGCGACAAGTCGCTCGCAGAAAAGCTGGCGGACAAGGCGGAACGAGAGAAAGCAGACCTCGTCATCCTATGCGGCGACCTCATCGAGGACGACAGCGCGGACAACATCATCAAGCCGTTCACGGACAAGCAGCAGAAAGTCCTGCTCATCAGCGGCAACCATGAAAGCATCGCGGCGGCGGACTTCCTCGCGACCCTGAACGACGCCAAGCACCTCCACGGCTACTCCGTACGATACGAGGACGTCGGCATCTTCGGGTGCGGCTCGGCCAACGTCGGCATCCACGGCCTCACCGAGGACGAGATATTCGACACGCTCAAGCGAGGCCACGACAGGATAGCCTACCTCAAGAAGAAGCTCATGGTCACCCACGTCCACCCACGCTACAGCAAGATGGCAGGGCTCGGAAGACCAGAATGGGGAAGCATCGGCGTGAGCAAAGCCATCAAGGAGCTGCAACCGGACATCCTGTTCTGCAGCCACCTCCACGAAGCAGAAGGCATCGAGGAGAAGATAGGGAGGACGCGCGTCATCAACGTGGGCAAGGAGGGGAAGATTATTGACCTGTGAACGGCCCCACATCGGCATCGGCGTCTTCATCAAGAACAAGGAAGGGAAGCTGCTCCTGCAACGACGACGAGGAAGCCACGGCGCAGGGACGTGGAGCCTGCCAGGAGGCAAGCTCGAGCCAGGCGAGAGTTGGGATGACTGCGCGAAGCGCGAGACGAAGGAAGAAGTATGCCTCGACGTCGACGACACCACATTCCTGGCAGCGACGAACGACGTCTTCCCCGAAGGGCCTCACTACGTCACGCTCTTCGTCAAAGCAAACAAGTGGATAGGCGAGCCGCGCATCGGAGAGCCCGACAAGATGACCAGCATCGGATGGTACGACTGGGACGACCTCCCGACACCAATATTCCTCCCCCTAAAAAACCTGAAGAGACAAGGGTTCACCCCTTGATCACGCCCAAAGGAACTACCTTCACCACCAAGTTCCCAATACCGGCATCGTGAGACACCTTGACGACCTCGGAGACATCCTTGTACGCGCCAGGCGCCTCCTCAGAGATGCCCCGCAGAGAAGCCGCCTTGACATAGATTCTCTTCAGCTCCAACTCCTTCTTGAGGTCCTCACCGCGCCACGTCTCGTTCGCCTGCTTGCGGCTCATCAGCCGGCCAGCGCCATGCGCCGTAGAGCCGAACGACACCTGCATCGCCTTCTCCGTGCCGACCAAGACGTAAGAAGACGTCCCCATAGAGCCAGGGATGAGAATGGGCTGACCGACCCCGCGGTAATCAGCAGGCACGCCAGGATGCCCGGGAGGAAAGGCGCGCGTCGCGCCCTTACGGTGCACCCACACCCGCCGATTCACGCCATCGATCACGTGCTCCTCCACCTTCGCGATGTTATGAGCGACATCATACACCGTCCTGACCTCGGTCTCAGGGCCGAACACCTCCCTGAAGCCCTCGCGCACCTGGTAGCCGATCATGTGACGGTTCGCCCAGGCGAAGTTCGCAGCGGCGCACATCGCGCCGAAGTAATCCTTAGCCAAGGACGAACCGGCAGGCGCGTAGATGAGGTCCTTCTCCGGCAAGGAAGCCATGATCTCAGGGAACGAGTCCTCCATCCTCCGCAAATAATCAGAGCACACCTGATGGCCAAGGCCTCGAGAGCCGCAATGAATCATCACGACCACCTGCCCCTTCTCGCCGATACCGAACGCCTCTGCGACCCGCTCATCGAACACCTCGTCCACAACCTGCACCTCAAGGAAGTGATTGCCAGCGCCGAGGGTGCCGAGCTGCTTCCTACCACGGGACTTCGCTCGCGGAGACACCTTCTCCGGCAAGGCCTGCCCCTCCAAGGAACCATCTTCCTCACAATGATCGAGGTCCTCCTGCACGCCATGACCGTTCTCCACGCACCACGCCGCGCCACGCCGCAAGACCTCATCGAGCTGCTCGTCATCAAGACGGAGTAATGACTGGCCGCCCACCCCTGGCGGCACCTTCCTGAACAGCACGTCCAGCAAGTCATGGATACGAGGCTCGACCTCCTCCCTCGTAAGCGAGGTCGCTAGGAGCCGAACGCCGCAGTTGATGTCAAAGCCGATACCCCCCGGCGAGATGCACCCCTCCTCGCAATCAATGGCAGCCACGCCGCCGATGCTGAACCCGTAGCCCTGATGCGCATCAGGCATCATCAGGCTTGCGCCAAGGACGCCCGGGAGCGCCGTCGCCACGTTCACGCCCTGCTGCACGCAGTTATCCGCCCGCATACGCTCCAGCAACGGAGCGGAAGCGAAAATCCTCACCGGGACCCGCATATCCCCTGACCGGGGAATCTCATAAGAATAAGCATTAAGCCTCTTGATATCCATCAATAACACCTCAGCGCAGAGGAGAAACAAAACAATCTTTAAAAATGTTTACTTGGCGTGCCTCTTGGACAAGAAGAAACGACGCATACGATAATGGAACCTGTTGAAATGCACGATCTCATCGTACACCCGCTTGACCCGATTGAGATACGCCTTCTTCTTCGCCAAGGGGAGCCCGTTGAACACGCGTATCATCTTCTTGTACTCCTCCTTAGCAGCGTCGCGGTCGCCGATGATGAGGAAGACGTCCACGTCCTTGAGCATGGACTCCAACTCGATATCCTGCTCGTGCTCGAGGACCTCCTCCACCTCCTCCTCGCCGAACACGTCAGGCACGCGCTCGGGCAACGCCCCCTTCGACGAAGAATGATCGAGGTCCAGCGAAGGCTTCTCCACCACGACCTCGCTCTCAGCGCCCTTACGCCCCTCCAGATTCCGCTTCTTCGCCATAGTCATAAATCCAGCACCGCCTGTATAAAAACCTTGCCTTTGCCCAAGCCGATGCGCATCTCATGATACGTCGGCGCCTTCACCTGCCCGGAAACCTCGTACCGGTCAGCGCGGAGGTCGCCCCTGAGCGTCAACGAAGCAGTCCAAGAGCCCTCTCGCCCAGTGACCCTGCATGACGACACCTCGTGGCACAGGAAGGACTCGGTGTCGAGCAAGAACAACACCTCCTCGAACACGTCGTACACGAGAGTCTCGCGACGAGGAGCCTCGACCCTGAAAGAACGCTCCTCCACCGCGGCCACGGACCCAGTGTCAACCATGGTGTTGTACACTGCGAGGACGGCGTTCGCCAACGCCTCCTCAAACGAGTCCCCGTACGCGCGGAACAGCGTGTCAGCGGTGTGATCGAAGTACTCGAAACGCCTCATCACGAACAGCACAAGCACCGAGAGTTTAAAAACGTTCCTAGTAGGGCTCCAGCGATATCCTCGGCTCTGGCTCCTCATACTCCTCATGCCGCTGAGGAGAAGTGTCGTCGCCGAACATGCCGAACATGCCCTCGACAGCCTCCCCTGAAGAGGAGCCATCGGCTGACGAGCCAGGAGCCATAGCCCCTTCGGAACCGACGAACCGCCGCAAGAACTCTATGACGTGCCGGATGTGCTCTTTGGAATCCTTATGGGTATCGATCCTGATCTCCATGGGAAAAAAGAAACAGGAGAAGAAGAATAAAAAAGTATCGGTCCGCTAGAACCACCGCGCCAAGAACTCCATCATGCGATTCCAGAACGACTTCGACACGCACCGGTCATTGACGCACAGGTTCGTAGCGCACTCGTAATCGTTCAGGCACGCCTCAGCATCATCCCTGGCCACGAGGAAGTCACCGGAGAGGTCGCAGTAATACACCTCCTGCGGGCCGTGCAACCGGCTCGTCGTGCGGTAGCCGTACGGCACGCACTTCCCGTCGAGCGAGCAGCCGTCGCATACAGGCTCAGGCGCCGGCTCGGGAACGGGCTCAGGCACAGGCTTAGGCACGGGAACAGAGACGCCAACCAGGCAAGCCCCTGCCGAGCAGCCGTGCTCGCAGAGGTGGAACACCGGCCGCACACCCCCATAAAAGACACCGTCGACGACGGCGCCATCAGGGTCGCACACCCACTCCACGAGCCAGTCATCATCGCTGCACCCCTCGTCCACGACGCCATCACAATCATTATCCAAACCGTCGCACACCTCAACGGTCGGCAGCACGGCGCCGACGCACGAACCCCACAACCCATCATTATCGCACGCCTGCTCGCCGAACACGCACACACCGACGTCGCTGTGGCCACACACTCGCAACTCGCCAGGAAGGCACTGACAGCCCTCATCCACGACGCCATCACAATCATTATCCAAACCGTCGCACACCTCCTCTGACGGGACGCACGACCGCTCCCCAGCGAGCGCGCCGCTATCAGCAGCATCGAAGGAGGGAGGGTAGAGGTGTGGAGAAGGCAAGCACCTATCAGTCTCGGTGACGCCCGCATACGTCGTCCGCCCACGCTCATAATAATCCTCGCCGCCATCAGAATCATAACACGCAGACGTGCCGTTATCAGGCAAGCACACGCCGTCCTCACAGCCGTACGGACAAGGGACGCCATAGGAATCGATGGTAGAGCCGCCAGCAGAACAGCGGAGGATTTTCGGAGCGTCGCCCTCGCACCAACCCACCCGGAACCACTCAGTACCGTTCTCATGCTCACGCAGCCGGAGCGAGACCGAGGTCGACCAGACCTGCCCCCTCATGGTAGAGACGAAGACGTCCTCGACGACGACGTCAAGATCGAGGAACCGACGGAACTCATGAGAGCGCACGAGCTTCGTCTCGGCGTCAGGAGAACCGGTCAACCGCTCAACGGAGAGCGTCGCGACGTCGAGAGCGTACTCCTGGTGCCCGATCAAGAGCCGATACTCATGGTCACCAATAATCACCGTGAACGGCTGATTATCGGCCATCGTCAAGGACTTCGGGAAGCTCGCGTCAAGGTCTGAGGAGAAGTCGATGTCGTACTCATCAGCCCGCTCCTCCGCAGAGTAATAACTAGTAAGATCGCAGCGAGGCTCCTCAGCGCAACGGCCCGCGGAGCAGCCATTGGAGCAGTCAGAATCAGCCTTGAACGCCACGTCACCGTAGCAGAAGTGCTCCGTGACCGTGTCGGCGTCGACGCACGCATCGATAAGGCTGCCCTGCCCAGAGCTGACATTGCCCAGGGTGAAGGGGTCCACGCCGTCAGAATCCACGCACACACCGGTTAGATTGGGCAGTAGGCAAGCACCATTCCCACAACCGAACTCGCACGCGACGCTCGGATGCTGCTGCACCAAGCCATCCACGCAAGCCATCTCGTTGAGCTCACGCGAATTACGACAATAATCAGCAAACACGCCGGGAACACTGCTCGAACCCCACGCAGCGACACCCGTCGCCACGCCGAACGAGAAAGGGTCAAAACCCCCATCGGTGTCCACGCACTCAGGAATCGCAGGCAGGCACTCGCCTCGGAAGCAGCCGTTCGGGCAAGCGACGGAGCCGCTGCCACCCATATCGCGCAGGCAGCGACGCGTCATCAGATTGCCGTCGCTCCCGCACCAATACCACTGGAAGCCCTCGAAGCCGTCATCAGGGTGCTCGCGCACGTACACCCGCGCGGTCTTGCCGAAGCCGCCGATGGTGCTGACGAAGACGTCCTCCAAGACGACGTCCAGGCCGAGGAACCGCATGAATTGCCCCTGCCTCATGAGCTTCTGCTCGGAAGCGCTGGTGCCTACCTCCTGGACGGAGATGAGCGCGCCGTCCATGGCGAGCTCGTCGTCAGGAAGGGAGAGGTAGTACTCCTTGCCGCCGATCTCCACCTGCACCGGCTCGTACAGCTCCAACGTGAGGCGCAGGAACGGGTCCTTGAGCTCGTCGTTGTCGAAGTCGTCAGCGACGCCCGTGCACATCGGCTCGTCCACGCAAGCGCCGTCCACGCAGCCATGCGTGCACAGGGAGAACAAGGTGAGGAGCTCATCATCAAAAGAGCAGGCGTACTCCTTGACCCGGGAGCCGTCAGCCGTGCAGGTGTCCGTGTAAACCTGGCCGCCGACACCAACTTCTCCTCGCCGCGAGGTGTCGAGGCCATCGCTGTCCTTGCACACCCAGACAGGCACTTCCGAGAGGCACGCGCCGTTCGCGCACCCGTGCTGACAAGCGTCCAGATAGGTAGTGGAAGGATCATCGCCGTCGCAGTAGTGATGGACCCTCTGATTGCCGGAGCAGGTATAGGCAGGCTCGAAACCCACATCGTTGTCCCCGGGGCCGAGACGGAGCAGCACGGCCATGCTCTCATGGCCATACACCTCGATCGCCTCGACGAAGACGAGGAGGCCGTTGAGTTCACGGGTGTCCCCGTGCTCCATGGACTTCACTTCGTCCGTCGTGCCGCGCTGGACCTTGAGGATGACCGTCCTCGGCTCCGTGGTGCCGCCGATGAGGCTCACCCCGTACGTGACGCCTTCCACGACGACCCTGGAGGTCTCTGAAAAGGAGAGGTTCAACCGGACGGGGAGATAGTCATCCAGCTCGAAAGTGCCGAGCGGCCGCTCCCCATACGCCACTATCCCTTCATCCGTGACCTCGCAGAACTCGTACAAGCCCACGCACTCACCATCCACGCATGAGCAGTCAGGAATCGTGGGGTCAATCTCTGAGCAATACAGGTCACAATCTGTTTGCGGCTGCAGCTCAGAGGCGCACACCCATGAGCACGTGCAATGGCTGATCACGGGTTCGCAATCAGCATCCGTCCGGCACTGGTCATGGATGGTACCATTAGAGGTCTCGCCTTTCTTCGTGCAGAGCAAGGGCAGCTTGGCGTCGCAGGAGGTGTCGCCGTAGTAAGGGTTGCACTTGATGTCTCCCATGTACGCGTACAGGTTGTACCCTGAGAGCCCTTGCAGGTGCTCGTACTGGTGGCAGTTCGCGTAGACGCAGCCATCATTGGCCTGCGCGAGGTAGAAGGTGAGGCCGTACTGGTCACCGGTGCTGAAGCACTCGCTCCGCTGGTCGTTGATCCATATCCAGGCGAACTGGTCGAACTCACCGTGCAAGAGGTTTCCTCTCATCGCCCACACGCCGTCGGGGTCATCATGCCATTCCGACCACTGCCACTCAGGACCGAAATGGCGTTGGCAGATGGCGTGGCCTTCCTCGACCGAGTCGATGTCCGCACCCGCGTACGCGATGGGTGTCGCGGCGAGCTGGCGGGTCTCGGGACACGTCGGTGAAGGCTCGGCCGGCTGCGTGCCCGTGACGGCCATGCCTGCTTGGTTGTCCTGGGCGCGGAAGAGGTCGGCGAACCACCCGGCCGTTGCCGGCGTCGCGGCGAACACGACGCCCACGAGGAGCACGACGAGCAATGACGAGAAGAGTTTCTTTTTCATGAGCATACCTCTCCATGATTGGTTAGGGGCTCTACCGAGAACCATACTATTTAAATGTTATTATATGTGCAAAAAAAAGCATCTCGACGAGCACTTACAGGAAGAGCCGCTGATAATTCATGAACAACTGGTTCGCGACCTCCTCAGGCGTCATGCCGAGCAGCTCGGCAATCTTCTCCACGGAGAGGCGCACGTTCACGGGCGTGTTGCGCCCGCCGCCGGGGCTGAGGTAAGGGGCGTCGGTCTCGAGGAGGAGCCGCTTGAGCGGGACGTGCCGGACGAGCCACTGCAATTGCTCCAGCTTCACCACGAGGACAGGGATGGAGAAGGAGCACCCGAGGTCGCGCGCCCGCTCAGCGAGTCGCCGCTTGCCCATGAAGCAGTGCATGACCACTTTCTCGGCCTGCTCCTCCTCGAGGAGGTCGAGAACGTCGTGCTCGGCCTTGCGGGAGTGCACGATGAGCGGGACGCCCAGCCGCTTGCCCAGCCTGATGAACTCGCGGAACGCCTCTCGCTGCGCGTCCCCGCGCAGGCCGCCATCACCCTCCTTGTAATCAAGGCCGACCTCGCCGAGGGCGAAAGGCTTGTTCGCCGCTATCCATGCGAGCTCCGCTCTCACCTTCTCCAAGCCCTCCTCGGCGACGTGGACGGGGTAGAAACCGAAAGCAGGCTTGATCAAAGGGTGCTTCCGCGATAGTTCCAGCACCTTCCGGTTCGAAGAGGGATTGACGCCATTGACCACGATGGCCTTAATCCCTGCGGCCTCGCAGTCCTTGAGAACCTCTTCCCGGTCCTCGTCGAACTCGGAGAAGTCGAGGTGGGCGTGGACGTCATGGAGGAGCATGAGAGGACGAGGAAGAACACGCGCTTTTATACTTTACTCCAGCTCGCCCTCGCGCATCTTCTTGAAGCTCTCCGCCAAGTCTATCATGTACTTGCCGTCCTCGAGCTTGTAGATGAGCGGCTGCTTCTTCTTGAACAGGTTGACCAGGTCGAGCTCGTACTGGCCCGGCTTCAATATCTTTATAGACTCAAGGTCGAGAATGACCGGTTGGTCCTCTTCCCGCTTGGCGCCGATGATATCGAACACGTCCTTCTCGATCTGCTCCTTCTGCTTCGCCGTCAGGTTCAGGTCAGCGACCGTCTTGCGGGCCTCCTCGAGCTTCTCCTTCTTGATATAGAAGAAGAGCTTGCCGCCACACCCGCACCCACGCAGTATCTCGGAGGCGCCGTCATCATAGATAGTGCCGCACTTCACGCATTGATGGGGAATCAGTCATCACCTTACCGCTTCTTCTTCCTGCCGGACTGCTGCATGAGCAACTGTATCTTGCCCGGGTCGTGCCTGATCTCCTTGATGATCGTCGCGGGACCGATGATCGTGAATCCCGGCCGGTTCCCAAGGAGGAGGTGCACCAAGGCTGCCTTGAGCCGGCGGAAGAACGCGACGTCAGCCTCAGGGTTCACCACTGAGAGCTCGATGCCCTTGAACTTGTCGTCGATCTCCTCCATGGTCTTCCTTATCAGCTCGGCCTCCTCATGGCTTCGCAACCGTCCCTCCAAGAGGATTATCTTGTCCTTCTTCACGAGCGAGAGCAATTTCTGGATACGCTTGACCGAGTTCAATCCTTGTATCTCTCCGTACGGGACGAATTGCAGGGTCAATGAATCCATGATTTCTGCTCACCTCACGTCGTCATCCTGAACAGCGCCTCGTAAAAATCGTCGATGTTCTTGCCGTACTTGGCGCTGATGCCGATGACGTCATACTGCGGGAACGCCGCCTGCACTTTCTTGACGTCGGCCTTCTTGAGGTCGACCTTGTTGGCCACTATCAGGACGGGAATCTTCCGCGCCTCCAAGTTGCCGATGATCGTGATATTCACCTGCGAGTAGGGATCAGCCGTGGCGTCCAGGACGACGATGACCGTGTCCATGTCATCAAGCCACTTGATGGAGTCGATGACTCCCTTCGTCGCCTCCTTGGCCCGCTCCTTCGCCTCCTTCGCCTTCATGCCCACCTTGAGGAAATCCTCATAGTCAATCTTGGTCGCGATGCC
>JAFGNA010000024.1 GCA_016927245.1 Candidatus Woesearchaeota archaeon
ACGGACGACGGGTTGGTCATCACGAGCGACACTGGCGAGATGGCGTACCAGAAGTCCTAGTGGCGTACAAGCTCGTCGGTGAAAAGGCTGTTCATCTGCGTTGCGCTCACCGCTTGAACGGCACCCGCGTGAACCGCTTGCAATGGTCGCAATACAAGGTCAGGACGCCGTCGCGTATCCTGACACGACCGTTCACGCCGCTCCTGATGTAATGGTAGCAGTGCTTGCAGTACTTCCTCTTGTATTCGCGCGGCATGCGGAGCTTGTACTTCATCTGCGTCGCCCTGGCCAGGCACACGTACCGATGCGCGAGGTCAGGCCTCTGTGAGAAGACCTCATCCGCTTGCATGAACAACTCGCGCACGTGCTCCTTCGCCAGTTCCTTCTCTTCCTGCTTCCTCTTGGCCCGGGGGTGCACTGGATAGCGGAAGGAACCATCGCTTTTAAGGGTTTCCTTCTATCGTTGCGCCTGCTTGACCGTCACGCCGACCACGACGAACCAGAAGCTGGCGAGCACGAAGAAGTAGGTCTCCATGAGCATATTGATGCCGGCCGTGATGAACAACCCTGCGGTGCCGATGCCCAGCAATGACGGGAGTCGTCGGCGCAGCCAGCCAAGCGCTTTCTCCCGCGGCTGATCTACCTTGCCGAACTCCATGCCGAGGAAGACGATGACCGCGGCGATGACGAACCCCATCGTGGTGTGCACGAGCCAGAGCCAGTAGCGCTCCTTGTCGTAAGGCGAGAGTATCAGTATCATCCCCGCGGCGAAGGCGGTGATGAGCAGGCCGCGGACGCTGGGCTTGTCGTGGTCCACTGCCAGGAAGGCGAAGTAGATGAACGCGGTGGCGCCGATGGCAAAAGCGATAGCGATAGGGATGAAGAAGGGGAGGACGTCCGGCAGGTTGACGATGGTGCTGTACGCCCCTTCGAGGAACGCGACATCCGGGAATCCTATGATGAAGAACAACGCGCTTCCCAGGAGGATGCCTGCGAGTACGAAGCTGAACAGCAAGGGATACTTCATTGGTGTCGCGAGAAAAACAATCATTTATAAATCTTCTCACTGGTCAAGCGTGTGCGTAGCATTATTATAGCTGTTTCGTGGCTGCGCAGCCGATGGATGCCTTGCAGAAAGCCAGGTTCTTATCGGACGCTGGCCAGTACGACAGCTGCGGTCCAAAGGCGTGCGACGTCGACCTACAGAACGGTCTGGGAGGTGTTATCAACGCCACGGCGGAGCACAAGGAGTGCCGTTTGTTCAAGACGCTCATGACGAACACGTGCAGCCTTGACTGCAGGTACTGCGCCAACCGCTCAGGATGCGGGAAGAGAAGGGTTGCGTATTTGCCGGAGGAGCTCAGCGACCTGTTCATGCACTTGCACGAGAAGCACCGGATCAACGGCTTGTTCCTCAGCTCGGGCATCGCGGGGGACGCTGACCAGGCGACGGAGAGGATGCTCGAGGCGGCGAGACTGCTGCGTCACCGGCGAGGGTTCCGCGGCTACCTGCACTTCAAGGTCCTGCCCGGCACGTCATACGAGCTCATCAAGCAAGCTTCGGAGCTAGCGACGAGGATGAGCGTGAACATCGAGGCGCCGAACAAGCAGGTCTTGTCAGAGCTCGCCAGCAACAAGGACTTCAAGCATGACATCATCCGCCGGCAGGCATGGGTGAAGCGGTTGCGACCGCCTGGCGGTCAGTCCACCCAGCTCATCGTCAATGGCCTAGCGACGGACGAGGACATCCTGAGGATGATGCGGTGGGAGTACGATGAGATGGAATTGCACAGAATATACTACTCAGCGTTCCGACCGGTGCCGGGAACCCCGTTGGAGCAGGAGAAAGCGGTGCCTGGTTGGCGTGAGCACCGCTTGTACAACGCTGATTTCCTGTACCGCGCGTACGGGTTCTCCTTTGAGGAGCTGCGGAGCGTGATGGACGGTGGCATGCTGCCACGGGAGGACCCGAAACTGGTCATGGCAAGGGATACATTTGACGGCCCGGTCGACATCAACGAGGCCTCGTATGAGGAGTTGCTGCGCGTGCCGGGCATCGGGCTGATGACTGCGAGCCGGCTGTCCGAGAGGAGGAAGAGGGTGACGTCATACCTCGAACTGAAGAGGATGGGCGCCAACCTCAACCTAGCGCGGCCGTTCATCATCGTAGACGGCAAGCGGCAGCGCTCCTTGCTGGACTTCTGACTCATGAAGAAGCAAAAGGTTTTTTAACTGGTGTGGTTGCGCCCGGCGGCTTTGGCTACTGACCGGTCAGAACGGTGCGACTACCTTCCTTCTCGTGCTATCGAGCAGACTAAAGACTCCTCGGTCATCGAGGGGTCCGCGAGCAGCATGATGCTCGGCTTCGGAGAGCAGTACATCACGCCTTTTGCGCTCAGGCTGGGCGCGACGAGCTTTCAGGTGGGCATCCTGTCCTCCTTCCCGCTGTTCATCAGCTCGTTGTTCCAGCTCATCGGCGCACGGCTCACCGAGAAGTACCAGGACCGCAAACTCATCGTTACCCGGGCGGTGCTGGCGCAGGCGATCACGCTCATTCCCTTGTTCGCCATTCCTTTCTTGACAGGAAGCATTCTCACGCTCACGGTCATCTTCTGCGCGTACCTCGCGTTCGGCAACCTCATGGGCCCTGCGTGGAACTCGTGGCTCGGCGACGTGATACCGATTCATGAGCGGGCGGCGTACTTCAGCAGGAGGAACAAGTGGGTCACCCTGTCCCTCTTCCTGTCCGTGCTCTGCGCCGGTCTCGTCCTCAGCAGGTTCGAGAGAACGAATATCTGGCTCGGCTTCCTGATATTGTTCGGCTTAGCGTTTCTCGGCAGGTTCGTCTCGTTCCTCATGTTCTTCCGTCATCATGAGCCGCGGTACCACGCTCCTTTGTGGCTTGACTTGTCATTCGGGGATTTCTTGCAGCACCTCACGACGAGCGACCTCGGCAATTTCGTGATATTCCGCACCTCGGTGTCCTTCGCCGTGATGGTAGCTGCGCCGTTCTTCTCCGTATACATGCTCACCGCGCTCGGCTTCAGCTATGCGCAGTACAGCATCATCATCCTTGGGCCGATGCTCGTCAAAGCATTGACGATGACGTACTGGGGAGGGTTCTCGCAGCGTTTCGGCAACCGCGCCATCATGCAGGTATGCTCGGTGCTCATCGCGTTCATCCCACTCAACTGGTTCCTCGTGGTCACATTGTTCCCTCACTCGTGGTCATTCCCCTTGCTCCTGGCTGTCGAGATCATCAGCGGCTTCGCATGGGCAGGGTTCGAGCTCACCACGTTCAATTACCTGCTCGACCAGTCTAGTCCTCAGCGGCGCGCCCGGCTGTTCGCGTATTACACTGTAGTGTTCGGGTTCATGGTGTTCATCGGCGGCATCCTCGGCAGCGCGCTCCTCAAATTGTTCTCGTCCGCAGGGTTCACCTTTGAGGCAATCCTCTTCGTGTTCCTCGTGTCCGCGTCGTTGCGGCTCGTGGTGAGCATGGTGTTCATCCCCCGCGTCAGGGATTTCGGCAACCATGTCAAGGTCAGCCAGGGACGGGTGTTCTACGAGGTGCTCCTGCACCGGCCGTTCGGTCACGTCACGAACGGGTTGGTGTCAAGGCTAGCCATCATCGAGCGGCGGCTCAGCCGGGAGAATGGCAAGAACCGGGTCTCCGGCAAGAGGAAAAGGTAATAAACCAGGGGTTCCTCTCCAGTAGGCATGAGCGCTGGTCGTGGCGTCACATTCATCGACTTGGATGAGACCTTGTTCCGCACCTCCGCGAAGGTCAAGGTCATCAAAGGCTCGGAGGTGGTTAGGGAGCTTTCTAACAGGGAGTTCAACGCGTACCGGCTCGGAGAGGGCGAGCGCTTCGATTTCTCGCAGTTCAAGGATACCAGGTTGTTCAAGGATACTTCTGAGCCGGTCGTGAAGGTGGTTGAGCGGGTGAAGAGGATGATTCTGAGGATTAAGGAGACGAGCAGCAGATCCCGTATCATCATCCTGACCGCGAGGAAGGACATGGACGACAAGCAATCATTTCTCGAGGCGTTCCGCGAGCAGGGCATCGACGTGGACAGGAAGGACATCATCTATATCGAGCGAGCAGGAAACCTCGAGGGCGGGAGCGTCGCGGAGAGGAAGCTGCGGGTCATGCGCAAGTACTTAAGCACGGGCTCTTACCAGCGATGCCGGCTCATCGATGATGATGAGCAGAACCTCGAGGCGTTCAAGTCGTTGTTGAGGGAGTTCCCTGGTGTGGTTTTCTATGGCTTGCTCGTGCAGCCTGACGGCAGCCTGCGACGGGTCCTCTGAGACAAATGCTTAAATACTCGCGTGGTTCTCTTATGAGCATGGGGTTGCTCGGTTTTTTGAGGAGGGAGGAGCCGCGCGTCACGCTCAGGGTGGCCGAGGTGGACGGGTGGCTGCGCTCACATGAGGAATCAGTAGGGCTAGACCATCACTTCACTGTTTTCGTGGCGGAGATGAAGCAGCACGTCAAGCACGTATTGGAGCGGCTGGACATCCTGGCATCAGCCCAGCTCCAGAACGCGAACATCCCTGAGAGGGCGAAGCACGTCATGGAGGGGCATCGCAAGCAGTACATCAAGCGCGTCACCGACTTCGTGCACGGATTGGATATCCCGAAGGAGTACAGCGAGCTCTCCGCCTTCGCAGAGTCGTTCTCTGAGCAGGTTGAGCGGTTGTCAGGGGACACGCAGAAGAACCTGTTCGTCCTCAAGGAGTTCCTCGAGAAGGAGGCTGGCGCGGTGGCTAAGGTCATAGGCCAGATGGACAAGAGCATCACCTCGTTGCGCAGCACGTTCAACCGGATGGGGAAGGAGAAGGTTGACGAGGCGTACAGGAAGCTCAAGGCGTATGAATCAACGGTGGAGAAGCGAGCGCAGCTGGAGAAGGCGTTGAAGGATGAGCGAGCCAAGCTCCGCGAGCCTAAGGAGATGCTGGGGAGGATTGAGAAGAGGATAGCAGACTTGCGAGCATCGAGCGGTTACCGCTTCGTCCAGGAGGCGCACAAGGAGTTAGAGGTGCTCCGCGAGCGGCACAGCCAGGCAGTGCAGATGCTCAAAACAGCCGTGTCGCCGTTGTCCCGCCCCTTGAAGAAGTACGCCAAGCAGTGCATGGACAAGGAGATTGTAGAGGCGTATGCTAAGGACTGGGTCGCTGCTTTGCGCGAGGACGAAGGCCTCGCCATACAAGCATCCTTGAGCAAGATGGGCCGCGTCCTTGACAAGCTTGACCTCAAAGAGGCGCAGGCAGACAAGGTGCGCAAGACCCTAGAAAGGGCGACGAAGGAGTGGCTGCGCGGGCGCCGCGACGAACTCCTCGTGATAGAAAAGGAGGAACGAGACCTGCAGGACCGCCTGAAGCGCGACACGACCATGATGCTCATCAAGGAGCAGGAGCGGTGGAAGGAGTCTACAGAGGAGCACTTGCGAGAGTTGGAGAAGAACGTCGGCATGATCGAGGACGAGCTCGAGCGGCTCAGCCCGCGTCTGGCGTTGCAGAAACTGCGCGATTCGTTGCGAGAGCTGTACAAAAACCTTGACCTTGAGGGGCTCTCGTGAACACCGAGGAATCGTTGCGGGAGTTCATGGGGCCGTTCGGCGTGGCGGTCCCTGAAGGCGTGGTGTGCAGGGGCCGACGGGCCTATCTCGTCCCGGAGAGCGTACGGGTCGTCGCCTCGAAGGTCAAGCTCGAGCCGTTCAGCATAGGGCTCCCTCTTGGAGAGTCCACGGTGAGGGGGTTCAAGCCCTCGTTCGCGCTGCTGGACCTCATGAGGAAGAGCAGGAACCGCGTCATCGTCTCGGACGATGCCGAGTGGCTGTTCACGTGCGGCCGGGACGTCTTCCCCGAAAAGGTTTTGTATGAGGGGGAGTTGAAAGAGGTGTTCTTGGTGACGAACAAGCAAGGAGAGGTGCTCGGGCTCGGTAGGAAGGAAATGAGAGGGAAGAAGGCCCTCGTCAAGAACCTGTACGACAGGGGTGATTTCTTGCGGCGTGAGGAGAAGCGGAAGAGGCGGTGACCCTACAGGGGATTTTCGTGCGGCTTCGTTAAGTGCTGATGTTTAACTCATTGCCGCTTGTTCGCCAAGTCGTACGCCGTCGGTTGCGGTCGTTGCTGCGGTTGCGGCGATGGTTGCTGGGGCGCCGCTCGCTCAAGAACGGGCTGCGGCGCCTGCCTTCCTATCAGTTCTTGGTATTCCGGCACGGCATCCGCGGTGAACTTCTCTACGCCTTCCTTGGTCTTGGGGTGTAGCATCATGCCTTTGAGGACTGAGAACGGGATGGTCGCGATGTCCGCTCCTGCAAGCGCTACTTCTCTTGCTTGTCGAGGGTTCCTGATGCTCGAGGCGATGATGTTGCTGTCCACCTCGTGCTTCTCGAACAGCTCAGCGATCTTCGCCACCAGGTCGACTCCTGACACGATGCCTTCATCGTCGAGGGTGTCCTCTCCTCCTTCCTCGTCCTCCGCCGCCCAGCCCTCGACGGGGAAGTAATCGCCCTTCTCGAACGCGATCCCTGCTTGCGACCGGATGTGGTCGTCGACGCGGCCAGCAAAAGGGGAGACGTAGGTAGCGCCCGCCTTCGCTGCCAGCAACGCTTGTTCAGGGGTGAACACGAGCGTGCAGTTCACTGGTATCTCGGCATCCTCCAACGCCTTTATCGCCTTGAGCCCTTCGAAGCCGTTGCCCATGTACGTGTTCACGGGTATCTTGATGACCACGTTGCCCATCACGCCGTTGTACTTCTGGAAGAGGAGCTTGCCCTGCTGCGCCATGCCGGCAGCGTCCGTCGCCGTGACCTCGAGGCTGACCGGGTTCTCCGCCCCCGCTGCTCGTAGGATGGCCCTGACGTGCCCATCCATGTCCACGGCTTGCCCCGCCGCTTTCAACCGCTCTACTTCCCTCTTGATCAAGGAGGGATTGGTCGTCACGCCATCGATGACGCCCCATGCCATCGCGGCCTTTATCTCGTCCAGGTTCGCGGTGTCGATGAAAATCTGCATAGTATCACCTCCTTGAAACAAGCACACGATAGTTTTTATAAGTTATGATTCTGAGATCATGCTGAAAAGCACCAGCCCTATTGCGATGATCACTGCAGAAAAGACCATGGCAGAATAAACCCGTGTCTTAATCCTCTGGTAAGCAGTAAGTCTTTCATCAATGGGTGAGTCTTTGGGAAGGTCATCCGTTGCTCGCAGCAGGGTGAACAGCGATAGCGGTGTCGGCGCTTTCTCGCTCTCTTGCCCATTGCGTCTCCGTCACTATTCCTCTCGCCTCGTCAGAAACAGCAGTATATGTGTCAGGATGATTATGCTTGACATGCTCCGCGACTTCCTCGTGGACAGGCATCGATTTCTTTTACGAGGAGTATAGGAAGAAACTGGTGATAAGAGAGGCCATAAATGCTATGGATACTAGTTCTTCCAGCCTCACTCCAATGCTCGCAGCGCCGGCAGTGGCTTGCCTTCGAGAAGCATCATGCTCGCCCCGCCGCCGGTGCTGACGTGCGTGAACTTCTCTGCTAGTCCAAGCTGCTCGACCATCTTTATCGAGTCGCCGCCGCCCACGATGGTGGTGACGCCGTGCTCCTTGAGACCAGAAAGATAGCCCATGACGTCCTTCGTGGCCTTGTCGAATGGCTGCTTCTCAACGAAGCCGAGTGGGCCGTTCCACACCACAGTCCTCGCTCCTTGCAATGACCGCTCGAACAGCTCAACGGAGTCAGAACCGATGTCCAGTCCCATCGTGCCTGAAGGGATGCCTTGCGCCGGCACGGTCCTGGCGTGCTCGCCGTCATCAGGATCTTTCGCGACCACGACGTCTACTGGTAAGACGAGCTTCTCGTTGTTGCCGAGCATCTGTGCCATAAGCGTGTTCTGCTCGTCCACCAAAGAGTCGCCCACCTGCCATCCTTTCGCCTTGTAGAACGTGAATATCATCGCCCCGCCGAGGAGTATCTTGTCCACCTTCTGGAGGATACGTTGGATGAGGGGGAGCTTGGTCTCGAGCTTCGCCCCGCCGAGGATGGTGATGATTGGCTGGTGCATCTTGTCGACGTCGAAATAACGCAATTCCTTCTCAATGAGCCTTCCGATGCAGCCGTCGAGGTGGTCGCACACTCCTACCGTTGATGCGTGGGCGCGGTGGGCGGTGCCGAACGCGTCGTTGACGTAGACGTCGCCGTTCTGCGAGAGCTTTCGAGCGAACTCGGGGTCATTCTCCTCCTCTTCTGCGTGGAACCGGAGGTTCTCGAGCACGACTACAGGCGTGCCCGGCAGGGCGACGTCGACGCAGTCACGCACGTGCTGGACGGTCTTCCCCAAGAGCTTCATGAGCCTGAGGGCCACTTGCTTGGTGGAGAGCTTCGGGTCGGGCTTGCCGCCGGGCCGTCCGATGTGCGTCATCAGCACGAGTTGCTTGGCACCGGCCTCGAACAGCGTTTTCAACGTCGGCAACGATGCTTTGATGCGGGTGTCGTCGGCTATCCTCCCGTCGTCGGCGAGGGGGATGTTGTAGTCCACCCTGATGAGCACCCGTTTCCCTGAGAAGTCCATATCGTCGAGCGTGCGTATCACGCAGTGGTGCAGGAAGGATGTCTTTATAAATATTGCCGTGTTCCTCTCTGTCGATGGTGCGTGTCGTCCTGGTCAGGCCGGAACACCCCGGCAACGTCGGCGCCGTGGCGCGGGCCATGGCGAACTTCGGCTTCTCCGATCTCGTCCTCGTCGACCCGCGGTGCGACCACCTCTCTGACGAGTCTATGCAGCGTGCCAAGCACGCCAAGGCGGTCCTCAGGAAGGCCGTGACTTGCGCATCGTTGGAGGAGTCGGGGTGCGACTGGCTCGTCGCGACTTCGGGGAAGCTGGGCAGCGACGAGAACATCCCGCGGCTGCCGTTGCAGCCGTGGCAGCTGGCTGGTCGCGTCATGGGGGTGCGGAGCCGCGTAGTCGGAGTGGTGTTCGGCCCGGAGTCATCAGGGCTGCGCAACGATGAGTTGGAGCGCTGCGACGCCTTCCTCGCCATCCCGACGAGCAAACGGTATCCTATCCTCAACCTCTCGCACGCAGTCACTGTCGTGCTGTACGAGTTGTCCATCGCGCGGCAGGGAGAACCTTTGGCGTACGCGCCCTTGGACGCGGAGCATAAGCGGGTCTTGCTCGGGCTCATTGATGAGTCGTTGGACTCATTGCCGTTCCAGACTCCTGAGAAGCGCGAGACGCAGCGGTTGGTCTGGCATCGCTTGGTGGGGAAGTCGTTCTTGACGAGGCGTGAGGGCTTCTCGTTGATGGGGTTCTTCAAGAAGGTGTTGCGTCGTCGCTAGGCGGGCAGCACGCCGAACGCGAGGAGGAGAAGGAGCACGAGGGAGACGATGATGAACTCTATGACGAGCACTCCGACGAGGTAGGTGAGCAGCCCGAACACGTACACGCTCAGCACTGCCTGCCATTTCTTGACGTGTTGCACCTTGGCCAATGCGTATATCCTGAGGTAGATGCTGTAGCCTTCGAACCCTATCCATACTATGGTGGCGAGGATGGTGAGGAGCCAGTTCGCTGGGTCACCTTTCTTCACTGATTCGTAGAAGAGGTAGAGGGCCAGCCATGAGAACGGCATGGCCAGCCAGCCGGGCGTGCCGCCGTACGTCAAGACGGCGTAGGTGCGCTTGAACGTTGCTTCCGGGTTCCAGAGCTTAATGTACCAGTGCGCGACCCAGTACTTGAAACTGGTCGCGAGGAGGAGCACGAACACGAGGAGGAGGAACAGTCCAGCGATGGCTGGCGCGCTTGCCGGTAGCCCTAGGGTGAATTCCTCGATGCCGAAGAACTGCACGGCCATGTCTGTTGCTTGCTTAAAGAAGAGTTTGACTTGTTTGCTGATGAAGAATGATCCTATGATGGTGAGGAAGAAGAGGTACATGATGGGCTGCTGCCAGCGGCGGATGCCTGAGAGGTCCTTGTCGAAGAACTCTTCGGGTTTGACGAGGACTCGCTTGGCGGTCGGGAAGAACTGGGGGAGTGCCATCGTCCTTAGCGCTGGTGGACTTCGATGTAGTTCTTGACGCGCTCGTCGCCGGTGACGTGCGCTCTCGGTCCGAGCTTGTAGTAGATCTTCTCTGCTTCTGACCCCCAGGAGTAGTCGCCTCGTTCCTTCTCGACCTTCTCGACCTCGAGCTCACCGAGGGAGACGCCTTTCTTGAGGTGGTAGTAGATGACCCTGAGGGTTACTTTGGGGAAGAGTTCGCGGTAGATCTTGTAGATCTGGTAGCCGTGGCCGCGTCCGAGGACGTCGAGTATTTCGAGGATGTTTTGCCTCACGACGCTGCCGACCGGTCTTCCCCTCCGCATGCCATGTTCCCTGCAGTCCTTTATTTATAAAGTTTTCGTGGTTGTTTGCATTATGGAAAAAAACAACTGTTGCGACATGACCATTACAGTATATAAGTTGTGTGGTGAAGAAAGAAGGGATTTAAGAAGGAAGACTGCTTCGCCGATCCCCATGGACTGCCTCTTCCTCCTCTCAGGAGAACACCTCCCACTAGCACGAGCAGAATGCCAGTCGCGCAACCAAGCAAAGAAGTGGCAGGCACTCCCAGGAGCGCTACGAGGCGACGTCGACGACCCGACATACGAAACCCTCGCGTTCACCAAGGCAACATACGATATCATCATAGCAGCCCCGCCAGAAAAGACCAAGAAGCTGCTCGCGCAAACAACCCACAAAGCAAAGGAAACTATCAAGATAGAACGCGTCAGGATCGGGCGAGGAAACGCGCCAAGCGGCGAGGAAACGCGCAGGCTCCTCATACCCTGGCTCGGCAGGCCGCCCATCGACCTCACCCACCCAGAAAGGGTATTCGCCCTCATCGCAACCGAGGACGAATGGCTCGTCGCCGAAAGACGATGGGTGAACGAAGAAGACTTCGAAGCGCGGAAGAACCAGCGGCGGCCAGCACCGCACCCCACAGGGATGCACCCGAAGCTCGCCCGAGCAATGGTCAACCTCGCACGGCCGGAACGAGAAGTGCTCGACCCGTTCTGCGGCGGAGGAGGCATCCTCATAGAAGCAGGACTCATAGGCCTGAGCTGCACGGGCACTGACATCGACCATTCCATGGCGGAGCGGGCGAGGAAGAATCTCGAGCGTTACGGGGTCGAAGCGAACGTGCACGTCCAGGACGCCCTCGACAACGAGGACCCTGCCGAGACCATCGTCACCGACCTGCCCTACGGCAGGAACAGCAAGGCAGAAGACCTAGTGACGCTCTACAAAGGATTCCTCGAACGAGCGAAGACGAAGAGAATGGTCATCGGCTTCCCCAGCCTCGTCGACCCGCGCGCCCTCGCAGAAGCCGCTGGTTGGACCGTGCTGCACGAGTTCACATGGAGACTGCACAAGAGCCTCATCAAGCACGTACTCGTCCTAGAGAAGCAGTTCAGCCCTCGCGCGCCGCCAATGACGAGCGGACGCGCCACGCCAACCCGATCTCGTGGTCCTCAGGGTCGAAGGAACCCTGCAAGCGGTCATGGGCCGCGAGCAACGCGTCAACCACGTCCTTAGGAACAGGGAGCGAGCCTGACTCGTCCAGCGAGGAGACCAACTCGTCAGTGCTCCGCGAATGCCTGCCGTACAGCTCCTTGTACGAACGCTCCATGGCCTCCTCGAGCTCGGCGACGACCTCGTCGATGAACGCCGAGGCACCCAAAGACGGGGACGAGGAGCGCTCCACGGGGCGATCCTCCTGCTGGAACAAGTCGAACAACGTCTCCTCACCATCAGCCAAAGGCTCCTCCCCTTCCTCGCCGTCCTCCACCGAGGGCTCCTGCACATCATAGGTCACCGGCTCAGAAAATGATTCCTCCGCCTGCTCATCATAGACAGAGACCTCCTCAGCAGGCACAGGCTCATCCTCCTCGACGGCCGCGGCCGCTGAGCCCTCCTCTGAAGGCACGGGCCGCGAGAACGCCTCCTCGACAGGGACATACTCATCCTCCATCACGGATGCAGGCGACGGCGACTCGTCCACGATCTGGGTGAGCGAAGAATGATTCTCCTTGAGCGCGAGCAGGACGGTGACGCGCTCATCCTTGACCGAGCAGAACAATCTGATATCCTGCTCGAGGAGGAGGTGGACTCGCTTGGTCAAACGCGCCACCTCAAGGACTTGGCGTTCCGACAACGCCTGCTCAGCCCCCTTATCCTGGAGGTATGACTGGCCGACAACCCCTGATTGTTCCTCAGGGTAGAGCTTGAAGGGCTGTTGCTTCACCGTGGTCTTCACGACACGAAGGTGCTCCTTCGCGATGAGGTGCTCGTCCTTGATGACCTCACCGTACGGGTCGGACAGGCCGAAGTAGCCGTGCACGCGTATAGGGTGCTCGTCGCCCCTGCGGTAGAACCCCTCGGCCGAGTCTCCTGGGAGCTGTTGCTGGACGATGATGCCCATGCTAAAACGCTCGACCGAGAACTGCTGGCGCTCCCTGACCAGCTCCGGCAGGAACCCTGAGAGCCAGCACTCCTTAATGGCATCCAGGAATCGTTCTCCGCCGATGATGTTCTGCTGGACACCGTCCAGCCGTTCCGGACGGAGAAGGTAATCAGGGCTCGGGATGAGGACCACTGCAGGGTCATCCTCGCCGCCGACGAGATCAGAGGCGCCTGCCTCCTTCGAGGGAATGGCGAGGCTGGCGTACGCCTCGAGCAATTCCTCTTTGATCTCGCGGGAGAAGGAGACGCGGTGGAACAATTCCCGCACTTCCTTGTACGCGCGGGCGTAGCCGTCGATGGTCTGCGCGTGCCGGTCGTAGATACCACTGATGCGATCCTTGATGCCTGATTGCTCGAGGAACTCGTCGTACAGCCCACATGGGATGACGAAGCACAGCGGGACGGGATAACGCGCCTGCGCCACGCGCGCGAGGTCTACCGCGCGGCGGCCTACCTTCGCGTGGTCCCCGCCATAGATATTGATGAGGGTGAGTGTACTCTCCATACGGGGAAAACAGCGTTTCCAGCGTATATAAATATTGTGTTTTATTGGCCTTGGAGGCGCTTCATCGCCTCATCGGCGGATTTGCCCTCAAAGATGACGTCCTTCATCGCACGGGTGAAGGCGAACGGCTTGGGGTGCTGCCACGCGTTCCTGCCCACGGCGATGCCCGCCGCGCCCGCGTCCATGACCTCCCAGAGCTTCTGGAGGAAGTGCCGTTCGTCCTCCCGCTTGCCGCCGCTGATGACCACTTTCGCCCTACCGGCGCACTTGAGGATCCACTTGAATCCTTCCTTGTCGCCATTGTACTTGAGCTTGATCATGTCAGCCCCTAACTCCTGGGCGATGCGAGCGCCGTACGCGATCTCGTCCGTTCCAAGCTCATCCTTGACCAGGCTGCCGCGAGGATAGTTCCACACCACGACGGGGAGCCCATACTCATGGGCTTCCTCGACTATCCTGCCGAGCTCGACGAACTGCGGGTTCTCGTTCCTGCTGCCGTGGTACAAGGTGTATCCCACCGCCGCTGCACCGAGCTTTGCCGCGTAGGCAACGCTGGTGTGTTGCCTGCTCCATGGGTCAGGGTCGGGCAGCCCCGCCTTGGCATTGAGCTTCACGATGAGAGGGACGTCCTTGTAGTGCAGGCCGTAGTACGCCTTCGCCATGCCTGCTTGTATCGCGATGGCGCTGTAGTGACCTTCGAGGGCGAGGTCCATGACGTATTCCATGTCGATGTTCGTGGCGTTGAAGTCACCAGGGCCGTGCTCGAACCCTTGGTCGCACGCGAGTATCATGGCCTTGCCCTTGGTGAGGAGGCCGTCTATCTTGATGTTGCGGGGCATGTGGTTCACCTATTTCTACCTATTTCTTCTTGGCGACGCGTCGCTTGTCCGCCGACGCCCGTCTCTCGAGTTCTTCTTTGGTGAGGAGGATGTTCTTCGCGCCGTAGTGCGCGATGACGCTCTCCGCGTTAATCATGGCCATCTTCACCGCGGTGGTGAAAGGCTTCTTGTGGAGCATGGCTGCTAACAGGGCGCTGCCGAACGCGTCTCCCGCGCCGGTGGTCTCGTGTATGGTGAGGTGCTTCGGCGGGGCCGCTGCGTAGATGGCTTTCTCGTGGAGCGCGAGCACGCCCTTGCTGCCGCGCGTGATGACCACTGTCTTCGGTCCGAGCGCGCTGAGCCTCTTCGCGAGCCCGTCGAGGTCGCCGAACCCTCCTAGTTCCTTGGCTTCCTCATCATTGAGGATGAGGACGTCCGTGCGCGCCAGGATGGCCTGTATGGGCTTCACGCCTTGCTTGGTGAGGTAAGTCGATGGGTTGAACGCGACGAGCGCCTTTTGCTTCTTGGCGTGCTCTGCCACCTTTCCGAGCGTCTTCAGCGAGGTGCCGACCATGCTGCACAGGTAGTACGCCTTGGCCTGCAGTTTCTCCTTCTTGAGTTCCTTGAACGTGAGCTCGTCGTTGCATCCCTTGTAGGTGAGGATGGTGCGGTCCTCGCCGACGGAGTCGAGGATGACCGAGTACCCGTTCTGCTTGCCGAGCGTGCCGAGGAAGACGACGTCCTCGTCCTTGAGGAGCTTGAACACCTTGAGGCCGTTCTCGTCCTCTCCTATCTTTCCCAGGTACCCTGTCTTGAGCCCGAGCCGCGAGAACGAGACTGCTGTGTTCGTGCCGCCGCCTCCTATCTGGAACTCGATTTGCTTGATGATAATCTTGGTCCCTAAGGGGTAGGCGACGAGCTCTTCTTGCGGCAGCCTGCCGTGCCTGATGGTGATGAGGTCTGACTCCTCAGGGTCGGTCTTGACGAAGACGTCGACGACGTTGCTGCCTACCGTGATGATATCGAAGATAGCTCCCACCTCTGGTCGTGACGAAGCATGAGGATATTTAAATGTTGCTGTTCGTGCCCGTCGGGAAAAGCGCTTCACCTACCGGTGGAGCCGATGCCGTCGGCGCCGCGGGGGGTGTCGTCGAGGTCGGTGACCTCCTCGAGGACTGTCTCTGGCAGCGGGAGGATAACGGCTTGCGCCACCCGGTCGCCTCTCTTGACGCTGTAGTCGTCCTGGGCCGTGTTGTGCAGCACGACGAGATACTCGCCCCGGTAGCCCGCGTCAATCACCCCTGCCATGGTGGTGAGTCCTTCCTTGGCGGCGAGGCCGCTGCGGTCCTTGATGAAGAGGACGTGCTCGGGGGAAAAAGCCATGGCTATTCCTGTCCTGATAGTGGTGTGCCCCCTGGCAGGGACAGTCTTGTCCTCGTCGGCGTACAGGTCGAACGCCGCATCGGTAGCATGGGCTTTCGTCGGCAACATGGCCGTGGGTGTCAGTCGTTTCACATGGAGCTTCATGGGATTATCGCCTTCCTTTCGCGGACAAGCTCCTTGATGAGGGGAAGGTGGTGGTAGCTCACCTTGCCGGTGTAGAGGAGCTTGCGGTCTTCTGGAGAGAGTTCCTTGACGCGGAGGTAACCTTTGAGGTAGAGGAGGTCCTTGGTTAGGCCGCCGGGCTTGGACGTGTCTCCCAGGCCTCGCTTCACGCGGACTGTGAGTTTGAACGCGTCTTCGTCGTCGTTGAGGATGCTGCGCGCCTTCCGGTAGGTCTCTGCGAAGCCGTGCCGTTGCGCGTGCGCGACCGCGATGACGCGGGCGGCCACTTGTCGTTGCCGGCCGCCGTCCAGGCATCCTTCTTCTTCCTCGTGGAACAGGGCGAGTCCTTCCTCGGTCTCTAGGTAGCCTGCGGTGCCTGCTGTGAAGATAGGGTTTGGTTGCCGCGAGGCGTTGGTCGAGCGCCTCGCGTGCACGCCTACCTCGTGCACGATGAGCTGTCGCAGCGCGGCAGGCGTGAACGTCGTTCCTGCCCGGACACGGAGCAGTTGCAGCTGAGGATTGACGTGCGCTTCCGCGATGAGCTGCTCGTCGATGACGGCTCGCCAGCCTGGTCCGAGTTCGTCGAGTGCTTCTTGGAGCCGTTCCTTGGCCTCTTCGGCGCTGATGGTCCTTTCTTCCTCTTCGCGCGGCTGCGCGGACTCGACGAGCCGTTCCGCTTCGGCGAGGAGCGACTTGTCTGGTGTGCCGAACAGTTCGATGGAGCGCTGGGTGAACTCTTCTGATCCCCTGGCAAGGAGGAGGTCTAGCCATCTCATGAGCTCGCGCGCTCGTCCTTGCATGAGTTGCGACAGCCGCCCGTCGTCGTCCTGGGGTTGCTGCAGTGTCCGCTCGAGTCCTTTTCTGAGCGCGTCGGTGTCCGCGTCGAGTTCCCGGTAGGTGAATCGCGGCTCGTACGAATGGTCGTCAAAGAACTTCTTCTTCTCCTCGGCCGTGTTCGCGGGGTTGAGGTGTGACTCGTCGGAGAGGATTGCTGCCGATCGTACGAGGGGGTGCATAGTGGGGGTTGCCTCGTGGCATTAATAAAATTGTTGGGAAAAAAAAATCTTTCGCTTAGAGCAGGGGGTTCTGGCCGCCGTACATCGCGACGAACTGCCCGTTTTTGAACTCGAGCGAGAATACGTCGTTGTTGCATGCCGTCGTCCGCATCTTGACCACGCTGACCTCGCGCACGATGTTGCGCCTGAAGGGGGTCAGCCTGAGGTGGATGATGCCGTCTGAGAGGAAGTCTTCGTCGTACTCTGCGTACCGGGAGCCGTCGATGGGTATCTCGCTGATGAGGAAGCTGGTCACGTTCATGTCCCTGAGGAACTCGAAGATGTAGAACAGCTCTATCCTGGGCGTCTCGAACCGGGACAGCACGTACAGCGCTGATAACGAGTCGAGGACGAACAGGTCGAGCTTGCTCTCTGCCTTGATCTTCTTGACGATGTTCTTGATCACGTTCAGCCAGCTGCGGTTCTCGCTCACCTTGACGTCTTTGACCTCTTTGCGGATGCAGCCGACGTCGACCATGATGAGATTGCCTTTCTGGCTGGCTTTGAGCTTCGCCAGGTCGTTGTGGAAGTTGCCGAGGTCTCGCATGATGACCGTGTTGACCTTGGTGAAGTCGTAGCCCATGTTGATGCAGTGGTTGATGAGAGAGGGGTAGCTCTGCTCGAGGGTGAGGTACAGGCAGGTCTTCCCTTGCAACGCCTCGTTGTAGAGGATGTTGAAGCACACGGAGGACTTCATGGTCCCCGCGGACCCTGCCATGAGTACGATGTGCCCTTCAGGTATGCCTCCTTGGAGGTTCTCGTCGAACCCTTTGATGTAGGTCTTGATGCGTTTGATCTCGTCCTTGTTCCTCACGATGCTTGGCATGTTTCCTCACCCATTTTTTTTCTTCTCGTCATTCTTGGTGGACGAGTTCGTCAACTAGTCCTTTCTTCGTCGTGATGATGAGCTTTTTGGTGCCTGCGATTTGCGCGCAGCCCATGATGACCCCTTCGGTCTTGAACTGCCAGATCTTCTTGCCGACGTGCTGTCCTGGCTCTTGGGTCATGATTTCTGAGTAGTGCCCTGCCTGCTGGACGACGCCTGACAGGCCTGGGACGTAGTCGAGTATGTAGCTGCCTTCGCTGTCGAGGACGTAGAGGTTATGGTCGTAGCTGCCCGCTACCACTTCGAGCTTGCCGTCGCCGTCGAGGTCCGTGATGAGCGGTGTGCCGACGACCCAGAAATCTGTCTCGTAGGTCCAATAGCGCTCGCCGTCGTGTGTGATGGCGTGTACGTTGTTGTCGCATGAGCCGACGACGACTTCCTTGTTCCCGTCGCCGTTGAGGTCCGCGACGGCTGCTCGTGAATAGATGGCTCCTTTCGTCTCGTAGATCCATGCGAGCTCGCCGTCCGCGTCGAGGCAGTACACGTTGTTGTCCGTGGAGCCGATGATGACATAATCAGTCTCCATGTCGGTGAGCCTCGAGAACATCGGCGCGGCGATGACCTGTGCGTCGGTCTTGTAAGCCCATTTCTCCTCGCCTCTCGGGGTGATGGCGATGATACTGCCGTCATTGGTGCCGAAGACTATCCGTCCTTTGGAGTATCCTGGTGTGGACTCCACCGGCGATGACTGCTCGAACCGCTCGATGAGCTTTCCTTGTTGGTCGAGGAGGTAGAGGAACTTGTCCGTGCAGCCGAACACAGTCTCTGGCTTGCCGTCGCCATTGATGTCTGCGATGAGCGGGCTTCCGCGAATGCCGCCTTCGGTCTTGAACTTCCAGATGACCCTTCCTGTCTCGTCGAGGCAGTACAGGATGCCGAGTTCTGACCCGAAGACGATGTTGGTCTTGCCGTCGCCGGTGGCGTCGCCTATCGCTGGCGGGGCGTTGATGCTGTTCATGACGTCCTGGTCGAGGAACATCTCCTCCACGGCGCCTATCTTCTCGTGGATGCTGTAGCGCCAGCGCTCCTGCGCTTGGGCGTCTAGGACTATGAGGTCTCCTTTGCTCGTGGCGATGATGATTTCGGGGATGCCGTCGCCGTCAATGTCGACTACGGTCGGTGGGACGTGGAGTGATGCGTGCGAGTCGTACTGCCACTCCTTGGCGATGCGGCCGCTGCGCTTGCCCACCATCTTTTTCATGGTTTGAGAGAAACCTCCCATAGGGTAAGTTCATGCGTCTGGGATGTTTAAATAGTTTATGCTTTTCTCTCGACCGGGCGTGGTGGTCGCGGGCGCTGCGAAAAATTTATAAACACTCTTCGTCAGGGTGGGGGTATGGAAGATGATATTCTCCAGGTGATAGAAGAGGAGATTGCGGACAATCCTTCTCTTGAGGAGATGAAGTTGCGGTTGCTGGACAAAGGGTTCCAGGATCAGGAGGTGGAGGAGGCGTTGAAGAGGCACGCGCATCGCTTCCCTGATCATCGGTCCGAGCAGACGAGGCGTAACATCCGCTTGTTCGGGACCAAGGAGGTCTTGGACAGGGTGGGGTACGGCTTCTCGACGCATCAGTTCGTGAACATCCTCTTCTTTCAGGTCGCGTCCATGACCGGCTTCGGCTACTTCCTCGTCGGCGTGTTCAATGGCATGAAGAGCTTGTTGTCCTCGGTCATCTCCTCGTTCCTTCAGGAGTTCCAGAAGGTGAACCACATCTCGAAAAGGTTCATCAGCCGTGCCGGCATCGTCTATGGCTTCTCGTTCTTCCTCATGGCCATCGGGTACAAGCTAGGCTGGTGGTGGTTGTTCGCCGTCGCCTTGCTCGTCGGCAGCGTCGGCGTGGTCAGTTATGGTGATTTGTATAATAACTTGTTGCGGCAGAACTTGAAGAAGGAGCGTATGGGCAGGTTCCTCTCGCATATCGGGCAGTTCGGCGTTATCATCACCGCTGCCTCGCTCATGGCCTCTGGATGGTTGCTGGAGCGGTTCCCTGCTTCCGGCCGAACGGTCGCGCTCCTTGGCAGGGAGTTCACGGTCGTCGGGTTCGTCCTCTCGTTCATGGTCACGTCCGTCGCGTTCATCGTCTCTGGGTATGTCCTCTCGTTCATTAAGGAGCGTCGTGCCGAGTTGTCCTACTCGCTCAGGGAGTTCGTCAGGGAGTATCGTGCACGCGTCCGCCTGCAGCGGCGTGCGTTCTTGGGGAACAGGATTATCGTGCTTCTCCTCTTGACGAGCGTGCTGCTTGGCTTGGCGCAGTCGTTGGGTAACAGCTTCTATGGCATCTTCATCTACGAGGAGTTCAAGGGCGTGTTGCTCGGGGGATTCTTGAACGTGGCGGTCATCTACACGGTGGCGGTGGTGGTGAGCGTGTTCGGGCCGTGGATCACGGCGCGGGTGCATAGGAGCATCGGGTATTCGCCCATGTTGGTGTTCGGGACCATGCTCGTTGCTATCATGCCAGCGGTGGCTGCTTGGAATCCTGATTTCTACGCGTTGGGCGTCGCGAACGCGGTGAGCATTGTCGGCTCCGGTATTGTAGGGGCTTCGCAGGGCTTGCTGGCGAGGAAGCTGCTGCGGGAGGAGGAGCGCAAGCTGTATTTCGCGAGCCTCTCTGCCATGGTGGTGGTGCCATTCCTGCTCTTGCTGCCGTTGGGCGCGTGGGTTGCGGAGATGGTCGGATTGCAGGTGTTGTTCAAGGTGTTGGTCGTCGTCTTGATGGTTGTTGCCGTGTTGTATATCATTTTGGTCGGGTTGGCGAACAGGCGACGGTTGTGAGGCGCGCAAAGATTTATATAATCGTGTTCTTCTTGTTGGTGGCATGCCGAAGTATCCTCATCTCCGTGACAAGGATCATAATATCCGGGCGTCGTACTTCGAGGTGGAGTATGAGGAGGTTTTTCATCTCAAGGAGTTGTACAAGCTCGTGTTTGAGTGGACTGAGTTGTGGCAGTATGGTTCTATTGATGGGATTGGTGAGATCGAGTCGTTGTATTGGGAGCGGGTGAATCAGAATGGTAGCCAGGAGCATCATATTTGGTGGCGTTTCGAGCGGAAGATTAATTCGTACGTGAAGTATTTCATCAAGTTTGATTTCCAGACGCTGAACATGAGCAAGATTGAGGTCATGCATAAGGGGAAGAAGGCGAAGACGAACAAGGGTGATGTCATTATGCGCGCGGATGCGTGGGTGATGCTTGATTGGCAGGATCAGTGGAAGAATCATTGGTTGTTGAAGCATGTGGATGAGTGGTACGTGAAGCGTTGGTACAAGTCGCAGGTCGAGCAGCATAAGAAGGCGTTGTGGTTCGAGTTGTATAATTTGGAAGATTCTATCAAGCAGTACTTGACTTTGCATACGCAGTTCGAGCGTCCTGAGCAGTTCAGGCCTGCTAAGGGTTTGCCTTGAGTTTCTTCTCAGATAAGCACAAAAAAAGAAAGATTTATATATGAGTATATTCATTCGTATACTGATAGCCGTATTAATATGGTTATCTTGTGGTAAACCAAGAACGACCGAGGTGAAAAGGAACATGCACAAGAGACTAACACTCATCATGGTAAGCGCGCTCGCGCTGGCGCTCACAGCAAGCATAGGGGCAGCGGCGGACGCGCGCAACGTGACCATGACGTTCGGCGCTAACGAGACGCAAGCAGCGCTCACACAACAAATCCTGACCGCCAATGGCGGGAACATCACCAACATGAACGTCACGCAGAACATCCAGACCATGAAGTGGCAGGGCTACTACGGTAACGTGACCAACTCGCTCCAATTGGCAGGCGCGAGCGGCACGTTCTACGAATGGACCACCACCGGCACAGGATGGATACTCCTCGCCAACAGCAGCTCGGTGAGCTGGGGATCGCTCTTGCTCGCAGGCGCGGCGCACGCGGCGGAAGAAGACACCTTCCTCGGCCTGAGCGCGGGGCTCGACAACGTGAGCAGCACGCTCAACGAGACCAACGGCGCGGACATCACCATCAACGGCGTCACCATCAGCGCAGGCGCCACCCTTGCATTGCAGACAGAGAGCAACGGCGGCACGAAATGGGAAACCTCCTTGCTCCGCTCAGGCACCAACAAGATCTACGCAGGGACAGTGAACTCCGGCAACCAAGCATATAACGGCGTCTCCGCGGACTACCAGCTCATGGTGCCAGTCAGCAGCACAGGCGTGAGGACGTACTACCTGTACGCAGCCCTCAACTGAGCGAACCGTCATTTTTTATTTTGTTAACGTGCATCCAACCACCACCATCAACCAAGAAGACACCGAGGTGATCACGTCATGAGGAACAGCAAGAAAGCGGAAATGGGCATAGGGACACTCATCATATTCATAGCCCTGCTCCTCGTCG
>JAFGNA010000003.1 GCA_016927245.1 Candidatus Woesearchaeota archaeon
AATTTTTTAGTTTTTTTTTTTTTTTTTTTTTTTTTTAATAGTTGATTATCACAACTTCATTGATTGATCCTCGGCCTTTTGCATTGCTGTTAATTGACCTTCTTGCTTGGACGATGCTAATCTTGTATTCTTTGTATAATATTTTTATATATTCTGTATCGCTATTGCTTTCCATGACTAAACAGCTTTTTTTATCGAGTTCAACAAAGCTTTTCTTCAGCAATTCTTGTTCCTTTTCAAGGAATTTATCTTTCAAGTATGATGTAAAACTTTTATTTCCTTTTTTACTGTTATCTAGAGGGTAATAGGGCGGGTCAAAGTATACAAAATCTCTTTTTTTTACCTCTTCTACAACTTTTTGAAATGGTCGAGTATTAATGGTTACTCCTTGCAGAAGTTTTGCTGCTTCTCGTAGTGTTTCCTCTTGTACTATGGTTGGGTTCTTGTAATCTCCCATGGGTACGTTGAATTCGCCTTTTCTGTTCTCTCGATATAGTCCATTAAAGCATGTTCTATTTAAGAAGATGAATCGTGCAGCTCGTTCGAGTGGTGAAAGATCTTTTGGTTGAATACTTCGAACATGGTAAAAATACTCTTTTGGATTTTCAAAGTAGTTTTTTTTATGTTCTTGAAGTTTTTTGATTAGTTCTTCTACTTTATCACGGATGATAAGGTAGGTAGTAATAAGTTCTTCATTCGCGTCTGAGATGAATGCTTCTTTTGGCTTGTATTTTTTCATGATAAAGAAAAAAACGGCTCCGCTGCCAACGAATGGTTCGTGATAACGAGTGATTTTTTCAGGGAAAAGCGGTTCTAGTTGTTCTAGTAATTGGATCTTCCCACCTGCCCATTTGACAAACTTAGGAATTCTCATATTATTCACTCTAAATACCACAACGGATGCCTTTGTTCCTGATATTTCTTGTGTTTCTTGTTCTCTTTCTCGGTATATTGCACTTTTGGCGGTTGTCCGTTGCACACACTCATGCACATGTTGTCTATTTCCTTCGGGCTATCAATAAATTCTCGTACCCATCCTTGGAAGAATAAGGTCTTAGGTTCAAAATTACTTTCTCTCGTGTAATTGAATTCTTGTTCGATAAGGAATAATTGCGCGAGTTGTGCTATAATATCTAGGGAGTTAAGGTAATGTTCGAATTTTTCATCCTTGTATTTCTTTATTTCGGTTTCAGGGTCATTTCCATAGAAAATGTTATCAAAAATGTGTAATAATGGTTCTTTCAATTCTGGTCTAGATCGAACGCGCAAATTTAAATCTATCATCAAACGGAGGTGGTTGGGCCGAAACTCTCGCTTTCCTTCTTTGATCCAGATTTGAAAATTCTTCTCTAGTTCATATTTGTTTTTTAGTGATTTAGGAAGTTCTGAAGGTCGTAAGACGAATACTTCTACGCCATCTTTAGCTCTATGAATGACTTTTTTCTGGTCAAAAGGAAGATCCTTGATGACTCGCAGCATTCTTTGATAGTCCATTTCCTCTGACAACGTTCGGTGGAGGTGATATATAAATCTTCGCCACTGGTCAAGCCTCGACAGAGGATTTATAAGTATCCGGATTTATCCTCAAAAAGCTCTTAAAGATTTGACAAGTGAGGTTTGAGCATGGTAGAACCTTATTTCAAAGCACCTGATTTTTATCTGTATCACGGTGATGCTTTACAATTGCTTGATCAGATCAAGCCAGAGTCGGTTACAACTATTTTTGCTGACCCCCCATACAATTTATCGAACGGCGGCATCTCTTGCAAAGCAGGAAAGATGGTCTCTGTGAATAAGGCTGACTGGGATAAATCAAAGGGGTTTAGTGAGGACTTCAAATTCACTCTTGCCTGGATACGGAAATGTAAAAAAGTGCTCAAGCCAAATGGAACTATTTGGATTTCTGGAACGCCACATAACATTTACCAAGTCGGCTTTGCACTACAAGGCGCAGGCTTCAAGATCCTGAATGAGATTATCTGGTACAAGCCAAATGCTCCTCCGAATTTGTCTTGTCGTTACTTTGCCCATGCTCACGAAACGATTCTATGGGCAAGAAAAGATCCAAAAGCAAAACACATATTTAATTATGATATCATGAAAGAATATGATGACAAATTCACTCCCTCAGGAAAACAGATGCGTAGTCTTTGGCATATTCCTATTACTCCTCAAACCGAGAAGACTCATGGAAAACATCCGACCCAGAAACCGTTGGAGCTACTCCGAAGGATTATTTTGGCAAGTTCAAATGAAGAAGACATTATTCTCGATCCTTTTAATGGATCTGGTACAACGGGTGTTGCTGCAAAGATGCTTGGTAGGAAGTACGTTGGTATTGACCAAGAAAAAAACTATTTAGAAATAACAAAGAAACGATTTAAATCGCAATTACTTGTTTAATTTTAATGTTTTTTCCCACTAGTCGCCTCTGCCCGTAACTTCTTTAAATCTTGCATTCCTCTTCAAATGCATGTCTCCTGACTCTGGCGATGAACAATCTCTACCCATAGTGTGGCATCATGGTCACCGTGACCTCTGTTAAGAACACAACGTCTTCGTCTGCCATTTCAGCTACAATCAGCAAATCATAGGTAAGTCATTTCATTTCGTGCGTGCGTCCCTTGCTTAAAAGTAAAGGCAGGGCTCATCCAAGACTACCGCTCTTCGTTCATTCGAGTCATGAAGAGCAGGCTGCAAACGTAGTGATGACAAGACAAGCGCTCCTCTTAGGACCGACACCTTTTTATACTCCTTTTGCGCGGAGGGTTCCATCGCTTTTTAGAGGAGGTTGTGGAACAATGGAAGATAAGACAAGCTTATTCATCGTCGCGATGGTCGGCATCGTTGGTATCATCGGACTCGTCGTCCTCGTCATGGGACTCGGAGTAAGAGCTCCCGCTGCTGATACGGGCACGCTCGCCGGGGACGCAAGGGCGTACAGGACCTTTTCTACTGGCGAGCCTGGCTGTTATTGCTGTCCGAGCGGCTCCACCGGCTCATCCTATGACTTATTGAATAGGTGCATCCATGTGAATCCTTGCGGCTGCCCTTCAGACCTCCCTGTGGTGGTGAGGTAGTGCTCGCCTAGACTGTGCGTGGTGTCAGTCGTCGTGGTTCTTGCACTGGCCGCCCTTACCAAAAGCCCTATAAGCAAGCACTATCACCCGACCCTTCCATGCCTGCAGCTTACAAGCCAAAATCTTTGTCCAAGACCCGGTTCATGATAGGCCTGCAGTGCCCTGTCTGGCTGTGGAAGGCGTTCAACGATCCTGACTCGTTACCAGTGGTAGACGCCGCTACCCAGGCCAAGTTTGATGTCGGCCACGAGGTCGGCGAGCTCGCCCAGCGATTATTCCCAGAAGGAGTGGTGCTCGACCCGTCTGATTATTTCAAGCACCTAGACGACACCAAAACAGCAGTCCAGCAACGAAAGACAGTGTTCGAAGGAGGCTTCGCCGTCGAAAAACTCTATGCTAGGCCTGACATCCTCGTCCCTGTCGAGGAGGACGAGTGGGACGTGTACGAAGTCAAAAGCAGCACCGAGGTCAAAGACCAATACCTTTATGACTTGGCGTTCCAGAAGCACGTGTACGAAAAAGCAGGGCTGAAGATAAGGAACTGCCATGTCATCCACCTCAATAATGAGTACGTCAAGCAAGGACCCATCAACCCCTATGAACTGCTCTCCATCAGCGACGAGACGCAAGCAGTAGAATCATTATTCGAAGAAATACCTGGACTCATAGCCGAGATGTGGCGGATCAAAGCGTTACCCGTCTGCCCAGAACCAGTACTAGTAGGCCAATGCGAGCCCTACTACGGCTGCCCCGTCCACGACCCATTATACGAAGCCTTGCCAGAGGGCAACGTCTTCGAGCTCTACTACGCCAAAGCCAAAGCAGCAGAGTTCTACAACGAAGGCATTCACGAGCTCTCGCAACTCCCGCCGGACGCGAGGATCAGTGCGAAGAACCAAGTACAAGTAGCAGCGGCGAGGACGGGAAAAACACACGTAGAACCAGAAAGAATAAAGGAATGGCTTTCACGACTACAATACCCTCTTTATTACCTCGACTTCGAAACAGAACGATTCGCCATCCCCCGACATGATGGTACCAGGCCGTACGAGCAAGTACCAGTACAATACTCGCTGCACATAGAACGAGAAGACGGCCGCGTAGAGCACCACGAATACCTCCACGACGAGCCGACAGACGCAAGACCGATAATCGCAGAACAACTAAAAACACTCCTCGGACAACAAGGCAGCATCATAGCGTACAACCAAGGATTCGAGATACGCATACTACAATCACTAGCAACGCTCATCCCAGAACACGAACCATGGATAACACCAGCGATTAACCGGTTCGCCGACCTCAGAGAACCATTCAAGAACTACCACTACTACTCGCCAAAACAAAGAGGCAGCTGCAGCCTCAAAGACACCATGCCAGCACTACTAGGAAAAAACCACTACGCCTGCCTAGCCATCAACGACGGAGAGACCGCACAGATAGAATACATGAGAATAACCTACACGGACGTGCCCGAGGAAGAGAAGCAAAAGGTCAAAAAAGACCTGCTCAAATACTGCCAATTAGACACGGAAGGCATGGTGTGGATGGTGGAGAGGCTCAGGGAGTTGTTTTCTTGAGATGCGGGAACTGGATGTTGGTGCTGATGAAATTGTCCCTCAAATAGTAGTTCTCGACTATATCGTACTCAATCTTGATTTGGTTGTACTGGCAGTCCAATCCTGCTGCCAACGATACAACCAGAATGAAAATCACTGAGTACAGCAATCGCTTTATATGAAGAGGGTATTAAAATAGGCTATTTAACCCTTTCTCGCAATGACTACTCTTAAATACCACTTCTTTCCAAGCAAGGACCACCATGCGCGCCGGCTGGCTCCTCTCCCTCATCATGGTCTTGGGCATCGTCTTCCTCTTCCTCCTCTTCTTCCACTCCCTGCCCAAGCCTGAGGGGGAATTCCTCGTGGATTGCGACCGGCTCGGCGGGGTCTGCCAGTCCTCGGACTCCGTGTGCGGGGAGGGCTATGCCAATAGGGGGAGCTGCGTGCGGGGGGGTTGGGCGCGAGGGGCGGGTATCTGCTGCGTGCCGACGGGCACTGGCCTGACAGGCGGTGCTTGACTGCGGGCCGCTCAGAAAAAGAAGTTTTTTATAGGGGTAAGGCAAGGGTTTTCTATCTATGGAACGACTCATCCGCTCCGTCATCATCCTCGCCGTCTTGACTTTGTTCGTCTTTGTCCTCGTCACCTCGTTGTTCGATCGCGTCACGGGTGGCGAGTGCGGCAGGGATTGCGCGTGCAGGGGCGGCGTGTGCGTGGAGCACGGCTGCCCCGCGAACACGACTAGGGACTTCCTTGCTGCGTGCCCGGGCGAGCCGCTCGTGGTGTGTTGCGTGCCGGCGCAGGGCTAGCGCTCTCTCACAAAACCATTATAAACCCTTCTTGCTCGCGCAGGGTGATGTTCGAGCCGCCCAAGCTCCGTTACGCCGTGCTCTCCTGCGTCGTCTCGGCGTTAGGCTTCTTCTTGTTGTTGTGCTGCCTCTTCCTGCCTGGGCAGTTGCCTCCTGGTCCGTGGGGCTTCTTCTCGTTCTTCTTCCTCCTGGGCGGCGGCCTTGCCGGGCTGCACGCGTTGCGGACGTTGCCGTATGATCGTGCTTGCGCGGCCGTCGGCATGGTCTTGGGCTTGGGGCCGTTCGTCGTCGGCCTCGCCTGGTTGTGGTTGCGGGCGTGATGAGAGGCTGGTAGGCCGTGCGGGGGGTGGCCGCCGTGACCGAAGGGTTCATATATTTTTTCTCGTTCGCTTCGCGTATGGTTGATGGGCTGCTCTTGTATTCGTCCGCCCAGCGGCGGTACGTCGTCCCGACGGCTGATGTCCCTTCGTTGCTGGGGGATGTCGCGTCCTACCTCTCCTTGGTGGCTGGTGGCGATGACCGGTTCAGGCGGGGGTCTGTTGTCGTCGAGCGTGATGGCATCGTTGACTGGTTGCTCCTGCCTCGTCGGGGCGGTGGTCCTTATGGCTTCTCGCTCGAGGACGTGCTCGGCGCTGATGTCAAGGTCTTCGTGAACAAGCTTCTTGTGGAGCGCGGCCTGCCGCTCCGCGAACTCGACTTCTTTGCGCCGCCGTTCGCCGCCTTGGCGGTGCGGCCGGGCACGACGGCCGTCACGACTAGCTATGGTGTCGGCTGGGTGCTGGACACGTTCGGCCTGGAGGCCCTCTTCGAGTCGTATGTGCCGCGGTGGCGCGGGCAGTGGAAGAATTGAAAAGAACAAAACGGTTTATTCGTCGCTGTCTGCTGCTTCTCTCGCTCGTGCTTTGTCGAGGCGTTCTTGGCACGCGGGGCAGTACCATCCTTGGTATTCGCCTTTCTTGTGCACCATGCGCTTCTTGCATGATCGGCAGTAGCTGACGACGTTGTACTCGGCCATTCTTAGTACCTGCGAGGTGGTCGGTGCTTTTGGAAGCAGTCCTTGCAGTACACCGGCCTTCCGTCGGTCGGCTTGAACGGCACTTCGCATTCTTTCCCGCACTCGCTGCAGGTGGCCTTGTGCATCTCTCTCGGCTCGCGGTTGAACCCGCGGTCGTTATCGCGGAAGCCTCCTCTGAAGCCTCCTTGGTCGTCATATCCCATTTTTCGTTTTCCTCTGTTTTCTTTACACGTCCTCTCAGAATAAGCAGCCTGTCTGGGGCTTGTTTATTGGCTGATACTAACGCCTTTGATAGGGAGAAGCACCTTTGGTTTATAAAGTGAGTGGTTTTTTCTCTTCTTCGGCGTCCTTGTCCTTTCGTTCGCCGCCACCGAGAAACGCAACATATTTAAATAGAGACACTACTCCTTAGTAGTATATGGCTCCTGCTATTGTGACCGGCGCAGACCGACTCCTCAACCTCATCGACACGAAAGGAGAGCTGCCGCTCGCCAACGCCGCCAAGCACCTCAACATCCCCAAGGACGTGCTCGACGGCCTCTGCGACACCCTCGAGACAGAAGGCCTCATCGACACCACCTACACCCTCACCGACCGCGTCCTCATCAGCAAGGACGCCAAGCACAACACCGCACGCCACCTCAAGACGTTCAAGCGGCAGCTCAAAGCCATCACCGGCGACAAGCGCGCCGTCGCCCAAGAAGACCAGCTCAAGCGAAAAGAACAAGAGATCAACAAGAAACTCGACGCCCTGCAAGGACAGCTCAAAGACCTCAAGCGGCACGAGCGGCGAAAAGAAGCGGCTGACGAGCAAGAACGCCACCTCAAGGAACACGAAGCAGGGCTCAAGAAGCTCGAGAAGCAGCTGGCAGAGAAAGCGGACGTCCTCGCAAAGGAACAAGCACTCCTCGCCAAGCGCCTCATCGACCTCGCCTCGCGAGAAAGCAAAATCGCAAAAGCCCGACGGCAGCTCAGGAAACGAGAAGAAGTGGCACAAGCATGGGAAGAACACCTCGCAGAAACCATCAAAAGCATCCAGGAACGGCTCGAGACCATGGAAAAGCACAAGCACGCCGTCATCAAGAAGCGCGTCAAGCTCGCCAAGGACGAGGAACAGCTCTGGAGCCTCGTCAGGAGCCTCTTCACGGAAGGCCACGCACGCGCGCACCAAAAAAAATAAGAACCCCTCCTCCCAGAGCAGCAGAATGAGCCAGAACAAGGAGCGCCGCCCCACCACCGACGGCAACAACCACTTCTTGAAGACGCGTGCCTACTCGCCGATAAGCAGCGCCGCCTTCTCCTTCGACGATGACCCCATCAAGCACTTCCACGACCAACGAGTCGAGCAAGAGGAACGATGACCATGGCCGGACGACCGAGCAACTACCGCGTCCTCCTCGCCTCGACCACCGTGCTCTCCTTCTCGCTCGGATTGTTCGTCCCGTTCTGGATAGTATTCATACAAGACTTCGGCGGCAGCATCGAATCGTTCGGCATCGCCATAGGCCTCATGGCCCTCGTCCAATCCATCACCTCCTACGTCGCCGGCAAGCACTCCGACAAGCTCGGAAGGAAGCGGTTCATGATAGCCGCAGGCCTCGCCCTCGTCATCATCACCATCGCGTACACCCTGATAACGAAGATCTGGCACCTCTACGTCCTGCAAGTCCTCATCGGCATCGCCCAAGCCGTGCAGATGACCATGGAAGCGACGATGCTCGGCGACTACACCGAGAAGGCGAGACGAGGAACGGACATCGGCAAGTACCACGCCATCACCGGCGTGCTCGGCGCCCTCGCCATGATGGGCGGCGGCTACGTCGTCGGCATACTCGGCATCACCATCATATTCTACCTCGTCGCAGGGTTCTTCCTTGCCTCCACACTCCTGCTCCTCCCCATCAAGGAATGACCCGCCGCGACGGGAAGAGGGCTCCTCGCCAACAACAAAGCTTATATACCGCTGCTGGTCTAGCATCAAGGACAGAACACATTATAGGAGGGATACCCATGAAGAGACTCGTGATGCTTATGCTCGGCACCGTCCTGGCATGCACGCTCGTCCTCGCAGCAGGAGAAGGGCAGGCAGGCCAGAACGGCACGCAGAACAACATCCCCAATGATAAGCCCGCGCAGGCCGACGCGCCAGTGATGACCCAGGAGCAGGTCCAGGCACGGGTGCAGAGCATCGAGCAGGAAGCGCTCCAACTACAGCAGCGGTTGCAGGCCCAACAAGCAGGAGAGGACGAGCAGACCCAAGCAATGCTCCAGCACCAGCACCAAGTGCGCGTCGCCGCGCAGACACTCGCTCACCTGGCGAACATGACCGGCGGCATCGGCGAGAACATCTCCGGCATCGCGAGGCACTTCAACAACTCAGTCCAAGCCACCATGCAGGCGGAGGAACGCATCCAGAGCAAAGGGGGATTCGCGCGATTCTTCACCGGCGGCGACAAGGAAGCAGGGGAAGCGCTCCAAGCCGAGGTCAACCAGAACCGCGTCCAGCTCCAGCAGCTCCAGCAATTGCACGATGATTGCGAGTGCGACGAGGCCGTGAAGACCATGCTCCAAGAGCAGCTCCAGCTCATGCAAGAAGAGCAGAACCGCTTGCAAGAGCTAGCGGAGAAGGAGCAGCGCAAGAAAGGGCTCCTCGGCTGGATATGGAAATGAGGACGAATTCCTTTTCTTTTTTCACCTTCCCTTCTCTACCGCCTCGACCTGCAAGAGCCCGGTCTTGAGGTTGTGCTCAAGGAACACGTCCTTGCCCATCTTCTCCATGACCAATCGGTGGCTCTCGCGGTCCACTCCCGCCATGTCGCCGCCGTGCACGTAGCCGCAGTCATCAGCGATGAGCTCGCCTCCAAAGGGCATACAGTCGCACACCTTGGTGATGTTCTCCACGAGGTTCACGTAGTACTGCTTCTTGAAGGTGCTCGCGGCCGCCCGCGCGCCGTCGGCTAATAGCTCGTCGAACGGCGCCACCTTGGGTGCCAAGTAGCCTGAGGGGCAGGTGTATGAGCAGTTGCTGCACCCGTAGCACCGCCGGATGTGCGGCCCGTCCTCCTTGACCGTGATGGCGTGCAATGGGCAGGCCTCCTCGCACGCCTTGCACCCTTCGCACGCGCCTTCTTGCTTGGGCTCGCCGCCGGCGTGGATCGCCCGCTTGCTCGTCTTGGAGAGCGCTCCCATCCCGAGGTTCTTGATGGCACCGCCGAAGCCCGTGCACGCATGCCCCTTGACGTGGCTGATGACGAGGACGCCGTCGGCGTCGCCGAGAGGCTTTCCGACCTCGTAGGTGAAGTGCTCGCCCTGCTTGGGCGTGAAGCCGCCGTCGATGACGATGCGGCCGAGCTGCCCCCACCCCTTCGCCTTGGCCTGCGCTTTGTGCGTCGCGGGCAGGGAGCGCCCGCTCGTGTACGCGACCGAGGTGTCGTAGAGGAAGAACGAGATGCCGAGCTCCGACAAGATATTGGTGGACGGCTTGACCTGCTCTGGGGTGAGCGCCGTCTTGTTGCCTATCTCGCCGAAGTGCAGCTTGACCGCGACCTCCTTGCAGCCCGAGAACTCCTTCTTGAGCGCTGCGCGCAGAGAGGAGAGGAACGTTTGGGTCAATGCCTCGCTGTGCGCGGTCATCAGGCAATCAGCCGGGGACGGGCAGGCAGCAGATGCGGTCGTCCGTGCGGCCGTCGCTGTCATAGCACGAGCCGCGGTTGTACTTGGTGTAGCCGTCGCCGCACTCGTTGTCATCGATGCACACCCCGCCGTTCACTTCGCAGTCCTGGGTGCGGAAGCGTCCAATCTCGCTGAGGAAGATAGCGGCGATGACGACGAGCACGAGGAGCGCGATGGCGGCGATGACGATGGTGTTCATGGACAATCCTTGGGCTTTCTTCATGCAAGGCACCTCTGGTGATGGTTCTTGGCTCTTTCTTGACGCTAGCCCTATAAAAATGTATCGTTGCTGTGGCTTGCCCGGTGCAGCACTTCCCACCCCTGCTCGTAGTTCAGGAATCGTACCTTGGCCAAGTCTTCTAGGATGAAGTGCTCTTGCCGTTGCTCGACGAAGTAGTCGTTCGTGTTGTTGATGCGGAAGATGTTGTTCGTGCCTTCCTGCTGCTTGAGGAATGACAGGAACCATTCTCGTTCCTCTTTTTCCGCTTTGAAGAAGAGGCGTGCCTTGATGTCATATATGTCATATCCTAGTCTCCTGAAATCGAGGAAGCACGTGTGCTCCTTGATGAGCACAGCGCCCTCAAGCAGCAGGCTATCAATCTCGAATCAGACCTCCAGCACCTCCATGACTTCTCCCTCGAGAACCTGACCAAGTTCATCGGCGAGCACTATGTCAAGGGACTCATCGACGCGCTTCCGCGTGCCGAGCAGGACAACCTTTAAATAACTCCTCTTCCCCAAGCGTTCCCATGCCCTACCTCGTCCTCGTCAGGCATGGAGAGAGTAGGTGGAACAAGGCGAACAAGTTCACCGGCTGGGTCGACGTCCCGCTATCGGAAGTCGGCATCCACGAGGCCATGATCACCGCGGAACGCCTCAAAGGATTGCGGTTCGACGTCGCGTTCAGCTCCCGGCTCGTCCGCGCGGAACAAACATTGCTCCTCATCCTCGCCGAGCAGGAGAAGACAGGCGTGTTCCTCCATGAATCATCGTTGCGCAAGCGCTGGAGCAAGCACAGCCACGGCGTGGAATACACCGATGACGAACTCCCCGTGTTCTGCTCGGACAAGCTGAACGAGCGTTACTACGGACAACTACAAGGCATGGACAAGGACGACGCGAGGAAGCAGTACGGCGAGCACCAAGTGTTCATCTGGCGGCGCAGCTACCGCGGCCGCCCGCCCCGCGGCGAGTCATTGGAGGACGTGTGCAAGCGCGTCCTCCCTTATTTCAAGCGGCGTATCATCCCCGAGCTGCAGAAAGGCAGGAACGTGCTCGTCAGCGCGCACGGCAACTCGCTGCGCGGCGTCATCAAATACCTCGACGGCATCAGCGACGACGACATCCCCACCCTCGAGCTCCCTTACGCCAAGCCCATCATCTATGAGCATAAGGACGGCCGGCTCGTCAAGGTCGACCATGAGCACAGCTTCGACCGGCCGCTGCACTGGCAGCACACCGAGTCGCACCATGACTACCACGACCACAAGCGCACGTCCTCCAAGAAGAAGCCCTCGAAGCAACAGTCCTAGAGCGTGCGCGCCTCCTCCCTGCTCCCCACGCCCAGCGCCCGCCGAGCATGCCTGCTGATCGTTGATGAGGAGACGTGCATCCCGTACTCGCGCCCCAACTCCTCGCTGAGCCGCCGCAACGATTGCTGCCCGTGACGGTACTCGTGCACCATCCTGTTCCAGTACTCCTCGCTCACCACGCCTGCGTCGAACCGCCTGATAGGCTCGCCCCGCATCGTGCCTGCCTGCACGTACGCCTGGTAGTCATTGAACGCCTTGCGCACCTCTCTATCATCGGTGAAGCCGTCGTGCTTCTCGCGCATCTCCTTGAGGGAGGCCCCTTCGTTCTTCATCCGGACGAGGTCCTCCAGCACGCTGACGTAATCAACAGGCCCGGCCGCTGCTCCCCTCACCGCCGGCACCTGCGCGTATACGATGCGCAGCGGCGACGCGCGGTGACGGTACGCCAAGGCGCCGACCACGCCGGCGATGCCCGCAGCGGCGCCCGCCACGACCCCTTTCTTCTCATCATCGCTCGCCGCCTCGTCCTGCACGACGACGTCGATGGACTGCTCCTCAGATGACTGCGCAGCCCCTCTAGGTATGAGGACGCGCTCGCCGGGATAGATGAGGTTGGGGTCCTCTTGCTTCGTCACGTCCTCCCCTCGCCCTCGCTTCTCCTGGTATTCCGGGATGGTGAGCTTGCCGTTCTTCCTGGCGATCTCGTTCGTCTTCTCGTACACCGACTTGTTCGTCTGCTCCTCGGAGAACTCCTTGGCGATGCGCCATAAGCAATCACCTGGTCGCACGACGCGCTCATAAGGGCGCTGCGCCTGCGCCGCTACCTCCTCGCCCGTTGCCAGCGACTCAGCGGCGGAGCTCTGCGCCGGTTGCGTCGCCACTGGTGCCTCTCGCTCGTGGTCCGTGCCATGGAAGCGGTGGCCGAGGTGCGCGCCCGCGCCGCCGAGCGCGATGCCTGCGATGAGCGCTCCCGCGACGTACGCGCTCCGCACGCCGCTCCTGAACTTCTCCCACCGCTCCTTGGCATCCTCTTTGAAGGAGCCATAAGCGGCCCGCGCCTTCTCCTTGCAGTCGGTGAACGCGCCGCGCATCTTGTCCGCCCAGCGCTCCCTGCCCAGCACGGCCTCGATGTCGAGCGGTACGCGTTCATAGGATGGTTTCGCCTCTCCCTTGATGAGGGTGACCCTGAGGTCTGGCTCGCTCTTGAGGTAGAACTGCTGCTTCGTCCTTCCCTTGTTGAACTGAGGATCGTACAGGTGGGTGCGCTCCTGCGTGCCGTTGCCCAGATCGTGCTTGTTCAGGAATGATTTGATGCTACGCTCGTCAGTGACGGCCCATCGTCCAAAGCCGTACTTCTCGATGATGTTCCGTCGGAGCGCTTCCTTGTCGTTCTCGCCCAGGCTTATCCGTTCGGCCGCGTTCGCCGCTGCCTGCAGCCGTTCTGCGTCGTCGCCGGTGATGGGCTGGTCCCAGAGCTTCCCGTCTTCGCGCTTCACCTCGCGCCTGACGACGAATCGTTGCGAGTCGTCCCTGCCGAACGGCGCCAATGACCCCTCACCAGGTACGTACGCTTTGAGGGCTTCGGTGAATCCTTCTTCGCTCACGGTGGTCGCCTCGCTCTCATCGGCGAGTTCCATGAGCTGGCGGCGGAACCACCTCGTCTCGTCGTCCGTGAACGGCTCCCCCGTCAGCTGATAGATCTTCTTGAGCGCCCGTGCCGTCGCGTCGGCGTCGTAGTGGTGGTGTTTGCGCTGAGAGAATCCTCTTGTTTCCTTGTTGGTGTTTTGTATCTTGGTGCGCTCGTCCTGGATGAGCCCTTTGCGCTTGTCGTACACCGCCTGGTAGACGCTCAGCTCTTCCTCATGCTTGTCCGTGTAGAACAGGTCGCCGTGCTCGGTGACGAAGAACGTCTTCCCCGCGTACGCGCCTTCACCCTTGAAGAGGGCGCGGAGCGTGTCGCCGTTGATGAGGCCTCGTTCTGTCAGTTGCACGTTCTCCTTTTGCAGCAGCGATTCCAATGGGTCCATGTAGTCCTCAACTCATCGCTTGTTCTTATCAACTTCCACACCATTTCCGGAAATGTTTCGGAGGCGTTCGGTGCCGAGGCCGTGAGCGCTCAAGAGGAGCGCGCCTTCGTCCTCGGGGATAGTGTAGACGTAGGTGCCGGGCCGCAGGTAGCCTTGCCGTTCTGCTTCAAGGAGGAACTCGTTGTGCAATCGCGGGCATCCATGCGACCGCCGCTTCCCGAGGTGCTCCGGCTCGTTCGTGCCGTGCAGGAGGATGCTGCAATGGCCTTCAGGGTCGTACTCGCCGCTGCTGCTCCACGAGCCGAAGTTCAGCCGGAACGCCAACGGCCCGTACGCGCGCTCCCCCGCGTACGTCCACGCGTCGCTGACGTGACGCTGCTCAATCATGGCGAACCCGCTCGGCGTCCGGTTATCCCCTGCGCGCTCCTTCTCCCCACGCACGAGCCCGGTACTGACCGGGGCGTCCGCGACGAGCACGTAGTTCGCCGGCCGCCACACGTACAATCGTTGCGCCTCCTTGTCCACGACGAGGAAGTACTTGTCATCGGGGATGGTGATGGTGTCGATCGCCTCCGGCGGCCTCTCCGGCGCGTAGCGATTGCCGCGGAGCAACGCGTCGCGCTGCTCATCCCACCGCTCTTGCTCCGCGAGCAGCTTCTCATGCTCGACGAGCAGCTGGGCATAGCTGTTCACGGCGAGCCGCCGCTCCTGCACCGCGCTGTCATACCTCGCCGCGAGCCTGGCATCCTCGCTCGCCGCGATCACCCGTTCAAGCGCGGCGTTCCTGGCCGTGAGTGAGTCGTTCTCGCGCTCGAGCAGGACGTGCTCCTGGCGGAGCGCTTCCGGCGCCGCCTGCTCCTCACCAACCCCTCCTGCGCTGTGTTGGCCGAGGAAGTACGCTGCGCCGAGCGAGAGGGCGACAGCTCCTGTCTGCGCGTATTGCCTGGCGCGGCCGAGGAATCTTTTCCCTTTCCTCTTTTTTTCTGGAGCGGGCTGTTTCTTCCTCTGCTCCTCGCTGGTATACGCGAGGTCTTGGTACTCCTCCCACGCGCTCCTGCGTTTACCGCGCATCATGCTCACCCAGCGCTTCCAGCGGCCTGCGCTGATAGTTCTCGATGACGACCTGGGCCGTGCTCCCGTCGCCGAGCATGCGGTAGAGCTCCTTGAAGTCCTTTTCGTAGTAAGCGACGCCGCAGTTCATCGCGTCCCATCCTTCCCTGATGGCCTTTTCTCTGGCGTTGTTCGCCGCTGAGCAGAGGAGGACGCCGTTCGTGCCGTCAGTGTTACGGTAGTCGATGCGGTAGAAACCGACGCCGTACACCTTGTCGCGGTGCCCGTCGCGGTTCAGGTGGGCTTTCTCGATGCGGTAGATGCCTTCAGGCGTCCGTTTCTCCCCTGCGCGCGTCTTCCTGCCGGGGTGCTGTGCGTCCGTGTGCGGCATGGTCTTCAGCACGACGCCGTACTCGTCCACGAGGTAGGACGTGTTTGATTCTTTCTCGATGTACAGGGTGAGGATGGCGTCGTCGAGCACCGGGGCGAGCCGCCGTACTACCGACTCCTCGGTGAAGTGTTTTTTTCCTTGCGTGACGTCGGCGGTCTTCGCGGAGATGGTGGTCGTGCTCGCCGCGTATGCCGGCGAGGCGCTCATCGCCGCCTGCGCCCGCAGCCTCCTCGTTTCCAGCGAGAAGAGGTCGTCGCTCGCCCGGTCTATCTCGGAGCGCAGCGAGAGGAGCCGTGCCTCCTCTGCCTCGTAGATGGAGTCTTGCCGTCTTTGGAGGTCGCTGAGCGCCTCTTGCTCTCCGAGCTCCTCCGCCTTTCGCTCCTTGTACGCCTGTACTTGGTCCTGTATGCCTCCCGTCGCTGCCCGGATGCCGACGTAGCCGAGGTAGCCTATCGCGGCGACGCCGCCCGCGATGAGCGTGTTCTTCAGCACTCCTCGCAATCGCCGCTTGCCTTCCTTTGCTCGGCGTTGGAGCGTCTCGTCGTACCTGCTGATGATCATTCTCGCTTCTCGCTCGTGCTCCTTGCTGAACGAGCCCGACCGGCAAGCTTCTTGGAGCCTGCCGTACATCTCGCGCAGGCGCCCGTTGTTCTTGCGGTTGTCGAGCAGTCGCTCCGCCTCTTCCAGTAGTTTTTCATGCTGGGCATCCCGTTCCTGCTTCGCTTGTTGCTTGTCGATGATCTGGGTGACGCGCCTCCTGCACAGGTCGCTTATCTTCCTGATGTTCGACGCCAAGCGGTCCTCTTCGATGATGTCCGCCGCCTTCGCGTACTGCCCCAGTACTCGTTTGCTCTCTTGGAGCCCCTTGAGGTCTTCGTTCTCGAACTGTTCTTCCAATACTTCTTGGGTGTCTGTGAGGAGCTGCTCGAGTCCTTCTTGCACGTATTCTTTCTTCGTTTTGATTCGCTCGTTGAGCAGGAGGATGTTGTTCGTCGCTTCTCTGAGGGCGTTGCTCATTCTCGAACCGTCGTCGAGCACCGCTTCGAGGTAGCAGCTGATGCTGCTCTCATAGCTCTTGAGCGTGCTCCATTCCTCTGCGAGCTTGCCGTGGTCGTCGTATGGCGCTGGTGTGAGGAGGTCGTCGAGGTCGTGGTTCATTGCCTTCAGCTTGCCGGCCTTGTAGTCTTGCAGTAGTGCTTCTACGTCCTTGTTCCATCGCTTACCCATCATGGTCACCTTGCTGGTATGCCTGTACTGCCTCTTTGAAGTCGTCTGTCAGGATGCGGTCGTGCTTGTTGCTGAACGCGTAGCGGGCGCTCGCGTCGACGATGTCCCGTACGTCTCTGAAATCCTCGGGGTTCATCAGTTCGAGGAGTTCTTCGAGTTGTTGCTCGTCGAAGCCGTCATGCCTGTACAGGCCGAGGTGGTGGGTGAGGACGCCGGCGCGCATCTCCTTCGTGAGTGGTCCGAAGTACAGCCTGTTGTCTTTCGGGAACCTTTTCAGCACGGCGTGGTCGAAGTCCTGTATCCTGTTCGTGCTGAGCAGGGTGATCACGTTGCTCCTGCGCTCGTCGCCGTCGAGTATGGTAAGCATCGCGTTGAGCACGTCGTTCTTGTACTTGTTCTCGCGGTCGCCGCGCCTCCCGCAGATGGCGTCCGCCTCGTCGATGAACATGATGGCATTGGGGTGGCGCGACGCTTCTTCGTAGGCGCTGACCAGGGCGTTCTTTCCTTCGCCGAGGAGTGGTTGGATGAAGTCCGATCCGTTGAGGAAGTAGAATGGCAGCTTGAGTTCGCCGCCGACTGCTTTGGCGAAGTACGTCTTGCCCGTTCCTGGCGGTCCGTGGAAGAGGAATTGGTAGCGGTCGATGACCTTTTCTGGTTTCTCTTTCATGCGCGCCCATCCCTCAGGGTCCTTGATGGTGTTGAAGAGCTTGACCTGGATGAATTCTTTCTGGCGTTCTAGCCCGACGACGTCGGAGAAGTCTATCGTTGGTTGGTACTTGTTTGCTCTTGCGTCGTGGATCTCGCCGGTCCCCATGTCCACGGCCGCTGCCTTCTGGTCTTCGAACAGCCTTTTCTTGAACGAGTACTTCGGCAGCCCTTCCTTGGCCGTGTTCTTCACGTTGTTGAAGTGTTCCGCGACGTAGTTGATGGCTTGTTGCTGGTTGCCTATCAGGCCTTCGTCCACGTAGCCCTTGTACTCCTTGCTGAACGATCGTACCCATTCGTCGCCGAGCACGAGGTTCTTTTCTTCCTCCGAGATGCGGTCCAGCTTGACCGTGGTGAGTGGCGCGATGTTCCTGATGACGTCGTCCGCGACTTCGTACGCGATGATGGCGTCTTGCTTGGGGCCTTCGATGAACTGGTCGTACCACTGCTGCAGCGTGTAGCCCCCGCCGAATCCTCTGATGAGCGAGTCGAGGACTTGGGCTACGCCTGTAGGGGTGTAGGGTTGCTTGCTGAACCGGGAGAAGTTCTCGAAGAAGCACTCCTCGTCTAGCGCCCTCCTTGCCTGCGACCTGCCTTTGTTGATGAGCTCGCCGAGCGATGCCATCTGCTCCTCCTCATCATTTGAAGATGGTGTTCTTCGCCGCGTTCCTGATGGTTTGGCGGTCGTACTTTATCTTGTCCATGAGGCCGCTGACTGATTCGCCCATCCCGTTTATGACGTTGTCGTCGAGGAACTGCCTGGTCTGGTAGCCTTGCTCTCCGATGTCGTTGATGTTCTCCATGAGCCTGTTGTGGAACTTGCTCATGTATTCTGAGAGCCTGCCGCTCATCTGCTGCAGTTGGGGCAGCACCATGCTCAGCCCTGCGGTGGTGGGCATGGTCTTCACGACGAGGTCGAAGTAGCGCAGGTCGAAATCGGTCGCTCGCATCTCGCTGCGTACCCTGTTGAGGATGGTCTTGTTCGCTTTGACGATGCCGTTGAGGTTGCTGATGTGGCCGCCTAGTGCGACCATGGTGTAGCTGACCTCGTCCGTGCGCAGCTCGATGTTCTCCTTCCTGCGGTACAAGTCGTTGAGGATGTACGTGAGCTTCTTGCGCTCTTGCAGGCTGAGCGAGTCCTCTTCCATGCGTTGCTGCACTTTCTGGATGAGGTCCTGCGCTTGCTGCTCTTTCTTCTCGAACTTGAGGTAGGCGTCGTCGTGCTTGCTCTTGACGTCTTCTATCTTCTTCAGGTAGTTCTCTTGCTTGATTACGTCTGCGTTGTACTTGTCGAGGTCTCCTTTGATTCCTTCGTACTCCTTGGTCGCTTGCTCGTAGAGTTGTTCTCCTTCGGTGATGATTCCTTGCTTCCCTTTGATGACTTCCTCCACGTTCCCGCCGAAGTACTTGATGCCGATTTTCTCGAGGAATGCTGGGATGCTTCCTTTGATTCTTTTCGTCTTGACCGTGTCCGGCTCGCCGTAGAACTCCTCCTTGAACTTGGTCGCCTTGGAGACCAGGTCGTCAACGCTCGTATTGAAATAGGATGGCGTGCTGGGCATTGTGCCGAAGACGTCGTCTAGGGTCGCCTTGTCGTTGATGAACATGTCTACGATGTCTTTCTCTTCGAGTTCTTCCTGGGCTAGCTGTTCCAGGTTCTCCTTCTGGTCTTGCATGGTGTCGTTCCCCTCCGTTCTTCTTTGTTATTGTGCGTAGCGCTTGATGCGTTGTTCCAGTGTGCGCTCGAACCCTTTGGGCGGCGCTTGCACCAGCGCTCTGAGCTGGTGCGTCCGTTTCCAATCGAGCTTGACGAGTTGTTCGCGGTCGATGAGCTTCACTCCCATCTTGCGGGCGTATTCCTTCGCCCGTGCGAGGTAGTCCTTGTTGGTGATCATGATGCCTTGGTCGTAGTCGATGCCGTTGATGCGGAGGACGCCTGCGAACTTCGCTACTTCTTCGAGCGTGACGTTGTCGTTGCCGTCGTGGTACTTGCACTCGACGTAGCGCTTGTCTCGGAGGCCGTACGTCACGTCTATCTGCGATCGGGCGTCGCCGTGCCTCGTATGCTTGTTGAGCTTGACGTCTCGCTTGACGTTCAGCTTGCCGAGCTCATCGTAGAGGTCCGCGGTCCATTTCTCGAACGCGGTACCCATCAGTGACGCGTGCATCGATGCTGTCCTCCATCATGGTTTGTTGGTAGTGGTTTTCCTGCGCTTGCGCTTCTTGTCCGAACGCTGCGCGGTTGCACGTCCTGCCGGCGTAGTACGCTACTGCTCCGACGATGGCGAGCTTCGCTATCCTCTTCGCGCGGTGGTAGAAGCTCATTTTCGTTGTTGCAGGGTGTCTTGCGGCTCGTCTTTCCTGAGCCATTCCCTGATTGTGCTGTCCGTTTTGCGGTAAGTGTTCTTTGTCCATTCGCCTGCTCGTTCGAATGCTTGCTTGACCTTGTTGACGTCTTCTTCGACTTGCCTGCCCATTTTCTGGGTGATGGTGTAGCCGACGCTCTCGTGCAGGATTGGTCCGTAGTCGATGGTGTCGGTGATGGCGCCTTCGCTGTCTCTCTTGAAGGCGTACAGGTGGCCGTGCATGGTCATGGTCTCCGGGTTGAGGATGAGTGCCGGCCGTTCGATATCGTAGAATTTAGGGTTGACTCCTTCTTTCCACGCGTAGCCTTCCACTGCTGCGTCCCTGATGCTTTCCTTGATGCCTCGTTCGTACAGCCGGTCGTGCTTGAATTCTTGGTGCATGCCTATGCCGGTGCCTGCGGCGACGCCGATGGCTGCTCCTATGATGCATCCTAGCGCGCCTCTTCCCCTCTTGCTCGTCTCTCGGTGGACGTCTTCTTTGGGTAGTTCGCTCATGTGCGTATCACCTTTGTGCATCGGTGGTGTGCGCTTTTCAAATGGGTTTGCGAGAAATTTCCGGAACCCTTGTGGCTTGGTCCGGAGATGTTTCACCAACTGGTGGTGTGCGCGGCGCTGCTGGGCGTGGCGCTCCCCTAGGGATTCTTGTAGGGTCGCTCCTTGGCGATGCCGTTGCTGATGGTTGCTGCGGCGATGAGGGCTTGGTGGTGTCTTGGACGTAGAATGCCGGGCTCATGCTTTTGTTCCGGCCTTTTCCTTTGCGTTGTTTATGGTGTCCATTGCTCGAGCGCGAGGGGTTCGAGCACTTTGTGTTGCTGTACGGTGCAGCCGTGTTCCTCGAGTGCTTCCTTGCAGCGTTCTTCTTCCTGGAGGCTGGGGAAGACCATGTCTGCTGCGAGCACGCCGCCGCTGAGTTGGTAGAGGTTGTTGGTGCTCTTGTGCGCTTTGAGGTACGCGATGGCTCGTTCGTCGTCCGCTTCGCAGTAGAAGAAGGTCCTGAATGGGTGGCCGAGGCGCGCGTGGTCGAGGAGGGGGACGAACCGGGTGATGATGTTGCTTTCTAGTTTCTTGACGTGGTCGAAGATCGTGCTGACCGCGACGTGTTCCTCGCGTGCGATGGCTGCTAGGGTCTTCCTGCTGTCTTGCCTGAGGTGCTTGAGCACTGCTTGGGACCGCCGCCGCTCACCTGCCATGGTGTCGTCGCTCGTGTCCTGCCTTCAATAATCTATCTGTTTTGGCCTCGGAAAGTTTCCTTTGGGGCGGCAGATGTTTCGGTTGTGGCGGTCGTTCCGAACAATTAATTAATATGCTTTTTTTTTCACATAATAGAAAGACTTAAATAATAATATGAATTTCTCTTCATTTGTTAGGAGGTGGTTGACATGTTGTACAAGACCATGCACGGACGCATCATCGACGAGCAAGAGCTCAACGCCATGAGCGTCCTCGACATAGAGGAACAAGGCATCCACGCCGCGGACCACTGGCAATCCTGGCGAGAAGAGAACTGAGCACGCTACCGCGCGGCGAGGGAGCGGCCTCTTAGCGTATCCCCTACGATAAGGACACACCACTCCCCCGCCGCGCCCCTTTTTTTTCCCTCAAGACGCAACGAGCAGCTCCTCCCCGGCACGCCGAGGAACACCGCACAGGATTTAAAGAAAGAGCGATTTCTCTCAACGCATGAGGATAGGGCTCGACTTCGACGGCGTCATCGCGGACTCTGACATGATGAAACGACGGGTCGCCAAGGAACGCTACGGCGTGGACATCCCGCGGTCACGGCTCGACAAGGAAGGCGCCGTCAAGAGCGGCCTGCTCACCGAGGAATCGTACAGCGACGTCCAGGAGAGAGTCTATGCCTCCAAGAAGTACGGTCGCCAGACACCCCCGGTGAAGCACATGAGACAAGCGATCACCGACCTACAAGGACGAGGACACGCCCTCGTCATCGTCACGTCAAGGAACAAGCGGAAATCGGCGATTGCCAAGGACTGGCTGGCCGCCCACGGCCTCGAAATCCCCCTCAGGAGCGTAGGCAGGAGGAAGAAGAAGACGTCGTCATGCGCCGACCTCGACGCGTTCGTCGACGACGACCTCCACCACCTCCTCCCCCTCATCGGCGAGGTGAAGCGGCTCTACCTCTTCGACCAGTACGGGAAGAACCAAGCGGTACCCGCGGGCATCACCACGGTCGCCGGTTGGGAGCAACTCCTCGCCGCCATCAAGCGCTCACGCTAACCAGCGCCGATGACCTCGCCGACCATCCTCGCCCGCTCCTCCAACGACGACGAAGCAGGGATGTACACCAACCGGTCGTAACGACCGGCCAGCGACGCGTATGACGAGAACAAGGCCTCCAGGAACTCCCCGTCCTGGCTGAAGTGCCGCTTCGGCCGCTTGATGCGCTCCAAAGATTCAGCGACCGACGTGTTGAAGACGACGGTGACGTCCCGCTTCTCGGCGTGCGGCGCCAACAACCCCGCCAAGCCGCGGTACTCCTCTCCTGAGAGGTAGCCGTACCGGTGCAGGGCGTCCGAGACCGCCAACCGGTCGATGATCCCCCTGTCGAACACGTGAATGCGCGCGCTATCAGCCCACGCCTCCTCCGCGCGCCCGACGCAGACGTCAACGTACGCCCTGTTATAGTCGAAGCTCGTCGGGTCAGGGAACGGGATCGAGGAGAACACCTCCAGGTACACCTTAAGGGAGGGGCGCTCTTCCTGGAGGCGCCTGATGACGCTCGTCTTGCCGACCCTAGGGAGGCCGGCGATCTCGACAATCATGTTCGGAGCGCAACAACAACTCTTGATAACGATTGCTGTCTGGGAACCGCGATTCTTCCGGCGCCCCCGCGTTCCCCTCAAGGAAATACGTCCCGGAACGCTCGCTCGTAGAGCCGGTACAGCCGGCGGTGCCCGAGGCGTTCCCTGAACGCTTCGCCCAAGGAATGATAGTACCATGCTTGGTCCTCCTTGGGCGCGTTGAGGTGCTCCCAGACGTCCACGCCGAGCGCGAGGTCGTCGCGCAGCGATGACAGGTTGGCCAGGGCGTCCGCGAGCTTGAGGAGGAGCTCGTCCTCCTGCGCCTCCTCGCAGGCATGGATGGCGTGCTCCTTGCGCTCATTCCACGTCGCGATCATCTGCTCGTCCGGCAGCCCTGGCTCATTCCCTGGCTCGGTGCAGAAATCCACGAGGCGGAGCACGCCAGGCCCGAACCGCTCCACCGATTCCCTGGGATGAAGGGTGTCCTCGAGCACGTCATGCAGGAGCGCCGCCACGACCACGTGCTCCTCAGCCCCCTCTGCGATGAGGTACTCCGCGACGCGGAGCGGGTGCACGATGAACGGCACGCCCGAGGCCTTGCGCCGCTGGTCCGCGTGCGCCTCGAAGGCGACGGCGAGCGCTTCCTGGAGAGGAGTCATGCTGCTGAGTAGGCGCGCCGCGATATTTAATACTTATCGTATCCGCTCGATACTCTCCAGATCAGCCAACCGCTTCTCAGCCCCTATCCCCGTCCTGAACAGGTGCCAGAACACCTTCTGCGTCCAGGTCACCCATTCCTCATCCATCAGCTCATAGAATATGTAGTCGTCGCGCCCGCGCTGCTGCTTGCGCTGCTTGAAACGGACGAAACGATTGTCCACGACGAACGCCCGCAACGGTTGCTGCGCGTGCCGCACCTCGATCAGCTCTGACTTGTGCTTGTGGTTCAAGGACAGCGCCTTCTCGATGTTCTCTACTGATTCCATGTCCACGTTGCACAGTATCTTGATAGGTACTTTGCGCACGACCAGTTCCTCCAACAAGGAGAGCAAGGTCACCTCGCCCTGACGAGCGACTGCCCAGGACAAGTCGCCTGCGAAGATGAGGACTTGCTGGTTCGCCTGCCGCAGCGCGTTGACCAGGTTCTGCTTCTCCGTGATGTTGTACACGGTCTGCTTCTCCAGGAAAGCCCGCCGCTTCGCTTCCTCGACGTACTGGTAGATGTCGAACGGGTTGAAATCATCCTTCTCGCGGCCGGCGAGTATCTTGGAGAACAAGCGCTCCTGCGACGCGCTGGCATGGAATCGCTCGCCCTCGTTCCAATACGCTATCTTGAGCGCGCCACGAGTGCCGCCGCGGAACGTCCTGGTAGCGATCGTTCCCTGCTCAGCAACGATTCTCTCCACGTAACTATCGGCGGTGCGCCAATTACGACCGAGCAAGTGAGCCACCTCCTGGATCGTCCTAGGACGAGCCCTGACGAACTCCTCAATCTTCTTCACATCAGCACGAGACAACACCAAAACTACAACACCCCACAAAAAAACACGACAGAAACAACGAAATAAACTACAACTATAAGTAAGTATCGGTGAAACAAGCAATGAACCCGTACAACCCGGCTGACGAGACCTACTGGTGGCTCGACGACCAACCAAGCCAAGAAGAGATGAGAACATGAAAGACTACTGGACAGAAGCGGAATACGAAGGATGGGACGAAGAATAGCATCAAGCGAGGCAGGACGAATGACATCGATAATCTGCGACCATTTCAACATCAGTGAAGAACGAACTTACGCGTTCACCCACGAAGGAAAGGACTACCAAGCGCAGCTCACGCCCCGACTCATCACCCTCCCAGGAGTAGGTGAGTACGACGGGCACGTCAACCACCTGCAGAACACCACAAGGCATCGCTGCGGGCTCTCAGGATTCGGCTACTCGCCCGACGACCGATGCCTCGGATGCGAAGAATTACACGGCAACAGCAAGGCGATGGAAAAGCTCAAGGAAGAACTGCGCCAGGAAGGAATGCTCATGATGTACAGGACGTGACAGCAAGCAGCACTCCGCCATCCTCGAGAAGCGACGACGAGAGCGCCACACAAGACTCCTCATCCACGAAACAAGAAGGTGAACAATGATGAACCACGACGAATTCCAACACAAGATACTCGACAAGCCAGAAGCACAACAGAAGAAGACCTACCGCGTGCACGCAGACACCCACTACGGCGTCGTGTGCGGCATGATGCCCGCGGACTACAACGAGCGGCGAAGCGACACGCACCCCGTAAGCGCGAGCAGCCTCGAAGAAGCCTGTATCAACGGCTACGAGCGAGCGATAAGCTTCGGCGTGGGCTGGCTGCCCCAAACAGAAGGACACATCGGCATCGTCATCACCGGCCTCGACGACGGCAAGACCATCATCGACCTCGAGGAGATGGCACGCATACTGGAGCCCAAAGCCAGACAAACGACCAACGTGCAGGAGTACAAGAGCAGCAAGGGCATACTGTACAGGCACGACCTCCTCCAAGAATTCATGCGAAGAGAGAAAGGGCTCAGACGAGCGATATGGAACGACTAATACCCCTCCCAGCCCTCAGGACGAGGATAGCAGCACACGTGCAAGCTGAGGAAACCAGCCACCTCGCCGATCACTTCCTGCTCATCAGAGCACCGCTCGCCGCCACCGTAATCGATGACGCCGCCGCCTTCCGCGTCGCAATCATTCACCGTCATGAGCTTGACATGCTCGCCCTCCTCGGGGCAGTATGACTCCCACGGGTCAAGGCAGCTCCCCAAGGACGGGCACCACTCCTCACGAGGCCCGCAACGCTCATCGACAGCCCTGCTCGTCAAGGCATCGCCGCACCCGGCCAAGAGCAAGGACGAGCACAGCATGATGGCGATGGCGTAGCGCATGGAACCATTCCCTCAGCGTTGAGGAGGGAAGCACTCCTATATAATTGTTTTTCTTCAGGGCGCCGAGCCCAACCAGCGACCAACGACGCGTGTCAGGACCACGACGACCGCCGCGATGAGCACGTGCTCGGCCACCACGCGCCACGGGCGCTCCTCCTGCACCCGGGCGATCCACCAGCTCAGCAAGGACAGCAGCAAGGCGCCCCAGCACAAGCACACGACCCATGCCACCCCTAAGGGGAAGAGGAGCACGGGCACGGAGAAGGAGAGGGCGAGGAGGAACTTGGACATGAACGTGACCCCTGCCGCGTCCCAGACGCGGCGCAGGCTCCGTTGGCTCGACTCCTCTGAGAGGTGCATGCCCAACGCGTCTGACAACGAGTCAGCGATGGCGATGGTGACGATGCCGCCCAAGACCACGGCGCGGCTGCCCGTCCCGGCCTCGAGGCCGGTCATCAAGCCCAGGGTGGTGATGATGCCGGACGTTACCCCGAAGCTGAGCCCCTTGCGAAAGGTCTGGCGCATACCCCTCCCCCGAGCAAGAGATGGTTTATAAGAGTATTGGTCTCTTCTACCCTTCCGCAAAGCATAAAAGGACGCCGCTGTTCGTGTGCCCCTACACCCATCGGCGCACGAGTGGAATGTAACGAATTCCTCCTCTTGTCGACGGAGAAGCAACCACGGGATGTTTTCACTGGAAAAGAGAAAAATTTATATACTACTGCGGGAACATGACTTCTCAGAAAAGGGGTGGGCTGGAAGGATTCAGGAAACAAGCACAAAAGGTGGTAGGACAATGAAACGCTATGCTCTAGTCAGCCTCGTCATCCTGATAGTCGCGCTCGGCGGCTGCCAGTTCCTCGGCATCGGAGGGAACGAGTCCAACGCTACAGGTAACATCATCCTTGACGACGATGATTTCATCTTCCTCGACGAGAACGAAACGCGAGGCGACAACGAGACGGACGAGCCTGACGAGCCCGTCAGTATAGATGAGGACGCCGTCGCGTACACGGTCACCGTGACGGAAGGAGATCTCGTCAGGCTCGACCTCAAAGCAATGGACCCTGACGGCGACCCGCTCGAGTACGAGTTCACCGAGCCGCTCAACGCCCAAGGAAGGTGGCAGACCAAGATAGGCGACGAGGGCAAGTACCTCGTCACGGTCACCGTCAGCGACGGCAAGCTCAGCACGAGCGAGGATATCCTCATCATCGTGAGACGCGCCAACCGCGCCCCGATCATCGAATGCCCCGAGACCATTACCATCAAGGAGGGCGAGCTCCTCGCCATCGAATGCAACATCTACGACGAGGAAGGCGACAGCATCCTAGTCAGCTATGAAGGGTGGACCACGAGCAACATCAAGCAGACCACGTATGACGACGCTGGCGAGTACACCGTGCAGGTCCGAGCAACGGACAGCAGCACCATGAACACCGAGAGGATCATCGTCATCGTGGAGAACGTGAACCGCGAGCCCGTGCTGGAGCCCATCGACGACCTCACCATCATGGAGACCACCACGGTGAGGATCAGGCCTGAGGCCTCCGACCCGGACGGTGATGAACTGGACATCAGCTTCAGCAAGCCCCTCGATGACGACGGCGAGTGGCAGACCACCGACGGCGATGCCGGCACCTACGAGGTGGCCGTCGTCGCCAGCGACGGCACCGCTTCGACGACGGAGACGTTCACCATCACCGTGACGCAGATCAACACCGCGCCGGTGCTGAAGCCCATCGCGGACATCACCGTGGAGGAAGGAGACCTCATCAAGCTGCCCATCAACGCGTACGACCCTGAAGGGGATGAGCTCACCGTGAGCTTCAGCGGCTTCATGGATGCCGAGGAGTACCAGACCACGTATGACGACGCTGGCGAGTACGAGCAGACCGTCACCGTCAGTGACGGCGTCCTGCAGACGAGCGAGACGTTCACCATCACCATCAAGGACAAGAACAGGCCTCCTGTGTTCGTCATCCCAGGTGAGTGAGCATGAGGACCGCAACGATCATCATAGCGGTGTCAGTGCTGATGTTGCTCCTCGTCGCGTGCTCACCTGAGGAGCAGCGCGTCACGGGCGAGGCCGTCCCGCTCACCTCACCGAGCACGACCGTCACGGAGCAAGGGGCCGCCGCCGTGAGGGACTACGAGGTCCGCCTCACGGACGACGGCTTCTTCCCCGCCACGTTCCACGCGGAGCCCGGCGAGACCCTCAGGCTCGTCTTCCTCCTTGACGAGCCGCGGTTCATCAGCATCGACGGCCTCGGCGTGGCGGAGCACGTGCAGGCCGGCGTGGTGGAGGCGGTGGCGAAGGAGCAGGGGGAGTACTCCCTGCTCTGCCTCGACTGCGACGACGCGCACGAAGCCCTCATCGTGATCGCTTGAAGCGCTCTTTCCCTCTTTTTTTCCCTCTTCTTCTAGCTTATGAGAAGAAGCAGTCCCGCGGCCCTTTCTGCGACTGCTTGGCCTCCTCGTTCTTCCTTGAGGACTTGGCCAGCTTTCCCTGGTCCGTCCACTCGAACCTCGAGCCGTCCGTACTCGCCGTCAAAACAGGGTTCTGACGACCCGTAAACCATAAATACCGGGGCTTCCTTCCCGCGGCCATGGCACTGACGAACCTCCTCCTCATCCTCGCGGCGTTCCTCATCTCCGCGCTTCCCCTCTACTTCAGCGTCCAGCTCCTCGGTGGCAAGGCCGGGCTCTTCAAAGTAGTCCTCATCAACCTCCTCGTCGCGTTCGTCGCCATCCTCGTCAGGTTCTTCTTCGACAGCTGGGGAGGCCTGGTGGCGTTCATCGTCATGATATGGATATACAAGGACTTCTTCGAGTTGAGCTGGCTGCGCGCGCTGCTCGCCTGGCTGCTCCAGTTCGTGTTCGCCGTCATCATCATCGTGCTCGCCGTGCTGCTCTTCGGCGTCGCGCTCTGAACATAACATTTATATAGTACGGGTCCTCGTGTCCGGTGATACCGTAAAGGGGTGAGCGCGTGGGCAGAGCGCAATTCGCTATGGAGTACTTGTTGGTCGTCGGCTTCTCACTAGCCATCATCATCCCCGTCACCGCCCTGCTGTATGGCGAGTACCAGGAGAGCAAGACCGAGCTCGACCTCGAGCACCTCACTGAGGTGGCACGGGAGCTCGTGTTCCAAGCGGAGAAGCTGTACTACCAGGGCGCGCCGTCCTCGACCACGGTCGAGGCCTCGTTCCCGAACGGCGTCACCAGGGCGGCGGTCGTGCGCGACCTCGATTCGGGCGTCTCTTCCGTCGAGTTCGAGATCAGCCGCTCGGACGTCGTGGTATACGCTGACAGCAAGGTGCCGCTCCAACCGACCGAGTTCGGCACCTACCCCGGACCGCACCGCATCAGCCTCGTCGTGGATGACAAGATGGGGTCTGATGGCGACGTGGTGGTGCTCACGGACCGCTAGAAGAGAGGTGAAACAGGATCTTGAAGCAGCGAGCCGGCCAGATAGCCTATGAGTTCCTCCTCATGATATTCTTCTTCACCGCCACGTTCACGGTGTGGATCGTGCTCTCCGCCGCCGCGCAGGAAGACTTGCGCTGGCAGCACGAGGAGCGCGTCATCGAGGACCTCGCGCTCCAATTGCAGGATGACCTCTACCTCTCAGCACAACTCCCTGAAGGCTACCGAAGGAATATCTCGTTGCCCGGCGCCGTCGTGGGCAAGGACTACGACCTCATCCTCTACGACCCTGTCAGCGGCGCACCTTACTTCACTATCGCCTGCGAGGACCACCTCGTCGAGAAGGACCTCCCTGAAATCTCTTTGCCCGGCGACGAACAGGCCTATACCGCTGACAGGCTGCTCATCATCACTAACCATGCCGGCTCCTTGGAGGTGGGGTCACCATGAGCAGGAGGGGGCAGCACATCGTCTTCGGCAGCATCTTCCTCCTCTTCATATTCTTCCTCGTCATCACCATCTTCTTCGATGACCTCTTCTACGGCAAGGAGCTGCAGTCAGCCACGCACGACGTCCTCCTGCGAGAAGCGGCCAGGGCAACGGACAGCCTCGCCAGGGAAGGCTACCCTGTTGACTGGGACCAAACCGCCGTGCGACGCGTCGGGCTCACCACGGATGGCGTCTTCGACCAGTATAAGTTCTCCAACCTCCAAGGGCTCTTCACTAGCGTCGGCTATGAACAGCTCAAGCCCCTCCTCGGCGTCCAGCACGACTACTTCCTCATGATAGACCTGCCCGGGGGAGACCCCTCCGCGGCGGAGGCCGTGTACGGCGACGGCTTCGCCGACGAGCAGGAACTCATCGATGCCGAGCCGACACACCTCGCTACGCAGACCAGGCACCTCCACGACAAGGAAGGAAATCCCGTCACCATCACCCTCCACCTCTACATCCCCTGATGAATTAAGATGCAACGAAAATCCCAGCTCATGGAACTCGACCTCATCGTCGCCATTGCCATACTCATAGCAGGGCTCATAGCCCTCAAGACGATGTACATCCACTCCTATGACTCACCGCAGCTCCAGACGAGCGCCCAGGACGCCGTGCGCTCGCTCCAGGCAAGGACGGTCGGCACGCTTGACCAAAGCCTGATAGAAGGCCTCCAAGCAACGCTCGGCCCTGACGCGCTGGAACTCGACGAGACCATCGCGCGGCAACTGCTCATCCTCTACATCAACGGCCACCACGAAGAGGCGTCCTTGCTCGCAAAGTACGCCCTCAACGACCTCCTCCCCGGTATGCACTACAACGTCACCGTGCTGAGCAAGTCAGAAACCATTCCTGAACAGGACGAGCGCTACTCCCTGGTCGCGGACCACGAACCGGTGGAGCAAGCGGCCACCCAGTCGCGCATCATGCTCTCAGGGCTCCAAGTGGCGAAGCCGGTGTACGGCTACACCGCCACGGCCTACCTCACCAGCGGCCGGGCCGAGCGGGCCAGCCACGCCCGTTTCGGCGGCTTCGTCGGCCAGGGGGACATCACCGTCCGCCTCGACCTCCCCAGCGACGTCACGCTGCCGGGCGACCTCCGATCGTTCATCCTCGAAGGCGACATCCACGCTGACTTCGACGTCAACGTCAATGGCGATTACTGCTTCCAAGTCCTCGACATCGACTCGTCGCCTGGCGAGGTAGACGTGCGGCGGTGGGACCTCCTGCTCCCCTGTGGCAACTTTCTCGAGCCAGGGACCAACGAGGTCACCGTCGAGTTCACCACGTCCGACACCGACAACCATTACATCGGCGGCGGCTACCTCAAGGCGACCTACGCCGACGACGCCGTCTACGGCGTCTCGCCCACGGTGAAGGAACGGCACTACCTCCCCGGCATCGCCGGCGTGTTCAACCTGTACGACGCAGTCTACATCCCTGGCGAGCTCCTCAGCATGGACATCCGACTCCACTACGACTCCGACCACACCAACACCAACAACACCGTGTTCTTCACCTTGGGGAGCGAGCTCCTCTACATGGACAACACCAGCACCGCCGTCGTCGATCACACCATCAGCGACAGCGAGATCAGCGCCGCGCTGGACTATGGCGACTTCGAGAACCAGACCGTGCCGTTCAGGATGGGCTTCGACAACGGCTCGCTCGAACTGCTCGCGTCCAACATCATCGACGCCGTGCTCGTCACCGACGTGAGCGGGAGCATGGACTGGCGGTTCGACATCAACTCGGCAACCAACAGTTACGACCGCGGTTGCTACGACCCCGACCTGTACGACAACTCCACGAAGAGGCTCTCAGTGGCGAAGTGCGCGAGCAAGAACTTCACCAGCCTCATCCTCAATGATGACAACCAGTTCCTGGAGCCGAACAGGATAGGGCTGGTGAGCTATAACGGCGCGCTCAGGGAGTCGTTCGACCTCTCCTCCTCAGAATCCGATGTCGTCGCTGAGATAGATGGTTACAGCGCTGGCGGCAGCACTTGCATCTGCTGCGGCATCCTAGAGGCCGCTCGCATGATTGAGGATGACTATCACGGGACTGATTGGGAGAACGTCACCCGAGCGATGGTCATCATGACGGACGGCGTCGCGAACGTCAACTGTCCCCTCCTCAATAATTGGGAGCCTTACGCCGCGGTGAGCGGCGTGGGCGACCTGGATAACAACGGCTACGTCAACCAAGGCGGCGATTACGCCGTCGCGGCCGCGAATTACTCGTTCCACGAGTACAACATCAGCATCTACACCGTCGGCATCGGCACGCTGGACCGCATCGACAACAAAACCCTGTATTACATGGCAGCGGTGGACAACAAGAGCCACTACAAGCGCGCCACCAGCCCCGAGGCCCTCATCGACATCTACAATGACATCGCCCGCGACATCATCCGTATCGCTGACTACAATGCCCAGGTCATCTCGTTCGAGGTCGATGTTGAGGACTCCGAGCTTTTTCATGACTCCTACATCGAGTACGAGTACCGGCCGTACGCCCTGCCAGCCTTGAATGGGAAGCTGCTCATCGACGGCGAACGTTCACCATTCTCGAGTTCAGGGGCTTGCGAGGCAGACGTCGGCTTCCCCGACGCGGTCCTCCCTGTCGAGGGCGTCATCACGAGCTATTCCGGCAATCACTGGACTGATTACTTGGGCGTCAACGACGAGGATATCTTCGACCTCTCAGACTACCTCAACGACTACGAATCGTTGGGCGACCCGTTCACCATCGGCATCCCGCCAGGCGTCATGAGCCGGGGACTGAACACGTTCACCTTGCGCACCGCTGATGACCCGGGAGATCCTAAGGGGTGCTCCCCTGATGACAAGCTCCTCTACACCGCGGCCATCAACAACACGTTCGTCCTCGGCGGCGTTTACGAGGAAGCAGAGGGATGCCTCTGGGACGTGCTCATGCTCGGCGACCTGGTCGAGGACATTCGCATACCCTCTGATTACGCGGGCGATGAACATTGTACCTACACCGGCGGCGGCCCCGGTTCGGGAGAGGATGACGTCTGGCGGGCGCTCGCGCTCGACGTGTTCAGCTCGTTCGACCTCGACAATGACGGCGACCTCGAGGTCAGCTTCGACGAGGAGGAGCTCGAGTTCAACGCCGTTGAGCAGGAGGACATCCCGTACCTGTGGGGCCCTGCTTTGCTGGAGGTGACCGTATGGCGCTGACCAAGAAGGCGTACTTCTTCAGCCTCGCCGTGCTCCTCTTCCTCGCGGTCCTGACCGTCTTCCTCTCCTCGCGCGCCGACCCCGGCTTCACCCGGCAATCAGCGGTGCACGCGCAGCGCATCGCAGAGGTGCAATCGTTCCTCGACGCGGTCGAGCGCGACGCGGACACGGCGCTGTACGTCGCTTCTTATCGCTCATTCCTCGTCCTCGATCAGGAAGTGCTGTATAAGGAAGACAAGTGGGTGAACGAGGATGATTGGTCGGCTAGTTTTGATGACGCGTACGAGGAGCTCGTCCTCTATGGCACGCTCGTCGGCGAACCGATAGCGCTCACCGACGGGTACGACATCGAGCAGTGGCTGGAGAACCTCGACTCCCTCACGCAACACTTGCGGCTCGACCTCGCCATCACCGGCCTCGAGGTGCGCGCACGGCAGGACGACCCCTGGCATGTCAAGACGAGCCTCACCGGCCAGTTGCGCCTCCACGACGCGTTCACCGATTCGGTCTGGGACTACGCGTTCGCGGCTGAGACCGACGTGCCCGTCACCCTGCTCAACGACCCAGTATACACGAAGGGGACGGGTCAGCGCTACGCCCAGCGCATCACGATGAGCCCGCACGCCCCTGAAGGGCCAGTTCCTGTGTCTGCGATGCAGGATCACATCGAGGAGCCTTGGTACGTGGCGACCGGGGAGGGGGTGGGCTTCCTCGACCGGCTGCAAGGCCGCTTCACGCCTTCCGCTAATGGCATCGAGAGCCTGGTCGACGTCCGCCTTATGCAGGCGATTGGCGTCCTGCGGGAAGAAGCTGCTTCCATCGTCGACTGGCAGTACCTAGTCTTACCAGAAACCGCTGATTGCGTCCTCGAGGGCGTCCCGGAACCATGGGCTTTGGTGCCCGCCAGTAGGAGTGATGACTATGCGTGTAGCCAGCCATAACAGAAAGATATATAAACTATCAGGCGAGAGGACTGCTATAAAAAGGGGTTGAGGAGTCATGGGAGAGGAACAACCGACTACATCTTCGGTGCCCGCAGCCAAGCAACGGGCGCCGGCTGCTGAGGGGCCGAAAATCCTTGAGCAGTACAGCACCCAGGTCAGGAACATCCAGGTCAATGTGGTCATCGAGGCTAAGCCTGACTCGTACACGTCCACGTACGGCGTGAGCATCAGCGGCATCAGCAAGACCACGGAGATAATCCTTGAGGAGATTCGTGAGGAGCTTATCAGGAAGATGGAGCTCGAGGATCTCTCAGTAGACGAGTCGACCGGCGAGGTCGACCGGCAGTTCGACGCGGAGCTCAACCGCCAGATCAACCTGTACTTCGCGTACGAGGCCGACGAGACCAAGAACGTGCTGCGCAGTTACATACTCTCTAGGAGCCTCGGCATGGGCTACGTCGACTTCTTGCTCCATGACGTGCACCTCGAGGAGATCGCCATCGACAACGCGCACGACCCTATTTGGGTGTACCATCGCAAGTGGGGATGGTTGCAGACCAATATCTACATGAGTAGCGAGGACCAGATACAACAGGCCGCTTCTCGCATCGGCCGGAACGTTGGCAGGCAGATCAACACGCTTAACCCGTTGCTCGACGCGTTCCTCTCCTCAGGCGAGCGCGTCAACGCGACCATTAGTCCTATCACGCCGAGGGGTAACACTATCACCTTGAGAAAGTTCTCAGATGACCCGTGGACCATCACTAAGTTCGTGCAGAACAAGACGATCAGCTCCGAGGTCGCCGCGATGCTCTGGCAGGCCATCCAGTTCGAGATGAGCATCCTCGTCGTCGGCGGCACCGCCTCTGGCAAGACGAGTACGCTGAACGCCCTCGCCAACTTCATCCCACCGAACCAGCGCATCATCAGCATCGAGGACACGCGCGAGCTGCGGCTCGCCAGCTACTTGTACTGGGTGCCCATGATGACGAGGTTGCCTAACGCTGAGGGCAAGGGCGCCGTGAGCATGGAAGACCTCCTCGTCAACTCTTTGCGCATGCGCCCGGACCGCATCCTCGTCGGCGAGGTGCGCCGCAAGGCAGAGGCTGAGACCTTGTTCGAGGCCATCCACACCGGCCACAGTTGCTACGGCACGTTCCACGCGAACGACGCCCGCGAGGCCGTCGCTAGGCTCACGAACGATCCGGTGAACGTGCCTAAGGCGCTCCTCCCGGCCATCAACCTCTTGCTCGTCCAGTTCCGCAACCGCCGGACGGGCAAGCGCTGCACCTTCCAGGTGGCGGAGGTCACGGACAAGTGCGAGCATAACGTCCTGTACCAGTATGATGTCAAGCGTGATGCGCTCGTCAGGCAGAACAAGTCTTCTCGCTTCGTCCAGGAGCTCAGCCTGTTCACAGGTCTCTCCGAGGCGGAGTTGCAGGCGGATCTCAAGGAGAAGCAGTTCATCATCGAGTCGTTGGTGCGGGGGAAGGTGTTCAATATCGAGCGGGTGGGCAAGACCATGGCTGATTATTACGCTGACAAGGAGTCGCTGCTCAAGCGGCTGAAAGGGAAGAACTGATGGGGTGAACTGATATAGCGCGCATGCTTTTCCACAAGCTCGCCACGTACTTCCCATTGCTGGGACAGCATCTCCGCGTGGCGCGCATTGACAAGAGTTCTGAGCGGTTCCTCAAGGAGGCGGTGTTCTCCTCGTTGGTGTTCTCCCTCGCTTTCTTCTTCGTGTTCCTCATCATCAGCCTGATGCTCTCGTTCAGTCCTGCCATCGCGTTCGTTGCGTTCTTCATCATCCTCTTCTTCACCTTCTACGCGTTCATCAACAGGCCGCAGTACAACGCGCTCAAGGCCGAGCAGGTCGTCGAGTCAGAGATAGTCTCCGCCGTGCGCTTCCTCATCCTCGAGCTGCGCTCAGAGAGGAGCCTGTACGGCGCCATCACGAACGTGAGCAGGAACTTCTCTCTCATCGGCATCTACTTTGATGAGATCATCGACAAGGTTAAGATGGGCAAGACGCTTGAGCAGGCATTGAACGAGGCCGTCGAGTTGTGCCCTTCTCCGCATCTCAGGAACGTGTACTGGCAGCTCCTCAACAGCCTCCAGACAGGCGCTGACATTACCTCTGCGTTGCAGGTGCTCCTGGATGACATCATCGAGTCCCAGAAGATCCATATCCAGGAGTACGGCCGCGAGCTCAACGCGCTCAGCCTGTTCTACATGATGGTCAGCATCATCATCCCTACTGTCGGGTTCACCATCATCACCGCGGTGCTCACGTTCATCGGATTCCCTATCGGCATCGGCCTGCTCATCGGCGTATGGGTCCTCCTCTCTATCGTGCAGTACTTCTTTCTCATGATAGCGGCCCATAGGCGGCCGACGGTGGAGGCGTACTAGCATGGCATCGCGGGAACGGCTGAAGGAATCACAAGCTCCTCCTCCTAAGTTTCCTGTCCGCCGAGAGCGTTTGCGCAGGCTGCAGGAGCCCGAGACGACCATCGATGACTTCTTCCTCAAGGACCGCGCCATCCAGTTCGAGAAGCGTCGCGTCCGCAAGTCGCTCGGAATGTCCGTCTCCGCTACGCCGATTAAGAAACGGTCGTATTACGACCGGCTCAAGGTGGACTTGTACCGTGCCGGCGTGGACGCCGAGCCTTCCCGCGTCATCAAGCTGATACTCTACCTGGCCATCGTGGCGCTCGTCGTTGGCGCTGCTGTCATCGGCGGCGTCGCCCTGTACCACTTGTTCCCGTTCGGCACCATCGTCTTGTACCTCTTGGTGTGGTCAGTGCTCGGCTTCGTCGCGTTGTACTCGTTGGCCGTGCTGCTCCTCAAGGTCTACCTTTCCTACAGGGTGTTCAGGCGGAAGATGGAGGTGGAGCAGGTCTTGCCGGAGTTCCTCAGGCTCGTCGCGACGAATTATCGGAGCGGGATGCCGCTCGACGAGGCGTTGATCAAGAGCAACCGGCCTCGGTTCGGCATCTTCTCCAAGGAGATTGAGCTCGTCGCCAAGACGACGAAGGTGAAGGGCGATCTTGCTAAGTCGCTGGAGATATTCAGCAAGAAGTTCGATTCGAAGATTTTGCAGCGTGCGATGAACAATATCGTGATGAGCGTGAGGAGCGGGTCCAACATTTCCGAGCTTCTCGAGGAGATCGCGAACAACATCACGAAGATGCGCAATATGCGCGTCAGCATGGCGGCGAACGTGAAGAACTACATCATCTTCATCATCGTCGCGGGCGTCATCATCGCCCCCTTGATGTTCAGCATGAGCTATACCATGAACACTACCATTGCGGGGGTGAAGGCCGGCATGGACGTCTCGTCCATGTCGACGGCGGGGCAGGGATTGCTCAACGTGCAATCAGAGGGCGGCGTCGACCCTGGTGATTTCAACGTGTTCGCGTTGCTCATGCTCATCACGAACAGCTTCGTGTCGGCGTTCGTCATCAGCATGCTGAGGTATGGCAACTTCCAGCAGGGCATCAAGCGCATCCCGGTCTTCCTGGCCATCAGCGTCGCCCTGTATTTCCTGGGCAAGTGGGTGTTGTCCTTGCTCTTGATGAGCACATTCGCGTGAAGAGGTGGTGTTGAACAATGGCTATTTTGGAGACGAAGGCGGACCAGCTCATGGCGGTCATCGATAGGAACAAGTCCTTGACGTCGAAGCAGGCGGCGAAGGAGCTCGGCGTCACTGAGGATTATGTGCGCCGGTTGGCGGAGACGTTGCAGAAGAACGGTCTCATCGACCTCAAGGCGTCCGCGTTCACCCTCACGTTGCTGGCCAAGCAGGGATCATGACTGCACGATCTTGGTCTCGTCGAGGAAGCTCTCTATCTGCCTCTCGTGCTTCTCGCACACGTACTTCGTGACTTTGTGCGTCCTGCTCTCGTCCCACATCTCTATCTTCTTCATGTGGTTGATGGGGAAGAGCTTGTCGCACACGACGCACCTGCGGTGGATGATGCGGGGGAGGAGGAGGTACTTGTTGCGGTGCTCGACGAGGAGCGGCTTGGTCGGGTCTTCGTAATGGGCTGTGGTGATGTTCTTCCCTTCTCGGCCGTTGATGATGCTCATGTCGTCCTCTGCGTAGTAGTAGGTGTAGTCGTCTTCCATGTGCAGCTCGCCGTTGTGCTTCTGGAAGTCTGAGATGCTGACTCGCTTGTACTGCTGGGTGAGCTTCTTCCAGAGGTCCTTGTCGTCCCGGAGTAGGATGATGTGGCTGTTGATCATCTCGCTGCGTTCCTTGAGCGCGTCTCCGCCGTCGATGTTGAACGATTCCTGGAGCCGTTTCTTCACCGCTTCGAGCTGCTTCTGCTTGATGGCGTCGTTGATGTCGATCTCTTTCCATCCCATCTCGAGGAGGAATCGCTTCACTCGTTCCTCGTTGTCCTCTGAGAACTCCTCGAGGTAGGAGAGGATCCTCTGCAGCGAGTTGTCAGGTGTGTTGATGCCGTAGATGACGCTGTCGATGATGTATTCTTTCCAGCCGAGCTTGATGAGGTCTCGCTTGACGTCCTGCACGTTCCTGTTCTTGTCCTTGACTTGGTGGATGATGAAGTGGGAGAGCTTCTTGATGTTGGGGTGCGGCTTGAAGATGTCGTAGAAGATGAAATCCACTATCTCCTCATGCCATCCCTGCCGTGCGAGGAATGACTTGATGTCGTTGAACGAGCTCCCTTTGGCGATGGCGTCTATGATGCTCTTCTTGACCTGTTCGAGGATGTGGTGGAACCGGTCGATGTCCTCGATGTGGTGGATGCTCGCGTACTCCCGGTACGGGTTGTTCTTGCCGACGAGGACGAGGTCGACGGTCTTCTCTTCCCACCCCTTCCTGAGGAGGATGCTCTTCACGTGCTCCTCGCTGTTGCCTTCTCTGAGCTGCTTCTCGATGTACTCCTCGAGGGTTTGCAGGTCATTGGAAGGGAGGTGTGCCCCGTAGCGCTCGAGCTCTTGCTGCTCCAGCTCGAGGAGGTGCGATTCCACGGTGTCGGCCATCCTGTTCTTGTCTTGCTCATCGGTGATGCTGTCCGCGAGGGTCTCGTCGCCGAACACTTCCTTGATCCAGGTGGCGAAGTCGTTCCGCTCCTCGTTGACGTGGTGTTGGAAGGTGCTCTGCTCCATCATGCGCAGCTGCAGCACGAGGTCCCGTAGGCTCGTGATGTCCAGCCCGTTCTGGAGGTGGAAGAGCTCTCGCTGGCCTGCTCGTTGCAGCGCATTGAAAGAATCGTGCTCCTCACCCATCTTTTTTCGGTGTTCTCTCGCGCTGAGGCTATAAAAATGTTTCTTTTTTTCTCTTCTGTCACCAGTTCTTGATGGCGCTCGTCACGTTCCGGTGCCACTCGTTGACGATGCTGCTGAGCCGTTGCTTGATGTCGTCCTTGTCCGTGGTGGCGTACAAGTAGCGGTACCCGCCGCCTGCGATGTTGAGCTGTCGTCGTTCAACGAGTTCTTTGCTGAGCAGCCGGGCGACTGCTTTCTGCACCGTGCTCCGTTCCGATCCTCGCAGCGTTGCTATCTCGTTGACGGACAGCGCTTTTTCCTGTGCGAGGAGGAAGAGGAGGAGCTCGTATTCAGTCTTGTTCAGCTCGAAGCTGCACGTGATGATGTCCTGGAGGTTGATGGTGGTGCAGGCGAAGTTGATCATCGTGCGCCCCTCGCTGCTGCCGCGTCCATGAGGCGCCTGGCGGCGAGGATGTAGGCCGCTTCGCGGTAGGTGACGTCGAGCTCCTTGACCAATGCGTGGACGTCCTTGAATCCTCTTGTCATGACTTGTTCCAGCTTGTCGAGGACTTCTTGTTCTTCCCAGTAGTAGCCCTGGTTGTTCTGCACCCATTCGAAGTAGGAGACCGCGACGCCGCCGGCGTTCGCGAGGACGTCTGGTATGAGGGTGATGCCGTTGCGTGCGAGGATGGCGTCCGCTTCTGGCGTGGTGGGCCCGTTCGCGAGCTCTACTATGGCTGTCGCCTTGATGTCTTTCGCGTTGGTCTTGGTGATCTGGTTCTCCAGGGCTGCGGGTATGAGGATGTCTGCTTTGAGGGTGAGGAGTTCCTCGTTCGTGATCTCTTTGCCGCCGAGTCCTCGCAGCGTCCCTTTCTCTTGCTTGTGCTTGGCCGCCCGCTCGATGTCGATGCCTTTCTCTTGGTATATGCCGGTCGTGGAGTCGCTGATGGCGATGACCTTGTAGCCCCATCTTGAGAGGATGCGCGCCATGTGCATGCCTGCGTTGCCGAATCCTTGGACTGCCACGGTGGCTTTCAGCGGGTCGATGTCGAGCAGTTCCGCCGCTTCTTTGAGGACGTACGCGCCGCCCATCGCTGTGCTGTACGCGCGTCCTTGGCTGCCTCCCAATGAGATGGGCTTGCCCGTGATGGTTCCTGGGAGGTGCTCGCCCGTGATGGCTTCGTACTCGTCGAGCATCCATGCCATGACTTGTTGGTCTGTGTAGACGTCTGGTGCGGGTATGTCTTTGGTGGGGCCGATGAGCTCGTGGATGGCCTTGATGAACCCCCTGCTGACTCGTTCCAGCTCTGCTCTTGAGTGTTGCTTCGGGTTGATGGCGACGCCTCCCTTGCCGCCGCCGTACGGGATGCCGATGACCGCGTTCTTGATGGTCATCCAGAATGAGAGCGCTTTGACCTCTGCGAGGTCTACTTTGGGGTGGAATCGTATACCGCCTTTTGCTGGTCCGCGCACGTCGTTGTATTGGATGCGGTAGCCTTTGAAGTGCTTGATCTTGCCGTCGTCCATCCTGACGGGGTAGTTGACCTCGATGGTGCGTTTTGGTTCTCTGAGGAACGAGAGTTCTTCTGGCGGTATCCCTCCTGCTTTCGCCGCCGTTTCTAGTTGTGTCATCGCGTTGCTGAATGAGTCCATGTGGTGTTCACCTCGCTTTTTTGATGGCGGCGTCTATCTTCTCTTTGAGCAGGTCTTTGGGCGCGAAGCCGACGATGCGTTCTATCTCTTTTCCTTTGTGGAAGACGCCGAGCGTGGGGATGCCTCGGATGCCGTGCTGTTGTGCTATTCCTGGTTCTTCTTCGGTGCTGAGCTTGCACAGCTTGGCCGTGCCTGCTTCGTGGTATTCGCCCGCGAACTCTTCGAAGACTGGTGCCATCATCATGCACGGGGCGCACCAGGATGCCCAGAAGTCGATGATGACGGGGACGTCTGCTTGGTTCACTTCCTTGTCGTAGTTCTCTGCCGTGAGGTGTATTGCGTTTGCCATTTTTTTTCTTTCTCTTGTTGCTGTTCTTTTTGGTTGCGGGGGGAGAGACCGCGCCTCTTTAAATAAGCTGTGAAAGTGTGCGTCACAACCACTCACTTTTGCACACCTCCGTAGCGCTTAAGAACAACCCTTCACCCACCACCGCACATGGCACGAGCGACCATGTACGTCTTCACCTCACCGACCTGTCCGCACTGCCCGCAGGCCAAGGAGATCGCGATGGGGGTTGCCAAGGAACGCGACGACGTCGCGCTCAAGCAGGTCGTGTCAGGGATGGGCGGGAGCAACGCCTTGTTCAAGAAGTTCGACGTGATGAGCGTGCCTACGATCATCATCAAAGGTCCTGGCTATTCCCGCAACATCGGACTGCGAGGGACGCAGCCAGCGGCGACGCTGCACAAATACCTTGACAAAGCCCTCGGCCTCGAGACGAGAGAGGAAGAGGCCTCTGCGAAGAAGGGATTCTTCTCACGCCTGTTCGCCGCGTTCGAGGAATAAAACCATCACTTGCCCATCCTCCCGCGACCGGCACACACCACTCACCACGACCGTTGCGAAGAGCGCGCCGAGCAGCAGGAACCACGGCCACGAGACGCTCATCACCGCCTTGGCGAACCACTACCATGCCGAGACTAGGAGTAAGGTGAAGCAGGACACGGACAGCTTCAACAAGCCTACGTCGAACCATTCCATCTTCTTCACCAATGGTTCCGTCCATTGCACGCGCATGAGCGCATCACCGCTTGCTTTTGAGGAGAAAGAATATCTAATAATGGTTTTTTGCTCATTCCTTGATCTCGCCGTAGCCGATGAGCCGGAACCTCGTCCCGATGCGCCGTGAGATGGTGACCTTGCTCCCGGCGGCGGCGCACACGGGCAGCTTGAGCTTGCACACGATCGCGTTCTTGCTGATGTCAGAGACGATGCCCACGGTCGCGGCCGCGTTCACGTTGAGCATGAGCACCTCGCCCTTCTTGATAGGCTCCACGTCCAGGTCTGTCTGGCTACCTACGACGCGGTCCAGGAGATTGGTCTTGAGGGTGAAGTTGTACCGCACCGGCGGCAGCTTGTCTTCCAGGCCGACGACGTTCCCTGAGAGCTGGTCTGACTTCACGATCGCGGGGTCCAATGAGGTCATGAGCGCGATGCTCCCGCCGGGCTTGGCGGACGTGACGGCCTCGCCGCCGGTCATGATGCCCGTGACGAGGGCCTTGATGGGCTTGGCCACTTGCTGGTTGTGCTCCTCGACCACGCGTCCAGGCACGATCTCTATCTCGTCCCCGACGCTGAGCTTGCCTTGGATGATAGCGCCGCCGAGCACGCCGCCCACGATCTTCTCGGGCTTGATACCGGGCTTGTTGATGTCGAAGCTACGCGCGACGAGCATCAGGGGCTCCGCCTTGTCATCCCGAGCAGGGGTGGGGACGTACTCCTCGATGGCCCCTATGAGGGCTGAGATGTTCGCGCCGTGCTGCGCGCTGAGCGGGATGATGGGCGCGTCCGCGTACGGCGTGCCCTCGAGGAATGACTTGATCTGCTCGTAGTTCTTCACCGCCCGTTCCTCGGAGACGAGGTCTACCTTGTTCTGCACCACGATGACCCGTTCGATGCCGGCCATCTGCAACGCCATGAGGTGCTCCCTGGTCTGGGGTTGCGGGCACGGCTCGTTCGCCGCTATCAGGAGGAGCGCGCCGTCCATGATCGTGGCGCCTGAGAGCATGGTTGCCATGAGCGACTCGTGACCGGGCGCGTCGACGAAGGAGACCTTCCTGATGAACGACGCCTCTTCGCCGCACTCGGGGCAGCGCGGCTTGGCGAGGTAGACGCCGCACTTCTTGCACGTGTAGAAGCAGGCGTCCGCGTACCCGAGGCGGATGGTGATGCCGCGCTTGATCTCTTCGGAGTGCGTGTCGGTCCACTTCCCTGACAAGCGCTCGGTGAGCGTGGTCTTGCCGTGGTCGACGTGGCCTACGAGCCCGATGTTGACCGCTGGCTGGCCCTTGCCTGTTTTCGCCTTCTTGGTCGTGGTTTTCTTCTCGGCCATGCGTGGTACGCGGAATGGGCGGCCATTTATAAAACTATCCTCGTGGGACGACCATAACGTTTTTAAAGAGCGTGGCGTTCCATGCCCTTGCAATGGCAGTGACGGCGAGCATCAAGGCCTTCGACCAGTGGTCTGTGGACGGCATCAAGGTGGACGACCCAGGTCTGGAGAAGTATATCTCCCTCAAGCCGGTCATCGTCCCCAAGACTGGGGCTCGGTACGCCGGTTACCGTTTCTACAAGAGCAAGGTGTTCATCGTCGAGCGCCTCATCAACAAGCTCATGATCACCGGCCATAAGGGCAAGAAGCACTTCATCAGCTCAGGCCACAACACGGGCAAGGCGGCCAACGCTTACGCCGTGGTCAAGGAGGCGTTCTCCATCCTCGAGCAGAGGACGAAGAAGAATCCCATCGAGGTCTTCGTCAAGGCGTTGGAGAACGCCGCGCCCAGGGAGGAGATACTCACTATCGAGTACGGCGGCGCCCGCTATCCCAAGGCGGTGGAGTGCGCTCCTCAGCGCCGCGTCGACGTCGTCCTGCGCCTGTTCACCCAGGGCGCTTACCAGAAAGCGTTCAACAAGAAGCGGCCGATCGAGGTCTCGTTGGCCGACGAGATTCTCGCCGCGTACCAGCTGAGCCAGAACAGCGTGGCCATCAGCAAGAAGCTCGAGGTCGAGCGCCAGGCGGACAGCTCACGCTGAGGCCGCGTAATCATCATCCTTCTCCTGCATGACCCGTCGTTCCAAGATGGTGTGCGTCCTGCTAGAATAGGTGTGCATGATGTCGATGAACCCGCCGAACGGCACGCCCGTCGCGAAGACCTCTTTCGGCACCCAGAAGTAGAACGCGTCGAAATCCTTTGTCTGACGGTAGTACCGGTACATGAACGGCATTTTGAGGAGTGCGAGTTCTGCGATGCCTATGCCTATCCCGACGCCTTGCCAGAGCGGGCTGCCGTACAGCTCGAGGAGGCTGCCTGCGGGGCCGAGGACGCGGTCGACGAGGTCGATGGTGCGCGCGTGGCGGAGCAGCCTTCTCTCCCGGTCGTCCAGGTGCCGCTCCACCAATGATCGCTCTTTGCCGTTCACCCAGGAGAGCTTGTCGAGCAGGCTCATAGTCCCGCATGTTTTCCTCATGGTTTTGAAAACCGTTTTCCTGTCGTGACCGGATGTGCTACGGCTGCTCTGAGCGGTCATGGCGTGCGACGCGGAAACCAGCGGAACCAATTTTCCTTATTTCTTTCCCGGCGTGCCAACCGCTAATAGTTGTTTCTTGTAGAACGACGCTGAGACGTCCTCTAGGTTGACGACTGGCCTGGGCAGCTTCAACGCGTCGTCGAACGGTATCCTGGGGCAGGCGGTGTTCACGAAGACGTCGCAGAACGGGAAGTCTTCCAGCCCTTGAAAGTCGACGTTGTAATCCACCAGGTTGATGAACGTCTTGTCAGGGTACAGCCGGGGGAGTTCTAAAGCCCATTTGAGATAGGTCTGGCCGCCCGCCTTGTGCGGGATGAGCACGCCGATGACTTCTGCTATTTGGAATGCTGAGATCGCTGCTCGGTACTTCTTCTTCGCCCGCTCGACGTCCTCGGCTGACGCCTCATACTCCTCCTTGGCGTACGGGTCGTACATGAATGAGGGGGCGTCGTTCTTCCACCGCAACGCCAAGGGGTGGAACTGCCCGTCACCGATGTAGAGGCACGCGTCGAACTCCTCCTCAGCGTAATCCTTGAACGGTTGCAGGTTGCATCCGAGGAGCTGTCCGGGCTCGCGGGTGTGCGGGGTCTTGATGCGGATGACCGTTTTCCCCGCGGCTTTCAGCTGCGATGCGAGCTTCTCGTACTTTGACAAGAGTTGCGCGGTGGTGAACAACGCCACCTTTCCAGGGATCTTTGCGAGCAGCGATGCGGGCAGCGTGACGTCCGCATCGGCGTCCACGCGGAGGTGGGTGACCTTCATGGGGGCGTAGGAGGATGATAGTGTTTTTTAAGGTATCGGGTGTTCTTCCTCACTCCTTAATGAACAGAAGCTTTTTTAAACAAACCTTGCCTTGGGAACGTGCATGGCTGAGTTGGAGCGTAACGCTGGCTACGGGCTCGTCATAGCCCTCTCCATCACCGCCATGATCGGCACGGGCATGTTCTTCGGGCCGGCCATCGCCGCGTCCTATGCCGGCAATGCCTCCCTTATAGCCTGGGCGGTGCTCGCCGTCATCACCATCTACATCGGCTACTGCTTCGCGGAGCTCGCGGGCATGTTCCCCGACGCGGGGGGCGTGTACGAGTTCGCCAAGCAGGCGTACGGGCGGTTCTCGAGCTTCATCGTCGGGTGGATTGCCTGGCTTGTCGGCAGCATCACCCCCGCAGTCCTCATCGTCGCGACCATCAAGTATCTCGGGAACCTCGTGCCCGGGCTCACCCCTACTTATAGCATCGTCCTCGCAGTCTCGCTCGTCATCCTCATGAACTACGTCGCTTACCGCGGCATCGAGGCCAGCACCGCGGTCCTCCTCTTCTTCGCCGTCGTCGTCGTCCTCGTCCTCGTCATCATCGTCGCTTTCGGGGCGCCGCATGTGGCCGTCGAGAACTACACCCCTGTCTTCGACGGAGGAGCGACCCCGCTCGTCATCTTCGTCGCCCTCTTCTTCATCATGGAAACGTTCTTCGGATGGGAGTCGGCGACCTTCATGGGCAGCGAGACCAGGAACCCTTCGGTCATCATCCCGCGGAGCATCATCATCACCACGTACATCGTTGCCGTGCTCGGCGTCTCCTTCGCCGTCGTCATCCTCGGCGTCATCCCGTGGCAGACACTCGTCACCTACGAGACCCCTATCAGCGACGTCGCCCTGCACCTCTTTGGGCCTACAGGGGCGTTCGTCGCGAACATCGCGATCATCCTCGCCCTCATAGGATCAGCCGCGGGGGGTATCGTCTCCGCCCCTCGGCTCCTCATGGCCATGGCAAAGGACCGGCTCTTCATCGAGCAGCTCGCGGCCATCCATCCGCGCAGGAAGACGCCTTATAAGGCTATTATTTTCCAGGCCGTCGCCTCGGTCATCGTCATCATCGCGGCCTTCGGCGACTACGCATCGCTCCTCTCCATGCTCATTCCTCTCGCCCTGTTCATGTACATCAGCGTCATCATAGCGGTTCCTGTCACCAGGAGGAAGTACCCGGGTGCTAAACGCACCGTCAAGGCCCCTTTCGGGCGGGTGCTCCCCTATGCTGCCGTGCTCTTCTACCTCAGCGTCATCGTCGCTTGGCTCTTCCTCGAGCCGCAAGCGTTTTCGCTCTTCAAGAAGATACTCAGCTTCCTCCTCTTCGGCGTCCCTATCTACTTGCTCCTCAACCTCTACTATAACCCTGACCTGCTCTTGCGCATGATGAACAGCTTCGCATTCCTCAACCGCTTCGTCGAGCGGTTCACCTTGCCTAAGGGCATCCGCCAGGACGTCCTGGACATCTTTAGCACTTTGAAGGGCAAGACCGTGCTCGAGTTCGGCAGCGGCGTCGGCAGCTTCACCATGCCTTTGGCGGACGCAGTGGGGGATACCGGCAGGATTTACGCGGTCGATCTCTCGCCGAAGAACGTCGAGATTCTCAACAAACGCTTGGAGAAGCGCGGGCACAAGCACGTCAGCGTCGTCCATGACGAGCACTTCATCAGCAGGGTGCACCCTGACATCCCTTCGGTGGACATGGTTTTCTCCGTCGGTAACTTGTCCTACGTGCAGGATGTTGAGCGCGTCCTCAAGGACATGCACAACTTGTTGCCGGAGAACGGTCAGATATGCCTGGTCGAGTACATCGACTACTTCTGGGGTATCATCCCCAACCATGCATGGCTGGACGACCTGAAGGAGCTGGAGAAGCTGTTCCGGAAGATTGGTTTCAGCATCAGGATCAAGAAGCGGCGGGGATTGTTCTGGCGGTACCTGTACATCTACGGGATAAAGTCCGAGTACGACGTGCCGGTCATTTGAGGATTCGAGGATTCGATTTAACATCTGAATTCTTGTTCGTTTGTTTTTGATGTGTCTTGGTTTGTTTCTTTCATTTCTTTATCATCTCATTTTAGTCATTGAGAGTCGGATTTATCATATCTCCGATATCGCCTATTATGTTTTGATGCCCTTTCTAGCTATGCGATATTTTCATTTGGCAAAGACCCTCTCGCTTTTGTCAAGCGCTAGTAGTGAACTCTTTGTTGTTCACGGATTCACATGTTCAGATTCAAAAATATCTGAAGAACAACACGACAATAATCGCTATTACAATTACTCCTCCAATAATCGAGAGCAATCCTCCTTTCTTATTAAAATTTTTTTCCATGTTTTTCACACTGTTTGTTTAAAATAATTGTGTGATGTTAGGCAATACCCAACTTACAATGGTTGCAAAAACCCATATGACGATAGCTATGCCCAAAGATTTTAGCCAGCCGACATTGTATAAGCTACCAAGCGCAACAAGCCATGCTATCCCGCCGATGATTGCGGCAAGCCAACCTATTCCTATGAAATAAGACGCTAGTGCAAATATTATGGCGCCGACAAGCGCAGCCAACATTGCTGTGCCAAATCCCTCCTCCTCCCCGAACAATTTTGTAGCAAGGTAGATAATGACTCCTGATACGGCCAGACTTATCAAAAACCCTATTAATACCCCTAAAAATGCCATATTAAGTGCCTCTTTCCTGTTTGATTTTGTGTCTTTTCCCTGATGGGAAAATGTTCAACAATAAATCTTCTTGTTGACACATTTATGTCCTCATAATTTTTTTCCCGATAGGCCTGTTCTTCACCATGCCTTTTCCGCCCGGACTTTTTGCAGCTCTTTTCTTTGCTGCGGTCATTCTTCCTCCTCTGCTGACTTTTGCCATTTTGTTTTCCTCCGTTAGGTCATTTTACCTTTACTACTTACCTTTCATTCAAGTAAAACACTCAATCACTGACCGCTCGGCATCATCAAATGCTTCTGCTTTATTTGTGGCGTCGATCATTGCTGCATTCCAGCCGGTCTTTGATTTTGCATCATCTGTGATTATATCATTAGTGATCTCGTCGCACACGTTCTTAGTCTGAACATAGAGCTTTTCATCCGCTAGCTTGCTAAGCTCCATAGCTGAACGCATAGCCTCTATCTTGGCTTCACATCCTGGCTTGTCTGCGAGAACAGCAATCTGCTCGTAATAAACAATCTCTTTCTCGGCAAACCTGTACAACGCATGATTAATGCTATTCTCCCTTTCTGCAAAACCAGAACATAGCTGGTACATGTCCGAGTAAATTAGTTCATAATCTTCCAAAGCAGTAACTTCTTTCTTAACATCATAGGCTAATACTGCAAAATCCTTATAGAGTTGAACTTGCTTAGCCTCATCGCTCAACTGAACATTATCATAATCGACTATCCCTACGGTTGCTAACTGCCGGTTAAGGGAATCTATCTTTTCTTCTTGATTTTTCAAGGCCATATATCCTCCGACGAAGCCGATCACTAGAATAATCAGTATGCCCGCGATGATTATTGCCAATATGTTGTCTGTGGCATCACGTCCCCTTTTGACCCTTTTCGCCCTCGCCGTACTTCTTTCAATCTCGGCATCCATCAGCTCGCCATCCTTTCTGCCTCTTTTAGCAACCCGAGCATCTGCTTTCAAGCCTTCAGTCCTACCCTTCTCAGCAACCCTTGCGTCTGCCCTCTTAGTGGCTGCTTCTTTCCTATCAGCAACCCTTTTTCTCTCAGCCACTCTTTCTCCAGGATAGTCATTCCGCTTATGATACTCATATTTGTCCGTCATGAATTCCACCTCGTCGGCCTAGTGTTCATTTTTATTCAAAATAATTCTTTTTATAGTGATCATCCCATAAAACTCATTCATGAGGATCATGATGATATTGGCCATTGACTGATTTTTTACAATAAGGGCATACGAGTGTCAAACCAACCAATGCGGGACTTGTTATCTTTTTATGGCAATGATTGCATATGATCGTGTCCATATCGTTTTTCAGTATTTTTTTTGATTTTACCATTTTAACGTATGCTCATTATCTTTCTCTGAACGTAATGCTCCTCTTGCAGGGAACTACGCAAATGAATTAGCAGACACTTGATATTATCTACGCGCTCCGGCCGCTCCTCTGGCTGCTCTCTGTCTCTATAGGGCTTTCGAGCTTTCCTAAGACTTGCTGCCACTTGCCGCCAGTAGCCTATCCTTTTTTTTATCAAATCTTATCTTGTCTGAAATTTTTCACTTAAACTTAATCTTAATCTTCTCTCAAACTCTAAATTGCAGGTAATCAAATAATCAAAATAAGAAAAAATTCATAAAAAATTCATGCTAATTCATGCTTCTTCATCTTCATAAACATGCAAATCGTACTCTTCTATCTCCAAGGCGGACATAAGGTCGACTTCCTCAGAGGTGTATACCTTAGACTTGCTGTCTTCAAAAAGCATCTCTACACCACCCCCATTCTATCATTTACTCAGGCAATATTCACTAGCTTCGGCAGTCCTCAAACAATCAGTGTCGAAACAACCCGCACGCCGCATCAGACCTTTCGGTTTCTGCCGGAACATCACCCTTTTCCCTCTATTAACTATATTGTTGATGTTATTGTATCCTTCGTAGATATTTTAAAGATGTTATTAGAAATTAGTTGACGATATTAACCGTTAATAAGCAAAAAGTATTGTCATGTGCAATTTACTTATGGGCGTGATTTAAGAATAGATCCTTTGGAGAAAATTCTTTTCTATCAATTATTTCATGCAAGAGCCCGAGCGGACTATGCGAGATGATCTTATCCACGGAAAAAGTGAATATCCCATTAATCTGAACCTCTTCAGCAAACTTTGTCTGAATCTCTGAGATATACCTCTCCTTCTGGGCCGTGTCCCTAAAAGCCAGCAAGATGATATGTGAAGCCTTTTCATCAGTGACCCTATACGCATCAATCACATAAGGCGCTTTAGAGATCCTTTCTGAGATTTTATCGTCTGAAAAAGATTTCCACATGCTCGGGGAAAGGCGGAGAATAACAAGTGTCATGACAGTAATCCCTAATTTCTTGAAATCAATGATAGGCATATACCCTTTGATAATGCCGCAGTCTTCCAATTTACCTCTTATCTTGAATATTGCCTGTGGAGAAAGTTTCATAGATTTGGCAATATCGCTGTCCGGGATACGCTTAGTGTCGAGTATTTTCTTAAGAACTGATAAATCGTTTTTTGTCAGCCGAGGCAAATCAGGATTCCTTTTTTCCATACTTGCAACACACCACCTAACTATATCGCCATCAGTAAAACACTAAAACTATATTAATTTATGGTTTCAAAGCCTGAGATTGCCTTATAAGGCCTGTTTTGTGAAGAACATTGGCTGGGTGCGCGGCGGTAAAGGGGATAAGGACCTGCTGTTCATCACCCCTGCTTCTTCGCGAGAGGAGCTCAACCAACGCTGTGAGCAAGAGCGGCATTGGTCGTTTCCTGGTCGCAAGGGCCTGCCCGCCGTCAAATCTTCGCAGGTCATCGTCGTGCTTGCCGGGAAGAAGCGGATATTGAGAAACGGGTGCATCCGCACGTCTTCCGTCACTCGTTCACGACCCGCCTGCTTGAGTCAGGCCTGGACGTCTCCTCCGTCCAATCACTCCTCGGCCACGCGATGCCTGAAACCGCCTCGCATTGCTCGCACGTGGCGAGGCCGAGGGATTATCGGCGTCGTGAGAGCCCTCTTGGCACGATGATGGCCTGTCATAACCGCTCCAGGTAGTTCAAGAACTTGAAGTGCTCCTTCGCGCACTGCTTGCAGTACGTGTTATTAGGCAGGCCGCGCATGCAGTACGCTGCTTCCTTCCCGCACACGATGCATGTCTTGCCAGAACCAGCGGCCTCCTCGGCCTCCGCCGCGGCCTCGCGCACCTCCTCCTTGATGCGCTCGCGGTCCTCCTCCTCGAGCTCCGGTACGACGACGGCGTCCTCGCTGACCGCTTGCTCGTCCTTCATGTCCTCACCATGACGTCCTGGCGCCGCAAACCCTCCGCCAGTCCTGTTCCTAATGAGTGGCCGTGCTGGTCGATGACGCCGTAGAGCACGTCCACGAACGACGCTCGTTCGCGCAGGTACGCGAGCGTCACGGTCCCGTTCAGCTCCCGCTCCAGGTAGGCCTGCACTTCTTCCTTGCCGCCGAGCTCGTCCACCAAGCCCGCTTCGTACGCCTCTATGCCCAGGAGGAACGAGCCGTCAGCCACTATGGCCACCTCATCGTACGTCATGTTCCGGTACTCGGCGACGGAGGAGATGAAGTAGTCATGCATGCGGTCAAGCTTTGCCTGCAACAACACCTCCTCTGGAAGGGTGAGCTCCTTGAACGGCGAGCCGACGTCCTTGTACTCGCCTGACACGAGCCGCTGGTACGTCGCGTTATACCTGGTAAGGGTGCCTGACCATTCCAGGTAGCTGCCGTACACCCCGATGCTCCCCGTCGTGCTCAAAGGATGCGCGACGACGTGGTCGGCGGCGGCGGCGACCCAGTACGCCCCGCTCGCCCCCGAGTCCCGTATCCACGCCACGGTCGGCTTGTCCAACTCCCTGACCGCCGCCGCTATCTCCGCGCTCCCCACCGGCGTGCCGCCGCCGCTGTTGATGTCCAGCACCACGGCGTCGATGGCGGGGTCATCGTCCGCCTCTGCGAGCAGCCTTGTAATCCTCGTCGCGGACGCGCCTCCGCCGAGCAGCGAGGCCGCGTCGTCGCCCGTGATCGTGCCCTTCACCTCCACCACGGCCACGTTGCCTTCCTCTAATGGCTCGGCGAACAGCATGGCGACGCCGACGAGCATGATGAACAGGGTGGTGATGAGGAATACGCCGACGCACGCCGCGATGACGATGAGGACGATGCGCCCCGCGTTGTTGTCCCGCGTCGTTTTCTGCGCCATGTCTCCTGACTAGTGCTCCTGCCTTATAAGCTTTGCTTGTCCGCACCAGCAAAAGCCTTATAAACAACGCCTGGTTCTGCTCATGACCAGATGCCACCACCAAGGAGACCAGCGAAGAAGAGGCCGTCGCGAGGCGCCCCGCCCGCAGAGGGAGACGTGCTGCGCGTCCGCACCCCGCGAGAGGGCGAGGTGCTCGGCGTCCTGGAATCGCGTTTGGGAGCGAGCAGGTGCCGCATCCGGTGCTTTGATGGCATGACGAGGAACTGCCGTATCCCGGGCAGGCTTAAGCGCCGCCTCTGGGTCAGGGAGGGTGACATCGTCCTGGTCGAGCCGTGGGAGTTCGGCGGTGATGACAAGGGCGACATCATTTACAAGTACCGCCCCAACCAAGTGGCCTGGCTGCGCAACAGGGGGTATCTCTCCGGCCTGGACGACCTGGATGACTTCTGATCCCGCAACCCGAATTATTATAGAAAAATATTTATATCACCCCTGTCCAGTGCTACCATTATGGGGGGAAAAACGTTCGTTACCATTCTCTGGTTGCTCCTCGCGCAAGCGCTCGCAGCCATCCTGATGGGCATGCTCACCGGGCTCGTCGCCGTGGAGTACGCGGTCTCGTTCGTTTTCATCCTCGCCGCTGCGGCCTACCTCGCCACGAGGAGGCCTCGCCGCACGCTCGTCCCCTTGCTCGCGTTCGCGTTCGGCTTCCTTCACGTCGTCTACCTCTCGTTCCACGCCGTCACGCTGTGGCTCGTCGTCATCCTGTGCCTTGATGCCGTTGGCTTCATCCTCGCCATCGACCAGCTCGGGCCTCGGCGCCCGCGCAGGCCGCACCCGGTGCACGCGCGCAAGGAGATTCTCGAGCGCGAGTTGCCGCGGCGAGAGCCTGTCAAGGTCACCGTGTACGAGCAGGAACAGCCGAAAAAGCCGAAGAAGAAGGCTGCTAAGAAGAAGACCGCTGCTCCTAAGAAGGCCTCGAGGAGGAAGGCTGCCGGGAAGCGCATGCCCAAGAAGAAGCTCACGAGAAGGAAAGCCGTTAAGAAGCAGTAACCGCTCGTCACTTCTTCCTTACTCCCCGCCGCTTCTCATTCCTCGCCTCTCGTTCCTGCTCTCGGTCCTCCCGCACCAAGGTCCACGCGAGGAGGAGGATGCCTGCTACTATCAAGGCGTCCGCGAGGTTGAACACCGGCCACCACCCTAGGTCGAGGTAGTCCACCACGCCGCCCCGGGCCACGCGGTCGACGAGGTTGCTGATCACGCCAGCGCCCGCTAGCACTCCCCAT
>JAFGNA010000004.1 GCA_016927245.1 Candidatus Woesearchaeota archaeon
CTCGGCCACTTCGGCTACATCGAGCTCGCCAGGCCCATCATCCACATCTCGTTCGTGGACATCATCCTCGACCTGCTCAGGAGCACGTGCAGGGAGTGCGGCCATATCCTCATCCCGAAGGACAAGATCAAGAAGCACATGGAAGAGCTCGAGGTCATCGGCCTCGAACAAGGACCGACGGAGAGAAGGGACAAGATAAAGGAGATCATCGCCTCGCTCAAGACCATCAACAAGTGCCCGTACTGCAACGCGAAGCAGCAGAAAATCAAGCTAGAGAAGCCGACCACGTTCCTCGAGGACGAGAAGCGCATCTCCCCCATCGAGATCAGGAGCAGGCTGGAACGCATCCCTGACGAAGACCTCTCGCCCTTCGGCATCAACCCCTCAGCGGCGAGGCCTGAATGGATGATCCTCACCGTCCTCGCCATCCCGCCAGTGACGATGAGGCCCAGCATCACCCTGGAATCAGGAGAGCGGTCAGAAGACGACCTCACTCACAAGCTCGGCGACATCATCAGGATCAACCAACGGCTGTTCGAAAACATCAACGCGGGCGCCCCGGAAATCATCATCGAAGACCTCTGGGACCTCCTCCAATACCACATCACCACGTTCTTCGACAACGAGGTCCCACAGCTCCCACCCGCGCGCCACAGGAGCGGCCAGCCGCTCAAGACGATCACGGGACGCATCAAGAGCAAGGAAGGACGCATCAGGCACAACCTGGCAGGGAAGCGCACCAACTTCTCAGCACGCACCGTCATCAGCCCTGACCCGAGCATCAAGATCAATGAGGTAGGCGTGCCCAAAGTCATCGCGATGAAGCTCACCGTGCCCGAAAGGGTGACTGAGTGGAACATGAACTACCTCAAGAAGTTCATCGAGCGAGGCGCCAACCAATACCCTGGCAGCAATTACGTCATCAGGCCCGACGGCAGGCGAAAGAAGATCACGAGCGAGACCCAAGAGCAAGTGCTGGAAGAGCTGCAACCAGGCTTCATCGTCGAACGACACCTCATGGACGGTGACATCGCCCTGTTCAACCGGCAGCCAAGCCTGCACCGGATGAGCATGATGTGCCACCGCGTCAGGGTCCTCCCAGGACTCACCCTGCGGCTCTCGCCAGCGGTGTGCGCTCCCTACAACGCGGACTTCGACGGCGACGAGATGAACCTGCACATCCCCCAGACAGAGGAAGCCAGGGCGGAAGCAGAGCTTCTCATGGAAGTGCAAACCCAGATCATCAGCCCTCGGTACGGACTCAGCATCATCGGGTGCAACCAGGACGCTATCAGCGGCAACTACCTCCTCACCAGGCACGGGTTCGAGCTCACGAGGAGGCAAGCCATCGACCTCCTCGCAGCGGTCGGCATCACGGACTACTCGCAGCTTCCCAACAAGGCAAAGGTGACAGGCAAGGAAGTCTTCTCAGTCCTCATACCAAAAGACTTCTCGTTCAAGGGCAAGAGCAGGCTGTTCAAAGAAGGCACCAAGGACCCCGACGCCCATATCATTATCGAGAAAGGACAGCTCAAGCAAGGAGTCCTGGACAAGAACAACCTCGGCGAAGGATCAGGGCTGCTCCTTAGGAACCTGCACAAGCAGTACGGCGCGGACTTCACCCTGGAAATCCTCGGAAAGTTCTACGCCCTCGGCATCGAGGTCCTCAACAGGCACGGCTTCAGCGTCAAGATATCAGACATCGACCTCTCAGAGGATGGCAAGAAGCTCGTGCAAGAAGCGCTCAAGCAAGGCGACGAGGCAGTGCAAGGACTCATCAAGCAATACCGCGACGGCACCCTCGAACTCCTGCCCGGCAGGGACCTCGCGGAGACCCTTGAGCTCCGCATCCTCGAACAATTGAACAAGACGAGAAACGACATCGGCAACGTGGTCAAGGAGCACGCAGCGCAAGACTCAAACCTCCTCGACATGATGACCTCTGGTGCCAAGGGAGGCATCATCAACCTCGCCCAGATGGCCGCGTGCGTCGGGCAACAATCACTCAGCGGCGGCCGCATCAACAAAGGATACAAAGGGCGCACGCTCAGCTGCTTCAAACAAGGAGACCTGGGAAGCTCGTCGCACGGCTTCATCAACAGGGGCTTCAAAGACGGTCTCAAGCCGCACGAGATGTTCTTCATGAGCATGACCGGCAGGGACTCGCTCATGGACACAGCGCTGAGGACGCCAAAATCAGGCTATCTCTACCGACGATTGGCCAACGCGCTCCAAGACCTCAAGGTCGAGTATGATGACACGGTACGCGACGCTTCCGGGAAGATCGTGCAGTTCAGGTACGGCGAGGACGGCATCGATGTCTCCCGATCAGAAGGAGGCAAAGTCAACGTCAAGCAGATCATCGAGCTCATGGAGGAATGACAGCATGGCGGCATCACCCTACGACGAGTACAAAGACAAGGTCCCCCAGAGCATCCTCGACGACGTCAAGCGATACGCACCTGAAAAGGCCACGCCCGCGAAGATTAAGAAGATACTCGAAAAAGTCCATGAGGAATACCGGACATCCCTCGCGGATGCTGGCGAGAGCGTCGGCCTCGTCGCCGCGGAATCAATAGGCGAGCCCGGTACGCAGATGACCCTGAACACGTTCCACTTCGCCGGCGTCGCGGAGATGCAAGTCACCACAGGGCTGCCCAGGCTCATAGAGATCCTCGACGGCCGCAAGACCATCGCGACGAAATCCATGGAACTCTACCTCAACCAACCCTACAACAAAGGGGAAGGCATCCGTCAATTGGCAGAGAGCCTCAAAGAGGCGACGTTCGGCGAATTCATCAAAGAAATCGTGGTGAACCTGGCAGAATCAAAGCTCGAAGCATCCCTCGATGCGGAACGCATGAAACGATTGCAGATGACCCCTTCCCTTCTCGTCAAGGCGCTGAGCAAGGCGACCAAGACCCTGAAGTTCTCGCAAGAAGAAGACAAGGTAATCATCAGGCCGCCAGGCAAGGACGACGACCCCAACTCCCTGTACAAGGTCAAGGAGAAGATTAAGGGCGTGTACGTCAGCGGCATCAAAGGAGTCACCCAGGTATTACCTGTGAAGAAAGGAGGAGAATACCTCGTCCTCACCGCAGGGAGCAACCTCAAGGACGCGTTCAAGGACGAGCGCATCGACAAGCAGCGCTCGCTCTCCAACGACCTCTACGAGATCCAGAAGCTGTTCGGCGTCGAGGCGGCGCGGCAAGCGGTCATCAACGAGACCATCAAGGTCATCGAAGCGCAAGGGCTCAACGTCGACCTCCGCCACTTCATGCTCGTCGCGGACGCGATGTGCATGTCAGGACAACTCCTCGGCATCAACCGCTACGGCATCGTGAAGGAGAAGCCGTCAGTCCTGGCACGGGCGTCGTTCGAGACCCCTATCAGGCACGTCATCAACGCCAGCGTGAGCGGCGAAACCGACTTCCTGAACAGCGTCATCGAGAACGTCATGCTCAACCAACCCGTGCCGACAGGGACGGGATTACCAGGACTCGTGACCAAGGTGAAACGATAAAAAGCGACAAGGTGAGACAAGAACAATGGATGCTACCAGCGATATCAAGAAGCTCCTCGGCTCTGACCGGCTCATCATCGGCGCGGAGAAAACCCTCAAGGCGCTGCGCCAAGGGGCGCTAGAGAAGGCTTTCGTCGCCACCAACCCGAAGGAGAGCATCAAGCGGGACCTCGACCGCTACGCGACGACCAACAGCGTACCGATAGTGGACACAGGCTTGCCGAATGACGAGCTCGGCACGCTCTGCAAGAAGCCGTTCCCCATCAGCGTCATCGGGCTGAGGAAAGCATGAGCAACGCCCGCAAAATAGACACGGACGCCATGCGCACCCTCGCGTTGTTCGAGCAGGTGACCGGCGCCCGCGTCAAGGACTGCGTGACGTTCAAGGACCGCCTCACATTCATCGTCGAGGAAGGACAGCTCTGGCGGGCGCTTGGCAAAAACAGGGCAAACCTTTTAAAGCTCGAGCGGCTCCTCAAGCAGCGCGTCAAGATCGTCGAGTACCGGCCGGACAAGATACAGTTCATCGTCAACCTCCTCGCGCCGCTACGCATCGTGGACATCCAAGAAGGGGAGGACGGCATCATCACCATCAAAGGCCCGGACACCAAGACCAAAGGGCTCATGATAGGCGCCCGGGCACAGAACCTGCGCGCGCTGGAAGGCATCGTCAGGATGTACTTCGACTGCGAAGAGATCAAGGTCGTCTGAACAGAGGGAGAAACACATGGCAAGCAAGTCACAAGGCATCAACGCGGGCAAGAAGCTCGCGAGCAGGAGGGCTGAGAGCAGGAAGAAGAGCAAATGGTACGCGAAGAAGGTGCTCGGCCTCAAGGAGAAATCAGACCCCTTACAAGGCGCGTCCCAAGCCAACGGCATCGTCCTGGAGAAAGTCCAGATAGAGGCGAAGCAGCCCAACTCGGCCATGCGCAAGTGCGTGCGCGTCCAGCTCATCAAGAACGGCAAGCAAGTCACCGCGTTCTGCCCCGGCGACGGCGCGACCAAGCTTATCGACGAGCACGACGAGGTCTGCATAGAATGCATCGGCGGCAAGATGGGACGCTCCAAAGGAGACCTCAGCGGCATACGCTGGCAGGTGATCAAGGTGAACGACCAGTCGCTCCACGCGCTCCTACACGGCAAGATAGAAAAGGCGCGCAAGTAAGAACGCTTTTCCGATTATTTTTTATACTATCACTTCCTAGACAAGGCTATGGACAGCTTCACGCTCATCATGCGGCGATTGCAGTTCTTCGTGTTCAGCGTCCTCGCAGGACTCCTCCTCGGCACCACCTACCTCTTGGTGCGGATGCGCACGACGAGGCCCACCGCAACGCTCGGCATCACCCTCATCATCGTCTGGGCCTCGTTCGCAGCCTACCTCTACACCATCTACTTCAGCAGGCTCAGCCAGAAGACCAAGTACCTCATCAAGGCAGTCCCCATCATCCTCATCTGCCTCGGGTTCTCCCTTATCATCATCATAGGGTTCATCCAATACGTGACCACTACTGAAGGAGCATTGCGGTTCAGGCCGCCGGCAGCCGAGCCAGGCGACGTGGTGGCGTACGCGTGGTACGGCGCCCTCGCGCTCCTCGCCTGCTCCCTGCTCATGCCCGTCATCACGCTCATCGCAACGATGAGCATCCTGCGCATGCTCCGAGCCCGGCACCACATCGACGGCAGCACCATCCGCTTCCACAACCACCACAAGGACTGGGAGATAGACCTGCGAGAAGTGCGCAGCGTCGTCCTAGGCGAGACCAACGTCGTAGCGTGCAAGGACATCGAAGAAGAAGACCTCGCGCTGGACGTGCTGAACAGGCCCTACCAGTTGTCGTTCGTGCAACGACCACTAGACGGCGTGCTGTACCTCGACAACGACCAGCTCATCAGGGACGCCCAAGCAGCAGGCCTAGAGGTCAAGCAGGAACGCCTCGCCACCATCATCAAGGAGTCCACACCCTCGTACCGTCGACGGAAGAAGTGATCATTCACGAACGCTTCCGCACCTTCGCGACGAAAAACCCCTCGGTATCATTGTCGTACGGGTAGATGCGCAAGCACCGCTCCACGACGAGATCGTAATCGACGCCGCCGAACGACGTCACCGCAGGGCTGCGCCTCCCACCGAACGACACGTCAAGAAGCTCGGCATCCTCATTCCGTGAGAGCAACCAGTCCACCACGCCCTCATCCTCCTCTGGTTCGAGCGTGCACGTGCTGTACACCATCGTCCCACCAGGCCGCAACGCGTCGAACCCCGCTTGCACCAGCCTCTGCTGCTCCCTAGCCATGCGTCGCACTAGCTTAGGAGACCACATCTCGAGCACCTTCATACTCTTCCTCACAGTGCCCGTACCACTACAAGGAGCGTCGACTAAGACCTTATCGAACAGGACTCCTTTGCGGCCGAAGCGCTGCCCTGCCATCTTGGTCACCGCGACGTTCTTGGCGCCGACGCGCTGCAAGTTGATACTCAACGCAGGGAGACGTGAACCCTGCACGTCATTCGCGACGATGAACCCTTCATTCATCATCATCGCCGCCATCTGGCTCGTCTTGCTCCCGGGAGCGGCGCACAGGTCAAGGACGAGCTCGCCAGGCCTCGGAGAAAGAATAATAGGCGGTATCATCGACGCGGCGTCCTGCACGTAGACGTAGCCGAGCGCGTGCTCCGGCAGGTTGCCGATGTCAAACCGTTCCTCTTGCTCCTCATCCCCTTTGAACCGCATCCAGAACCCTTCAGGGCACCAAGGCACTGGCTCGAGCTCCCAGCGGTCCTGCAAACGTTCCTTGAGCGCACCGACGCCTATCTTGAGGGTGTTGACCCGGATGCTCTTGCGCAGGTAGGAGAACGAGTAGTCCTCGAACTTCCGGTAACAGGCAGGTCCGAGGAGGGCCTCGTAGCGTTCCTTGAACGAGGGCTTGAGGAGCTCCTTGCGCGCGTGCGGCATGGGCTTGCGGTCGTGCATGACCTGGAGGAAGGAACCGGCCGTTTAAGAAAGTTGCCTTCACTCAAAGCCAACCGATGAGGAAGAAGAGCAGTGTCAGGCACACACCAGTCACAAATATTATGACACTCACATGCAGCTTCCTGAAGGCGGGATGAAGCACGTTCTGGGACAACTCGTAGAACTCATTCACATAGAAATCTATGAGCAAGTCATCCTTCCTCGTTGATTCCTTAATCTTCTTGACGTAGTCCTCTTTCGTGTAATTCTGCAGGTAATCGTGATAGTAGAACACATTCGTCAGTGTATGTCCCTTGAGGCGAGGCATGATAACAAAAATATTTATGATGAATGACACTATCGAGGTGATAAAGATGGCAAGCACGGCCAGTTGGTTAGAGGCAGAGAGCGTCTGTATCTTGAGGATCTGGGGCAGGACCAGGGCGAAGACCAGAGAGTACAGGCCGGTGAAGAAGTTTGTCCGCTGCACCAGGTTATCATGGAGATGCATATGCCAGTTATTGATGTCCTGCAGCAGCGCCTCGCTCCGAGCAATCTTGGCCATGGATGACGCATTGCCAAAAAAGTATTTAAGCTTTCCTCTACACGAAAGACCATAACCTTTATAAAGCGACTTGCTTTTCCCAAAGGCATACTTCTCACCTGTTCATCCCGAGAGGTAGCCTGGAGGCCAAGCAGCATGGCAGACAAAGTCAAGAAAGGCGATTTCATCGAGCTCGACTACACAGGCAAGGTCAAGGAGGAAGGCGCCGTGTTCGACACCACGCTCAAGTCCGTGGCGGACGAGCACGGCCTGAACTCGCAGAAATCGTTCAAGCCCGTCATCGTGTGCGTGGGCGAACGCCACGTCCTGCCAGGAGTCGATGCCCGCCTAGAAGGACTAAGCATTGGCAAGCACGCCTTCGACATCCCCGCAGAAGAAGCGTTCGGGAAGAAGGACGCCAAGCGCCTCCAACTCATCCCGAACAAGAAATTCAGGGAGCAAGGCGTCAACCCAGTCCCCGGGCTCGAGATTGACGTTGACAACCAGGTCGGCACGGTACGCGCCGTGTCGGGCGGCAGGGTCATCGTGGACTTCAACCACCCCTTGGCGAGCAAAGACCTCTCCTACGACGTGGATATCAAGCGGTTCGTCACTGACCAACAAGAACGGGTGAAGGCGTTGCTGGACGTGATGCGCTTGCCGTACAAAGAGCTGACCATCAAGGAAGGAAAGGCGACGGTGACCGGGACCAAGGAATTGCCGGCGCAGTTCGTCGAGTTGTTCGCCAAGGACATCGTACGGCTCACAAAAGTCAAGGACATCACGTTCGTCAAGGGAGAGGAGTGAGAGAAAAAAAAGCAAAGCTTAAATACCGCGTCCCCGTGGTTCCTACTTGTTAGGAGTGCGCGGAGGTGTCATCATCCATGGAAACAACAACGAATGCCCACGAGCAGAACATCCTCGACGCTGAACTGGAAGAGCTGCTCAGCCAGCAGAAGGCGAAGATCAAGGTCGTCGGGTGCGGCGGCGGGGGCGGCAACACCATCAACCGCATCACCGAGGTCGGCATCCACGGAGCGGAGACCGTAGGGCTCAACACTGACGCCCAGGACTTGCTGTACACGACGGCCGATAAGAAGATCCTCATCGGCAAGGACCTCACCAAAGGGCTGGGCGCAGGGAGCATCCCCCAAGTAGGCGAGGACGCCGCTCGGGAGTCAGAGCACGAAATAAAGAAATCATTGGAAGGCGCGGACATGGTCTTCATCACGTGCGGCCTCGGCGGCGGCACCGGCACGGGCAGCGCGCCCGTCGTCGCGGAGATGGCGAAGAAGGTCGGGGCGTTGACCGTGGGCGTCGTCACCCTCCCCTTCGAGATGGAAGGCGGCCGCAGGTACCAGAACGCCATGCTAGGCCTTGAGAAGCTCGAACACAACGTGGACACCCTCATCGTCATCCCGAACGACAAGCTCCTCGAAATAGCACCAGACCTGCCCTTGCACACCGCGTTCAAGATCGCGGATGAGATACTCACCAACGCGGTGAAAGGCATCGCGGAACTCGTCACCAAAGCTGGTTTGGTAAACCTCGACTTCGCAGACATCCGAGCAGTCATGGGCGACGGGGGCGTCGCCCTCATCGGCGTAGGCGAGTCCGACACGGACAACCGCGCCATCGAAGCGGTGGAGAAGGCCGTAAACAACCCGTTGCTCGACGTTGACATCAGCGGCGCCACCGGCGCCCTCATCAACGTCGCGGGCGGGTCTGACATGACCCTCGAGGAAGCCCGCAAGGTGGTCGAGGCCATCAGCGTCAAGCTGGACGAGGATGCCAGGATGATATGGGGAGCGCAGATCAGCGACGACCTCGAAGGCACCATCCGCGTCATGCTCATCGTGACGGGCGTGCACAGCCCGCAAATCATCGGCGGCCGCAAACGGCCAGGAGACAGCAAGAAGGAGATGTCCAACGAGCTCGGCATCGAGTTCGTGGACTGAAAGGAAAATGGGGTTCAAGGAATTCACCAAGGAATCGATGCGGGTGCTCCGCATCACCAAGAAGCCTGACAAGACAGAATTCAAGACCATCTTCAAGGTCTCAGGACTAGGCATACTCGTCATCGGCCTAGTAGGGTTCGTTCTCAGCATGGTAAAGTACGCGCTCGAGAACATAGGATTATAGAGGTGCAGCCCATCATGGAAGCAGAGGAGCAGAAGAAGCCGGAGAGCAACATCTACGCGTTGCGCGTCACGGCGAACAGGGAAGACCAAGTAGCCGACTTCGTCGCGAGCAACGCAGCTCGCAAGAAGCTGGCGATCTACTCCGTGATCAGGCCGCACGGCATGCGCGGCTACATCTTCCTCGAAGCGGCTGACAAGTCATCAGCGGACCAAGCAGCGTTCGGCATCCCCTACGCGAGGGGCATCCTCGGCGACGTCGTTGACTACAAGGAGATCGAGCACATGCTCGAGCAGGTCAAGAAAGAAGTCAACATCCAGAAGAACGACATCGCAGAGATCATCTCAGGGCCGTTCAAGCGCGAAAAGTGCAAGATCACCCGTGTGGACAAGCAGAAAGAAGAAGTCGTCGTGGAACTCCTAGAAGCGGCCGTGCCCATCCCCATCACCGTGAAGATAGACGCGGTGAAGGTCATCAGGCGAGACGAGGACGACGAATAAAGAGGCCTATGCAGGAAACTATTATTTTATGTTAATGATTTGAAAGCAGACAAGCAAGCAGTTATGCTTCCCGTCGTGAATGGCACGAAAGTGAGAAACTACCGATGTAAGCAGTCCATTGGTCGTTTTCATTCCTTTTGAATACTTCTTGACAATCTTATTCGCGAATCTTATCACTGAACCAAGTACCACAAACAAAGGGCTTATCATATTGGTCATTGCAGGCATATTCGCCTGCATTGTTGATTCAAGAACCCTGAAAAAGAATCGCAAAAAGATGGCCGAATTCTTAAAAGAGGAGAAAATAATCAGATGATTATTCAGTCCACCTGGTGCGTGTAATGCTTGATCAGCATGGCTGCGAGCTTGCCGAACACGAACATCACCGCGGCCACGCCGAGTATCCACGCCCAGTCAACCAATGACAAGGCAGTGAGCCCGAGCAACTCGTTCTGGCCCAGCGGCGTGTACATCACAAGGAGTTGCAGCCCGAGTACGAGCACGATGGCCATGGTCAGCCACTTGTTGCTGAAGAACCCTGCGTGATATTGCGACCTGATCATCTCGAGCCGCACGATCTCAAGGATGACGAGCATGGTGAGCGCCATGGTCTGCGCTTTCTCGACGCCCGCGCCGAGGTTCCTGCCGAATACGAACAGCACGCTCACCGTCATCAACACGCCGATCACTGCGATGTTCCACATCATGTTCCGGCCGATGATGTGCTCCTTGGCGTCACGCGGCTTGCGACCCATAATATTAGGGTCTGCGGGGTCCACCCCGAGCGCGAGGGCTGGCAACGAGTCGGTGATGAGGTTGATCCAAAGTATCTGGAACATGCCGAGCGGCACGACAACGCTCATCTCACCGTCAACCATCGCGGTGAACCCTATGAGTATCGCGACGAACATGACCAATACCTCGCCGATGTTCGAGGACAAGAGATAGTTCACGAACTTCTTGATATTATCATAGATGTTGCGACCTTCCTCCACGGCGGAGACGATGCTCGCGAAGTTGTCATCGGTGAGAATCATGCTCGACGCCTCCTTAGCGACGTCCGTGCCCGTGACGCCCATGGACACGCCGATATCAGCCTTCTTCAAGGCAGGGGCGTCGTTCACGCCATCACCAGTCATGGCCACGACGTGACCGTTGTGCTTCAACGCGTCCACGATGCGGAGCTTGTGCTCAGGGTTGACCCTGGCGAACACGCCGATCCTCTTGACTTCCTTCCTGAGATCCATCCCCACGATATCCTTTCCCTCCATCGCCTCGCCCTCGATACCGAGCTGCTTCGCAATCGCTTGCGCGGTCACCAAGTGGTCGCCGGTGACCATGATGACCTTGATGCCTGCGCTCCTGCACTTCGCGATGGCCGTCTTGACCTCCTCTCGTGGCGGGTCAATCATCGCCTGCAACCCGACGAAGACCATCCTCTTCTCCGCATCACCCTTCTTCCTGCCTTGGTTGTACGCGAACCCGAGCACCCTGAGAGCTTGCTCAGAGAACGACCGTATCTGGCCATCAACCACTTTCAAATCATTCTTCGTGAGCGCGCGCACCCTGCCGTTGACGAGGATGCGGTCACACCGCTTCAGGATGTTGTCAGGAGCGCCCTTCGTGTAAGAGATGACATCGCCCTTGACGCGGTGGAACGTCGTCATCATCTTCCTCGAGCTGTCAAACCCTATCTCATCGACGCGGGGGAACCGCGACCGGAGATCCTCCTCGCGCAAGCCAGCCTTCCGAGCCGCGGTGATCAAGCAGCCCTCAGTCGGGTCGCCGATGACACCCCACTCCTTCCGCCCCTCAGTAAGCCTGGCATCGTTGCAGAGCGCGCCTATCCTGAACAACAACGGGTCGACCTTGCCTTTGACCTCGCCCTCAGGCTCATAGCCGGACCCGGTGACATCCACCACCTTGCCGTCCGCGTACACGTGCGTCACGGTCATCTGGTTGTGCGTCAAGGTGCCGGTCTTGTCAGAGCAGATGACCGTCACGGCACCCAAGGTCTCCACTGAAGGCAGCTTCCTGATAAGGGCATTCTTTCTGACCATCTTGCGCACGCCGAACCCGAGGGCGATGGTGATGACGACGGGCAAGCCCTCAGGGATGGCAGCGACGGCGAGGGCGACTGCGGTGCCGAACATCTCCTTGAGGTCGCCGCCGCGCAGCCAACCGGTGAGGAAGACGACGACGCTCACCGCGATGACGATGAGCCCGAGCATCCTGCCGAGCATGCCGAGCTTCCGTTGCAGCGGCGTCTGCTCCGTCGGCGCACCCTCTATCATGCCCGCTATTCTGCCGATCTGCGTCTGCATACCGGTAGCGGTGACGACCGCCTTGCCCCTCCCGTTAGTGATGATCGTGCCGGAGAACACCATGTTCGCCTGGTCGCCGAGGGGGAGCTTGGAGGACAACCGTTTCTCAGTCTTCTCCACTGGCATGGACTCGCCGGTCAACGCGCCCTCCTGCGTCTTGAGGTTCACCGACGCTATGATTCTCGCGTCAGCGGGCAGCTTCTCGCCAGTCTCGAGGATGATGACGTCGCCAGGCACCAGCTCCTTGGCGTCAACCCTGACCTGCTTGCCGTCACGGAGCACGACTGCCTGCAAGCTCGCCAGCTTCTGCAAGGCCTCTATGCTCTTCTCAGCTTTGAACTCCTGGACGAAGCCCATGACCGCGTTGATGAGGAGGACGACGAGGATGGCGACGACCTCGACCCAGTCACCCATAGCGGCGGAGATGGCGGCGGCGGCGAACAAGATGAAGATGATGAA